>NZ_WSNW01000001.1:0-600000 GCF_009767585.1 Coprobacillus cateniformis
TTTGTCTTTTGTTCTTTTGTTCTTTCGTTCTTTTTTTAACTTTTCAAATTTTTATTATTTTGATTTGTAACGAGACTTAAATAATTTGATATTTATATTGCTACTTTCTTCTCACTCCTTCGTTATGCAATATATTTGATTTAATATCTTTTCATTGTCTCTCAAACCGCTTTATATAACGAAAAAAGAGACAATTCACAAAATCACAAAGATTTCATAAATTATCTCTTAGATAACTATTTGGTGCAGCTGATGAGACTCGAACTCACATGGATATTATCCACTACCGCCTGAAGATAGCGTGTCTACCAGTTCCACCACAGCTGCAATATCAAAAAATTATATATATTTATAAATTATATTGGTGCAGGCGATGAGATTTGAACTCACACGGACGTACGTCCACTACCCCCTCAAGATAGCGTGTCTACCATTCCACCACGCCTGCATGACGCTTAATTATTATAACATAATATCTATAAAATAAGCAATAAGAAATAGGGAAAACCCTATTTCTTAATTAAATTGTAAAGTGCTTTCGCATAGATAGCAGTTGCTTTCAACAAATCATCAATAGATATTTCTTCATTATTCTGATGAATCTTATTATCAGTACCTGGAAATTCTACACCAAACGCAACACAATTTGGCATAGATTTTGCATATGTTCCTCCTCCAATCGCTTGAGGCTGATGAATATGATCACCAGTAAATTCAACATAGGCACTGTGTAAATTTTGGACAAGATCACTTTGTGGGTCAATATATAGAGCCTTCCCTAACTCATGCGTTTCTTCTAACCCATATTTATTGAGCTGTTGAACGATTGGCATCGTTAGTTGTTCATCTGTCATTTCATGAGGAACTCGCATATCAACAACTAAACTCGCATATCCATCTTTATAATTAAGGACACCTAAGTTAACAGTTAAGTCCCCCATTAAACCTTTAAATGCAATCCCAAGTTTCTTACCATAATTATCCTGATAAAAACAATCATCAACAAAATGCACTAATTGGTTCTCAGAAATAGTTGCAAGATAATGACACATATAAACTGCAGCATTAATTCCTGCATCTGGCGTTGAAGCATGAGCTGATTTTCCAATTAATGTCAATCTTGTATGGTTCCCTTCTTCTTCCAAAGAGCCTTGCAAACCTTGTTGATTTAAATAATGAATAAAATCCTCTTTATATTGTTTATAATGACCTGAAATATAAGCCTCACATGTCTCTGGTACAATATTTGCACGTGATCCAGAATAAATACCTATAATATTATCTTTTTCTATCTCACCTTTCATTTGGAAATTAACTCCAGCTTTTTCTCCATAAACAACAGGAAACTCAGCATCAGGTGTAAACCCCATTTTAGGGTATGGTTGCTTTGTAAAATAATATTGCATACATTTAGAACCATTTTCTTCATTACAACCAAAAATAATTCTTGTTTTCATTTTTACAGGTAAGTTTAATTCATGTATGATTTTTGCAGCATAATAACCAGCGATCAAAGGACCTTTATCATCAGCAACACCTCGACCATAAAGTTTGCCATCTTTAATGGTTACATGATATGGATCAGTATTCCATCCATGTTCATTACAGGGTACAACATCTAAATGTCCTAATATTCCAAATGTTTCTTCATCTTCCCCTATATCAATATGACCAGCATACCCATCAACATTAACACTTCTAAAACCATCTCTTTCCCCTATTGACAACATAAGATCCAATGCTTCACGGCAAGGCTTTCCAAATGGTTGCCCTTCATTTGACGTCGCTTCATCCAATACTGATGGTATTTCACAAAGCCTCTCAATATCAGCTATGATATCTTCTTTTCTCTTGTTAGCCTCTTCAAAAAAATCGATCATAAAATCACCTCATTAAACATTATATCAAATATTCAAATAAAACGATACAATTTTATAAAAAAGTGGTATGATATGAGTAATTGGAGGATATATAAAGATGGAAAATATCAGATTTCACATAACTGTGAAAGCAATTGTCATTTATAATCATAAAGTCCTTATTCTTAAGAAAATCAAACCATCGACTGATGGTCTAGGGTATTGGGAACTCCCTGGTGGTGGTTTAGAATATGGAGAAACACCACATCAAGCTTTAACTCGCGAATTGAAAGAAGAAACAAATTTGGACATTAAAATATTAAAGCCAGTCTACACATTCACTGCTATACGTCCTCATTATCAAACTGTAGGTATAGGTTTCTTAACAATTCCTACAAATGATAATGTTGTTATTTCTGATGAACATACTGACTTTAAATTCGTTCACCCTACAGAATTAAAAGAGTATTTAAATCAGCAGATATATAACGATATTATTATAACTTTACAAGAATATGAAAATATGAAATTGGAGGAATAGAACTATGAAAAAATTATCTGAATATCCTAATATTGGCCCAGTTGTTGAAAAACAGCTTCATCAAGTTGGAATTGATACATTAGATCAATTACAAGATATTGGTAGCCAGGAAGCATGGCTAAGAATTCAACAAATAGATTCTTCAGCTTGTATCCATCGATTGCTTGCTTTAGAAGCTACCATCCAAGGAATCAAGAAAAAAGATTTAAGTGAACAAGATAGAATTCATTTAAGAGAATTTTATAGACAGCATAAGTTATAAAAAATCAAGGTTACTCACCTTGATTTTTTTTATCATAATAATCTTTTATGGCAGATATAGATTTCTTTTTAAAACTGAAATAAAGATACGCTAATACTCCAGTTCCAGCAGCAAATACTACAGTTGTTCCAATGAAAATATATGTAAGAACACTATTATCAGCTGACTCAGAAGCCTTAAATTTTTGAAGTGTCTGCTCCGTAGCCTCATAAGTATAAAGAGATTTTTCACCTAACTCGTTCATTAAGTAAACAACGCTATAATCTTTTAAATCTTTATCTTTAAATGTCCAACCTGGAATTTCCACTTCACTGATTTTTATATTTCCAGACTTTAATCCCTGAAGTCCTTTCAAGTCTTGAGGAGCATCCATAAGAATATAAAGTTTCCCATTAACAGTAATTGTTTCAAATTTTCTTACAATTTTATTATTTTCATATATATAAAACCCAGTTCCCTGTGTCTCGTTTTGTAGATAAACAACTGTCAACCCAAGTGTATCATTTTTCAAAGCAGAAATTTCATTTCCATCTATTGTTATTTTTGTTTTTTCAAATCCTTTGGGAACATCCACTTTAGAATAATCGTTTAAAACACCTAAATTCTGATCACCCATTTTCAAAAAAACACTAGGTTTCTCAGTCACATACACTGAAATGGTATATGTTTTTTTTGATCCATTTTCTGCTTTAACTGTTATAACAAAATTATTTTCACCGACTTTAAGTTCATGTTCTCCTGTACCAGAAACAGATGCCTTAGAATCCTTAGCTTTAGCATTTATAGTGATTTTTTTGATATCACTTGTTAAATCAACTTTATACGTTGTTTTATCAGCTGAAAATACAGGTGACAAAGTTCCAGAAGAGATACTTAATGAAGAAAGATTATTTTCTTTAGAACGTGTATCTTCCTTAGGCGTTTCACTTGATCCTCCAGATGAATTTCCTCCATTTGAAGATCCACCATTTGAAGAACTACCACCGCCATTTGAAGAACTTTTTATACTTACTGAAACAGATTTACTTCCTGTAACAGGACTTTCATCTGTAGCTGTTACATCAACAGCAGATACAGTTACAGTTGTTTTACCTGATTGCCCAGCAGTCACCGTCACACTTGCACTTCCATCAGCAAAGACACTAGTTGTTGAAACTGACCCATTTGATGCTGATACATTAAACTGGCCTGCCCCACCAACAGATATTGTTACAGTAAACTTTCCACCAGGAGTTACTGAAGATTTACTTGCACTCACTGAGAATGATGCTGCAAATACATTAAGACAGCTTAAATTCATCAAAACAGCAAATACCGTTGAAAAAAGCAGCCCTTTAATTATTTTATTTTTTTTCATCTATTTTCTCCTTACTAAAATAATCTATTTGTTCCCATAATATGATTTTTAATTTTAATATAATCTAATGATGATACTTTCCCATCTCCATTAACATCAGCTCTTAACAATGCATCACCGCTTAAAACTTTTGTTTTCATAATATGATTTTTGATTTGTATATAATCTAATGATGATACTTTTCCATCTCCATTAACATCGCCAGTATAATATGATGGAACTTTTACGTTCCCTTGATTAATAACTGTTACATTTGATGTAGGAATGAAATAATAATCCTTACTAAAGTTATATATGCCATCCCAATTAGTATCAGTTCTTGAAGAGTTTAATGCTGTATCAGATTGAATTTTATACCATCTGTTACCAGCAGAGTCAGTGACAGTATCCAAAATAACAACTGCCAAGTTATATGTACGCGGACTTGTTACACCATTTGTTTTTTGTCCTAAAGTATGAATGACTGGTGATGAATAAGACGCCTCTTTATATAATTTATAAGATTTTTGAACGCCATTAATAATCCCCATTGTATATCGTCCATAATCATTACCAACACCATAATAATAATTTACTGAAGCAGCTTTTTCACCCCAATATGGGTCTGATGCATAGCGAACATTAATCCCCCCTGCTTTATCACCTAAATAGCCTCCGTTATATCTCCAGTCTTCATTATCTAGATATCCATTAGATATAAATTTCTCAGCATGATACTTTATACTATCTGAAGCAGTAGCATATCCATGTGCACCATAATATGGATTACTATCAACTGCACCATGCCCAAATAAATTATTCTTGTCCTTTGCAATATCACTTGTTCCCCATGTACTTTCATTTCCAGATACACCCAACATTAACAAGCCATTAACACCATATGCATTTTGATACTGTATAAAATAACTTCCCATATTTTTCATTTTGGAACTACTACTCCCCACATGATCATTAACAATACTATTGATTTGACCAGCAGATAAACTCGTTGTTGTTCGATGAGAAAGATACTGATAATAATTATAATACGGATCAGACTTATTAACTGCATTTGTATGGACACCATTTTGATAGTCTTTAATCATATTTGGATAACTTGTATAGAAATAATGACCATCATAACTATAATACTTTTTTCCAGCAGATAAATAGCTTAACTTATATCCAACTCTATAAGTATTGTATTTATTAGAACTTCCATAATAAAATCTATGATATAAATACCCATCGCTTACATAATAATATGAAATATTAGCAGCTGAATAGTCAATAACAGTGACATCACGAGAATCAAAATCCATAATGACTCCAGCCTGCATAGCTCTTACCTTACCATTAAAAGTCCCTAGATAAGCAGCATCTTTTGCATAACTCCCTGTTGTATAACCGTCATAACCAGGATTACTAACGTTATCATACGTTAAATAACTCTCTCCATCATATGACTTTGCATTCAAATAAACAACACCATATGTCACAGCCTTGTTTTTTTCTTCAACTGAATAAGTTGTACTTGAACGGAGATATTTTCTTTTATTTAAAGCCTGTTGAGCGTCTTCTTTACTATCATAAGTAGCAACAACTTCTTTGTCATCACCTTTTCCAACAACTAAGTTATATTCAGTTGCCATTTCTTTTGCAATCGAATCATCATTTTCAATATCATCAAAATATACAATTTTAGAAGCTCCATTTTCATCTATAATTGTAAAATAATCAGTTACTTCTGGTCCATGAATTTGTGATTTGTTTTCATCTGTTGCTTTTATATTTAAAATTGTACCTGTAATAGATAAAGTTACTGTTAATAAACCTATAAAACTTATTTTTTTTAATTTCAAAATAGCATCCTCCCTTTAATATTTCCTAGAGTCATATCATTTTCAATTATACATTATTTTTATTATTCGTTCAATCAAATACCCTTATTTTCTGACTAATAACGATATTTTTTTATCACATATTTCACACAAATAAAAATAAATGGAATATATTCCCATTTATCTTTCTTTAAGTTCTTCTAAATCATATGGAGTCTCTTGATAAACGTAGTAGTTTAACCAGTTAGAGAATATAAGATATGCATGTGAACGCCATTTTACTTGAATCTCTTGATGAATATCGTCATTGAGATAATAATTCTTAGGCATTTCACTCTTAATATTTGGATTGGCTAAATCACGTTTATATTCTTTATCTAATGTGTCTGGATCATATTCAGGATGACCAGTAATAAAGAAACGTGATCCATCTTTTGATGCAACAAGATATACCCCTGCCTCATCAGAAGTTGCTAAAATATCTAATTGCTCTATCTTTTCTATATCCGTTTTTGATACAGATGTATATCTTGAATGGGGAGCATAAAATTGATAATCAAACCCTCTTAATATTTTTCTTTTCATTTTATCAACATTGGTATGATGTTGATAAACACCTGTTAATTTATGTGGCAATAGATATTTGGAAACACCATAGAAATAATGCAAACTGGCCTGAGCAGCCCAACAAATAAAGAAACTACTGAATACATGTGTTTTAGACCATTCTAATAATTGTGTTAATTCTTCCCAATAATCTACTTCTTCAAATTTCAATTTTTCAACAGGAGCACCTGTTATAATAAGCCCATCATATCTGTTTTCTTTGATATCATCAAATGTTTTATAAAATGCTAAAAGATGTTCTTTTGAAACATTTTTAGATTCATGACTAGCCATATGAATCCAATCAACCTCTATCTGCAATGGTGAATTAGATAATAATCTTAAGAGTTGTGTTTCAGTAATAATCTTCGTTGGCATAATGTTTAAGATCAATAATTTTAGTGGTCTGATTTTTTGAGTTGTAGCTCGTGTTTCATTCATCACGAATATATTTTCTTCTTTCAATATTTTTGATGCCGGTAAATTATCTGGTATTTTAATTGGCATATGAACACCTCATTTCATTGATTTTTATTTTATCATAGATTTTCATAGACTTGAACAGTTATTTCTTATAAAATGAAGAAAAGGAGTCATAAGATGAAAACAGAACTTATAAAACAATATACTGAAAATTTATTAAATATCTATACAAAAGAATTATTGAAGAATTGTGATTATAATTATATTCTTGTCTTGAATAATCAAGAAGAATCTCAAGTCATAAACAATATTCTCTATACAAACTATCAAGATTTTTATAAACATGATTATTTAAAATATTCCATCCCTCCAATCAGAAAGCCACGTAAATTACTGACATATAATGATGGATTCAATATTTTAAACAAGGTTGACTATGGTACACTTGCCATTTCTTCTAAAGTCCCATATTGTACAAGTTTAAATCATTTTGTAGTAGATGGACATATTTATTTTCATTGTGGTCATACTGGGCATAAACTTGAAGGTTTAAATCAACTGGTATGCTATAATGTTGTAGATGACTTAGGAATACATAAAGAAGTTTTTACACATAATCATCAAAGTGTACATATTTATGGCTTCCTTAAAGAAGTTAAAGAAAATAAGAAAGCTCTGTTAGAAGCTTTCTTACAAAGATTTACACCTGGATTTACAAAAAACTTAAATGAGCAAATGCTTCAAAACACAATGCTCTTAGAAATTGATATCATTCATATGAATGTCAAAAAGCATTTTCATTAAAAAGAAATTAATTCATTAAATGCTTGAATGATAAATGCATCACTCATTCCTGATAAATAGTCAATAATACTTTTTTCTAATGCATGAGAATCATGAGTAAAGTCATAAACGACTTTATTCATGTATTCTTTTTTTCTTGGGTAATTTTCAATATATGCATATTTATCAAGCCATTTTAAGTAATGGGATATTAATTTAGGATATTGATTTTGATCTTTTAATAATGCTGAAATCATATTGTCTGCTTTTGAATAATCATATATGAAATTAAAAATAGAATCTAATATTAAAGAAACATAATTATTATGAATTTGAACTCTTTTAATTAAATAGATATTTTGATAATTAAATTTCATAATCATTTTCATGATTTTAAAGGCTTCATCCGATAGTCCAATCCCACATTCTACCGATGAATTTTCAATAACGTCATGAATGAAATAATTAACAATCGATCCATTATTAATCGCATGAAACTGATAATCACTGATACTGTTAAGTGACTCTTTTAAACTATCAACTTTTTCTTCAGTAAGAACACGAAGTCTCAATGCATCTTCAATGTCTCTAGCTAAATACGCTATTTTATCTGACATTTTCACAACACAACCCTCATATGTCCATGGATTAAATTGTCCTGCATAATTATAATCATGCAAATCAATATATTGTTCTCGTTTTTGTATATATTTCTGATTCATTTCACCACAATGAGATATGATTCCATCTCTAACTGCATATGTCAAATTCAAATTATGTTGATTATGCTCATTATCCTCCAACAATTCAATATCATCAACAAAATGCAAACTATTTCTTTCATGCCAAAACTTTTCTAAACCGTGTTCTTTGGCTATACGTGTTAAAATAGTCTCTCCTCCATGACCAAAAGGTGCATGTCCTAAATCATGACCTACTGCAATTGCCTTTGTTAGTTCAGTATTCAATCCTAATTCATAAGCAATTGTATGAGACACTGATTCCACCAAATTCACATGCTCACTTCTTGTACAAACATGATCATCTTCAACTGCAAAAAAGACTTGCGTTTTATGTTTTAAGCGACGATAAGCTTGTGAAAAAAGAATGCGAGTATAATCTCTACCAAAATCACTTCTTAAATCATGTCTTCTTTGATAGATTATTTCTTCTCTCTTTGTCGCAAGTGCATATTGAGGATGTTCTTCATTCATTGCATAATTGATAAATTCTTTAATTTTCATTGTTGCCACCTCATAAGAGTATGTTATACTAAATAAGAGGTGAAAGCAATGAATAAACATTTATTTTTAGACCAAATTTATGCACTTGTAAAAGATGAACCAAATGTCATTGCAAATCTGGCCAATATCTCTGCTTTTCTCAATGAAAGCCTACAAGAAATTAACTGGGTAGGATTTTATTTCATAGAAAATAACGAACTTGTTTTAGGACCTTTTCAAGGGAAAGTTGCATGTGTGCGTATTCCTATAGGAAAAGGCGTATGTGGAACGGCGGTCCTTAGAAAAAAGGTTATCCGTGTTGAAGATGTTCATCAGTTCATTGGTCATATTGCTTGTGATAGTGCGAGTCGTAGTGAGATTGTTTTACCTATCACAGTCAATGATGAAGTTATTGGTGTGCTAGATATTGATTCTCCATACTATAATCGTTTTACACTTAAAGATGAAGAAATTTTAAAAAATGTTGTAGAAATTATTGAAGAATGTGTATTTAAAAACGTGGTTAATTTATAACCACGTTTTTATTCATTATTTTGTAGCTGCTTCTACCAATTCAACAACTTCTTCCATTGTTCCACAGTTAATAGCCTTATTAGCTAATTCAGCCATTTCAGCTTGTGAAAGTCCTCTGATTAACTTTCTTTGTGATAAGATTGATGTAGCAGACATTGAAAATTCATCAAGTCCTAATCCTAGCAATAATGGAGCTGCTAACGGTTCACCAGCCATTTCTCCACACATACCAGCCCACTTACCTTCTTTATGTGCAGAATCAATAACATGTTTAACCAATCTTAAAATAGATGGATTAAATGGTTGATATAAGTAAGATACACCAGAAGACATTCTGTCAGCAGCAAATGTATATTGAATTAAGTCATTTGTTCCAATTGAGAAGAAATCAACTTCTTTTGCAAATTGATCTGCCAAAACTGCAGCAGCAGGGATTTCAATCATAATACCTACTTGGATACTATCAGATACAGCAATACCTTCTGCTATTAATTTTTCTTTTTCTTCTAATAAAATTCCCTTAGCTTTTCTAAACTCACCTAAAGCAGCAATCATTGGGAACATAATTCTTAAATCACCATGTACTGAAGCTCTTAATAAAGCTCTTAATTGAGTTCTAAAGATATCTTCTCTTTGGAAACACAAACGAATAGCACGAACACCTAAGAATGGATTCATTTCCTTTGGTAAGTCAATGGCTTCAATTTCTTTATCGCCACCAATATCTAGAGTTCTCACGACAACTGGATGACCAGCCATACCTTCTAATATTTCTTTATAAACTTCATATTGCTTATCTTCGCTTGGTAATTCAGCAGATTCCATATATAAGAATTCAGTTCTGAACAATCCAACACCTTCACCACCATTTTCTCTCACACCTTCAAGATCTTTTGGTGAACCAATATTTGCAACCAATTCTACATGTTTACCATCTGTAGAAACAGTCTTTTCATTAACTAATTTCTTTAATTCTTCGCGGTAAGCTTTATATTCATCACGTTTTGTTGTATATTCTTGAATTGTTGCTTCATCCGGATTAATCATAACAACACCTTCAATACCATCAAGAGCAATCATATCTCCATCTTGAACATCATCAGTGATTGTTTTACATGCAACAACTGCAGGAATCTCTAAACTTCTTGCCATAATCGCAGAGTGAGAAGTTCTACCACCAATATTAGTAGCAAATCCTCTAACCAGATTTTTATTTAATTGAGCTGTATCAGAAGGTGTTAAATCATCAGCAATAATGACTACTTCTTCATCAATTAATGCAGGATTAGGTAATGGTTTTCCTAATAAATTTGCTAATAAACGACGTGATACATCTTTTATGTCAGCAGCTCTTTCTCTGAAATACTCATCACCCATAGACTCAAACATTGAAATAAACATTGCTGAAACCTCATCCAATGCAGCAGCTGCATTACATGCTTCATTTCTAATTTTATCTTCAACCTGAGTTTTTAATTCTGGATCCGATAATACTAATGCATGTGCATCAAAGACAGCTGCTTCTTCAGCTGATAAATTTTTTGATGCAGCCTCTTTAATTGTTTCAAGATCCTTAGCAGTTTGCTCCATTGCATTTTCATATGCTTTGATTTCTTTTTCTACATCTTCAACAGTTACTTTTTCTACTGTTAAATCAGGCATAACTAATTTGTAAGCTTTTGCAATTGCAATACCATTAGATGCCGCAATACCTTTTATCATTGTCATTTTGACCTACCTCCATATGAACCCTATTTTACCTTATTTTCTCCATAAAATAAAGGCTTATATTGCAATATTTCACTAAAATGTATGTGTTTCCACTTTTTTATAACTCTTTCATGTGATTATAAAAGAAAATAAAAATACACGTTTCATATAGGTTTATCAGTTATATATTATATTTTCAAATTATGAAAATTAGCCTTTTATTTCTTATATCTTTGGTATATAATGTAAGTAAATATAGGAGGGACAAAAATGAAAGTCATTGTTGTTAAAAATTATGAAGAAGCAAGTCAAAAAGCTTGTGAAATTATGTTAGATATCGTTAAAAGCAATCCACAAGCAAATTTAGGTTTAGCTACTGGATCTACACCAGTAAGAATGTATGAATTAATGAGAGAAGACCATAAAAAGAATGGAACATCTTATAAAGATATTAAAACATTTAATCTAGATGAATATTTTGGTTTAGATCAATCACATCCTCAAAGTTATCACTATTTTATGTGTCATAACTTATTTAATGAATTAGATATTAACATGGAAAATGTTCATGTTCCTAAAGGTCAAGGGAATATTGATGAAGAATGTGAATCTTACAATAAACTTTTACAAGAAAATCCAATTGATATTCAATTATTAGGAATTGGTTCTAATGGTCATATCGGTTTTAATGAACCTGGTACTCCATTTGATTCAGTAACACATAAAGTTGATTTAAAACAATCTACTATTGAAGATAACGCACGTTTATTCTTTGATGGAAAAATTGAAGATGTACCTACTCAAGCAGTAAGCATGGGTATTGCAAATATCATGGCAGCAAAAAAGGTTTTACTTATTGCTTGTGGTGAAGGCAAAGCAAAAGCAGTTTATGGAATGGCTGAAGCACCTAAAACTATTGATTTACCTGCAAGTGCACTTCAAGATCATCCAGATTGTATATTAATTGCTGATGAAGCAGCTGCTTCATTATTAAAAAATAAATAAAACATAAAACCTGCAAAAATGCAGGTTTTTTTATTATTCAATATGAAAACAAAATAGGAAATGAAGGAAAGACAAAAAAAGGATATCCAGTGTGGATATCCGAAGTGAACTGGCAGCTTGCTATTGTCGCGATTGCTCACTATCGTCGCCGTTATGATGCTTAACTTCTGTGTTCGGGATGGGTACAGGTGTTTCCATCATGCTATCGCTACCAGATCTCTCCTGGTGCCTTCCTCTCGGAGCACTCAAAACTGAACAGTAATCTCGCCTTCTTCTTGAACAACCTTCTTCTGGTTAAGTCCTCGACCTATTAGTATCAGTCAGCTTCGCACATCGCTGCGCTTACACCTCTGACCTATCAACCTCATCGTCTTTGAGGGGTCTTACTTCCGAAGAATGGGAAGTCTCATCTTGGAGGGGGCTTCACACTTAGATGCCTTCAGCGTTTATCCCTTCCAGACTTAGCTACCCAGCTGTGCCACTGGCGTGACAACTGGTGCACCATTGGTCTGTCCACCCCGGTCCTCTCGTACTGAGGGCAGCTCTCCTCAAACTTCCTACGCCCACGACAGATAGGGACCGAACTGTCTCACGACGTTCTGAACCCAGCTCGCGTACCGCTTTAATGGGCGAACAGCCCAACCCTTGGAACCGACTTCAGCTCCAGGATGCGATGAGCCGACATCGAGGTGCCAAACCTCCCCGTCGATGTGAACTCTTGGGGGAGATCAGCCTGTTATCCCCAGGGTAGCTTTTATCCGTTGAGCGACGGCCCTTCCATTCGGCACCGCCGGATCACTAAGCCCGACTTTCGTCCCTGCTCGACTTGTTGGTCTCGCAGTCAAACACCCTTTTGCCTTTGCACTCTACGCATGATTTCCAACCATGCTGAGGGTATCTTTGGGCGCCTCCGTTACTCTTTGGGAGGCGACCGCCCCAGTCAAACTGCCCACCTGACACTGTCCCGTCGCCAGCTTATGGCGTCCGGTTAGAACTTCAATACATGAAGGGTAGTATCCCAACGGCGACTCCTCGAATACTGGCGTATCCGTCTCTTCGTCTCCTACCTATCCTGTACATCATGCATCAAAATCCAATATCAAGCTACAGTAAAGCTCCATGGGGTCTTTCCGTCTAGTCGCGGGTAACCTGCATCTTCACAGGTACTAAGACTTCACCGAGTCTACAGCTGAGACAGCGCCCAAATCGTTACGCCTTTCGTGCGGGTCAGAACTTACCTGACAAGGAATTTCGCTACCTTAGGACCGTTATAGTTACGGCCGCCGTTTACTGGGGCTTCAATTCATGGCTTCGCTTGCGCTGACCACTCCTCTTAACCTTCCAGCACCGGGCAGGCGTCACCCCCTATACTTCGACTTGCGTCTTGGCAGAGAGCTGTGTTTTTGGTAAACAGTCGCTTGGGCCGTTTTACTGCGGCTCATCTCTCAATGAGCACTCCTTCTCCCGAAGTTACGGAGTCATTTTGCAGAGTTCCTTAGCTATAGTTCTCTCGCTCACCTTAGGATTCTCTCCTCACCCATGTGTGTCCATTTTCGGTACGGGCTGACAAAGAGTTGATTGCTAGAAGCTTTTCTTGGAAGCTTGCTTCGGCGACTTCTGTACTTATCGTAATGTTCCATACGCGTCACGCCTTCGGGTTTCAACATCCGGATTTGCCTGGATGTCCCCTACCTCGCTTGCACCAGCTATTCCAGCAGCTGGATCGCCTAGCCTGCTCCGTCACTCCATTGCCTCTTCATCAGGTACGGGAATCTCCACCCGTTGTCCATCGACTACGCCTTTCGGCCTCGCCTTAGGTCCCGACTTACCCAGAGCGGACGAACCTTCCTCTGGAAACCTTGGGTATTCGGTGCGTGGGATTCTCACCCACGTTCCGCTACTCACACCGGCATTCTCTCTTCCTGCCGCTCCACATGTCCTTGCGGTCATGCTTCCTCGCTGACAGGAACGCTCCCCTACCACTTATACTTGTCGTATAAATCCATAGCTTCGGTATTATGCTTAGCCCCGGTAAATTTTCGGCGCAGAGTCATTCGACCAGTGAGCTGTTACGCACTCTTTAAAGGGTGGCTGCTTCTGAGCCAACCTCCTGGTTGTCTGGACATCTCCACATCCTTTTCCACTTAGCATATATTTTGGGACCTTAGCTGATGGTCTGGGCTGTTTCCCTTTTGACTACGGACCTTATCACCCGCAGTCTGACTGCCAGATATGTTCCTGTGACATTCGGAGTTTGATTATATTCAGTACCTCGGGATGAGGCCATCACATATTCAGTGCTCTACCTTCACATAACTTTCACTCTGACGCTAGCCCTAAAGCTATTTCGGGGAGAACCAGCTATCTCCGAGTTCGTTTGGAATTTCACCCCTAGCCACAATTCATCCGCCAACGTTTCAACGGGGGTCGGTTCGGTCCTCCATCGGGTTTTACCCCAACTTCAACCTGATCATGGCTAGATCACTCGGTTTCGGGTCTATGACATACAACTCTCGCCCTATTCAGACTCGCTTTCGCTTCGGCTCCGCATCTCCTGCTTAACCTCGCTGCATATCATAACTCGCCGGCTCATTCTACAAAAGGCACGCCATCACCCCTTAACGGGCTCTGACTTCTTGTAAGCATATGGTTTCAGGTTCTCTTTCACTCCCCTCCCGGGGTTCTTTTCACCTTTCCCTCACGGTACTGGTTCACTATCGGTCACAAAGGAGTATTTAGCCTTTCGAGATGGTCCTCGATAATTCCGTCAGGATTCCACGTGCCCCGACGTACTCAGGTACTGTCTCGCATCACTTCACGATTTCGGATACGGGAATGTCACCCTCTTCGTCGCTCCTTCCCAGAAGCTTCTCCTATCATGTCATGTCTGCTTCGCTGACAGCCCTATAACCCCATCTTTGCGATGGTTTGGGCTCCTCCGCTTTCGCTCGCCGCTACTTACGGAATCGTTCTTTACTTTCTTCTCCTGCAGGTACTGAGATGTTTCAGTTCCCTGCGTCTCGCCACGCATCACTATTTATTCATCATGCGCTGACATCCCATTACGGATGCCGGGTTCCCCCATTCGGACATCGACGGGTCCTTGCCTGCTTACTGCTCGCCGTCGCGTTTCGCCGTTTGCTGCGTCCTTCTTCGCCTCTTTGTGCCTAGGCATTCGCCATACGCTCTTTCTTACTTAACCTAAAGTGTTCAAGTTCTACTTGTTTTTTTGTTTCGTGATCTCTCGATCACTCAGCTTGTTATCTTAGTTTTTTTACCACTTTGACTAGATGATTCAACCTTCTCATGAATTTCTATTCCTGATCTCGTTTCTTTCATCTTATCTTTTCGTTTGTAAAAAGTTTTGTTTTTACTAGATTACTATTCAGTTTTCAATGTTCCCTGAGTTCGCCCTCTTCAAGCTCACTCAAAACTAAACAGAAACTCACGCTCTTCTCCCTAGAAAGGAGGTGATCCATCCCCACGTTCCCGTAGGGATACCTTGTTACGACTTCACCCTAATCATCAGTCCCACCTTAGACAGCTCTCTCCTTGCGGTTAAGCCACCGGCTTCGGGTGTTACCAACTCTCATGGTGTGACGGGCGGTGTGTACAAGGCCCGAGAACGTATTCACCGCGACATTCTGATTCGCGATTACTAGCGATTCCAACTTCGTGCAGTCGAGTTGCAGACTGCAGTCCGAACTGAGAACGGGTTTTTGGGTTTCGCTCCACCTCGCGGCTTCGCTTCCCTTTGATCCGTCCATTGTAGCACGTGTGTAGCCCAGGTCATAAGGGGCATGATGATTTGACGTCATCCCCGCCTTCCTCCTCCTTGCAGAGGCAGTCTCGCTAGAGTCCCCAACTTAATGATGGTAACTAGCGACAAGGGTTGCGCTCGTTGCGGGACTTAACCCAACATCTCACGACACGAGCTGACGACAACCATGCACCACCTGTATCCCCTATAGCTATCTCTCTATCTCTAGAGCCTTTAGAGGTATGTCAAGACCTGGTAAGGTTCTTCGCGTTGCTTCGAATTAAACCACATGCTCCACCGCTTGTGCGGGCCCCCGTCAATTCCTTTGAGTTTCATTCTTGCGAACGTACTACTCAGGCGGAGTACTTATTGCGTTAACTGCAGCACTGAGGTTTGACCCCCAACACTTAGTACTCATCGTTTACGGCGTGGACTACTAGGGTATCTAATCCTATTTGCTCCCCACGCTTTCGGGACTGAGCGTCAGTTGCAGCCCAGATCGTCGCCTTCGCCACTGGTGTTCCTCCATATATCTACGCATTTCACCGCTACACATGGAATTCCACGATCCTCTACTGCACTCTAGCTATTTGGTTTCCACGGCTTACTGAAGTTTAGCTTCAGGCTTTCACCGCAGACCTCTATTGCCGCCTGCTCCCTCTTTACGCCCAATGATTCCGGATAACGCTCGCCACCTACGTATTACCGCGGCTGCTGGCACGTAGTTAGCCGTGGCTTTCTCATAAAGTACCGTCACTTATGAATCATTTCCTATTCATACCGTTCTTCCTTTATAACAGAGGTTTACATACCGAAATACTTCTTCCCTCACGCGGCGTTGCTCGGTCAGGGTTTCCCCCATTGCCGAAAATTCCCTACTGCTGCCTCCCGTAGGAGTCTGGGCCGTGTCTCAGTCCCAGTGTGGCCGTCCACCCTCTCAGGTCGGCTACGCATCGTCGCCTTGGTGAGCCGTTACCTCACCAACCAGCTAATGCGCCATAAGTCCATCCTCCTGCTATCCATACGGATATTTAATGAAGCGGTCATGCGACCCCTTCACCTATGCGGTCTTAGCTATCATTTCTAATAGTTATCCCCCTCATGAGGGCAGGTTACTTATGTATTACTCACCCGTTCGCCACTCACTGATAAAATCAGTGCGTTCGACTTGCATGTATTAGGCACGCCGCCAGCGTTCATCCTGAGCCAGGATCAAACTCTCCATTGTTTATCTCAAACAATAACTTGTTCTCTTGACTCTTTTTTCTTACTACTTTCTTTGACGTGTTTTCTGTTTAGTTTTCAATGTCCTTGACCCGTTTTTGGCACCTCTCTGGCGCCTCTCTCGTCGAGTGCTCACTTATAATATCATTTCTCCTCTCCCTTGTAAAGTCTTTTTTTAAAAAAATGATATTTTTTTTCAATTCTCGTTTTCTATCTATAAAATAATTGAAAATATAACAAGAAAAAAGCAGTTTTAACCAATCAGTTCCTTTCTATATTATATAATATATTTTATTCACTACTTATTGATTTAAATATATATTGCTTTTGATACATTGCGCTATCATCTTTTTTCTTTTCTTTGTTATTATATATACTCTCATCACGATATTGTTTAGGAGTCATATTTGTATTCTTCTTAAATATTTGCGAAAAATAGGATTGTGATGAAAAACCAACAGTCTCAGATATTTCAGCAATTGATAAACTGGTTGTCGTCAAAAGTGATTTGCATTCTTTAATTCTTCTTTCAATGAGATAATTAATAGGAGATATACCAATATTATTTTTAAATTCATGTGCCATATAATATTTATTCATCTTCATAAATTCTGCTAATGATTCTAATGACATATCTTCAGCGTAGTTTTGATCAATATATTGACAAATCATTCTGATTTCTCTTTTCATAGGTTTTTGAATGGGATTATCACTTAAATTTAATTTCATATATCTCACAACTTTTAATAAAAATAAATCAAACAATTTCTGACATACTGTCTCATATCCAGTCAATTTTTCTTCGCTCTCAGTTAAAAGATGAGTAATATAGTATTGGATATCATCATTGTTTTTTTCAAAACTTTGATATAAAAACTCATTATCTTCACCATTTAGACCAAAGGATAGATTCTCCACACCAAGAACAACATACTCTAATGGATGATCTCCATCACTATCTTCATGATGATAAACATTTGGATTTACAATAATCATATCATCTTGTTTGACATCAAATGTATCATTTTCAACAGTAAATTTCCCCTTTCCTCCAACAACATAAAATATCTCTGAAAAAGGATGAAAATGCATTAATGATGTCCAATCATTTTCAAATTTAGAATACGTAATATAGATGAGTTTAGCCTCATAATCAAAAACATCATTTTTAGAAATGTCTATTCTATTGTTGCTCATAAAAATCTCCTTCCATATTTTTCCATTTATATTTTATTATTTTTTTGTACAAAAAGCAATATATATAAAACAATTAACAATTTTCGAGTAGATAAAGCGGTTACATTTAGATATATTGGTATTAGAAGATATCATGAAGGAGGAAAACAAGAAAATGAAAACAAAAAAAGTGTTATCTTTAGGACTTTCTGTTTTGATGTTAGGTTCTTTACTTGTTGGATGTGGAAACAAAGATAAAGATACCAGCACTGCTGAAGGGAAAACATTAACAATCGCCGGTCTTGATGGTGGTTATGGTACTGAAGGCTGGAAAAAAGTCATTGAAAAATTTGAACAGGATAATGGTGTAAAGGTTAATGCAACATTTGATAAAAAAATCAGTGATGTTGTCAGACCAAAAATCACTGCTGGGAAAGATGTTCCTGACATCATTTATTTAACTGTAGGAGGTGTTGGCGGTTTAACTGATACACTTATCAAAGAAAAACAAATTGCTGACATTTCTGCATTATTAGACACTGAAATTCCTGGTGAGAGCACAAAAGTCAAAGACAAAATTCTATCTTCATTTGTTCAAGGAGCAACTGCTGACCCTTATGGTGATGGAAAATTATATTTAGCACCATTAAACAATGCCCCTTGTGGATTATTCTATAACGCTGGTTTATTCAAAGAAAAAAATTGGGAAGTTCCAAAAGATTGGGATGGAATGTGGAAATTAGCTGAAGAAGCTAAAAAAGAAGGAATTTCATTATTCACTTATCCTACTGCTGGTTACTTTGATGCGTTCTTTACTTCTTTATTAAACGCTACTGCTGGTCCAGAAACTTATGCCAAATTAATTAGTTATGATGTAGATGCTTGGAAACTTCCTGAAGTTAAAGAAGCATTTGAAATCGTTGGTAAATTAGCAAAATATACTGCTCCTACTACAGTCGCAAATGCTAATGGTGATAACTTCACAAAAAATCAACAATTAATCATTGATGGTAAAGCATTATTCTGCCCTAATGGAACTTGGTTACCAGGTGAAATGGCTGCAACAACTCCTGATGGATTTGAATGGGGAATTACTGGTATTCCTGCTGCTAAAGCTGGTGGAGATTCATATTCAACTAACTTTGTAGAACAAATGTATGTACCTGAAAAAGCTGCAAATAAAGAATTAGCAATGAAATTCATGGCTTATTGTTATAGCGATGAAGCTGCTGACTTATTCTACAAATATGGTGCTTTAGATGAAGAAGCAATGAAAAAGAGTGAAGATCCTAAAAAAGAAATTTACAAAGCTGGTTTCTTAATTCCAATCAAAGGTTCTGAAAAGAGAGTTGCTGAATCTGATAGTTTCATGTTTACAATGGCTGATAAAGGTGTCAAAACAAACAGTTCAACATTTATGGCAGCAAACGCTGTTGAAGGTGTAACTTTAACTGGTGAAACTGGAATCTTATTTGGTTCTATTAACTCAGTAGTCTCAGGTGATAAAACAGTTGATGAATGGTATAATGCTTCTGTAGATGCAGTTCAAAAAATTGCAGATGCTAATAAATAGTTTCATAAAAAACACGAGGTAGGCGGTGGGAACACCGCCTATTCTTATAAGTAAGAAGGAGGATTACTATGAATAAGAAAAAAGAAAAAAGACGTTTTATCATTTTATGTCTTGCTCCTGCAGTTATTCTATTCACAGTTTTTATGGTTTATCCAACTATTAATGTCTTCTTAATGTCGACATTAAAATGGGGAGGATTTTCTGATGAAAAAACATTTGTTGGGCTTAACAACTTTTTGATTTTATTTAAAGATATGAATTTTATTAGAGCTTTCCAGAATACTATCTTTGTGATCGTTGTTGTCACAATATTCACGCTTGCTCTCGCAATTATCTTTGCATCCATATTAGTTAGAGAAAAATTAAAAGGACAAAATTTCTTTAGAGTTATCTTTTATATTCCTAATATATTATCCATTGTTGTTATAGGAGCCATTTTCTCAGCTATTTATGACCCCTCAGCAAATGGATTGCTAAATAGTTTTTTAGGTTTATTTATGGGTAAAGATTGGCAGGGTATTCCTTATTTAGGAAATCAGTCTATTGTCATGTATTCAATTGCTTTTGCATTAATTTGGCAAGCTATTGGTTATTATATGGTTATGTATATGGCGAGTATGTCATCTATCCCTGCGCATTATTATGAAGCGGCTGAACTTGATGGCTGTGGAAAAATCAAACAGTTTTTTACCATTACTCTCCCACTTGTTTGGAGTAACATTCGTACAACTTTAACTTTCTTTGTTATCAGTACAATCAATTTAAGTTTCTTATTGGTTCAAGTTATGACAACGGGTGGACCAGATGGAGCGAGTCGTGTTCTTCTCTTCTATCTCTATGATCAAGCTTATAACAATGCAAGTTACGGTTATGGTATGGCTATTGGTGCTATCACATTTATCTTCTCATTCTTATTAAGTGCTGTTATTAATAAAGTGACAGAACGTGAAGAATATGAATTCTAAGGAGGGACACACATGAAAAAAGAAAAAATAAGTAGTGGTAAACTTTATAAAATATTTGTGTATGTTGCCTTAATTACACTTGCTATATCAATAATAGTTCCTGTTGTATGGGTATTTATGTCATCATTAAAAACAAATGCAGAATTTCAAGGAAGTCCATGGTCATTACCTGCTAGTTTTTATATTCAAAACTTCTTAGATGCCTTTGAGAAAGCCAATATGGCTGAATATTTCTTGAATTCAGTTATTGTTACAGCATTAGGTCTATTGTTACTTGTTGTTATTGCATTACCTGCATCTTATGTTTTGGCAAGATTTGATTTCAAAGGTAAAAAATTCATTAACACAGCCTTTATGGGAGGTTTATTTATCAATGTTAATTATATTGTTGTTCCAATTTTCTTGATGTTAACATCTTGGGATGATGTTATTTATGATATGATTGGAGATTTCTTCTTTCTAGATAATATTGTTATTTTAGCTGTTGTTTATGCAGCAACTGCTATTCCATTTACAGTTTATCTTTTAAGCAGTTATTTTAGAACTCTTCCTAAAGCTTATGAAGAAGCAGCATTTATTGATGGCTGCGGATATTTTAAAACAATGATTAAAGTTATGGCTCCCATGGCAAAGCCAAGTATTATTACAGTTATCTTATTTAACTTCTTAGCTTTCTGGAACGAATACATTATTGCATTGACATTGATGCCAGGGGCTTCTAAGACATTACCAGTCGGATTGGTTACTTTATCTAAAGGGCAAATGGCTGCTGCAAACTATGGTCAGCTATATGCGGGATTGGTTATTGTTATGCTTCCAACATTGATTTTGTATATCATGGTCCAAAAGAAACTTACCCAAGGGATGACTCTTGGTGGATTGAAAGATTAGAGGTGAATTGATATGAGTAATACAACTAAAAATATAATCGCTGCTATTTGCTTTGTCATTTCATTTGGGCTGGTTTGCATTGGACAGCAAAATGTTGGCTATGCTGGACTAGGGATGGAACTTATTGGTTTGACTGGTTTATTGGTCTTACTATATTTATACAACAAGAAATATAAATAGGAGGAAATATAATGGCTACATTATCACTTAAAAATATAGATAAAATATATGACAATAATGTTCAAGCTGTCTTTGATTTCAACTTAGATATTGCTGATAAAGAATTTATTGTTTTTGTAGGTCCTTCCGGATGCGGAAAATCTACAACACTGAGAATGATTGCTGGATTAGAAGATATTTCAGCAGGAGAACTTTACATTGATGATACTTTAATGAACGATGTTGCTCCAAAAGATCGAGATATTGCAATGGTTTTCCAATCATATGCACTTTATCCTCATATGACTGTTTATGATAACATGGCTTTTGGATTAAAGATTGCCAAAGTCTCAAAAGATGTTATTGATCAAAAAGTTCGTGCTGCTGCAAAAGCTTTAGATATAGAACAATATTTAGACCGTAAACCGAAAGCTCTTTCTGGTGGTCAAAGACAACGTGTTGCATTAGGAAGAGCCATTGTTCGTGAACCTAAAGTCTTCTTAATGGATGAACCTTTAAGCAACCTGGATGCAAAATTAAGAGTTCAGATGCGTGTTGAAATCCTAAAAATTTATCAACAACTTGGAACTACATTTATTTATGTCACTCATGACCAGACTGAAGCGATGACAATGGGAACGAGAATTGTTGTTATGAAAGATGGTCGCGTTCAACAAGTTGCTGCCCCTACTTATCTCTATGAACATCCTATTAATAAATTTGTTGCTGGTTTTATTGGTAGTCCACAAATGAACTTCAGAGATGGATTCATTGAAGAAAAAGACAATCAATTATCAATTGTTCTTTCAGATATAACACTTACCATTCCTGAAGACAAGGCGAAAATTCTTAAAGCATGTGGTTATGTTGGCAAAACTGTAACAATGGGTATTCGTCCTGAGGATATTTCAACTCATCCGCAATATATCATGCATCATCCGGAAGCTTCATTCCAAAATCAAGTAGATGTTGTTGAACTCATGGGCTCAGAAAGTTTCATTCATATGACAAAAGATAATGCCCCTTTTGTAGTCAAAGTTCCAGGCAGTACACCACTTAGAGCCAATGACGAAGGTTCATTTACTTATCTTATGAATAAAGTTCATTTCTTTGATAAAGAAACAGAATTAAATATATTAGAAAATCACGAGGGATAAAACATGAAAAATTATGGAAGACTCACACTCCCTACTGACTTAGATGTGATTGATCAGACAATTGCATTGAAGGAAAAACTAGGAGCAGATGCAATTAGAGATTGCGATGGCACTGAAATGCCAAAAGAACTTTTAGATTTGGATGCAAAAGTTTATGCAACATATTATACAACAAGAAAAGATAATGATTGGGCTTTAGCAAATCCTGAAGAGATTCAACAGGAATATTTAATAACTGATCGCTATACTGCTAAAACATCTTCACTTACAATCACTTTAATGAAAGGATTCCATACAGAGCAATTAAAACCAAACTTTATTGATGATCCTCATATTTGGTGGGAAGTTATTGATCGCACTACTGGTGAAATCGTCCCAACAACATGTTGGACGTATAGCGAAGATAATGGAAGTGTCACAATCCAAACAATACCTTATCATATATACACTGTCAGTTTCTTAGCCTTTTTGATATGGGATCCTGTTCATATGTATAACTTTATTACCAATGACTGGAAAGATGCTCCTCATCAATTAACATTTGATGTTCGTCAACCTAAAACACAAGTTTTTGTCAAAGAGAAATTGAAGAAATTCTGTGAAGATAATCCGCATGTAGATGTTATTCGTTTCACGACATTCTTTCATCAATTCACTTTAACTTTTGACGATCAAAAACGAGAAAAATTTGTGGAATGGTTTGGATATAGCGCTAGTGTTTCCCCATATATCCTTAAACAATTTGAAAAATGGGCAGGTTATAAATTTAGACCAGAGTTCATCGTCGACCAAGGCTATCATAATTCGCTTTTTAGAGTACCTTCACGAGAATTTAAAGATTTTATCAATTTCCAACAACAGGAGGTTTGTAAGCTTGCTAAAGAATTGGTTGATATTGTGCATAGTTATGGCAAAGAAGCCATGATGTTTTTAGGGGATCACTGGATTGGAACAGAACCTTATGGACCATATTTTGAAACAATTGGACTAGATGCAGTTGTTGGTTCAGTTGGAGATGGTGTAACAATGCGTATGATTTCTGATATTAAAGGTGTTAAATATACTGAGGGTCGACTCCTTCCCTACTTCTTCCCAGATGTTTTCTGTGAAGGTGGCGACCCAATTGGTGAAGCACATACCAATTGGTTAAAAGCAAGACGTGCAATATTAAGAAGTCCTTTAGATCGTATTGGATATGGTGGGTATTTAAAATTGGCCTTGGAATGGCCTGGATTTATTGATACAATTACTCATGTTGTTAATGAATTTAGGGATATTCATGATACAATCCAAGGAACAAGTGCATATGTTTCTCCATTTAAAGTAGCGATTTTAAATTGCTGGGGATCATCTCGCCGTTGGATGAATAATCAAGTTCATCATGCTATTTGGTATCGTGAAATTTATTCATATGTTGGTATTATTGAATGTTTAAGTGGGATGCCAATTGATATTGACTTTATTAATTTTGATGATATTAAAGATGGCGTCTTAGACCAATATAAAGTCGTCATCAATGCTGGGAGCGCTTATACATCATGGTCAGGTGCCAAAAATTGGATTGATGAAGTCGTTGTTACAAAGGTAAGACAATGGGTTGATCAAGGTGGTGGATTTATTGGTGTTGGTGAACCAACAGCATATCAGTACCAAGGACAATTCTTTCAACTGAGTGATGTCTTAGGTGTTGATAAAGAAATTGGCTTTACATTAAGTCATGATAAATACAATGAAGTGAATTCGCATCACTTCTTATTAGAAGACATTGATGGTCATATTGATTTTGGCGAGGGAATGAATGGCATCTATGCTCATGGTGAGAATTATCAAATATTAAATCAGCACCATGGATATGCACAATTGGTAACAAATACTTATGGAAAAGGCCGCAGCATCTATTTTGCTGGATTACCATACTCACCACAAAACTGTCGCTTACTTTTACGAGCAATCTATTGGGCAGCAGGTAAAGAAGATGAAATGAAAAAATATTATGTCAGCAATGTCAATACAGAAGTTGCTTCATTTGAAAGTGTGGGTAAGATTGCTGTCATTAACAACACAACAGAAGCATTATTCACCGATCTTTATGTTTCTGGAAACAAAGTTGAAACTCTCAACTTATTGCCAATGGAACTTCGTTGGATAACTATATAAAGAAAGGAGCGATGATTATGAAAAAACCTGTACTTGTTATTATGGCGGCTGGAATGGGGAGTCGTTATGGTGGTTTAAAACAAATAGATCCCATTGATAGTGATGGTCACATTATTATTGACTTTTCTATTTTTGATGCCAAACGTGCTGGTTTTGAAGAAGTGATTTTTATCATAAAAAGAGAAACTGAAAAAGATTTTAAAGATGCCATCGGAAATCGTATGTCAAAAATAATGAAAGTTCATTATGCATATCAAGAAATCAATGATATTCCATTGGGAAACATCATTCCACAAGGACGCCAAAAACCTTGGGGAACAGCTCATGCAATATATTGCTGTCGTGATATTATTGAAGGTCCTTTTGCAGTCATTAATGCTGATGATTATTATGGTGTTGAAGCTTTTCAATTAATTTATGATTATTTATTGCAGCATGATGATGATACGCAGTATCGTTATGCCATGGTAGGATACCAAATCGAAAAAACACTGACAGAACATGGAACAGTTGCCAGAGGTGTCTGTGAAGTTAATGAGCAACACAAATTAATCAATATTGTTGAACGTACTAAAATCAAAAAAACAGTTCATGGTGCTGCTTATAGTGAAGACGATTATATATGGTATGATTTACCAAGTCAAACAACTGTCTCTATGAATCTTTGGGGCTTTACAAAGAGTATTATTAAAGAAATCAATAATGGATTACAATCTTTTTTAGATGATGGTTTAATTTCCAATCCACTAAAATGTGAGTATTTCATTCCAAGTGTTGTGAGTCATTTGCTTGATCAAAAAAAGGCAACAGTAGAAGTCTTAACAACAAAAGATCAATGGTACGGAGTCACTTATAAAGAAGATAAACCAGTAATAATGAAAGCTATTAAAGACATGAAGACAAGTGGTATTTATCCACAAAAGTTATGGGGTGAATAAAATGACAAAAGAAAATTATTTATTAAAGGAAGTCATTTCTCATTTTGATTTCGTTGGCACTTTAATATCTTGTGAACCTTATGGAAGCGGTCATATAAATGATACTTTTCTTCTTGAATACAAAATAAGACATATGGGAGTTGTGCCTATTATCTTACAGAGAATGAATACAAATATTTTCAAACAGCCAATAGAGCTCATGGAAAATATCCTTAATGTGACAGCCTTTTTAAGAGAAAAGATTATCGAAAATAATGGTGATCCAGAAAGGGAAACACTGACTGTTATCCTTAATAAACAGGGGCTTCCCTTTTATAAAGATAGTCACAATCAATACTGGCGTGCATATCATTTTATTACATGT
This sequence comes from Coprobacillus cateniformis, assembly GCF_009767585.1. Taxonomy (NCBI): domain Bacteria; kingdom Bacillati; phylum Bacillota; class Erysipelotrichia; order Erysipelotrichales; family Coprobacillaceae; genus Coprobacillus; species Coprobacillus cateniformis. The sequence continues at coordinate 26,488 of NZ_WSNW01000001.1, forward strand.
GCCACTGGTTATGATGAAGTCAAATGTGATGAGGATTTTTATCAAAGTGCGTTAGCTTTTGGTAAATTCCAAAGTCTGCTTGCTGACTATCCAGCACAAACACTCCATGAAACAATTCCTGATTTTCATAATACGAAAGTCAGATTTGAAGTCTTTAAAGCAGCAGTTGAAAAGGATATCTGTGGACGTGCAAAAGATGTCTTAACAGAAATTCAATTCATTTTAGAGCGTGAAGATGTTGCTAATGTTCTAACTGATATGCAAAATGCTGGTAAACTTCCACTTCGTGTAACCCATAATGATACAAAATTAAATAATGTATTAATTGATGATAAAACACATCAGGGTATATGCGTTATTGACTTAGATACAGTTATGCCTGGTTTGGCTATTAATGATTTTGGTGATTCGATTCGTTTTGGTGCAAGTACTGGTGCTGAAGATGAAAAAGATTTATCTCTTATTCAGTGTGATATGCATCTCTTTGAAGTCTATACAAAAGGTTTCATTGAAGGGTGTGATGGCAAACTGACTGATGAAGAAATCAAAGCATTACCTCTAGGTGCCAAAGTCATGACCTTTGAATGTGGGATGCGTTTTTTAACTGACTACTTACAAGGTGACACATATTTTAAAATAAAATACCCTGAGCATAATTTAGATCGTTGCAGAACACAATTAAAATTAGTTGCTGATATGGAAAAGAAATGGGATACAATGAATGAAATTGTATCTAAATACAATAAATAATACTCCTCTTGTACAAAAAAAGTATATTCTTCATTTAAAATGAGAATATACTTTTTTAACCTTTACAAATATCTTTGCTATCAAGAAGGATTGTCACAGGACCGTCATTAATAAGCGAAACCTTCATATCAGCACCAAATACACCTGTTTCTACGTGTATACCTGAATCTTGTATTTTTTGATTATAATAGTCATAAAGTGGGATTGCTGTATCAGGTTTAGCAGCATCAGTGAATCCAGGACGTCTTCCCTTACGGCAATCTGCATATAAAGTAAATTGCGAAATAGATAAAATTGCTCCCTGGACATCCGTTAAAGACAAATTCATCTTTCCCTGATCATCTTCAAAAATACGTAATCCTATCATTTTATCTATCATTTTATCTACAATAGCTTTTGTATCACTTTCACAGAAGCCTACCAGAGTCATATACCCTTTTTGAATACTTCCTTTTATTTGTCCATCAATACTTACAGAACTCTCTTTTACTCTTTGTATAACAATTTTCATAAGTCTCTCCTATCATTCATTACTTAAAAATGTTATACTTATTATATCAAAAAACAAGGAAAAGGAAAGATTTTATGGCAACGACTTTAGCACATCGCATGCGACCTACATCTTTAAAAGATGTTCTTGGGCAAAAACACATTATAGGAGAAAACGCATTGTTTACCCAGTTCGTTAAAAAACATCATCCTATGTCAACAATTCTATATGGTCCTCCAGGATGTGGAAAAACAACATTGGCAAGTGCACTTGCCAATGATTTAAATATACCTTATCGTATCTTCAATGCTTCAACAGGAAACAAAAAAGAAATGGATATCATTATTGAAGAAGCCAAAATGAGTGGTGAATTATTTGTTATTATTGATGAAGTTCATCGTTTGAATAAAGATAAGCAAGATCATTTATTACCACATATTGAAAACGGATTGCTGGTGATTGCTGGCTGTACAACAGCTAATCCATATCATTCTATTAATCCTGCGATTCGTTCTCGTTGTCAGATTGTTGAAGTAAAGCCTTTAGATGAAGAAGACATTATAATCGGTCTTCATCATGCTCTGAATTGTGAAAACGGACTTAATTATCAATTTAAAGTAGAAAATGGTGTCTTAGAATATATTGCAAAACTGAGTAGTGGAGATATTCGTTATGCATATAATTGTTTAGAAGTCGCAAGTATCCTTTGCGATGCAGATACGATTACATTACAAATGGTCAAGCAATCTTTAACAAAAGCAAATGCTCAATTTGATAAAGATGAAGACCAATATTATGATACACTAAGTGGTTTACAAAAGTCTATTCGTGGAAGTGATCCAAATGGAGCTATGTATTATTTAGGAAAATTAATTGAGGCAAACGATATAGAATCATTAGAACGACGTGTGATAACAACTGCTTATGAAGATATAGGACTGGCTAATCCTAACGCTTGTATGCGAACTGTCATAGCCTTTCAAGCCGCAAAAGTCATTGGCTTCCCAGAAGCACGTATTCCAATAGCAAGTGCTATCTTAGATTTATGCTTATCACCTAAATCAAAGTCATCAGAACTCGCTATAGATGCAGCACTTTCATCACTTGCAACTCATCCATACAAAGCCCCAAAATATTTACGTTTATCACCTGTAGGTCTTGAAGATGATGAAAAGTATGATTATAATCGCCCTGAACTTTGGGAATATATTCAATATCTTCCTGAACCACTTAAAGGAGAACAATTCTATATTCCATGGATGACAAGCAATTATGAAAAAGCCTTAGCTGAAAATTATCGTCGTATTTTAAAACATGGCAGAACGAGTCATCTAAAAGAACTCAATAATAAGAAAAAATAGTCCCAAAGTGAACTTCACCTTAAAGACTATTTTTTTATTTATGCAAACAGTTGTAGGATCCAATGAGGAATAGATTCAGGAATAGATTTTAAAAATCTAAAAATCTCAGCGTTAGTGAAATTTGAACCCTGTAAACAATAATCACCAGATGCACTTGCACCTATTGCAATATGCCCAATAGCTCCTCCTCCAATCGCTATGTGAGAAGCAATAGCAAATCCTCCACACGCATAAATACCTATTGCCAATCCACCAAGGGCAATGTAACCAACACCCACACCACCCAATGCTAAAATTCCTACAGCCAATCCTGCAAATGTTAATAAGCCCAGTGCTAAACCACCAAGGCTAATGATCCCAACCGCAAGACCCCCAACACTTATAACACCAATAGCTATATTTCCTAAAGCAATAATCCCTTTGGCCACTTTTCTTCCACGACCAAAATGAATATGCACGAGTGGTATACCACAAATATTTATACGGCTTTTATACTCGTATGACATTGATTTTCTAAGAACACGATGTAACTGTTCATCCGAAATAACTGCTCCTTGAATAACTGCTTTTTCACCTTTAACAAGTTCATCTAATGAGATTTCAAAAATATTTGCTATTTCAACCAATCCCTCTAATTCAGGAATAGAAGCGCCAGACTCCCATTTGCTTACTGATTGTCTTGAAACACCCAATAAATATGCAAATTCTTCTTGTGAATATCCTTTCTGTTTTCGTAGACTTGATAAATTTTCATATAGTTTCATATAATTTCCTCCGACAAACCCATTATATAATAATTCTCCCCAAACACAATCAACTAGCACTTAGAAATATGTCAACCAACAGTTGCAAAGCAAAAGAAAAAGATATTTAAACACAAATATCCCTAAGAACATTCTGAACAGTCTTCTCAAAATCATCTATTTGAACATTATACCAATGAACATCAAACTGATTCTTAAACCAAGTATATTGCCTTTTCGCATATTGACGTGAATGTTTCTTAATATTTTCATAAACAGTCTCTTTATCAATAATTCCTTCAAAATAATCAAACCATTCTTTGTAACCAATAGCTTTCATGCTTTGATAACTTCTTTCTAATCCTCGATGATAAAGATCTGTCACTTCTTTTTCCAATCCCTGCTCCTTCATAGCATCAACACGCTGATTAATTCTGCTATAGAGAAGTTCTCTTTCAATTGTCAACCCCACAAAATAAGCATCATACAAACAAACATGCTGTTGTAAAGCTTCGATATCACTTTTCTTTTGCCCAGTCTCTTCATAAATTTCAATAGCTCTTAAAACCCGTTGGCGATTATGTGGGTGGAGTTCTAAAGCACTTTTTTCATCAATATTGATGAGATGCTGGTAGAGTTGTTCATTATCATAATCTTTATACTTTTCCCTGAAAATTTCGTGATTATCTTTTGTTTCACTGAATTCATAATCATAAAGAGCCGCTTTAATATATAAGCCAGTCCCTCCAACAATAATTGGTATTTTCCCTCTTCTTGTTATATCATCAATTTGAAAACGGACAGCATCTTGATAATCTTTAACACTATATTCATCAGTTGGTTCTAAAATATCAATACAGTGATGAACAATACCTGCCATTTCCTGTTCCGTGACTTTGGCAGTCCCAATATCCATGCCCTTATAAATCTGCATAGAATCACCACTGATGACTTCACCATTCATGGCTTTTGCAAGTTCTACACCCATTCTGGTTTTACCAACACTTGTAGGTCCAATTACGACTATGACTCTAGTCATTGATTTTTCCTATTCCTAATAAACTATATATAATGGAAATACAAATCGATGCAATGATTGTTAATCCAAATGAAGTAATTTGAAAATCAGGGGACAATATATCAGTTGCTAATGTTAATATAAATCCATTAATAATCAATTGAAAAATTCCTAAAGATAAAATAGTAATTGGTAAAGCTATAATTGTTAAAATAGGCTTAATAAATGTGTTCAACAAAGCCAAAACAAGAGCCACTAAAAAAGCCACACCAAAGTCTTTGACATAAACACCGTCAAACCAATATCCCATTAGCATAATAACGCAAGCCCCTAAAGCAAGTTCTAGAATCAAACTCATAATTCCTTTTTTCATTTATACCACCCTCTTAAATAATTTTTCTAATTCATAATCACTATAAAATAATATTGTCGGTCTTCCATGTGGACAAACATATGGATTTTCACATCGCATAAGATTATCAAAGATTGTCTGCATATCACTTGGCGATAAATAAGTATTTGCTTTTAATGAGGCTTTACAACTCAAAGTTGCTATTGCATGCTCCTGTAAAGCAACAACATCTACTTGATTTTTCTTTAATATTTCTTGAACCATCTCATCAACAAACACATTTTCATCTATTTTTTTCATCCAAAGTGGCAGATTTCTTAAAATATACCCATGTTCTCCAAATACTTCTAAATAAATTCCAACTTTTTCTAATATTCCCTTACGTTCTTCTAAAATTAAGAACTCACTCATTGGATATTCAAATTGTAATGGAACTAATAATGGCTGCATAGTTAAATCAAGATGAGAGAACTGTTCTTTATAATATTCATAGTTTATACGTTCTTGAGCAGCATGCTGATCAACCATATACATTCCTTTTTCATTTTCACCAATTAAATAGGTTCCATGAATTTGTGTTTTAGCATATATTTTTTCTTTAATAGGTTTTTGTTGAAAGGTTTCATGAGAAACTGGTTTCTCTAGACTTTTTTGAGACATTTCATCGTTTTGATAAATAACCTTTTCTTCCTGTACCATATTAGAGGATTGTTTATCTTCCAAATCAGTCATATGTGGATCGTGCGAAACAGACTGCACGACTGGTTCTATATAAACAACTGGTTTTTCTTCAGGTAAATCAAAAGTAACTTGATCAAGTTGAGGCTTAAATGTTTCTCTTTCAGTTTGTTTGTTTTTGACTTGATAAGTCAAGTCAACTTGTCGCAATGCATCAGAAACACCATTATAAATCAAATCTCTTAATTCATATTCTTTAGAAAAACGGACTTCTAATTTAGAAGGATGAACGTTGACATCAACTAAATAAGGATCAACTTCAATATTGACAACGGCAATAGGATAACGGTTATCAGCAAGATAAGCACGATACGCACTATTAATCGCATCAATACTCATTGCATTCTTAACATATCGATGATTAACTAATGTAATAATGTTTGTCTTTGACGCTCTTGATGTGTCAATTTTACTTATATAGCCACTCATTTCAAATTCATCATTCTCTAAAGAAATAGGAATCATATTTTTAGCTGTTGATACACCAAACATACTTGCAATGACTTCTAATAAATTTCCTTTTCCATTTGTTTGAAAAATCATTTTATCATTATGATATAAAGTGATTGCAATTTTAGGATAGGCTAAAGCTATACGTTCTACATACTGATGTATAGATGCAAATTCACTATTTACAGATTTAAGGTATTTTAAACGGGCTGGAACATTTTGAAAAAGTTTTGTAACTGTCATTTGAGTCCCTCTAGGTAAATCACAAATACCTTCGTTTTTATATTTACCAAATTCATATTGAACATAAGTTCCTTCTTCACCTGTTGAAGTCCTTAAATCAAAATGACTGACTGAGGCAATTGAGGGGATGGCTTCACCACGAAAGCCAAGAGTCATAATATTAAATAAATCATGATCATCTTTAATTTTACTTGTCGCATGACGGGAAAAACAGAGTCTCGCATCTTCTCTAGCCATACCTTCTCCATTATCTACAACCTTGATTTTTTGGAGTCCGCCATCTTCAATAAATACCTCTATACGTGTTGCACCAGCATCAACACTATTTTCAACCAATTCCTTAACAACGCTAGAAGGTCTTTCAACAACCTCACCAGCCGCAATTTTGTTTGATAGAACATCATCTAATTGTCTTATTTTTGCCATAAATTCACCTCACTTATAGTAATTTCTTTAGTTCAATTAATGTACTTAAGGCATCTATTGGTGATAATGCCATAGGATCTATTCTTGATAATGTCTTTTCAACTTCACTTTCTTTTTGAACAATGACTGGCTGCTCATTCGTTTCACTAATAACGGTTTCAAGATTATTATCTTCTAGCGACTTCAAAATAATTTGCGCACGAGCAATCACTTCATCAGGCAATTTTGCTAACTGAGCAACATTAATACCATAAGAACGATGACTTCTACCAGGTTTAATCTTATATAAGAAAACAATGTGATCACCTTCAACTGAAGCACTTGCATGCACATTTTGAATCTTGAACTTTTCATCCATCATTGTTAACTCATGATAATGAGTAGAAAATAATGTGATACAGTGAATAGAAGTTGCTATATACTCAATCATTGCCTGTGCAATAGCCATCCCATCAAACGTTGCAGTTCCACGTCCTATTTCATCAAAGATAATCAGTGAATCCTGTGAAGCATAGCGAAGAGCATTGTTGGCTTCTAGCATTTCAACCATAAACGTTGACTGTCCTGAAATCAAATCATCACTTGCACCAATGCGTGTAAAGATTTGATCAAATACAGGTAAGTTAGCTTGTTCACAAGGCACAAATGAGCCAATCTGTGCCATAATAACACATAATGCAATTTGACGCATATATGTAGATTTTCCACCCATATTTGGACCAGTAATCAAAAGTATAGGTGCATCATGTTCAATATGTAAATCATTTGGGACATAGTTTTGTCTAGAAATCACTTGCTCAATGACACCATGACGTCCATTTGTGATATCTACAATATGCTGGTCATTAAACATTGGACGTACATAACCATTATGACTTGCCTTAGATGCTAATGACTGATAGACATCAACCTGCGCCACAACACTGGCTACATCTTGAATAGAATGAACATCTTTTTTTATATACTCTCTCATTTGCACAAAGATTTCATATTCAAGTGCCACCATTTTATCATGAGCACTCAAAATTTTTGCTTCCATTTCTTTTAATTCTGGTGTCACAAATCTCTCAGCATTAGAGATACTTTGTTTTCTTGTATATTCAAACTCATCTTTAATCATAGGCAAATAACTCTTTGTAACCTCAATATAATAACCAAATACTCTGTTATAGCCAATCTTTAGTCCCTTAATTCCTGTTCTTTCTCTTTCCTTTTGTTCAAATTCACTTAACCACTGTTTTCCATTCTCACGAATATATCGCAATTCATCCAACTCTTCATTATAACCATCTTTAATCAATCCACCTTCTTTAATAGTTAATGGTGGATTATCAACAATAGCCTGATCAATCAAATCAGTAATATGTGTTAAATCTAATAATTGTTCTGCTAGACTATTTGTATATTGATTATCAAGTGATAACAATTGATGTTTTAATTCAGGAATAACTTTTAATGAAGCAGCAATCCATTTTAAATCTCTTGCATTGACATTTCCAAAAGCAATTCTTCCTGCCAATTTTTCAATATCATAAATATCATTAATAATATCTTTAATCGTTTCTCTTTCAATAAAATTATCGATTAAGATTTCAATAATATCCATTCTTCTTTCAATTTTTTCCTGATTAATTAATGGTCTTTCAATCCATTGACGCAAAAGTCTTCCACCCATTGCTGACTTTGTATCATCTAATAACCACTGCAAAGTTCCATAATTCTCATTATCAGCATTCTTTATCAGTTCTAAAGATTTCTTTGTATAAGAATCCATATAAATAAAATCTTCTGTCTTTACTTCTTGAATAACTTGAATATGACCTAATTCTCTTTTTTGAGTCTCTAGCATATAATTAAGCAAGCTTGAACAAACTTTAATTTCTTTTAAATCTTTTATATTCTCAAAGATTTTCTTATAAGATTCATTAAATTTATCATTATGATATTGGGAAATAAATACCTGATCAAAATGAATATCTTCATCAACAACCAGTTCTCTTAAACCTAAAGAATCAATCTGATTCTTTAATAAATGCTCCTGTTTATCAATATTCACAACATAGAATTCTCCAGTTGAAATATCACAATAAGCCAAAGTATAATTAAAATCAAAAACACCTAAAGCCCCTATATAATGATTTCTTTTCTCATTAAGAGATCCATCCATAATCGTTCCCGGTGTTACAATCTGAACAACTCCACGCTCAACAATTCCTTTCTTCCCAGGATCTGATAATTGTTCCACAATAGCAATCTTATGACCTAAATCAATCAATCTTTGAATATAACCACTGACTGAATGAAATGGCACTCCACACATAGGAACTCTTTCTTTGGCTCCAGCATTTTTACCTGTCAAAGCAAGATCCAGTGCTTTTGAAGCAACAACAGCATCATCGAAAAACATTTCATAAAAATCACCCAATCTAAACATTACGATTGCATCTTTATTGTCTTCTTTTATTTTTAAATATTGCATCATCATTGGTGAATATTTTTGTTTCATCTTATCACTCCTCATATAACTAATACATTATAGCATAATTTGTCAAATAATGAAAAGAATTCCTCTTACAAAAGATAGGAATTCTTCTCATAAATACATATAATAATCAACTTTTAATGAAGTCAGGATTGATTTCTATATCTTCAAATTCATCCCAAACTTCATCCTCATTCTTGACTTCTACTTTGATACAAGTTTCACCGCTAATTTCTATCTGCATTTCCTTCTCAACTTCAATCGTCACATTGTAATCACTATGTGACGCAGACAAACATTTTGGCTTTTCACGGCATCTTGCTTTGACCTGATCAGTTGTCTCAAAATCCCTTGATTCTTTCTTTGTGACTTGCATATCATCAATATAAGTGACCTGATGCCTTTCCACAACCGAATCCATTTCATCATGACAGCTATACCAAACATGCACATCATAAGTCCCAACAATCTTAGGAACTCTGTTTTTAATAGCTGCTTCATAATGGTGATTTGTAATCCAACACCCAAGTATGTCATTTGGACAATCTGTCAAAGTAAAAGTATAGGTACATTTGGATAATTTTTTCCCCTTCGCCACAATTGCCTTTGTATAAATCTCTCTGATATTATTGCTCATAAATCCACCTCCATATACTATATGACAAAAAACATGATATAACACAATTTTTTATAATTATTGTATGATATCATGCTTATTTATGAAATTTATTTTTTTATTCTGGTAATTGATATTTGGCCTAAAGACTCTTTTTTAAATACTCTATCCATTAAATTTTGGCTGGCTGAATTTTAGCCCATAATTCGATATAACAGTTTTTTGAAAATGGCTGAAAATACTTCTGAACTAGCAAGGGTTCAGGAATCAGATGATGTTGTGGCAACCACCTTTCATACAAATACTGACTTGCCTTGTATAATGCAACATTGACTAGAGTCTCAAAATCTTCTGCTTCATAGCGACAAACAACATAACTTCCTTTTGGCATGATCCTTGTTTCTAGATTGAAAGGATTCTCTTTTGATTCGATTCCAACAAAATAATCAAAATAATTTGTATCTTCACAAGGAGTTAAAATATCTACACCTGCCTGATTTTGATCGATTTCAAAATCATCCCATAAGGAAGTAAGTTGATTGACTTTAGCTTCGCCTATTTGAGACACAAGCGAAATCGTACTCTTACCAATAAATTGAATATCTTCTTTACATTCATATTCATTAATTTCGATAACCATATCATCAACAATATATGGTTTCCCTTCCTCTATAAAAGAATAATTCAGAGATAAATCCGGCTGAACAAAAAAGTCCAGATGAATATTTGAATCTCGATATTCAGATGGTGTTATCGTATAAACATTTTTAAACACCTTTGTAAAATGACTATGACTTTGAAAACCACACTTGATTGCGATAGCTAAAATGCTTAAATCAGACTCCTTTAATAGTTTTGCAGCTTTGGCAAGTCTCCTCAGCTTAATATATTCAGCAATATTTTTATTTACCAAACGATTAAACAAACGCTGAAAGTAATATGGTGATAAATATACTCTATGTGCGAGTATTTCAACATTTAAATCACAAGCTAAATTGTTTTCTATATATGTAATTGTTTCTTGAATCGGTTCCCATGCAACCATTATTCACTCCTCCTTTTCTAGTTCAAGTATATCATTTACAGATTATTTTTGCTTGTCTACAAATGCTTTTCTCTAAAGAAAAAAGTATCTGTTCAAAACAAACAGACACTTTCTATATTTTATTGATTATGTGACGGAGTCGAATCTTTTAAAACAACATCATGTGCTCCACCTTCTACAATGCTTGTAGAAGAAACAAGAGTGATTTTAGCTTTTTCCTGTAATTCAGGAATAGATAATGCTCCACAGTTACACATTGTAGACTTAATTTTTGCTAATGACAAACCGACATTATCTTTTAATGATCCAGCATATGGAACATAAGAATCAACACCTTCTTCGAAAGAAAGTTTCTTATCTCCACCTAAATCATATCTTTGCCAGTTTCTTGCACGGGCACTTCCTTCACCCCAATACTCTTTCATGTATTGTCCATTGATATTCACTTTATTTGTTGGTGATTCATCAAAACGAGAGAAATATCTACCTAACATAATAAAGTCTGAACCCATTGCCAAAGCAAGAGTCATATGATAATCATGAACAATTCCACCATCACTACAGATAGGGATATAAATACCAGTTTCTTGGAAGTATTCATCTCTTGCTTTAGCGACTTCAATCGTTGCTGTTGCTTGACCTCTTCCAATTCCTTTTTGTTCACGTGTAATACAAATAGAACCTCCACCGATTCCTATCTTTATAAAATCAGCACCAGCATCTGCTAAGAATCTAAAACCTTCAGCATCTACTACATTACCAGCACCAACTTTTACAGTATCACCATAAGTTTTTCTTATCCAATCAATTGTTAATTTTTGCCATTCACTAAAACCTTCGCTTGAATCAATACATAGAACATCTGCTCCAGCTTCTATTAAAGCAGGAACACGTTCAGCAAAGTCTCTTGTATTAATACCGGCACCAACAACATATCTTTTAGAATGATCCAATAATTCATTTGGATTTGATTTTCTTGATTCATAATCTTTTCTAAAAACAAAATATTCTAATTTTTGATTTTCATCAATAATTGGTAATGCATTTAATTTGTTATCCCAAATAAGATCATTCGCTTCTTTTAAAGAGACACCACTACGAGCAGTCACTAATTTATCAAATGGTGTCATGAATTCAGATACTTTTGTATCCATATCCATACGAGATACACGATAATCTCTTCCCGTTACTATACCAACCAATTTCCCATTTGCTGTTCCATCAATTGTTACAGCCATTGTTGAATGTCCTGTTTTTTCTTTTAATGCAATGACATCCTTTAATGTTTGATCTGGAGCAATATTTGAATCACTAGGAACAAACCCTGCTTTATATGCTTTGACCTTTCTAACCATTTCTGCTTGTGACTCAACAGATTGAGAGCCATAAATAAATGAAACCCCACCTTCTCTTGCAAGTGCAACTGCCATTGTATCATTAGATACAGATTGCATAATTGCAGATACAAGAGGTATGTTTAATGAGATAGCAGGTTCTTCACCTTTTTTAAATTTTACCAAAGGTGTTTTCAAACTTACATTTTTAGGTTGACACTCTGCACTTGAGTATCCTGGAACTAATAAATATTCATTAAATGTGTGCGATGGTTCATCAAAAAAATATGCCATGTTTTCTCTCCTTTTTCCGACTTTTGTTTTGTAGTTTATTGAAAGATTATATAGATTTTTGTATCTTTAGTCAACCTTTTTCTGTAATTGTTCATTAATATCATCTTGTATTTGAGTAACAAGGTCATTGACCTCTTGCTTCAATAAAAGATAATTATAAACAATTGGATTTTCATCAAATAATTTTCTTTTGTTTTCATAACTTTCAATAAGTTTTTGACAATCAATTCCTTGATGTTTAGCATTAACAATTTGCTTTTGTATATCTTTGAGTTCTTCTTCAGTGTTTAATAAATCAGGGTTGTTATGAATAAGAGTTTCATATTTTTGAAACTCTTTAACGACTTCTTGATCCAATATCCACTGATTAAGAGCTTTCGCTTTTTCTTCTATTTCCTTATTCAATTTCTTCACCCTTTAAAGCCCATGTCTTTACTTCGGTCACTTTCACAGGAACAATTTGGCCAATATGCTCTTGATGACCTTTAAAATTAATAAGTTTCTGATGTCTCGTATATCCGGTCAACATATTATCATCTTTTTTAGATGTTCCTTCTACCAAAACCTCAACTACTTCATCTAGATATTTTTGATTTTGTTTTAATGCCTTTTCATTCACTAAATCATTCAAACGATAAAGACGTTGTTCTTTCGTATGAATATCAATATCATCTTCCATTTTAGCGGCTGGCGTACCAGCACGAGGCGAATAGATAAATGTATAAGCTAAATCATATTCACAATGTTCATACAATGTTATTGTATCTTCAAATTGTTCATCTGTTTCACCAGGGAAACCAACAATAATATCTGTTGTAATTGTACAATCAGGTATTTTGGTTTTAATTTTATCAAATAATTCTAAATATTGTTCACGGCTATAACGTCTACCCATACGTTTAAGAACTTCGCTATTTCCTGATTGAACAGGCAAATGAATTGCTGGCATAATATTATCATATTGAGCAATTGTATCAATCATATCATCTGTAAAATCCCATGGATGACTCGTTGTAAATCGAATACGCGGAATGCCCGTTTGAGCAACATCAGCTAATAATGATGCAAAATTATAACCATCATCAAAATCCTTCCCATAAGAATTTACATTTTGCCCCAACAAAGTGATTTCTTGATATCCTTGTGCCTTTAATTCATTCACTTCTTCAATAATCTCATTTTTTAAACGTGATCTTTCTTTTCCACGAGTATAAGGAACAATACAATATGTACAGAATTTATTGCAGCCATACATAATATTAACCCATGCTTTATACGGATGAGCACGATGACTAGGAAGATTTTCAATAACATCTCCTTCTTTTGACCAAACTTCTAAGACCATCTCTTTATCTAACATGGCCTGTTTTAATAATACTGGTAAACGATGAATGTTATGTGTTCCAAAAATCATATCCACCTGCTGATGCTTTTCAAGAATTTTTTGAATAACAACTTCCTCTTGTGCCATGCAACCACAAATTCCAAAAATAACATTTGGATTAGTACGTTTCACCTTCTTAAGATATCCAATTTTTCCAAAAACTTTTTCTTCCGCATTTTCTCTAATTGCACATGTATTCAATAAAACAACCTGGGCATCCTTAATCTCATCAGTTGCTTCATAGCCTAAGCTTTCTAAGATTCCTGCCAATGTCTCTCCATCACGTTCATTCGCTTGACAACCATAAGTTTGAATAAAATACTTCTGTCCTTTTCCTATCCCAATCATATCTGCTGGAACTTCATAAGCATCATCAATATGATGAATCTCATCTTTTCCTCTATGCTTTGCATCTCTTAATGATGGCCCTTTAAAATATTCACTATAGTCTTTCATTTTTTCACCACTTTCTGTCTTATTATATCAAATATTATAAAATAGAAAAGAAAAAAATAAGGACATTGTCCTTATTTTTAACCAAAGAAACCATCTGGTTGAATTGAAAAATATAATACAGCTCCCTCAGGAGTCTTTTTGAAAAGTCCTTTGCAATAAGCAGAAGCTTCATCAGGTGATAATTCTGTTTCACATTCGATTTCAGCTTTAATTCCAGTTTTCTTTACAAATCTACATTTTACTTTCTCATCTTCATATCCATCGAAAAAGTCGATTAATTTTTGAGTTTGAGCTGTTTGCATTAATAATTTACATTTAGCCATAATATTTCCTCCTTGTATTTCTCGATATATATTATACCCATTTTTGCACAAAAAAGAAAGTCCTTTTAATGCATTTCTACATTTAATCGTAAAGATGTAATAACCTGATCATCAATAGTTAAATCATAGAATGATGGAATACAATATATTTCATAGCCACCTGGAGCAATATAACCTCTAGCAATTGCAATAGCTTTCATTGCCTGATTCAACGATGCCGCTCCAATTACTTGTATTTGAACACTTTTGTGTTCTCGTAGTAGACTTGTTAAAGCCCCTGCTACCTTGCTAGGTTTTGACGATGAAGATACTCTAATCATTTCCATAAAAATTCCTCCTTGCCTTAATATATGAGCAAAGAGGATAAATTATGATTATAGAAAATGATATGGGTCAATACAAATTCTCTCTATTTTTTCACATTGATTTTCCTGGTCAAAACAAAGTAATGTCGCTAAAAACTGACCTTCACCTTCAGCAGGTTGAAAAGGTGTCATCAACCCTGTTTTCATACGCTTGATAATTGTCTCTTTATCACAGCCAATCACACTGACATATGGGCCAGTCATTCCTACATCACTTTGATAAGCTGTTCCCTTATCTAAAATCTTTTCATCAGCTGTTGGGACATGTGTATGTGTACCTAGAACTGCCGAAACCTGACCATCTAAATAATATCCCATCGCTATTTTTTCACTTGTAGCCTCAGCATGAAAATCAACAATATGAATATCACTTTGATCATCTTTTAAGATGTCATCAATAGCCTCAAATGGATTTTGCGATTTCCCATCCATAAATGTTAATCCTAATAAATTAGTCACTCTCACGCGCTTACCTTTAATAGAAATCTCACGACTTCCTACCCCAGGCAATGCTCTTGGTTGATTATAGGGAACAATCAAACGATCAGCTTCATCTATATAATCAAGCAATTCTTTTTTTGAAAAAGTATGATTTCCCATTGTCATCAAAGAAATACCTTGAAACAAAAACTCTTCATAATGTTTTTTCATAAGTCCTTTTCCATGTGTTGCATTTTCAACATTCGCAATAACCATATCAACTTGATATTTTTCTTTTACTTTCGGTAAATACATATCAATCATTTCTCTACCAATCGAAGAAAACACATCTCCTATAAAAAGAATATTCATTTATATCTTCCTTCCTTTAAAAAAAGATAGGTTTAAAAACCTATCTTTTATTTAGCAATTTCATTCGCACGAATTTCTCGAATAACAGTCACTTTAATATGCCCAGGATAAGTTAATTCATTTTCAATCTTATCCCTGATTTCTCTTGCCAATTTGTGACTTGCCAAATCATCAACCTTATCAGGTTTTACAACAACACGGACTTCACGTCCTGCTTGAATTGCAAAGACTTTATCAACACCTTGAAAACTCTTTGAAATTTCTTCTAATTTCTCAAGTCTTTGAATATAATTTTCAATAGTTTCACTACGACTTCCTGGTCTAGCTGCAGATAATGTATCAGCAGCTGCAACAAGAATAGAAATAACACTTGTTGGTTCAACATCCCCATGATGAGATTCAATAGCATTAATAACCGTAGCATTTTCACCATATTTCTTAGCGAATTTAGCACCGAGTTCTACATGGCTACCTTCCATTTCATGGTCAACTGCTTTTCCTAAATCATGCAATAATCCTGCTCGACGAGCAAGTTGCTGGTTTAATCCAAGTTCTGCTGCCATCATACCAGCAAAATGAGCAACTTCCAATGAATGCTGAAGACCATTTTGACCATAACTTGTACGATATTTTAATTTTCCAAGCATCATCACAATTTCTTTATTCACACGAGATAAACCTAATTCAAAAATAGCATCTTCTCCTGTTTTTTGAATCACTTCATTTAGCTCGTTTTTCGTTTTTTGAACAACTTCTTCAATACGACCTGGTTGAATTCTTCCATCACGAATTAAAGTTTCTAATGACAGACGAGCAATCTCTCTTCTGACTGGATCAAAGCAAGAAATAGTAATCGCTTCTGGTGTATCATCAATAATCAACTCAACACCTGTTGCATTTTCAATCGCTTTTATATTACGACCTTCACGTCCAATAATACGTCCTTTCATCTCTTCACTTGGTAAAGCCACAACATTCACTGTACGTTCAATTGTTTCCTCCTGTGAATAACGATTAATTGCAGCTGCGATGATATCTTTTGCATAAAGAGAAGCTTTTGATTTCGCCTCGTCTTCCTGCTCCTTGATAAAAGCAGTCACTTCTTTAGACATTTTCTGTTCTACTAATTTAAACAATTCTTCCTTTGCTTCATTGGCGCTCATTGCAGCAATTTTTTCTAATTCCACAATTTTTGCATCAATTTGTTCCTTTAATTGAGCCTCCAATTTACCTAGTTCTTCACTTTTCTTTTCTAATTGCCTAGCTTTATCATCCAAAACATCTTCTTTCCCTTGTAAAGCAATATCTCTACGATCAATGTTTTGCTCCCTTTGCAATAGTTTATTTTCAAATTTAGTAACTTCTAAGCGTTGCTCCTTGATATCCTTTTCAGCATCAAGCTTATATTCATAAGCCTGTGTTTTTGCATCAAGAATTGCTTCCTTTACTATATTATCAGCTTTGGCAGTTGCTTCTTCAACAATCTTTGTTGCATCTACATTTGCTTTTGACACTTTGATTTTTGTCAATACAAAATACAATAAAAATCCAATTGCAACTGCTAGAACATAGGTTAAAATAGTGAGAGGGTCATCCAATCTTGGCATAATATTCCTCCTATTTCCTATGATAAATTTCTTATAGTGCGTTTCACACACAAATCTATTATACCGTATTTTTGTGAAAATGACAATAAAATATCAAAATAATGGAATGGCTTCCAAAAGCCATTCCATTATTTTATTCTTCTGTATTATTTTGTTTCTTCATGAGGAAATAAAACATCCTTCACTTTATTTTCAATTTCCGTCATGATTTCAGGATGTTCAGCTAAGAAAATCTTTACATTTTCACGACCTTGGCCAATCTTTTCACCTTGATATGCATACCAAGCACCAGACTTATCAATAATATCATTATCAACTGCCAAGTCAATCACTTCACCATCTCTAGCAATCCCTTTTCCATAAACAATATCAAAACTTGTATTTCTAAATGGTGGAGCAACCTTATTTTTGACAACTTTAACATTGACTTTATTCCCAACAACTTCCGAACCATTTTTAATAGCTTCGCTTTTTCTAATTTCAATACGCACTGATGAATAAAATTTCAAAGCACGTCCACCAGTTGTTGTTTCAGGATTCCCATACATAACACCTATCTTTTCACGCAACTGATTGATAAAAATGATTGTACAAGATGTCTTGTTCATAAGTCCAGATAAACGACGCATTGCTTTTGACATCAAACGTGCCTGGAGACCTACTGAATTATCACTCATTTCACCATCTAATTCTACTTGAGGAACCAATGCTGCAACTGAATCGACAACAACCAAATCAATCGCATCACTCTTGACCAAAGTTTCAGCAATAGCCAAACCTTGTTCACCACTATCTGGTTGAGATAAAATCAACTCATCCACATTCACACCTAAGTTTTTTGCATAAACAGGATCAATTGCATGTTCAGCGTCAATAAATGCTGCACGTCCACCTTGTTTTTGCACTTCAGCAATAGCATGCAATGTCAAAGTCGTTTTCCCACTTGATTCTGGACCATAGATTTCAATAATACGTCCTTTTGGATAACCACCAATACCTAAAGCTGCATCCAATGTTAATGATCCAGTTGGAATCACATCGATATCAACAGCAACACGATCTCCCAATTTCATAACTGAACCTTTTCCAAATTGTTTTTCAATCTGTGTAATTGCATCAGCCAATGCTTTTTCTTTCTTTCCATCAACAGCTTCTGCCTTTTTTGCTTTTGTTTTTTCTGCCATAAGAAATGACCTCCTTACTTCTATATTCACTTTTTATATTCAGTTTTTCTTTAAAATATTTAATATTTTTTCAATTCCTAATAAAATAGCCTGTTTTTTAATATCATCTCTTGTTCCAGCAAGTTCAAAACAAAAAGTATGAATTTCTCCTGCATAGGCAATACCGATATAAATCAAACCAACTGGTTTTCCTTCCATTGCAGTAGGTCCAGCGTTACCAGTAAAAGAAATACACAAATCACTTTCAAACATTCTTTGACCATGAATAGCCATTAAACCAGCAATTTCTTTTGAAACAACACCAAACTTTTGAATGATTTTCTCATCTATATGCAAGACATCACGCTTAATGCGCGTTTGATAGCTTACCAAACTGCCACGGTATACAGCTGAAATACCACTGATACTACCAATCCTGTTAGCAAATCCGCCAACTGTAAAACTCTCTACACTACTTATCGAAATATTTCTTTCAATTAATATTTCAGCCAATTCATCCATTTTACATACTCTCCATAATATATTGACGATTCTTCATAAAGTAATCAATACCACTGATAACCGATATCATTGTCGCTAACCAAATCATGATCTGATCCATTGGAATCCCAACAGCACTAAAGATAACATTATTTAACAATAAAATTGCAATAGCAAGCATTTGAGTCATCGTCTTTGCTTTGCCAAGAAGACTGGCAGCCAAGACTACATTCTTTTGACTCGCCACCAAGCGAATAGCATCAACAATTGTATCTCTTGCAATCATGATAATTGGAATGACTATCGTGATATGATTTGATGACGCCAATAACAACAATGCTGTATTTACAATTAATTTATCAGCAATGGGATCAATAAACTTTCCAAATGTTGTCACAAGATCATTCTTTCTTGCTAAATAACCATCTAGATAATCAGTTAATGCTGATAATGCAAAGATAACAAATAAAACAATATCTAACAATGATAATTGCGTTGATAAAATATCAAAAGTAGGCATTGATATGCCTAACGATTGATAAGGTATTAAATAAATAATGACAAACAATGGGACACTAACTAAACGTACAGTTGTTAATTTATTAGGTAAATTCATCTTATTCCTTCTCTAATGTTAATTTTAAAGTTGAGACACTATATGAAACATCATCTTCAGTCAATGGAATTTCTTGTCCATTAATATAATAGTGATGTCCCGCACTATATCCATTTTTCAATGTTAAATTTTCAAAATCAGCAACAGTAAATTCAAGTTCAACTGTTTCAGGTGTACCATCAGCATTAGGACCATAAATACGAGAATCAAAACCATCGTATTGAGTCCCATTCACACTTAATTGTGCCCATGATTTGTTCCCAAACTCTATTTTCAATGTAAACTTGTCTGTCCCCGATGGAAGTTTAAAACGAAAATCCAAACGATCATTTCTCGTAATTTCAACATTGGTATTTGTTGGCGTATTATTTTGGTCAGGGTTGGTGTTATTATCATCATTTGGATCAGTATTCACATCACCTTCAACTGTTGGTGGATTCTGTGGCTGAAATGATGGATCCTTGCTTTGTGAACGTGTAGAATAGAAGCCATACCAAATCACAACAATAACCAAGCATACCAAAACCAAAATAATTGCTGCCCTCACAATTGTCACATGTGATTTATCTTCATAAACGGATGGCTTTCTTGTCAGTTGTGGTGCTTCAAAAGAAAACTTCTTTCCTTTTTTAACAACTTCCTCATTGTGTTTATGTTCATATTCTTCTTTATCCTGCATCTCTGCCATTTGAATTTCTTGTGTTAAATCTATATATTGTTGAGTCATCATATCAGCATCTAAACTTAAGACATTTGATATTTTTTTCAAATACATTTTAACATAAGCTTCATCGCCTTTATAACGATCAAATTTTCCATCTTCAATATCATGTAAAACTGCAACAGAAATCTTCGTCCTTTGAGAAAGTTCTTCTATTGTTAAATGTTTTGCTTCTCTTTGACGACGAATATCTGCACCTATATTTTCCATAAAAGCACCTCCTGTATAATCAATACGCAATAAACCCAATAATAATATTATTAAATCATAAATTGTCTATTTTTACAACACCAACACTATTATTTTATGAATTTATGTCCTTGTTATGAATTTTTTAAATATTTTTTTTCAATCATCACATTTTTTTAACAAAAAAAGCCGATTTTCATCGACAAAATATGCTCATTCTGATAAGCCGAGTTCTGTTTTTCAACCAATTATTTATCTATGCATAATGCATTCTGTCTTGAATTCAATTCTTCAAAACTAGATTCCCCTACCAAAATTTGGGTTTCATCCTTGCAGAGTTTACCTCTTTTCATTCGTTCTTTTCAAAACGCATTTGTTTCTGTGGCACTTTATGATTTCACAACCTTGCCAGAAGGTTTAGGTCTTCCATATGTCGTTAGCAAAAAGCTACCTGCATTTATTAGACGCAGTACAAACACTACAATCATCGCAGATTGTGGATGCCCGGACTTTCCTCTACTATTGTAGCAATTGGTTCTCATGAGCATACTTATTGTACTATAATTTTTAAAAAATGCAAACAAAAAGACAAGGTTATTCCTTGCCCTGATAAACTTCTTTTTCTAAACTTGATATTCTTTTTAATAAATCTACATTTGAAGAAAGGTTTTCTTCCATTGCACGTATGTTATCTTGTTGTAACAAACGTTCCTTTTCCAAATGAGAAAGTTTCATTTTTAATGCTTCATTTTCTTTTTGAAGATTTTCAATTTGATCGTAAGAGTCATTTAGCATACTTGCAAACGTTTCATAATCTTCAACTATAGAATCTAAAAAATAATCGACTTCTGTTGCACTATAACCCTTGAAATCTATTTGAAATTGTTTGTTTAATATTTTTTTAGGACTTAATTGAATCTTGTTAGCCATTATACATCCACCTACCTCCCTCATATTTTCACAAAAATACTTTGTAAATGCAAGTTATTTTTAAAAAAAAGTGAAATTACACAAATTCTATACACAATTTAGACAAGATGTGAAAAATATATGTTATAATATAAGAGATAATGAATGAAAGGAAGAAGTTATGGTTAACTATCCAAATATGAAGAAAAATCCTATTTTAACAGTCAATTCGACTTCCCAGAAGCATTATACTGCACACCGTGGGATGTCACTAGAAGAAGATATTTCTTTATCTAACGAATATTATCTCATTCACAATCGGGCGGTCATTTACAAAAAACCAACCCCTGTTCAGATTGTCAAAGTCGACTATCCCCGTAGAGAATCGGCCAAAATTGTTGAAGCCTATTACAAGACACCTTCCACAACCGATTATAACGGTATCTATCGTGAGAAATATATTGACTTTGAAGCAAAAGAAACAAAAGCAAAGACATTTCCATTTGGAAATATCTCTCAACATCAAATTGAGCATTTACAAAGAATCATCAATCATGGTGGAATTGCTTTTATTATTATTGCATTTACAAGCCTAAATGAGGTATACTTAATTGATGCAAGTCATGTGATTTGCGATTATTATCATTCTCATAGAAAGTCAATGACCTATGACAGAATCAAATCTTTGGGGCATATCATTCCTCAAGGGTATCAACCCCGACTTGATTATCTCAATGTCATAGATGAGGTGTATTTTAAGGAGGACGAATGATGAAAAAAATGAAATTGAAAAAGAGACCAGCAAAGTCTCCTCAACAAATTCAAAAACAAAAGAAACAAAGAAAAAAAATTATTATCACATGTCTAGTGGTAGTTGCTTTACTTGTTACATCAGCAACTATTTACTTAGGATTTGGAATTTTTAAACAGGTCGAAGGTTTTTCAAAAGAAAAATTATTAAATGAAGAATCATCATTTCTTGTAGATGAAAATGATAATCAGTATTTTTCACTTGGACAAGGTGGGGTCAGAAAAAATGTTTCTTATGATGACATTCCCCAAGTTATGATTGATGCTGTTGTCGCAGCAGAAGATTCACGATTCTTCGAACACAACGGATTTGATTTACCACGTATTGTCAAGGCTTTATTAGGAAATATTGTTGCTGGTGGTATTACTGGTGGGGGATCGACAATTACTCAGCAGGTAATTAAAAAATCTTATTATCCAAAAGAAGAACAGACAATTGAAAGAAAAGCAGGAGAAATCATTCTTGCAATTGAGGCAACTTCACAAACAACAAAAGAAGAAATTTTAGAATTATATCTTAATAAAATTTATTTTGGATATGGAAATAAAGCCATTGGTATTTATGCTGCATCAAGATACTATTTTGATAAATCAGTGCAAAATTTAACATTACCTGAAGCTGCTTTATTAGCTGGAACATTAAATTCACCAAACAGTTTTGATCCATTTAAAAATTTGGACAAAGCACAAAAACGTAGAAATATTATCTTAGATTTAATGGAATTACATGGATATATTACAACAGAGGAGTGCGAATCAACAAAAGCTATACCAGTTGAAAACACATTAAAATATAATCCTATTTCATCTGGTGGTAAATATCAGGCTTATGCTGATAAGGTCGTTCGTGAAGTTTATGAAAGAACTGGCTATGATCCAAATGACACGCCAATGAAAATCACAACATCTATCAATACCGAATTACAGGAAAAACTAGATGATATTTCAAATGGGATTAATTATACATATCAAGATAAAAAAATCAAAGCAGGGGCGACTGTTTTAGAAGCATCAACCGGTCGTATTGTAGGAGTTCTTTCAGACCGTGATTATACACCTATGGGAACAAGTTATGCTTACGCAGCTGATAAAGAAAAAGCCAAAAGCGATCCTAATTTACGATATGGTCAACGAAACCAACCTGGTTCATCTTTAAAACCAATTATCGCCTATGCTGCCGCATTTGAGTTCTTAGATTATTCTACTGCCCATTATGTCCATGATGTCCCTTACAGTGCTGGAAGCTATAATCCAGGCAACTGGAACGGAAAGGTTCATGGTGATATATCCATTAAAGAAGCATTAAAACAATCATGGAATTTAGCTGCCATCCAAACTTATCAGGAAGTTATTACTGGGAAAGATGCTTATGGCAATAGCGTTGGTAATGGTATTGGTGACGCCAAAATGAAAAGTTATCTTGAAGGTTTTGGATTTGATATGTACGAAGAAAAATTGGGTCCACAATATGCAATTGGTGGATGGAGTACTGGTGTTTCAACCGAAGAGGAAGCAGCCGCATACGCTGCTATTGCAAACGGTGGAACATACATTCCTCCTCATGCTGTTACAAAAATCGAATTATTATCTACTGGAGAAGTCATTGATTTAGAAGCAGATTATAATTCTGAAAAACAAAAAGCACTTTCAGCAGAATCTTCATTTATGATTCGTGACATCATGACAAGTTATGTTAAAGAAGGTGGAAGTGCAATGTATAACGCATTAAACCTTGGTTATAACATTGGAGCAAAATCTGGTACATCAAACTTCCCAGATGATTTGTCAAACAAAAAACTTGCTGGCGAAAATAGAGATGGTTGGATGGCAGCTTTCTCGCCTGATTATGCATGGAGTGTATGGTCTGGATACGACAGTAAAAATCCTCAAGTTTTAAAAAGCAATTCAGACGCAAATAAAATTGCTACTATTATTGCTAAAACTGTTCATAAGGGTGGATTAAAGAATTCTTATCCTTCAAAACCTTCTGGGGTTGTCAAAGCATCATGTATCTCTGGTATCTATCCATACGTTGCTGCTGGTGATGGTGTTCCAAGTGACCGTGTTGTCTCTGGATGGTTTAAAAAATCAAATACACCAAGTGGTTCTGCAAGTGGAGCTTCATTGAAAGAATTGGCAAGTTTTACTGCATCACTTGTTGAAGGAAAAATCAATGTTAACTTTACAGAATATGATCCTGTCTCTATGACTCAGGATGCAACACCAACGAAAAAATTTGGTAAGTATACAGTTCCTTATTTAGGCGACATTAATCAGATTTATGGAAAAGTTGTTTATGTTGCTGAAGTCACAGATGCAACAGGAAAAATTGTTCATAGTGAAAAACTGAGTACCAATACAGCGACTTTGAACTTTACACCTACACCTGGTAGCACCTATACAGTCACAGGATACTATGCATTTGAAAGCAGTAGTGGAACTTCAAATAAATTAACACAAACTGTAACAGTTGAGGGAAGCACTATTGGAACAACCTATTCACAAGTGAGTCTAACATCGACTACTCTTATATTACAAATGAATATTCCAACAGGGAATAGTGTAAATGTTTCTATCAATGGTGGTGAAGCGAAAACAATATCGTCTTCTGGTCAAGTCCCTTTCAGTTCTTTGACACCTGCCACAAAATATACAATTACAATGACAGAAACAACAAGTTCTGGTCAAACAAACACATTAACTCCTTATGAGTTTACAACACCAGAAGCTGCAACGCCAACTACATAAAAGAAGAAAGAACATCGCTGTTGATGTTCTTTTTTTCTATCAATGATTTAGCAAACTAACTGAAACATTTTCTAAGTTCGTTCTTCATTGAAGATAAATTATCTGTCAAAAAAAGTCAGACGAAACTGACTTATTAATTATAAATATTTTTTTCTTTTGGGCTCCTTACAGATATCTATCAAATGGCAATCCTGACACATTGGATTCATTGATTTACAATGATATCTGCCAAAGAATATCATTTGATGATGCGTCTTAATCCAACGTTCTTTAGGGACTGCTTTCATTAACTTCTTTTCTACTGTTAATACAGAATCCTTTTTCAAAGCAAATCCTAGCCTTTTTGAGATACGTTCGACATGAGTATCAACTGCAATAGCCGGAACCTTAAATCCTTCTGAAACAACTACATTTGCGGTTTTACGACCAACCCCTGGCAATGTTTGTAATGCATCATGATCACATGGAACCTGTCCACCAAATTCTGCAATCAGCTGTTGCGCCATTGCTTTGACATTTTTCGCCTTATTACGATACAAACCAATACTTCGCAAATCGTTTTCTAATTGCTCTATTGGTGCACGTGCATAATCTTCTACTGTATGATATTTTTGAAATAAATTTTTTGTTAATTTATTAACGCTAGCATCTGTCGTTTGAGCTGATAACATAACTGCAATAAGTAATTCCAATTCATTATCATGGACAAGTTCACATGCTGCATCTGGAAACATGCGATCAAATTCATCTAATATACGTGTTACTTTTTCTTTATTCATCTTCTGCCCACCATTTATAATCCTTTATATTTTGATCTACATCTTGTCTAACAACAGGCGTACTTGGTGCATAACGTTTTTTTACACCATATCTAGACCAGTTATCAAGAATCTTTTCTATATATCTAAAATTAATAACTCCTGCTTTCACCGATTCATTTAAAGCATCTAAAATCATCTGATCATCATAACCTGATCTTTTAAAAGTATTAATAATCTCCAGTTCCATTTGATTTAAGCTTCTTCCAAATGCATTCTCAAAAATCGAGATTAAATCAACATCCTTTTCTTCTTCAACATTTTGATTCAAAAGCATTTTTTGAATTGGTAATAAATCTAACGTTCCTCTTTTTCTTGCAATAAAATGTTTATCAACGAGCGAGATTAATGTTTTATCAATTTGTTGCAAAGATAAAGAACAAAGTTGACCAATTTGAGAAGGTGTAATAGGTTTCATTCCAATATCATTCATTGTCATAATAATTAAAAGCAAGTAACATTCCTGATCTGTTACTTTTAATGATTTTGCTTTTAATATTAATAACTTCCTAAAATCAATACACTGACTATTCAATAATTCATCCATACAATTAATCTCCAAGCTTTACCATTTTTACAAATTCACCATCATTCAAAGCATAATAGACATACCATAAAGTGTCTTTAGTTTGATATTTTCCATAGTAAACAAACTTATTATTTTCATAAGCAACATCCAATTCATCTATTTGTACCTTTTGTTCCTTATATCTTGCTGCAATTGCTTTCTTCACATCATCTTGTGAGGCAACACTTCCTTGATAAGTATCAATAAGTTCCTGTTTTTGATTATAAGCAACAAACGCTTCTGCATCATTTATTTTCACTTTTAATATATAATATGTTTCTGTACCATGATACTCATTAAAATAATCTAAGTATTCATAATTGTTTTTTTCACAAATTTCATTTCTAATTTCATCTAAACCATGATGATAGTTATAATAAGGTACATGGACATATAACATATAGAAAGAAACAACAGCCAAAACAATAACTAAAACAATAACTGATAATCTAAATAAATGTTTCTTCATTCAATGCACCTCCAGTGTTTCTATTATATAACAAAACCAATAAAAATCAAAACAAAAATGAAAAGACCTTACGGTCTTTAATCATTTCTAGAATTTCCTAAAATCACCAAGAAAATTCTAAGCATACTCATTAATGTTGAAATCATTGCTGCAACATAAGTCATAGCCGCTGCAGACAACATGCTTTTGGCTCCACCATACTCACCTTCACTTAAATAACGCGTTCTTAAAATCGTTAATGCACGACTTGACGCATTAAACTCCACAGGTAAAGTTACAACTTGAAATGCCAAAATTCCACACATTGCAGCAAATCCAAACCAGGCCAGATTTGTATTACTTAAAGCAAGTCCAATAAAAATAGCAATCCACCCCAAATATTGACCAACATTGGCAATCGGTAAAATAGCATTTCTAAGCGTTATTGGTACATATTTTTCTTTATACTGAATTGCATGACCACATTCATGGGCCGCTACTGCTAAAGCTGCAATAGATGTTCCTTGATAGATATCTGTAGACAAATTGATAGTCTTTTTACCAGGATTATAATGATCACTTAAATTTCCTTTGACTTCAAAAATCTGAATATCATAAAGTCCTTCACTATCTAAAATCTCTCTTGCAATCTGTGCACCTGTAATTCCTTTACTGTTAGGAATCTTTTTATAGCGTGAATATGTTGATTGAACTTTCATTTGTGCCCAAATTGCTAGCACAGCCGCAATCAATACAAGTATTGTTCCAAACAAATAATAAGAATTTCCATAAAAACCATAAAAAAATGGCATCATCTTTCATCACCTCATATATTTATATTATACAACAATTATGAACAGAATATAAAGAAAAGATGCAATTTTAATTCATTGCATCTTTTAATCTATTACTTGGTTTAAATGAAACAGTTTTACTTGCTGGAATGATCATCATTTCTTTTGTTTTTGGACTTACACCTTTACGTTCTTTTCGACTATTGACTTTGAAAGTTCCAAATCCTGAGATTAAAACTTTATCTCCTTCTAAAATACTTTCAATCATTGTATCGAAAACTGTATCCACTAACGCTTCAGCATCTTTTTTCGTTAAATCTTTCTTTTGTGAAACGATGTCAATAAGTTCTTTTTTGTTCATTTGTAAATTGCCTCCTACTTAAATCTAAGTAGTAGTATAACATTTCAAATTCACCCTTGCAACAACAAATTTATAAAACTATTGCAATTACATTTGTCTTCCCTTTATTCACAATTTTACTGAGAATATCATGCACACGAATACAAGCGGTTTCATTCATAGAAGCCAATTTTACACGCATACCTTCATTAATTAAATCACCTAATTTACGCCCAAAGACATCACAGTCAAATATGGCTTCTTTATTACTTTCACCATGGCTTTGTAGATATTGAATAAACGCCTCAGCCTGCTCTTTTGAGCCGATAATTGGTTCAAATGTAGATTCTATATCCACTTTAATCATATGAATTGTAGAAGCTGTGGAAACAAGTTTCATACCATAACGTGGTCCCTGTTTTATAACTTCAGGGTCGCTCAATTCAATATCATCCATAATTGGCAATGCATAACCATAACCTGTCTGCTTAACCATCTTAATTGCACTTTGGTATGCTTGATACTCTTTACTCATCTGCATTAATTCCTGCATTTGTTTTAAAAACATTGCCGAGTCAAAACGATCTTGTCCTAGAATTTCATTTAGAATTTCATTATAAAGACCTTTTCTCTCTTTAATTCTTAAACAGGCAGATGAAGATGATGTATCAATTGAAGATAAATATGCTTTATCAATAAAATCAAATTCACTCATACTTGAAGCAATCTTCTCAACATCTCTAAAACGACTGATTTCCTGTAAAGATTGTTCTAATGATTCATCTAAGGTTTGTTTTAACCAATGTGAGGAATCCATTAATGCTATCCAACGAGGAACTTCAATTTGAACTTCATTGATTGGAAATTCAAATAATGCTTCTTTTAATAAATGTGTAATATCATCACTTGTCATTTCATTGACTTTTAACGCTACAACTGGAACATCATGTTTTTGTTTTAAATCTTCTACCAATTGTGTACATTGAATACTCCTTGGATCTTTTGAATTGACCACAATAACAAATGGCTTTCCAATTTCCTTAAGCTCCTGAATAACATCGTCAGTAGCCTGAACATAATCAGCTGCCGGAATTTCACAAATAGAACCATCACACGTCATAACAATACCAATTGTTGAATGGTCTTGAATGACTTTTTGAGTTCCAATCTTAGCCGCTTCATCAAAAGGAATAGCTTCTAAATACCATGGGGTTTTTACATAACGTATTCCCTGTTCATCTTGATATCCTTTTGCTCCATCAATCACATAACCAACACAATCCACTAAACGAATATTTACACCAAGATTTTCTTCAACAAAAATACGCGCTGCCTGATTAGGCACAAATTTTGGCTCCACAGTCATAATCATTTTTCCTTCTCCAGATTGTGGAAGTTCATCAGTTGCACGAATTCTTGCATCTGGATCATCAATATAAGGAATAACCGCCATTTCCATAAAACGTTTAATAAATGAAGATTTCCCAACTCTGACTGGTCCAACAACTCCTAAATAAATATCCCCATCACATCTTTTACCTATGTCTTTAAGTATATCGATTGTTTGCATATACTTCCTCCTTCTTACACATCAATATATGAAAATAATTGTTATTTAGAACATATGTGACATTAAAGAGATTTTCTTTCCTCTTTAGTATTATTTATGTTCACAAGTTCACTTTTATGATAAAATAGTGCTGCGAGGTGAGTCTCAATGAAATACAAGAACACATTATTAATTGTTAAAGATTTAAATGTATCAAAACATTTTTATAAACATGTTTTAGGTCTAAGAGTTTTATTGGATTTTCATGGCACTGTAACACTATCAGCAGGAATTGTTCTTCAATCTTATGAAATTTGGAAAGATATTATCAGAAAAAACAATGATGAAATTGTGACACAAAATCATGCCTATGAATTGTGCTTTGACACTGAAGATATTGATGACTTTATGAATATTTTGAATGCTCGTAATATTCCACTTGTTCATCCCCTCAAAGAATATGCATGGGGTCAAAGAGTCGTTCGTTTTTATGATCCTGATGGACATATGATTGAAGTTGGCGAAAGCATGAAAAAAGTTCTTAAGCGTTTTTTGAGCCAAGGTTTATCTTATGAAGAAGCAGCGAAACGCATGGGTTTACCTGTCGATTATGTCAAGGAGATACTCCAACATGGATGATATCGACATTTATATCCAACAATATGATTCTCTTTCTCAAAAAAAACTTTGTCAACTCAGAGCACTTATATTAGAACTTGCTCCAGATGCAGAAGAGAAATTATCATGGGGTGTTCCAACTTATTATGACAATGGTTTTCTTGTTCAATTTGCAATGAATAAAAAACACCTTGGTTTTTATTGCTCGCCATCAGCTATTGAACATTTCAAAGAGAGACTTTCTGATTATTCCACTAATAACAAAAACACAATTCGTTTTGCTCTTCATCAGGATTTACCAATTGAATTAATTAAAGAAATCATTCAATTGAGAATCCAAGAAAACTTAAATCAGTAACTTATTCCTTATAACAAATCAAAATTTTATATTAAAAAACTCAATTCATGAATGATATATACCTTTCTTTAATAAGTGCTGCATTTCTTACATCACTTATTAGTCAGGGATAATTCATCATCGATTGAGTTTTTTCTTATTTCTTCATTTTTTCTTTGTATTTCTTACGAATTTCTTTATTCCAATACTTATTCGCTGTTTTCATAAATATCTTATCTGTTAACATAGACACTTTCAAATCAACAGATTCATGTTTTCCAATAGCAGCAGCAAAATCTTTAATATAATTTGAAACAACAAATTTAGATGCACTCTTCATAATAAAGAAGGCAGATCCAATTTTCAAAGACCCTTGAAACTTCAGATCTTCTCTTTGACACCATTTTTGGATAATACGTTCTGATAAATTACATTTTTCTGCTTCATACTCATCACATGCAATTAAAGCATAGATTTCAGTATGGTTTTTTGATTGTGATTCTAATTTTTGAAAGATTTCTAATGTTGATGAAGGAATTGAATTCATTGCAGTTGAAAATAAGAAAACAACCTGATCATATTCAAAAAAAGTTCTTTCATCAAATGTTTCAGCCCTTCTGACATCAATACATTCACAATCTGCTTTAGAAGTCAGATAAACTTCTAAACGTTTTAAAAAAGGTTCAACAAAATCTTGAGCATGTTTAAGTCCAGAACTTATTAAAAGAATTTTAGCCATGGTCAACACCTCCAAATGTTTGAAGAGTATCTTCTAATTCATATTCTTCACAGAAATAAGCATCTACTGATGAATAAGTGTAACCAAGTGTAGATTCATCTAATAAATCTTTAAACATCTTTTTTTCATCATCAGTAGCATCACCATAACTAATAACCAGCAATTTCTTTTTTAACTGACTAATCCCAAGATGACAAGTCTCTCCATCAACCATAGAATAGTAAGGTTCATGATTTACCACCAGACGTTCCAACATCTTTTTAAATGGCACATCAAAACATCCGTATTTAATTCTAGTAATATAAACAATCAATTGACAATCATTCATCCATTTAGAAATAATACTCATATCATCTTTAAAATAACATGCACCTTCACATTTTAAACATTCAAGTCCGCCTGTACACGAAGAATAATTGATGTTGTTTAGATTGACAATGACTGAATTCTTAAACAACTGATTAGAAATATCTTTATCTGTAACGACTAAATTTTTCATATACAATCCCCTTCTATTTCTCTTTCTTATTGTAAAGGTTACATATTCTTTTGTCAAATAAGTTCATCAAAATCAATAATTTTGGTTGCGATTGTTTCTTGAAAAAAAGTATCATGTTCTACAAATAATAATGTCGGCTGATATTCTAATACCAGTTTTTCAATCTGCATTCTTGAAAAAATATCAATATAATTTAATGGTTCATCCCATATATAAAGATGAGCGGAAGTAGCTAAAGAAATAGCAATCATCATTTTCTTCTTCTGTCCCTCTGAGAGTTCTTCTAACCTTCTTTCAAAATGCCAACGTGCAAATCCAAGTTTTCTTAAAATTGTTTTGACCAGTGTTATATCAACTTGATATGAAAGAATAAATTCTTCCATATCTCCTATAATATGAGAACAGTCCTGAGGAACATAGGATATTTTCAAACGACTGCCTATCATATAATCACCTTGACTTTGAACGCCTTGATTCAATATAAATGAAATTACACTTGATTTACCACAGCCATTCTTCCCTTTGAGAAGAACTCGATCCTGATTCATAATCGTCAAACTTAAATCCTGAAACAGAATTTTGTTTGCATAGAATAAAGACACATGTGAAAAAGAAATAAGAACTGGTTGAAAATAACGTTCAGGAAAGATTTTTAAGTCATCATATTCCTCAATATCCTTTAAAAGCTCTTTTTTATCTTCTATAGCCTTATTTCTACGCTTCTCTATATTCTTAGACCTTTTCATCATTTTTGCCGCCATATGCCCAACATGCCCCTTATCAGCGGCACCAATTTTAGACTTTTCTACCTGATCAGACCAATTCGCAGTTCTTCTACGAGATATCTCCATCTTTACAATATCTTTTTTTAGCTTACTGTTTTGAGCTAATTCTCGTTCATCTTTCTTTTGCTTTTCAAAAAACCAAGTTGAAAAATTTCCATTCATAACTTCTATAGATGTAGGATTAATAGCAATAATATGATCACAACACATATCAATAAAATGACGATCATGACTGACCAAAAGAAATCCTGTTTGTCGTTTCAAATAACGTGCAACAATTTCTCGAGAAGATTGATCTAAATGATTAGTTGGTTCATCAATCAATAAGAAAGCATTATGTTTTAAAAACAATACAGCTAACAAAACCTTTGTCTGTTCACCTTTAGACAACGTCTCAAATGGTCGATAAAAAACATCATCACTATCAACTTCTAAAAAATTCAATTCTCTTTCTAATTCCCACTGTTGAAGATGAGCATCTATTTCATAACAAATATCAATAGTATATTGCTTAATATCCTCAATAGAATAAGGAAAATATTCACAATCCTCACTCTTAATAATCTCACCATGATATTCATATTCACCCCTTAACAGTTTTAAAAAAGTTGTTTTTCCTCTTGCATTTCTACCAATTAAAGCTGTCTTAAAAGACGAATCGAACACAAAAGAAACATCATCAAAAATATATTCATAACTTCCATCATAACAAAAACTTAAATTTTTCACTTGTATAAGTGCCATATACATACCTCCTTTGTATAAATAAAAGCGACAAGAAAATAGACTTGTCGCATAATAAAATATACATAATAAGTATATATCAATGAAAGGATGTCTATTTTCTTGCAGGCATAACAAAAAAGGTCACTTTTTTCTTCTTTATTATGCATTTGTTTTAGCAAGAAAATGTATTCATCCTTTCACCTCATTTCACAACCTTATTATACACCTATTTCAACCAAATTCAAACAAAAAGAGTCCATAAGGACTCTACATAAATTTATCAATATCAGTTGGCACTTGATTGTTTTGAATGATATTAATAATCTTATTCATTTGTTCTGGTCGCACTTGTTTATTTGTCAATTTTGATATCTTATTGACAAAATCTTTAATATTGTCCTGGTTATTTAAATCTTTTGTTTGAAGATCATTTGCCAAAGACAGAATATCTGATTTAGAAACATGTGTTTTACTAGAAACCTTATCTAATAATTTATCTTGTTTATCCAATTTGATCACCTAGGATAATATATGCAACTCTTTTATAATTGTTCAGACTTTAAATCTCTTGACATCAATTCAGCAACAGTTGCTTTAGGATCAGCATTCTCATAAAGAACACGATAGACAGCATCCACAATAGGCGTTTCAATACCATAACTGTGTTGTGAAACATCATCATGTATAACCTTACATGTTCTCACACCTTCGCATGTTTTCGTATTATGAGCCATAAAATCAATTGCCCGATTGCTTTCACCAATTTCGAGTCCAGCCTGATAATTGCGTGAATGAACAGATGAACATGTGACAATCAAATCCCCAATTCCCGTTAATCCAAAATATGTTTCACGTTGTCCGCCTTTCACAACACCATATAAACTCATTTCATGCAAACCTCTTGTTATTAATGCCGCCCTTGTATTATCACCATATCCTAAACCAGCAATAATACCAGAAGCAACAGCAATAACATTTTTATACGCTGCTCCATACTCAGCACCAATTTCGTCATTAGATGTGTATACTCTAAAATATTGATTAGAGAATAATTTTTGTACATCTTGGGCAGTTCCCTCATCTAAAGATACCGAACAAACAGCTGTCAATATTCTTTCAACCACCTCTTCAGCATGTGAAGGACCAATCAGTGAAACAACTGGATTGATTTCAGATTCAGTAAAAACATCTCTAATTGTCTCAGACATGCGCATATTGGTATTCATATCAAAACCTTTGGCAGCGTTAATAACTGTAATCTTTTCTTTTAATAAAGGTTTGACTTTAAGAAGTGTATCTTTAACAAATTGAGTAGGAATTGTTATTAAGATATAAGAAGCATCCTCCATTGTCTTTTCTAAAGACAAAGTAGCAACTATCCCTTTTTCCAATTGCACATCTTTAAAATATTTATAATTGCAGTGTCTAATATTAATATCATCAATTTCACTTTGGTCAATACCATACATCATGATTTCATGACCATTATCATTAAGTACACGAGCAAGTCCAGTTGCCCAGCTTCCAGTTCCTAGAATGGCAATTTTACTCATTTTAATCCCTCTTTCTTGCAATAATATGAATAGGTGTACCTTCAAATCCAAAGGCTTCACGTAATCTGTTTTCTAAATAACGTTTATAACTAAAATGCAAATACATTGGGTCATTCGTAAATAAGACAAATGTTGGTGGACAGACACTTACTTGATTCACATAATAAATTTTTAAACGTCCACCATTAAATGTTGTCGTTGGATTCATAGCTTGAGCATCAATCAAAACATCATTTAATACACTTGTTGTAACACGTTTTCGATTATTGGCATAAACTTCTTGAATCAATGGAAATAACAAATCAATACGTTTTTTTTCTTTTGCAGATGTAAATACAATTGGTGCATAATCTAAATACTTAAACTGTTCACGCAACTCTTTTTCCATCTTTTGCATTGTTTTGCCATCTTTTTGAACCAAATCCCATTTATTCACGACCAAAATAACACCACGTCCTGCTTCATGAGCATTTCCAGCAACATGCTTATCCTGTTCAACAACACCACGTTCACCATCAATAACAACCAAAACAACATCACTTTTTTCCACTGCTGATAAGGCTCTTAATATAGAATACTTTTCAATATTCTCATATACTTTTCCTTTTTTACGCATTCCTGCTGTATCAATAACCCGATATTTCTGTCCATCTTTTTCAAATGCTGTATCAATAGCATCACGTGTCGTTCCTTCAATATCAGATACAATAACACGTTCTTCTCCTAATAACGCATTGGTTAATGACGATTTTCCTACATTAGGTCTCCCAATTATTGAAAAACGAATTTCATCCTCTTCACGATGGTCTTCACTCTCTGGCATAAGATGAATAATCTGGTCTAAGATATCA
This sequence comes from Coprobacillus cateniformis, assembly GCF_009767585.1. Lineage (NCBI taxonomy): Bacteria > Bacillati > Bacillota > Erysipelotrichia > Erysipelotrichales > Coprobacillaceae > Coprobacillus > Coprobacillus cateniformis. Next base: position 62,039 of record NZ_WSNW01000001.1, read on the forward strand.
CCAATCCCAATTCCATGACTCCCTGAAACAGCAATAGGATCACCAACACCTAAATTATAAAAATCATAAATATTATCTTTATAGACCTGATCATCAATCTTATTGACAGCCAAGACAATTGGCTTTTTAGATTTTTGCAGCATTCTTGCAACAAAGGCATCTTCTCTTGTTATACCTTCACGACCATTCACAACAAATAAAATAACATCAGCTTCTTCAATTGCAATCTCAGCTTGCATTTTAATTTGTTCCGTGAATGAAGCATCTTCTAATTCTATACCTCCAGTATCTATGAGACGAAAATCACGTGTTAACCATGATGCATTCGCATAAATACGATCACGTGTCACACCTGGTATGTCTTCTACAATAGACACTCTTTCTCCAACAATACGATTGAATATCGTCGATTTACCAACATTTGCACGACCAACAATCGCTACAACTCCCTGAATCATAACATTCACTTCCTTTCTTTTTTATACTCTTTGAGCAACCAAATTCATCACATGAGCAACAACTTCATCTAAAGTCATATCTGAAGTATCAATCTCAATAGCATCATCTGCCTTTTTAAGTGGTGAGATTTTTCTTGTCATATCCTGTTCATCACGCAACGCAATTTCAGCCTTGATTGCTTCTAAATCAGAAGCAATACCTCTTTCCATATTTTCCTTATGTCTGCGCATTGCCCGACATTCAATACTTGCAATTTGATATATTTTAAGTTCAGCATCCTTCAAAACTACAGTTCCAATATCTCTGCCATCTAAAATAACGCCTCCACCTTGAGCCATCTCCCGTTGTTTATCAACAAGAAACTCTCTAACTGCCTGATATTTAGAAACCAAACTTGCCCCCATAGATACTTCATTTTCCCTAATCAATGATGTCACATCTTCTTGATTTAAATGAATCGTTCCATCTGGCAACATCCGAATATCAATATTTTTTAATAATGCACTTACTCCAGTTTCATCATCAAAATTAACATGATTCTTTAATGCACAATAAGCAACACAGCGATACATTGCGCCAGTATCTATGTACGTATAATTTAAGTTTCTAGCAACCAACTTGGCAATTGTAGACTTACCTGCGGCTGCTGGTCCATCTATTGCAATTGAAATTTTCTTCATATTCATTTCCTCCTTAAAAAACTAAGGTTTCCCCTTAGTTTTAAAACAATAATTGTTTCACAATAAAGCCTGCCAAAACAATAAAGATAACAATAAATACAATTATTACATAATTCAAAATAGTAATAACTTTACTCTCTTCTTGTTCATCATCTTCATCATAAACAACCGCTTCTTCAGCAACTCTTTGACGTTGACGTTTTGGTTTTTCCTGAACAGGTGCTTTAAGCGTTTCTTCAACAACTGGTTTTGCTTTCTTTTTTTTCTTTTGATCCTTCATCAAATCTGCAATTGTGAGATCTTCTTCATATCTCTTGAGTTCTTCAGCATCCTCCTCAGGAGACATAGCTGCTAATTTTTCTAATAAGGACATCTTCTTCTGTGGTTCTTCCTTCACTACATGACCCTGTGAAAAGTCTTGTGTACGATATTCATGAGCAGGAATATAATCACTATCATCCTGTTTAATCTTGCTCAAGATATCTAAACGTGTATTATACTGTTCTTTTCCTACATTAACTTTAGCCTCATTCAACGCTGATTTTACATCTTCATTATCTTTATTTAACGTTTCATAAGATAATGGTTCCATTAAAGTATCATCCAATTTAGGTTTTTCAGCACGGGGAATAAATGCTAAAAAATCATCATCGTCATCTGCTGATGTTGTGACAACACGACGGTCAATTGCTACTTCTTCTTTCATTTCTTCTCTTAAATCTTTATATTTATTGATTCTTGTTTGTTTTTCCATATTTTATCACCTTCTCCATTATAACATAACTATAAAAATTATAAAATAATCTTTAAAAATAATTATAATTAGTTTATAATGATGATAGAAATAAATAGGAGGAATAAAAAATGTATAAAGTAAATGAAAGTTGTATTGGATGCGGAGCTTGTACTGCAGTATGTCCAGAAGTTTTTGATTTAAATGATGATGGATTGGCTGAAAACATCATTGGTGAAGTTCCTGCTGAATTAGAAGATTCTGCTAAAGAAGCAATGGAATCTTGTCCAGTAGCTGCTATAGTTAATGAATAAAATAGTGAGACCGTAACATTATTGTTATGGTCCTTTTTATTTTTCACATACTTAAAATTATTATTCAATATTCATTTTTATATGAAACCTAGAAATAAAGATAACTTCTTCATATTAGAGATTAGGATATAAGAAAAAGGAAGTCACTGAATGACTTCCTCTCCACTCTGACACAGAATCATTTTATTTTTTATCAGTTGGTTTGTAAAAATTCATTTCATTTTCAATCAATTGTTTCTTTTCAAGACTTTGGGGCTGTTTAAAAAAAGTAATTGTATTACATTTATTGCACCAAATAAAATGAACCCCTTCAATCTCTTTATATTCTATAAATGGTTCTTTCGCACCACAGATTCCACATAGATTCGCCTTTTCCTCATCTAAAACAACACTACGCATATCAATACCTCCTTGTCTACCATTATAACCATATCTCATTTTTCTTCAATAAACTTTATCATACAAATATTGACAAGAAAAGAATGTCTCGTGCAAGACATTCTACAATTATACAATTATCTTTTTTTCCCTGAAGTTTTTTTAGCCATAGCCATAGTTTTTAACTCTTTAACTTCTTGTGGTTTTAAAAGACGATAATGTCCTGGTGTTAATCCTTTTAAATTAATCGTTCCTACTTGAAGACGATGTAATCTTTTGACTTTATGTCCCATCGCTTCAAACATCTTCTTAACTTGTCTGTTTTTCCCTTCAACGAGTTTAATCATTAAAATAGTTGTTTTGTGTTCAACATCTTTATGAGTAACTTTGATTTTACATGGTAAAGTTTTTGTTCCTTCTAAATAGACACCTTTTTCTAATTTATGCAACGTTTCTCCTTGCACCAATCCACTTACTGACACTTCATAAACTTTTTCCAAATGTGATGAAGGATGCATCATAAGATTTGCAAACTCGCCATCATTACTCATTAGCAAAACGCCAGTTGTATCATAATCCAGTCTTCCAACTGGATAAATACGTTCTTCAACTTCAGGAAAATAATCTATAACTGTAGATCTTCCTAATTCATCACTTAATGAGCATATACAACCTTTTGGTTTATAGAAAACATAGTAAACTTTATTTTCTCCTTTTAAGGCTTTATCATCAATCATAATCATATCGCCCTTTTTGACTTTGAACCCTAATTCACTTATGACCTCACCATTGACTTTGACTCTTCCAGCCGCAATTAAATCCTCTGCTTTTCTACGTGAAGTATATCCACTTGCAGCAATTGCTTTTTGTAGTCTTTCCATAGTATCACGTCCCTTCCCATATCATTATACACATATTCAAAAATTAAACAAACATTTTTAAATAAATCATAATCGCAAAGAGGACTGATAAAAAATCCATCATCAATCCAACCCATAAAGCATAACGTGTGTTTTTCATTTTTATAGAAGAAAAATAAAGAGTAATAACATACATTGTGGTATCACTACCACTTTGAATTAAGGTTGATAATAAACTTAAAGGATGATCAACCCCAAAAACTTCATAAATAGAATAGAGAAAAGATAAAGAAGCATTTGCACTAATTGGTCTCAGCATGCCTAAAACAAAGACATCAATCGGAATACCAATTGCCTGTATCAAAGGTTGAAATAATGAACTTAAAACATCTATTGTGCCACTGCTTCGTAAAAGTCCAACAAATAACATAAATGCCATTAAGGTTGTAAAGATTGGTTTCACTAAAGTCAAAGCATCTTTCACTCCATCAATAAACAATTCAAAAAGATTACATCTTTTCATCAGTCCATCAATAAAAACAATGATCAAGAAAATAATAATCGCTCTATTCATGATCTATCACCCTTTGAAGAACCAAACCAATGATGATAATTGTTATAGAGATAATCAACATATATGGATAAAATGCATAAAGGTCAGTTGAGCCAAATTGTTTTCTCAACATAATCAGTGAAGATGGGAACAGGCATAAACCAGCAGTATTGATAATAACCAGTGTTAACATCTGTCGAGAGGGGCGAGTAGAAGATGAATTTAATTCATTGAGTCTTTGAAAAGCTTTAATTCCACTCAAAGTCGCTAATGAACCTAATCCTAAAAGATTTGCAACAATATTTGATGATACATAAGCATACACATATTCCTGATAGATAACCGGTCCATAAATAAGTCTCAATAAAGGTTTAAATACAATACCAAAGTAATCCATAAAACCTGTATGCTCAATAATATTTAAAAAACCACCCCATAAACAAGCTGATAAAATAACTGTCATAACCAAATCAAAAACCTGGTATGGTGTATCCATCAAAGCATTCATCATGGCTTCTTCACGATGTAACAATAACCCTGTTAACAAAAAAATAACAACACTCCATTTCCAGACTCTAGCCATTGATAAATTCTCCTAACAAGATAAACCAGTACCTTAAGATTGTTTGAACACCCATTTCTCTTTTGACTTCATAGATTTGATTCTGCGAAACATAAACCTTTAATGAATCATTAGTCCCCTGTAACGATGCTTTTGAAGTTTCCTGACCACAATAATATAAATCCTCATCAATCAAAAAAGAATGACCATGATACTGATAAATTCCTTTTGGAAGAACAAGCATATTCTGATATTTTTCAAAGCATTCCTCATACTTTGCCTTATGAAATTCAAAATCATTCCCACAATTTAATGTAACAATAACCAATGAAACATCATTTTTTATAGCTCTAGTAACCAGTGTTCGACGTGCTTTCTTAGTAAAACCTGTTTTCCCTCCAACACAATATTCATATTCTTCAAGTAAACGATTTTTATTATGCCATGTTCCCCCACCATCTTCTCTTTTATATGTTTGTTTCATAACAATATCATTAAAGATAGGATTTTGACTACAATAAGACATTAACAAAGCCATATCATAGGCACTCGAACGATTTCCAGCATCTTCTTCATCCAAGCCAGTCGCATTTGAAAACACACTATCATTCATTCCAATATCCTTCGCTTTTTTATTCATCATTTCAACAAAATGAGGAATATCACCACCAATATTTTTAGCAATAACATTCGCAGCATCATTACCACTTCTAAGCAGTAATCCATGTAATAAATCTCTTAAATTAATGTGGTCTCCAATATGTATATAGACCCCACTTCCCCAAGCTTGATTCACTTCTTCACCAATTTCATATTCATCATCTAAGTTTCCATTTTCAATCGCTACGATAGCTGTCATAATTTTAGAGATAGAAGCAACACTTTGAACATAATGTTCATTTTTTGCTTCTAACACTGTCTTATTAAAAGTATCCATCACAATATAAGACTTACCTGAAAAATCCATTGCATGAATTGGCGTTACAGACATGAAGAAAACACAAATCACAAAAAATATCTTTTTCATAAAATCACCCTTATCAATATATGATAAAAGTCCTTACGATATGATAAGTTATTATTTTAGTAAAGATTGATTTTGAGTTTAGTAAATGATAGAATAAAAAAAAGGAGTGACTTTATGGCTACAATAAAAGATATTGCATTAAAAGCTGGTGTATCTAGTGCAAGTGTTTCAAGAATATTAAATAATGATGCGACTTTAAATGTCCCCCAAGAAACAAGACAAAGAGTTTTTGATGCTGCAAAAGAATTAGGATATGAAAAAAAGAAGAAAAAATTTGATGATACAACTATGACCATTGGAATTGTTCAATGGATGTCGCCAGTTCAAGAAACTGATGATCCTTATTATTTATCAATTCGTCAAGGTGTTGAAGAGTTTTGTTTTCAAAATAAAATAAGTATTAAGAGAGTTTTTCAAACAGATGTAGATTATCTATCTTCATTAGAAGGTGTTGAAGGTCTCGTTTGTATTGGTAAGTATAGTCAAAAAGATATGGATACACTGAAAAAAGTTTGTCCAAATATTATTTATTTAGATATGAATGTAGACCCTATTCATGAAGGCTGTATTGTTTTGGATTTTAAAAATGCTATTCGTCTTGTTATTGATTATTTTCATCAACTTCACCATCAAAATATTGGATATCTTGGTGGTTTAGAATGGATTGATCAAAAACGTTATCCTGATGTAAGAAAAAAATATTTCAAACGCTTCTGTGATCAATACCAAATGAATTACAATGATTACATTATAGAAGATGCTTTTTCAATTGAATCAGGATTTACAATGATGAATGAACTTATCCAAAACAAAAAGGTTCCTACTGCTATTTTTGCCGCCAGTGACCCAATTGCTATTGGGGCTTTACGGGCATTAACTCAAAATGGTTATCGAGTTCCACAAGATGTTTCCATTATTGGCTTTGACAATATTGATACTGCCAACTATACATCTCCACCTCTAACAACCATCTTCGCCCCTACATTTGATATGGGGTATATGGGTGCACGTATGTTATTTGACTCATTTCGACGTAATGAAAATATTTCTCCAATTCGAGTTCAAATGCCATGCTTCCTCATTGAAAGAGAATCATGCGCAAAGCGAGACTAAAGATGATAGTCTCGCTTTCTTTTCTTTATATATTGAAGTGTTTGTTCTAAACCGTTTTGATCCAAATAAACTAATAGTTCTTCTAGTAATGCACGTGAATGAGGATGCATAATATAGCTATGTTTTCCTCGTTTATAATAAATTAATGGAAATTGATCACGATAATTAGCACCTTGATAAATCATACTTGCAGCAACACGGTCACAAAACATTTCAAATATGTATTGGGCTGGTATTTCTGCTGGCTGACATCCTTTATGAGTAAAATCAACCCAAAATTCCCAGTGATGCTTATTCCTTCCTTTATGATGAAGCCAGGCCATTGAATAGCCTTTCTCAGTTCTTTCAACAGCATTAGGAGATTTTGTTCCTTGGTAATAACGTGCTCCTGTTAAAAATTCACAAAGTGAATATTTTGACATATCATGTAGTATCCCTTGCTTATATAAACCAATGCGAAAACACAACTGTCCAACCTTCATCTTATGCTTTGTAATTGTCTTAAAATGTTTCCATGCCTTCATACTCTCACCTGATATTTAGTATACACTCTTCACGAATTCATGTAAATCTCTTTATTTTTTTTAAAAGCATGTTATAATAGGTACGAATATTAAAGGAGGTGGGTATTATGCCTTTTAAAATTGATGTTCAAACAAATATAAATGACTATGAATTAACATTAGAAAGATGTTCAGAAATTATTACAGTACTCCAAGAAACATATCAAAATATTCGTAAAGAAATGTATGCATATTTCTTGGGATTAAGGAGTTTGAAGAAAGCTTTATTATTTGTACTTGTCTTATTTGCATTTTATTTCTTCACTGAAGATTTGTTTTTTCTTTACTTAATGCCTGTTTCTGTTGGAATATCTATGATTTTTTCCATGATTAGTGCTGAATATATAACATCACAATCACGCAAAGAAATTCATCACCAACTTCAGCATTATATCAAAAAAAGAGAATCATTATTGAGGAATCAAAAAATCAAGGTCTAACCTTGATTTTTATTTTATATATTTCTGAGCTCCTAAAACAAATAGATGATGCCTTTTTTGCATTAAACTCTGTTCCTCTTCTCTCCAAACATCAAAAATACAATCATGATATTGAAGCATAAGTTGACATAACTCAAATGCGCTATAACTTGATCTTGTATCGAGATTCATTAACTCTAATAAACGCTTATCAAGTGTACGATTGTAATCGTCTTTAAAATGATACTCTGCTATATCGACTTTATCAATACAAATTTGATTTTGACACATGATGCACGGTTGACAGATATCATCAGTAGCAGTTGTTAAGTACAGTTGAACATGACGGTCTTCGAGAATTCTATTGGCAACCTTATAAAAATCATGACCCATTTTTTCATCTGCTACAAAAACATTTATACCAGACCCATATAATTTTAAAATATCTATAAAATGATGTGGCTTTATTATAATTTGTTCCATATATTTACCTATCTTTCTGTGAGTTGTTCCAAAACCTGTCTCACTTTATGAGCAGCGTCTTCCTGAATCTCAATAATTTTCACACCTCTCGATTTTGCAACATCTCGAAGCTCACATGCAATAGCTGTATGATATGAACATCCAACAACAAGCAATATGTCATTTTCCTGCAAATTAAATATTATTTCATATGCTTTTTGATATTGAGGTGCTGGATCACCATATAAGACAGGTTTGTTATAAAGAGAATAGGCTTTATCCATTTCATCATCTTCTGGTAAACCCCCATGTAATTCTAATGCATCACTTCCAGCCAACCTATGTAAGCCATCAATATTCATTGTTATAATAGGAATCTTGTATTCAGCCAATGCCAAATGAGCATCATTTGGTTTAGCTCCATTCATATTCGCCTTTAATTGTTGAATAACTTCATTGTATTCTTCAGGATGTCTCTTTGCATAGCTTCTAAATAATTTTTCTCTGACATCTGGTCTTTCCATAAATGTTGGTATATGAGACTGTTTGGATATTCCTGCTCCAGTCAATGCTATTATTTTCATAATTTCCTCCATATATAAATAAATGATAGCAAATTCGCAACAAAATTTCTAAATTGTTATGGATATTTTTCATAATAAGAGATGCCAATTATCTCCCTTCTTTTATCCATAAAGCAACAGCATATTCCATTACTCAAATCAGGTACACATGTTATCTATAAAACGGCAGCCACCACCAGATATACCCCTATATCTTTTCTGCTTGCTGTGCCATACCATAGTTTATCATGTCTGCCACTCACAATTACTCAACGAAATTCTATTACCTATTTGCATATAATTTTTCCTCATTTTACGCATATTTCATTAAGATAATTTAATCAGTTATTATCTTTTTATACAATTGAGATTTCTGATCATAATAAAACTGATTAGCTTCTAACACCTTAATTGAAGCGATATTTGTTTTTTCTTCTTCAATTGTTGGATCAGCCACAATTTGAACAACATCATCATTTTCCTCTAAAATTTTATCACAAATTAATCTCACCAAATATTTTCCAATTCCTTTTCCTAATCGTTTTTCATCCCCAATCATATAATCAATTCCATATGTCCCTTTAGGTTCTTTTAAATCTATATCATCAAGTGGTAACATACAATAATCATAATATTGACAAAAACCAATTGGCTGGTTCTCTTCTTCAACAACAAAATGATGGATAAAACTATATTCCTTATGTCGTCCATTTATTTCATTCATCCAATCTGTATAATCGCCAAACCATTTTGCAATATAATCTTGTTTTAGCCATGACTCAATTAAACAAATGTCATCATCTCTCATTCTTCTTAACTCCATCTTTATCCTCCTCTACAGTAACGATTCAATATCTATACTTCATAAATTTGCAGTTCAAGTATCTAACTCGCTCTTCGTTTTCTAGGTAGTGTCCTGAATTTTACAGCAAATACATTTACCTTAATTCCATAAACAAATCATAGCACACAAGGTTTTATATATCAATATAACTCTGTAGGATATATAAAGTATGATATTGTCACACAAAGATATATTCTTCATACTCAAAATAATTAAATATTCTCAATGCAATGAAGAGCTTTTATCAATATTTATCTTTGATTTCTATATTTAATGAAAAAGTTTTTTCCAAAACAGTAAATTCGATTGAAAAAGCATTTATTCATCTTATAATAATTTATAAGAGGTGATTTTATGGATGAATTTTTAAGAGATATTCATACAATGATATTTAAGGAATGGGTACTCATGCAAGATCAAGCCAATTACAAGATTTATTTAGACTCACATAATGAAAATATTATCGTCATTGAAACAAACTATAGTTATAGCGAAGTCACATTTAATACAATGAATATTATTGAATTAAGTGTTACCAATACATTTACAAATGAAATAGAATTCTATTTGCATTTCCAAATGAAAACCATGAAACATGCTATAGAATTATTTCATGAAATGTTAGAAAGTATACATAAATTAATTCATCGTCCAATTACTAAAATTCTTTTAAGTTGCAGTGGTGGTATGACAACATCTTTTTTTGCTGAAAAGATGAATGAAGCAGCAAAATTATTGTACCTTAATTTTGAAGTTTCAGCCATTGGCTATAATCAGCTCTATAACGTTGGTGAAGATTATGATGTCATTATGCTAGCACCTCAAATTTCTTACATGCATGCCAAAGTTCAAGAAATTTTAAAAGATCAGGTTGTCATTAAAATACCTCCTCAAGTCTTTGCGAAATATGATGTTGGAAAAACTTTAGGAATTATTCGAGATGCTATAGATCAACGCAAAGCATCTCAAATTGAACCAACAACTCCGATATCTCTATTTAAAGCAGTCCATAATGATGTCAAAATTTTAACTCTTTCGCTTTTTAGAAATAGTAATCGTGTTCATATCGCTTATCGTGTATATGGTGAACAAAATGATATTTTATTAGATAATGAAATTATTAAAAGTAACGTTGTTATTCAAGATATCTTCGATGTTTTAGATACTGTCTTTTTGAAGTACAAAGATTTAAATGTGATTGGAATATCTACTCCAGGTATTATCAATGATGGATTCGTTTCCTCGTCAAACGTAAATGGATTTGGTGATATTGATTTATATAATATACTCACGCAAAGATACCAGCAATCTTTCATTATTACAAATGATGTCAACACTGCAGCCGTTGGCTATTATGCATCTCAAAATCGTTATTCCTCAATTACATTTTTATTTCAGCCAACAAGTTTCTATGCTGGAGCAGGAACAATTATTAACGGTCAGCTGATTAAAGGAAGATTACATCTTGCTGGCGAAGTTCAATACCTTCCTTTGAACTTATCTGATGATAAATTGGTTCTCAATAAAACTCCAGAAGGAGCAATTGAACTCGTTGCAAAGACAATTCTATCTATTATCAGTGTTATTAGCCCTGATGCTATTATTCTGTCTTGCGTTTTAATACCACAAGTTCATGAATTAAAAAAAGAATTAGAAAGATATGTCCCTGCCCAATATGTCCCAGATATTATCAAAGTTGAAGACATTCAAGAATACATTTTGCTTGGTTTAATGATTCTTTGTGCCCGTTCTTTATAATTTTGTTTTTTCTTCATATATCGATAGAAAACGCTTACAATTAATGTTATAATAAATTTAACAAAACATTATAAAAAGGAGATGCTACCCATGGATATTAGTAAGAAAGTAGATGAATTACAGGATGCTAAGCATAAGTTACTATTAATTATAGGTCAACCTGGCAGTGGAAAATCCAAATTAATTAGAAAGTACAGTGAAGAGACTGGTATTCCTATTCTTGATCTTGATAAGATTTTTACGCATACACCTAGTGATCAGCTTATGCATGAAATGCAAAATTTCTTGTCAACCTATCATCAAAAAGTTTTATTATTAGATAATAAAAAGATTCTTTATGCGAAAGACAGCAGTATAGACCTTTTGGCTTTCTTAAAAGAATTAAGTGAAAATATTATTGTTGTGGCAACTTGGAATGGAAAAATTGAAGACGGTCAAGTTTTCCATTTCTGTAAAGATGCACCTGAAGATCTCATCTACTCTGTTGATAAAGAAGACTTCAAATATATACTCTGTTAGTAAAGGACACTTTTGTGTCCTTTATTTTTGTTTTTTCAGTTGCTGTTCCCCTAAGGCAACCAATCTTTTTGTCATCTCTCCTCCAATCGAACCACTGAATTCAGCTAAATTTTCTCCCTGTGATTGATTCATTGCTTCATTAGCAATCTCATAATTCATTTGATCAACTGCATCACGTGCTTGTGGTACAACCAAACGATTTCTATGTCGACTCATAATTTCACCTCATCTTTCTATTTATTTTGTGCTATCCTCAGATTTTTAAAGAAAAAAAGAAAAAAGTTTATTTGACTTTTTTCTCTATTTCGATAACATATGGAGAATTCTTTTTATTTAACATACAATAACATGATACATTATATTGATGAGTATCTAATTGTTTTACATAATCATCAATCCATAGACTCTCCTCATAACCTTCCTGATGCCCAGGATAAACAACTATAAACAAAGCAACATTCATCATTCTTATTGCTTTTTCAATAGCTATTTTTGTAGTTTTCAAAAGAGTCGTCACATGATGATCAGTTAATGGCAAATATCCCAAATTAAATATGCCAATATCAAACGACTCAAGATAACAATCAATATTTTGATGTCCATCCAAAATAAGCTGTACATCTCTATTATAACCAATCAGCTTCTGAGTTTTCTCTATCGCTTGTCTTTGGATATCAAACGCATAAACTTTTTGACAATGTTGTAATAAAAACAAAGTATCATGTCCATTTCCCATTGTCATATCTACACCTATGAATTGTTGAGGATAAGTTTGTATCCTTTGATGGACATATTCAACCATTGTTAACATAATTCCACTCCTTGATATGAATAGTTTTCCATTTATTATCTATAATATAAATATGAAAACATTATATAAATCTCTATTAGTACTTACAATTTTAACTTTAATTTTTCGGACTCTCACATTTTTTCAGTACAGTCTCTTTATTTCTATCGCTTTATTACTCGTTGTCCACTGGATTCCACATATTCTCTATAAGACTGAATATGTGGCATATATTTATTTAACTCAAGTTTTAGGAACAACTTGCGGATTTTACAATTTACCCTACTATGATAAATTTATGCATTTTTTATCTGGAGCTATTTTTGTGATTATTGCATACATTATCCTTAAAAAGTATATCAAAGAAAAACCATTGCTGATGATTATGATGAACTGTGTGGAAACGGCAATTGCATTTCTTTGGGAAGTCTTTGAATACAGCGGACTTTTGCTTTTTAACTATGATGCTTCTCGTCATTATACAACCGGTGTTCATGATACAATGCAGGATATGATTTTTTCATTTATAGCTGGATTAATAATCACTTATATTATTTATAAATATCCATCTTACATTGATAGTCTTTATAAATTACCACCAGATAACCTTGAGTTATCTTCTCAACAATCGCATATCTAAATAACAATTCTCTATCTAATTGGTATCTTTCAACCAAGTCTTTTATCACTTCTTTTCTTTCTTGAGGTGTTAAAGTTGGAAGATACCATTTCTTTGGTTTTACTTTGAATTGTGATAAATAATCTTGAATGAGTAATTCATGATAATCTTCTCTTTGTAAATATCGATCTAAATATGAAAATAACTCATCTAATTGATACCCCATTTTCTTATATCCCTGTTTTTCATAGAAACAGCCAAGATGATAAAAGAAATAAAATGCAGATTTCTGTTCATCCATAACAGCATTCATTGTTCTGACAAAGCGTCCACTATTCCAATACTTTTCTAGCATATCCTCAGCAATATGAATGTTATGGACATCCGTTTGAGATAGCCATTTGTTTTCAATCATTTCATAAGGGGATTCTTTCTGATAAATATATCCATATTCATTAGCATCATTTCTTAAAGATGTTCCTCTTAACAGTTTTAAGAAACCTAACTGAAGTTCTTTTGCACGAAATGCGAACACATCATCAAATGATTTTGCAAAGCGTTCATAAGATTCATAAGGAAGCCCAGCAATAAGGTCTAAATGCAGATCACATTTCCCATCTGACATCAATTGTTGAACAACTTCACTTAGCCTTTCAAAATTTTGCATTCTCTTCACTGCTTGATTCGTCGGTTCATAGGTAGACTGAATTCCTATCTCAAATCTTAGCAAACCTTTTGGTGCATTTTCACTAATAAAGTCAATGATTTTTTGATTCAATACATCAGCATTAATTTCAAACTGAAATTGTTGACCTGATTGATAGTGTTTAAATATATAATCCAATATCATAATTGCATGATGAGCATCAGCATTAAAACTACGATCTAAAAACTTTACTGTTTTAACACCACTTTGACAAATTAATTTCAATTGCTTTTTTAAATAACTTTCACTAAAAAAACGTAAACCTTTCTCTAATGAAGATAAGCAATATTGACATTGAAAAGGACAACCTCGACTTGATTCAAAATAGAGAATACGTTTTGACATATTGTCTTGATCTTGAGGTAAGATATAGGGAGAATCTAAACTTTCAACATAAGAAAGTGGCACACAGGCTACATCTTCACTTATATGCCCTAGATATTGAACTCCTGTTATATCTATCTTTTCATGATTTTCAATAGCCTTAAGTAAGGCTGGGAAAGCAACCTCACCCTCACCACAAATAACATAATCAATTTGATAATTCTTTAAAAAATAGTCTGCTTCATATGTCACTTCTGGACCACCTAAAATAATAATGATATTTGGTTGCCTTCTCTTTAGCATAGCACATATTTTTTGAATATATTCGATATTCCATATATAACTAGAAAAAGCAACAATCTGACACTGCATTCTCAAAATATCTTCAATGATATGTTCCAAAGAGTCTTTAATTGTATATTCCTTAAAATCAACATCATGTTCATGATAACTTGCCACATATAATAAACGTAATGATAATGAAGTATGAATAAACTTCGAATTTAATGTTGTGATTAATGTTTTCATATAATCTCCTAAAAATAATCTAGGGTTCCCCCTAGATTATTGATTCTCCTTAATTGATGGAATAATACCTTCATAGAGACAGTATTCCTCTAATGTCCATTTGTTCTGGAATATTTTTTGTGCTGCATCTTTGCCCACATATCTAAAATGCCATGGTTCTTTGCCAATTCCTGTAATATCAGCTTTATCTTCCTCAAACCTTAATATAAATCCATATTTATAGGAATTTTTAACACACCACTTGTATTCATCAGTATCACCAAATACCAATCTTTCTCCACTAATAACACTTTGACTTGTTAAATCAACACCTAATCCAGTCTGATGTTCACTTGCACCAGGTTCAGCAACAAGGCTTGCTGCTGTAACTTCATCATATTTTTTAAAATAATCATCATAAGTTTTCTTTTGAGCACTATATGAACGATATGCACTATTCACTACCAAATTATATCCTAAGTCTTTGGCATCTTTATACATCTGCGTTAAAGCATCAGCAGCCTCTTTACGAAGAGATGGATTATCACAATCAGGTGCAACTGGCATATCTGGTTTCACCAAATCATCTGGCTCATATGATGATGGTAATTGAAAACCTTTTTTAACCAAATTCAAAATATTTTTTGGATCTTGAATCGTATATATTTTTGTAGCTTTATTCTTAGAAATAATAAATGGATATGTTGTTGATAATACAGCATAATTATAATTCTTCTTATCTTCATAAACCTTCATATATTTATCCATATCAGTAAAGACAAAACCCTTCACCTGCATATAAGGTTGAACTTGTGCATATTTATATGATTTGTTAATAAGATATTTTAAATCATCTATACGAGCAGTTTTTAAAACTTCCCAAATCTGATTATCAGTATAACTTAAAGCCTTTAATTGATTGGCATAATTATTAAAAATATCATTGACCGTTGTCACAACAGCCTTAACTTTTAAATCTTTATGTAAAGACAAATAGTGTTCATACTCATCATAATATTTAACTTCTTCACTTTCTTTAATCCAGTCTTGAATATGTTCCATTTTATCATGTGATAAAACCTCATCAACTTCATCTCCACTCAATGATAAAATATCATTTTGTTGAGAAAATGAATAACCTTTTACTAACAATTGAATACGACTAAAATTAAACCAAATCAATGCTGCCAGTATAAGGGCAACTCCAGCTGTTATGATAGCGATTCTATCCCAACGAATTCTTGATTTTCTTGAACTCGAATATGAACTATAATATGTATATCTTTTCCCACGATGAAATCTCATAGTCTACCTCTTTTCTCTTGCTTTTATAGTTTATCATATTCATATTTGAAATTCCATATTTAACTATAAATTTACACAATTAATCTCATTTCGACAACACAATTATATTGCAATATAGCCCAATATATGTTATTTTAAATGTTGTATATAAAGGAGGTTACTCTATGCATTTTGTTATTTGTGCATTCATTGCACTAATTTGTTTAATAACAGCTATTCTTTTTACAGAAGTATTTCCAAAATGGTTCAAAGCTTTTTTAACGCTTATAGGCGCAGGAACTTCTGGATATGCCTTAGCTATTTTGATTAGAAAAATCGCAATCTGGACAAAGGCTTTTGCTAAACCGCAATTATTACCAACTGCTGGAATTTGTGCTGTGGTGATGCTTGTTTTGATTATCATCGTTGTTGTTATTATTAAGAAAAAGAAAAAATCTTAATGAAAGAGGAAGATTGTTGGTCTTCTTTTTTTGTATTTAAAAAGATGATTTGAGAAAATCATCTCTAAACAATCTTTGTTGAACATTCCTCTAGGTTAATAACCTTATCAACAATAGGAAGATAAAATTCAGGTTCATGACTCACAAGAATAACAGCCCCTTTAAAAGCAATTAAGGCTAGTTGCAATGATTCTTTCGCATCCACATCTAAATGATTGGTAGGTTCATCAAGTACCAGAACATTGGCTTCGCGATTCATAATCTTGCATAATCTTGCTTTCGCATTTTCACCACCTGATAAAACCATCATTAAAGATTCAATATGATCTGTCGTTAATCCACATTTCGCTAACATACCTCGAATTTCACCATTGGTACGATCAGGAAACTCATCCCATATATAATCAAGCGCTGTTCTCTTTAAAGCAGCCTCTTCTTGCTTGAAGAAACCAATTTGAACAAATGGATCTTGAATAACGATACCACTATATGGTTTCAGCATTCCAATTAATGTTTTTAATAAAGTTGTTTTGCCTAACCCATTAACACCTTTAATAGCGACTTTTTGAGAACGTTCAAAAGTCATATCCATAGGTTGCGTTAAAGGTGAATCATAACCAATCACAAGATTTTGACATTCAAACAGAACTTTCCCTGGTGTTCTGGCTTCCAAGAAAGAAAAAGTAGGTTTTATTTTTTCTTTAGGCTTATTGATAATATCCATTTTATCTAATTTCTTCTGTCTTGAATGAGCCATATTACGAGTGGCTACTCGGGCTTTGTTTCTAGCTATAAAATCTTCTAATTCAGCAATCTCTTTTTGTTGTTTTTGATAGGCATTTTCTTGTTGTTTTTTCTTTAATTCAGCTTGTTGTAAGTAATAATGATAATCACCCTTATATCTTGTTAATTCTCCATTATCTAAATGATAAATAACATTAATGACATTATTTAAGAATGTTGTATCATGACTGACCAAAATAAAAGCATTCTCATAATTAATAAGAAAGTTTGTTAACCATTGAATATGATGTTCATCTAAATAGTTTGTTGGTTCATCAAGAATTAAAATCATAGGATTCTCTAACAACAATTTAGTAAGCAAGACCTTTGAACGCTGTCCTCCAGATAATTCATCTACCTTCTTATCTAATCCAATTTCATTCAATCCTAAACCACTGGCAATCTCTTTGATTTTCACATCAATTGTATAAAAACCACCATGTTCCAATATTTCTTGTATTTCTCCTACATCTTCCATCAGTTTGGTCATTGCATCTGCATCCGCAGTTGCCATCTCTTCATATATTGATAGCATTTCTTGTTCTAGATCAAAATAATGCCTAAATGCATTTTGTAAGACTTCATATATTGTTTGACCTGGTTGTAGAGTTGTATGTTGATCTAAATAGCCAGTAGTTATTCTTTTACACCATTCTATTTTTCCTTCATCTGGTGCTAATTTCCCAGTAATAATATTTAAAAAAGTTGTTTTCCCTTCTCCATTAGCACCAACAAGTCCAATATGTTCTCCATTAAGCAAACGAAAACTTGCATCTTCTAATATTGTTCTTCCACCAAAATCATGACTCACATGTTCGACATTGAGTATACTCATAAAATCCCTCTTTTCTCATAAGAAAAGGAAGTGTTTACTTCCTTTAAAGTACTTCCATTATACAATAATGATGTTTAATTTCAATCATTTCTTTATGAATTGATTAGGGAAAGTATTGCTACATCATTATTTTCTTGACTTTATAAGAAATCACAAGGGGACTAATGTCCCCTGTGCTTTTCTTTTCTTTTGCGTTGTTGAATAGCAAATTTTTCTTGCTTGATAAAAAGTTGATTATCTTTTGTCTTTTGCTTTTTTGTTTCCTTCATCTTTTCATGAAGTAACTGTAAAGCTTGTTGCGATTTTGTTCCTAACCCCAATGTTTGCATTTGATGTTTAACCATTCTTTGTAACCGTTTAGGATTTTGTTTACGCTCTTTAGCTTTGACAACAACACTTGGACTCCATTTCAAATGTATATATTGCTTTTGAATCATTTGGAGTAACTCTTCAGTCTGTGGTTCAGTTCCAAGGATAACTTTACACACCTGTAAAAAGCCTTGATTTGTCTCCTCAAAAAGACCTACCCAAACACCTTCATCAAAATACACACGAAAAGATAATGAAATTTGACCCATAATTTTGTCCTCCTTTGTTTATAATGCACAAAGAATGGACGACCAAGGAGGAAGGTTACTGACTGCAAGCAGTGATCCGACTACCAACGGATTCTCAATGTGTTTTTATCTTTGCAACTCTATTATAACACAAAAGATGTACATTCAAAGGGTACATCTTTATCTTATTTAAAATTCTTTTTTGTCCATGATATGGCAACTTAACATATATGATATAAGCAAAAGTACAATACCAATTCCAATCACAATAACTGCTAACCCTGAAGGACCTAAAGCATTAATATTAACTAATAAAGGTGCTAAATCAATATTTAAGAATTCAGCTAATTGAATGAGAATGAATCCAATTGCAACAGAACATCCTACAACCACTACCAATGCAATATTTCCTTTATTTTGCCCAAACTTTAATTGTACTGGTACCATTAATGAAATAAATAACGCCATCAAACCTAACATAATTGTACATGTCATTAATAATTCAGGAATATTGATGTCAGGCTGAGTTGCATAATTATAAATACAAGTTAAAGCTGTAGATACAAACCAAAAACCAATCCCTAATATTATAGCCAATATATATTTAGAGTTGACATAGAGACGACGTGTAACTGGTAATGCCATCAAGAATGAGTACCCATTGTCATATTCATCATAGCTAATAGAACTCACTACAAATAATGACCCAATAATAGTCGAATAACTCACGATAAAAGTAGGATTATAATTCATGAAAAGAAACATAACTGAGAAAACTATAATCATAAATATAAAGCTCTTTTGATTTTTTAATAACATTAAATCCTTGATTAATAATCCTTTCATTATTTTTCCCCCTTAATCATTAACATAATAACATCATCAATATTTCCTTTTTCAACAACAATACTTGGATAATTATCAAGATAATACTGCTTTTGATTTGTTAAGCAACTATAACCAAATGGTTCTTTCTTTATTCTTAATATATACTGTCTGTCTAATTTTTGATATTGATTTTGATCTAATTTTAAGATTGCATAATCACTTAATAAAACATCAGTTTCTTCATGCATAATAACATGTCCATTATGAATCATATATAAATCATCACATAATCCTTCTAAATCACTAGAAATGTGAGAACTGATGAGAATAGAGCGTGATTCATCTTCCTCCATATATTTCCTCAAAACATCAAGCAGTTCATCTCTTGCCAAAACATCCAATCCAGCTGTTGGTTCATCTAAGATAAGAAACTGTGCATCATGTGACAGAGCCACCAGAACCTTTAATTTTGCTTGCATTCCTGTTGAAAATTCTTTGATTTTTTTGTCTTTTGGCAATCCAAATTGTTGACATCTTTCTAAAAATTTAACCTTATTAAATTTCTTATATAAATTTGATAAAACAGGAACAATATCTCCAATCGTTAGATAACCACTAAATCCTGAATCAGATAAAACAACACCAATTTTCTCTTTATCTTTCATATCAAGTTTTTGAACATCTTTTCCAAACAATTCAATAACTCCACTATCCTTTTGAATCAAATTCAGGATAGCCTTAAATGTTGTACTTTTCCCTGCTCCATTTTGTCCAATCAAACCTGTAATACACCCACTTTTGACTTCAAGGGAACAATCAAGTGTAAATTGTTGATAATGCTTTTTTACATTTGTAAGTTTTAGCATAATTTATTCCTCCATAATTAAATGAAATAATTCTTTCATTTCTTCTTTACTCATTCCGCTTCTTAATCCTTTTTGGATGGCCTTCTCCAAATCAGATTCCACTTCTTTTCTTTGTTCTTCTTTTAACATTTCCTGATTAGCTGCACCAACATAGGTTCCTTTTCCATGTACAGTCACAGTAAATCCTTCTTCTTCAAGATAATCGTACGCTTTCTTGACTGTTAGAGCACTAATTTTTAGTTCTTTAGACAAAGAACGAACAGATGGTAATATATCATTTTCTTTTAATATACCATTAATGATCATGGCTTTGATTTGTTCGATAATTTGCTCATATATAGGTACCATTGACGAATTGTTAATAATGATTTTCATATTTTTCCTCCTCTGTTCACAAACAGTATATAACAGTATAGAACTGTTGTCAACTGTTATATACTGTTTGTTTATGTTTTTTTATTCTATTAACCATATCTTAACATAATTTTCATTCATTCTTGATAGTTATTTTCTTTCTATTTTATATAATATAAGTGAAGAAGGTGGTTATATGGAACGTCAAATCAAACAATATAATGAATACACATTCGCAGCACTTGCTTTTTCTCTACTTTCCCTAGTTGGTTCATTATTAAGTGTTCTCAATGCTATAACACTGATTACAACATATCAGCTTCTTCAAGAAGCAAAGAAACATGGCATCAGCCAACGTCAAAACAAAGTGATATCAGCTATATTTGAAGCCAGTCTTTTGCTTACATTATGTATCACAATTTTATATGTATCTATTCAATTATAATCTTCAATAGAATGAAGACCAGGAGTTCTCCCCACTCTTGGTCTTTTATCTATATTTATGTTCATGCATTTGAAAGCGACAGACAATGAGAGTTGCAATTACGATAACAACGCCATAGATAATATATACAAGCATTAAGGCTAAAAGACCTTTTGCCAACATCGAAGAAATATCATAAGTACTATTTACAAACCTTTCATCAACAATATCTACAGTTAGTCCTTAAACATCAAAAGCCTTATTTTTAAATAAAAACCCATAGTCCTGCAACTTGACATACTATAGCATAGTATAAATACCCCCCTTTTTAAACATATTTACCATCTCCCTTATTGGAACTTATTCTATCATTCTCTATTAAAAAATTTTTTCATTTTCTAAAAACACTATTTGAAGAAGAAAAAGACCTTCTTCAAAAGGTCTTCATTACATTTATTCATTTGCTTGAATATATACACTGACACTCCCACCATTGACTATAAAGACACCATTTCCCTGCCCATCAATTTGAATATGTGCCTTATAATTCCCAAGCGCATCATACCAATATGTCCCAGCATATTGAAGACCAACATACATAGTTTTACAGCCTCCAACACTATCGCTCATCAGGCAAACTAAGCCACTCTTTTGCAGACCATCACGAACCCAACCTATAATACTGCTATCATCAAAATAATCTCGTTGTAATCCTAAGGCATAATTCTTTCTTAAAAACAATAAACAATCTAACATCTCTGATTTCCCAGAAATCTGACTATATGGGATTCCATAATAATCACCATAAAATATGCAAGGATAACCATCTTTTCTTAACAGTATTAAAGCGTAAGCAAGAGGTTTAAACCAATCAGCAATCCATGATTGTAATCCTTGAGATGGCTGAGTATCATGATTATCAACAAAAGTCACAGCTTTATCATTTGCTATCTGAACCAATGTTCCGTCAAAAATCTTAGCTATATCATAATTCCCATTGGCATATGAAGCCTCATAGAAATGATAATGTAAAGGCACATCAAATAAAGAGACTTCTCCCTCCACTTCATTTAAATAATTGCACAAGCGACGGACATCACCATGCCAATATTCCCCAACTGTAAAGAGTTCTTTTTGATAATGTTGCCTCAACTGACGAATCAAGTCTTTATAAAAATGGGCTCCGATATGTTTCACTGCATCTAAACGAAAACCATCAAGTCCAGTGACTTCCAAATACCACTGTGCCCAATCTTCTAATTCAGCAACAACATGAGGATTAGAAAAATCAATATCAGCTCCCATTAAATAATCAAAATTGCCATTTTCACCATCTACTTGAGTATCCCAATGTTTATCTTTAAATAAAAAGGTTGCATGACGTTTTGACAAAATATCATAATCTATTCCATCAAAACATGTCCAGTTCCATGTAAAATCACTATAAACTTGTTGTCTTTTTGGAAATGTAAAAACAGTAGGAACTTCGATTGTTTCTTCACCACTTGTCACTTCATTTTTATTATTTTGATTGACTTCATAAGCTTTTACAAATTCATTTGCATCAGCACCCATTTTATGATTGAGAACAATATCTCCATAAGCCTGTATACCAACTTCATGTAAAGCACAAATTGCATCTCTATATTCTTCTTTTGTCCCATACTTTGTACGAATGGTTCCCTTTTGATCAAATTCACCTAAATCATAAATATCATATACGCCATAACCTACATCATGAATTCCACCAATTCCTTTAAAAGCCGGAGGCATCCAAACAGCTGTTATTCCTATTTCTTTTAAATGCAAGGCATCTTTTTTTAATAAAGTCCATAAATGTGGTTCTGGACTTAAATACCATTCAAAATATTGCATCAATACTCCATTTTCCATTTTAACACCTCCATAGTCTCTCTATTATACACCTTTTTGCTTATAATAAAAAGATAATTATTATTGCTTTTAGCAATGATAATGATATAATATTTGCGAGGTGAAAATAATGACAACAATTATATTAGATACGATTCAAGAAGAAAAACTAAAATTAATTTGTAAAGAAAAAAAGCAAGATATAACAAGGTTTATTCATCATTTAATTTGGGAAGCAATTGAAGATGAGGAAATGACTAAACTGGCAGATAAGGCTTATGCTGAATTTTTAAAAGATCCTGTGACTTATTCATTAGAAGAAATACAGGAAATGTATCATTTATGAAATATCAATGTATTTTTACAAAAAATGCAGAGAAGGAATTTAGTAAAATAGATTCATATCAGCAAAAAAAGATAGATACATGGATAATTCATAATCTTAAAAATTGTATAGTTCCTCGTCAATACGGAAAATCTTTATCTGGTCAATTGCAAAGATACTGGTCATACCGTGTTGGGAATTATCGTATTATCTGTGAAATTGATGATGAAAACAAAAGCATTTATATCATGACAATTGGACATCGCAGTGATATCTATGACAAAATGATTCGTGAAGAAGACATCTTATATGAAACTGAAAAAATAGAGGATGAGTATTAAACCCAGCCTCTATTTCATTAATTGATCAATAACACCTATCATTTCCTCAATTTTTTTATCAGCATCTTCAGAATCCATTGCATCATGTACACAATGTTTCATATGAGCCCCTATAATCTCTTTATTGGCACGCTTTAAGATGGCTTGAGTCGCCATGATTTGATTAGAAACATCGACACAATAGCGATCTTCTTCAATCATCTTCAAAATACCATCAATTTGTCCTCTTGCGGTTTTTAACAAACGTGTGACTTGTGACTTATCAGCTTTCATTATTCAAACCCTACGACTTTATATCCAGCATCTTCAACTGCTTTTGTTAAAACTGTTTCTTCAACATCATGATCTAATTCGATATTTGCACAATTGTTTTTCAAATCAACAGTGGCTTTCACACCATCAATACCATTTAATGCTTTTTCAACATGTGCTTGACAATGAGCACACATCATTCCTTCAATATTCATTTTTTTCATCATCTTTCTCTCCTTTTTTCTGATCGTTTGTTTCGGTTTAAAAAATCTTAATCTTAAAGCATTACTAACTACAAAGACTGAACTTAAACTCATGGCTGCTGCTCCAAACATTGGATCTAATAACCAGCCAAAGAATGGATAAAATAGTCCTGCTGCAATTGGAATTCCAATGACATTATAGAAGAACGCCCAGAAAAGATTCTCTTTAATATTTCTAATAACAGCATGACTGAGTTCAATGGAATGAACAACATCTTGTAAATCATTTTTCATTAAAACCAAATCTGCTGAATCTATAGCAATATCAGTACCAGATGTCATCGCAATTCCAACATCAGCTCTCATCAAAGCTGGCGCATCATTAATTCCATCGCCAACCATAATGACAGTACGCCCCTGCGCTTGTAAATCTCTGATATGTTTTTCTTTATCTTGAGGTAAAACTTCAGCAATAACTTCTATTCCTAATTTATCACCAATCGCTTTGGCTGTCAAAGCATTATCTCCTGTTAACATATAAACAGATAAATTCATATCTCTTAATGATTGAATAGCCTGCTGACTTGTTTCCTTTAAAACATCACTCACAACAATCATACCTATCAATTGTTCATCTAATGCATAGTAAAGAGGTGTTTTTCCAAAACTAGCCAACTTTTGTGATGTTTCATAAACATCTGATAAATCAATACCATGTTCTTCCATCATCCGTTTGTTTCCAGACAAAAGAGTCTTACCATTGAGTTTTCCTATTAACCCTTGCCCTTGCACCATTTCAAATGAATCAACTGTTTGAAATGTCAAATCCATTTGTTGAACATATTCAACAATGGCTTTAGCAAGCGGATGTTGTGATGCATTTTCAATAGCAGCTGCTGTTTTCAACAATTCTGTTTCACTTATATGTTGTGGATAGATATCCGTTACTTGAGGTTTCCCTTTGGTTATTGTTCCTGTTTTATCCAAAACAATACTATCAGCCTTTGACAAAAGTTCTAAATTTTCTGCTGATTTAATGAGTATCCCTAATTGAGCACCTTTTCCAGTTCCAACCATAATAGCCGTTGGTGTGGCAAGCCCTAAAGCACATGGACAAGAAATAACCAAGACAGCAATTGCACATGTTAAGGCAAAATGAAATGTTTGAGCGCCAAGCGTTATCCACCCAATAAAAGTCAATAACGAAATCACCATGACAATAGGAACAAAGATACCACTAATTTGATCAGCTAATTTTGCAATCGGAGCTTTCGATGAACTCGCATCTTCAACCAGCTGAATAATTTTTGAAAGAGTTGTATCACCACTTGTATGAGTTACCTTCACCTGAATATAACCTTCTACATTCATTGTTGCTCCAATAATTTTATCATCAACAGATTTATCAACAGGTAAACTTTCACCTGTAATCATAGATTCATCAATCGATGTCTGTCCCTTTATAATCACACCATCAACAGGAATGCTTTGTCCTGACTTCACAATAACAATATCTCCAATTTGGACATCTTCAATGGCCACAACAACTTCTTGTCCATCTATCAAAACAGTTGCAGTTGAAGGCATTAAATTCATTAATTTTTCTATCGCTTCTGATGTTTTCTTTTTAGAACGAGATTCTAAATATTTTCCCAATGATATTAATGTTAAAATCATCCCAGCTGACTCAAAATAAAGTTGCATCATATACTGATGAGCCTCATTCATATTGCCATGACCTAAATCATAGCCCATCATAAAGATAGCATAAATACTATAAATAGCTGCTGCAGCTGAACCTATGGCAATCAAAGTATCCATATTGGGACTCTTATGCCATAATGACTTGAATCCTCTTTGGAAATAACCACGATTGATATACATGATGGGTAATGTTAAAAATAATTGTGTCAATGCAAAGACCATCATATTTTCATGTCCAAGTAAAATATCTGGAAGTGGTGCTCCCATCATATGTCCCATTGAAATATAGAATAGTGGAATCAAGAATACAAATGATAAAATCAATGACTTCTTTTTCTCATCAATACTCTCATTTTGAGTTGTCTGTTGAACCTCTGTTTTCTCTGGCATAGCCTTATAACCCGCCTCTTCAACAGTTTTCATAATCAAAGCATCATTGACTTTGTCTTCATCAAACTCCACAACCATAAAATTGCTTAAAAGATTGACATTCACACTTTGAATACCATCAATATGTCGAATGGCTTTATCAATATGTGCACTACACGCACTACAAGTCATACCAATAATATCATACTTTCGTTTCATAACAATACCTCCCACCCCTAAGGGGTATACTAACATTATATACATTCTTTCTGATTTGTCAAAGCATATGAAAAAAGAAGTTATCTTTATGATAACCCCTTCACTCTTATTTATACTTTATAACCTTACGATATCCTGTTACAAAATCAACCTCATTCTCTAATTCCTCACCTTTTTTAAAATGCTGTAGATTACGAATAACAAGATCAGTGAAATAATCTCTTGCACTTTTCCAAGCATATCCACCTGAAGCATGAGGTGTTATCAATACATTCTTCAAATCCCATAAGTCATGTTCTTGATTTAATGGCTCTTCTTCAACAACATCTAAGCCAACCCCATAAAGATGTCCAGTTTCCAAAACTTCAATTAAATCATTTGTACATATTGCACTTCCTCTGCCAATATTAATAAGAACAGCATCACCCTTCATCAAGAATAAACGTTTTTTATCAAACATATGAATTGTTTCTCTGGTTTGCGGTAATGCTAAAATAACAAAATCAGCTTGCGGTAAAACTTCATCAATATGACTTGTTGTATACAGTTCATCAATACATGGAGGGAGCGGCGATAAAGTTCTTTTAACACCTATAATATGACAATCAAATGCTTTTAAACGCTTTGCTAATTCATATCCTAAATCTCCTAATCCAATAATTGCAACTGTACTCTGATAAAGCTCTTTTCCAGTGGAAACACTCTGCCATAAGTGTTCATCCATATGATGGATATAAGTCTTAATATTCTTATTTAATGTAAGAATCAAACCTAATGTATGCTCAGCAATAGCTTTTCCATACGTACCACTCGCATTTGTTAATTTTGTGCGAGGATGCAGTAAACCTGCTTTGACATAGCCATCACTCCCAGCACTATGTAACATCATTAATTGTATATTATCTCGATTCAAATTGACATGATCAGCAACATTTCCAACAATCACATCACAGTTATCTATCATATTCTGAGTCACAGTATGCCCATCGCCATAAATAAATTCATCTTCCAAAAAACTCATTTCAATCTTCTCAAAGTTCTCTTTTTGTAAAGGTGCTAACATTAGTATTCTCATATAACTCCTCCTTGATAGCATTATAACACCTTTTGTTCTATTACAGATAAAAAACTTAGATATATGAAAAGAAATCACTTTATTGACGAGTCAAAATTCCTTCTTCTCATACCTAAAATCAGTGGGAACAGAGTTAACATCTTAACGAATCTATTTGATTTCTACTCTTTAAGTTTTACTTGCATCTTATCATGAATAAACTCTGTCAAAAAGAAAAATCACCATATGGTGATTAATCAATAAATTCATTATAAATTGCTTTAATAGCTGGTTCAAAATAACAATTTCTAACACCAATAATAATATTTAACTCACTTGATCCCTGATCAATCATCTTGATGTTAATATTTTCTTTAGCAAGGGCATTGAACACTCTCGCAGCTGTTCCTCGACTTGCTTTCATACCACGACCAACGACAGCAATTAATGCCAAATCTGATTCAAGTTCAATCGAATCTGGTTGAACTGCTCGATGGAGTCCTGCCAAAACATCTTGTTCTTTATCAATAAATTCATCAGTATTCACAATAATTGTCATTGTATCAATACCAGAAGGCATATGTTCAAAAGACAAATCATGTGCTTCAAAAACTTCTAATACTTTACGCCCAAATCCAATCTCAGAGTTCATCATATCTTTTTCAATCATAACAGTTGCAAAACCTTTTGTTCCTGCAATCCCAGTAATAACATGGGCAGGTTTATGACATGTGCTTTCAACAATTAAAGTTCCTGGATCTTCGGGATGATTTGTATTTTTTATATTAATAGGGATCCCTTCACTACGTACTGGGAAAACAGAATTTTCATGAAGAACAGAAGCTCCCATATAAGATAATTCTCTTAACTCTTTATACGTAATTGTTTCAATCACATCAGGCTCCTTCACAATACGTGGATCAGCAATTAAAAAGCCAGAGACATCAGTCCAGTTTTCGTATAAATCTACTTTTCCATTTTTAGCAACAATTGAACCAGTAACATCAGAACCACCACGTGAGAATGCTTTAATAATCCCCGAACCATCATTTAATGACCCATAGAATCCAGGTATAACTGCATTTTCAACATTGGCTAAGGCAGCAGATAAAATAGGATCTGTCTTTTCAATATCATAATTCCCATGTTCATCAATAAAAATAACATCTTTAGGATCTATAAACTGAAATTCAAGATAATGAGCTAGAACTTTCCCATTTAAATATTCTCCACGGCTAGCTGCATAATCTTCACCAATTTGATCTTCAAATGCTTTTTTCATGATTTCAAAATCTTCATCTAAAGAGATATTTAATTTTAACCCATCAATAATATCTTGATATCTTTCTTTGATTTCTTCAAATGTTGCATTGAATTCAGATTTGTTTTGAGCACGATAAGCCTTATATAATAAATCAGTCACTTTTGTATCTTCTTTAAATCTTTTTCCTGGTGCACTTGGTACAACAAATTTTCTTTCCTTATCTTCTTTAATAATTTGATATACTTTTTTAAATTGCTTGGCATCTGCTAAAGAAGATCCACCAAATTTAACAACTTTACTCATAAATTCTCCCCTTTTCAATCACATATGTTATACATAAGAATACAATATTCTCATCTCTTTATCAATAGATTTCATATTTAATCAATAAAAGAAGTCATATACTTATTTTTTGAATTCATCTATTTGTTCATCAGTAAAATAATTTCTTCCCATTTTTAACACATCTTTTCTTTAAGTATACAAAAATACCCTATAGATGACACGCTTTTTTATTTCGTGTCCATTCTATAGGATATAGATTCATAAACTTCTTTTATTGTAAGAGATTGTCGTCACCGTCTCTCTCAATTGAACCTGTTAATATCAAAAGTGCATCAATAATACCCCAAACAACAGAAACAAATGTTGTAAGACCAAAGGTCAAAATTCCCATAAAGAATAAAACTATTTGTATAAATCCTTTAGATGAGTAACCTAAATAAAAATTATGAACACCTAAGCCACCTAAAATGATGCCTAATAAAATTGCTACAACTTTTGATTTATAAACTATCGGTTTATTTCTTTCAGGTATGATATGGTAGCCACAAGTTAAACATGTCTCCATATTTCCTTCAATCTCTGCACCACAATTAGGACAATGATTTCTTGGCAAAACTATTTTACTACCACAAAAACTACAAAATTGACTACCCTCTTTAATTTCTTTCCCACAATTTGGACAATACATTTTATCCCTCTTTACTTTCTAAAAGTGATTTCACTTGTTTGGTCATTCATACTTTCAATAATTGCCAATGATTCTAAATGATATCCAGCTTCTCTTATTTTATGGCCACCCTCTTGATACCCTTTTTCAATCACAATTCCAACACCTTCAACAACACCACCAGCTTGTTGAACCAAATCAATCAAACCAAAAATAGCACATCCATTCGCTAAGAAATCATCAATAATTAAAACATGATCATCTTGATTTAAATATTGCTTTGAAACAACAACATCGTTTGTTTTTTGATGTGTATAAGAATCTATACGGGTATGATAAAGTTCATCTGATATATTTGATGTTTTTGCTTTCTTTGCAAAAACAACAGGAACATAACCAAAATGTCTTGATGCCATAACAGCAACACCAATACCACTTGCTTCAATTGTTAATATTTTTGTGATTTTTTTATCTTTAAATAATTCTTTAAATTCTTCTCCCATTTTTTCTAGAAAAGAAACATCTATTTGATGATTTAAAAAACTATCTACTTTCAAGACATTTCCTTCTTTAACAATACCTTCTTTTAATATTTTTTCTTCTAATGCTTTCATAATACTCCTTATACCATTTGTTGATAAACAACTCTAAATATTTGTTTTTTTATTTGGTCAAATGAATAAACATTGATGGATTCCGGATAACTCATCAACATCAGATTCACTTCTGTTGCATTTGACCTTAATGTAGGCTGAATATAATGAAAAGGATTTAAAACATAACCATTTCTTTCATAGAAACCAATGCGACGTTTTGAGATATCATCTGTTGGTTCTTCCACTTCCAATATAAGAAGTTTATGAGGAAATAAAGTTTTCATTTCATCTAAAAGAATACTTCCAATACCTTGTCCACGTACAGATTCATCCACAGCAAAGTTTTCCAAATATACAAAATCATCAAATTCCCAAATAAGCAATGCTCCAGTTAATTTGTTATTTTGATAATAACCATAAACATCAAACTCACCTTTTTCTAATAAAGGAAGCATTTTTTCATATGGTCTTAATTCAGCTGGTATAAATGCTTTTTCAAACAATGCATAGACTTCATCAAACTCTTGTATGTTTAGTTTTTTCATTCTTAATTCCTCCTCTTCCATATTTTAACATATTAAAAAGAACATACAAGTAAAAGTATGTTCTAAGCAACTTCTTTCCATAAACCATGAAGATTACAATATCCATAGACTTCTAATGCTTCATCATCTTCTGACAGTTCAAATGTAACAATAGGTGTATCTAAATATGACAACATTTTGTATTGTCCACCTTGTTTGGTTTTTAAGAAAATCATAGAGATATGATGTTCTTGTGTCATTGGATGCATGACATCACCAACTTTTACTTTCACTTGTTGTTTTTCTTTTGTGATAATTGGTTGGTGTTTTGTTTCATCGCCTTCATGTTTTTCTACAAGAACATGAAGTAATTCTTCACTATCCTGAACTTCTTCATCAAATTGTAGAAAAAAGTTATCATTTTTGTTTTTATAAAAATGCATTTTTATCATCTCCCATTTCATTATGGGTATTTATTACATTTTTATTCTTATTTTTCTATTTCATATGGCCAATCGTTAATTCCACCAAAATCATATACATGTGTATAGCCTAGTTTAACTAATTTTTGTGCTGCTTTTGCACTACGATTCCCACTTCGACAATAAACCAATACAGTTTGATCTTTATCAGGAAGTTCCTGATTGTTTTCTTGAATCTGTGATAAAGGTATTAATTGAGCCTCTCTGATATGACCTTGCTGATATTCGCTTTCTTCTCTTACATCCAAAATAACAACATCTTGTGTTCCCATCATTTCTTTAGCATCTTTTGCTGAAATTGTTTCATATGTAACAGAAGATGTACACCCTACTAAAAAAAGACCTGTAATCATTGCTTTTAAACTTTTCATATGTTTCTCCTTTTCAGTATGACTAATATAAACTACATCATATTTTATACTTAAATCAAATTCTTCCCATTCATAATAGAGATATTCTTTTCTTTATATTATCATGTTTCATATTATCTGACTATTCATATGCAATAGAAATCCAGACAAGGTTAGACATACTTCGCAATTCTTGACATTATTTTATAAATTGTGACTATAAATATTAGACATTATCCTTGCAAATCAAACAAATACTGGCTATATCCTTGAGATTTATGTAAGCGCTTTATATAATAGAATTAACAAAGGCCTTTGCGAATATCTTTATTGCATGAAGGAGAATATAACTATGAAAAAACTGAATAAAGAACAAACATTTCTAACCATTAAGCAACAGATTCTAACACACAATCCAGAATACGTTGCGGAGATTTACTATGCTTTAGGTGCCAATAAACAAGCATTAGAAAAAATAAATGATGTTTATTATGAAATGGTACTCCATAATAATAACGAAAAGGATTCATATATCCAAGACTACAAAAATCAGCTTTATAGCCTTATAAACAATAATCAAAACATTCCACACATTGATTTAACAACAAAATTAACAGATACATTTCACGCTATTAACATGAGTTCTCATGAAACACTTTTATACTGTCATCAAAGTTTCTGGTTACATATCAAAAATCATATCCAAACATTTCATTATCATGATTATCAAGATATTTTTAATAATGAAAAAGCTCAATATCTATTTGAGGACTGGCTAATTGAAGTAGATGAGGATTTAAATCATATCCATCAGACGAAAGAACTTCTTACTATTATTTCAGATATAAAAGAAATGATTAATTTCTCTAATAATCATCATATATTAAGTTTAATTTTAAGCATTGAAGCAGAATGTTATGAACAATTAGGACAAGAAACACAATGTGATTATTTCTATCAGCAGAATATAAAAAAAGAGCCTCATGATCCACAACTTTATCTTGGCTATCTCTTAACTCTCTTTGATCGCTATCATCATCATATATCACAATTCTATCAAAATATTCCTTTTCATCATTTAGATAACTCTCCATCTAAATATGAAATTATTGATTTTATGGAAGAACAGTAAGACTAAAACCCACTATTTTAAATAATGGGTTTCTTTTCATGATAGTTAGTATTCATCAAAATCATCTTCAAAATTATTTTCATAGGCAATTCTTATAACATAATAATCTTCTAAAATCATTTCATTGAATACATCTATATCAAATTCTTCATCATCACAAAATTCTTCAAAATCCATACCTTGATTTGCTAAAATTGCTTCAAAATCTTCTGGTTCATTATCATAATACATATCTAGCAGATAATGCATATCTTTCCATATATCATAACCAGCACCATCAAGAATTCTTAACTTTTCATCATTAAATATATGATTATGAGATTTTATTTCTAAAACAGATATTTCTAATTCTTAGTTTTCTCCATCTTTTTGAGTTCTTTCAGACTAGAAATAGTCTTTTATAACAAATTATAGATTTTCTTATCAAATTCTTTTTCATCAGTATTTCCTGTCATAACTTTAATTAAAAGCATCCGCAATAATCTTTCCATAAAAGTTTTTGTTCAACTTGCAGTAGTTCTTTTTGAATACTTTGAAGAGATTTTTGAATTTTTTTATCTTGAAAATTCATAAGTACCTCATAACAGGCATTTAAATAATGTTCAGTATTCTTATAAAAACTATTCTTACCACCTTTCTATACTCATATCATATTACAAGAATTGCTATAAAAATATTGAAATCAACTTATTATTAATAAAAGTCTTCAGAGTATTTTTATAAAATAAAGGATACTATTGTAGAAATTATCATAATAATTTAAATCAAAAGAAGATAATCATGAAACATAAATATAATAAATACATGACATTATTCTTAAAACCATTAGAGAATATAACAAAATACCTGTTACTTAAATTTTACATGATGGGGAATATTTTATTTAAAATGAAAACCTGCAAAAGAAATGAATACTATAACAATACTTATAAATTTTTTATTGCATATAAAAAGGACAGATTTGTATCTGCCCCTTAATTTATGAATTAAGCTTCAATTTCTGCTTTCCATAATCCATGTAAATTACAATATTCATAAACTTCAACAGTTCCTTTATAACCACCTAATGCAAAAGTTGCAACTGGTTCATCATCAGCTGTTAAATCAGCACGTAAAACTTTATTCCCAACCACTGCAAAGATTGCAGTGATCAAATGTTCTTCTGTCATTGGATGAGCCACTTCTCCAACTTTAACTGTTAAAACATCTCCTTCAATTGATAATACAGGAACATGTTTTTCAGTTGCTGCATCTGTTGTATTGGCAACTAATTCTACCATCGGTTCACCACAACAAACAACTGGTACTCCTTTATCTAATACTTTTTCAACTACATTTCCACAATGCATACATTTGTACAATTTCATATTTTTATTCCTCCTATTTTTTTTACATTTCTATTCTATCATCTATATGAAAAAGGTGCTAATCATATGCACCTTATTTTTTTATCTTATATTTTTTTTAAATAAAAAGTCTCATATATAGCAATCACTATAACAATTCCCTGACATTAACATCAGTTAATTTTATAACAACTGGTGGTTTCCTCTGATTATAGATTGTTATCAATTATAGAGATAAAGCATAGTATAAATCAACTATCTTCATTATTTCAATGGTATAGACAATCCCTATTTCTATATATATATCCATTCCTTAATAGTTTTATTTAAATGACTATAGATTAAATAACTAATAAAAGCAGTTTTTGATTAATAAGAATACATTAGCATTCTTCTTTATTACCTTAGAATAATAATTAAAAGCACTTTCTCTTCTCTATATACTACTTAATTCTCTTTTCTAATTTCTCCCAAAATTTTTTACTCTTTAAAATATCTCATTTTCATGATTTTTCTAATACTAGCAAACAATGATTTTAAACTCCAAATATAATATAATGTAGTATTAAAAATAACTAGTATTATCCAAATAATAGTCCATATTTTATTTTTGTTTTATAACCATATGATAAAAATGGCATTTTAATACTAAATACTGATAATAACATATTCATCATTTATGATACTTTGAATATCCCTGTATTAATAATTTATCTATTTGATTAAATAGAAATAGAGAAATTGATGTCACAATCCTAAATTATACTTTATAATTATTTAAATCCTATTTTATAAAATCCATCATATCTTTAAAACTATTTTTATTTTTCATTATCTTATATGCCTTCAATCCAATAAATACAAATTTATTATATCAGTTTTTAAATCATGTTTATGAGTTCTACAAAACAAGATAGTATATACATTATATATTCATTTAACTTTTACAATTCTGGACTATTATATACTCTGTTTTTATACATACTTATATAAACAAATATTTTTA
The DNA here is from genome assembly GCF_009767585.1 of Coprobacillus cateniformis. Taxonomy (NCBI): domain Bacteria; kingdom Bacillati; phylum Bacillota; class Erysipelotrichia; order Erysipelotrichales; family Coprobacillaceae; genus Coprobacillus; species Coprobacillus cateniformis. The sequence continues at coordinate 97,175 of NZ_WSNW01000001.1, forward strand.
TAAAATTAAAGTTTTTTGGAAAATATTTAAAATTAAATATCTCAAAATCAATTACAATACTAATTTAATCTCATTTATGCTAAAATTTATGAAGAGGTGAGCACAATGAAACATATATATAATAAATTAGTACGCGATAATATTCCTGTAATTATTTCTAAGGATCATAAAACAGCAAAAATTCAAATTTTAAACGATGATGACTATTTAAAATATTTAAAACTAAAATTAATTGAAGAATCTAAAGAAGTCAATACATCCCAAAATAATGTCGAATTAAAAAATGAACTTGCAGATATTTTAGAAGTTATTGAGGCTTTATTAAATTTTTCTCAAATTTCATTACAAGATGTTCTAGAAATTAAAGAGAAAAAGGCTTTAAAAAATGGAAAATTTAACAATCGAATCTTTTTAGAACAAGTGGAGTATACTGATGAATAAATATATTCAAGACTGGCTGGAAATAATAGAAAACATGAATAATGACAATACTTATAAATTAGCATGGGGTAGAGCTATTATTGAAATCGCCATGTCATTAAAAATAGTTGAAGAAAACAATCTCATTAAATTTGAAATGATAGCTTATAAAATGATAAAATATTATTGGAATCAAATCTTTTTCTTCGATTTAAAGCAAAGTGCAAACTCAAAAAAGCCACCTGTCCTAGTCCAACAAGTGGAATTACTCATAAATCAATATAAATTTCTTACAGACTCTTCTGTTCCTATATGGTTTGATAAAGCAGAAGCCATTTTAAAACAAAACAATGATTTTTACTATCGAATAATAAACAAATCTGCTAGAAAGCTTAAAGATGATGTTTCATGGAGATTTATGAATGTTAACAAAAAGACTCTAAATATCTACCATTTAGACAAAGAAAATTTATATATCGTGTTTAACAAACAACAAATAATGCATATACAAGAATATCATTTTATTTTATCTCAACTTCTTAACTACAAATGGGCTCAACTACTAGAAAGGTATAATAATGCGCCTCGCATTGCATCTAAAGTTAAAGGAATATCTTCAAACACATTAAAAAGAAATAACTTATCAAAATACAAAAAATTATTATTAGAAAGCTGCAATTATAATCCAATTGATTTCTATACAGGGGAAAGTTTACAAGAAAATAACATTTCCTTAGATCATGTTATTCCATGGTCATTTATGTATAGTGACGATATATGGAATCTTGTATTCACTAGTAAATCAAGTAATTCTTCCAAATCTAACAATATTCCTAAAGAAGAAATTATAAAAAGATTAAAAGAAAGGAATCAATTATTACTGAATACAATAACTGATCCCAAATATAAAAATGAACTTGAAATTGCAATACAAAATAATTATGTAGATAAATTCTATTTAGCAATCAAACTTTGATTGCTATTTAATTAACAATAAAATCATATATATCCCTTTTAACTGCCTTATCTAGTTGATAAGTAATTTTGCAAATTGGTTTACTCGTCATATATTCTTGCTCAATATTAATAATACGAATTAATCCCAAGTAATAAAATTCCTTTGATCCTTTATCTTCTTTATTTTTTCTGACAAACAAATGTATCTGCGTTTTTCTTTTGGCAGCTTTCGTAAACATTTCCATAGATTTATCGTTGATACGACGATTATTTTTTGACATAGCAACTATTATTTTTGGATTTATAAAATGATCCTCATACTTAATTGTCTCAGATATATGTTCTTCTTTATCATAATTTATAAATACAGGTAACGTATTAGTGCGTTTATCATAATAATAACCACCTATATTTAAAGCAACCATGCCCTTATCCCAATTAAGTAATCTACATATATCTTCATATGTATATTTTTTATAAAGACATAGATCAGTATTCGCATATTTATTGCTATATTCAGACTTATATAAATCAATTGCATAATCAATAATTTCGATAACTTGACTTTTAAAATCTGGATTTTGAAGCAATTTTGAAAACGTTTGAGAAATTTTAAAATCATTATCAATAATGACAGCATCTTGAAATGTCTCTTTAGCAGAACCAGTCGTAAAATTTTGTTGAAGAATATTTCTAATGGTCTCAATACTAATACTTGTCATATCTACTCCATACTCTATCTTCATTCTTTCTTTTAAATATTCTAATAAGTGAGTACGTTTCTCAATAGCAAGCTTAATAGCTTCTAATTCTTGTACTCTTTTACCTGAACTTAATTTCATACTTATAAATCGAAGATATTTTTCTTCTAAAGAATTCAATTTGATTTTATAATCTTTATCATATTTTTTAAGAAATTCATGATACGAACCTAAACGATTATTTTGAAAAATTCTTTGTACATCTATCGCATTATATTTTGAAAAATCAGATAAGTGAGGTATTCTTCCTAGTTTACCTTTCAGTTCAAAATAACTTTCTTTAATAATCTTAATATGATTAAAATTAGCTGAATCAATTGATTCATAAATCTTCTTTTTAGATATTTCATCAAATTGAATAGTAGATGCACCAGGAATAATCAATGAACCTTCTTCAACAAATCGACGCAAATTATCCTTGTTATAATTCAAGCTTCCACTTAATGCTATAGGAATTAAAAAGTTTTTTTCATAATTTCCTATAAAATCAATAACAACAACATATTCCTTATCTTCATGTTTCCTTAGTCCTCGTCCCAATTGTTGGACAAATATAATTGCAGATTCAGTTGGTCTTAACATAACTACCTGATTTACTTTTGGAATATCAATTCCCTCATTAAAAATATCTACAGTAAATATGTAATCTAAGCCATCTTCATTATCAGATTCCAATCTATCCATTGCATCTTGACGCTTTAATTCACTATCATCACCAGTTAATGCAATTGTTTTATATCCACGTTCATTGAATATTTTAGATAATTCAACAGCTTCTTGTTTTCTACTACAAAATATCAATCCATGAACTTTCTTACCAGAAAACCCATAATCATCTATTTTTTCAATGATATAATCTACTCGTAAATCAGAAACAAGTAAATTAAATTCAGTCTTATCGTTAATAATTTGATCGTCAATAACAAGGTCAGTAATACCATAATAATGAAAAGGACATAGCAAATCATATTCCATTGCTTCCTGAAGACGAATTTCGAAAGCTATATTATAATCAAACATTTTATAGATATCAAAATCATCACTTCTTTCTGGTGTCGCAGACATTCCTAGAAGAAATTTTGGTTTAAAATAATCAATTAATTCTTGATATGAATGAGCACCTGCTTTATGAACTTCGTCTATGATTATATATTCAAATTCATTTTGGTCAAATAATTCTCTATATTCTGGTTTATGGATTGTTTGAATTGTTGAGAAAATATAGTCTTTATCTAAATCGCGTTGATTTCCAGAAAACATGCCCATACTCTTATTTTTTATAAGTGACTGAAAAGTTTCCATTGCTTTTAAAGCAATACTTTTTCTATGAACTACGAATAACATTTTCTTTGGATGATAGGCTTTTACATCAAATGCAGCTAAATATGTTTTACCAGTTCCAGTTGCTGAAATTAACAAAGATTTTTGTTTTCCCTCTTTTCTCAAAGCATTTAATGATGATAAAGCTTCCTTTTGCATGTAATTAGGTTTAATATCATACATTTTTGTAATGTGTTTTGTTTTTACAGGTTCAACATAATAGCTCTCATATTCTTCAATCCATAATCCATTTAATTCTTTTGATTCTTTCCATTGATATTCAAATTCATTTTTAATCTGTTCAACAATCTCACCATTTTGATTTGATGTTAAATATAAATTCCATTCTTGATTTGTTGATAAGGCATTTTGTGTTAAATTAGAGCTTCCAATGATGATTTTATATAAATCACTATTTTTAAATATATATCCTTTTGGATGAAAACCAGCTTCTTCATCAAATATTCTTACTTCAATATTTTTAAACTTTAATAATTCTTTAAATACTTTTGGTGAATTAAATCCTAAATATGTTGAAGTAATAATTTTTCCTTTGACACCTCTTTTCTGTAATAAGAAAAGTTTTTCTTTAAGCGTTGCAAGTCCAGACTCACTTATAAAAGCAACAGAAAAATAAAACGATTCACAATTAGCTAGTAAATATTCAAGTTCATATGATAACTTCATATTGTTCTGATAATCATTATATAAAAGTTTCAATCTCAAATCTTTTTGAGAAATATGGTTTTTATCAACCAAACTTGTATATACTGAATCAGATATGTTATCCATAACTATATTCCCCTCTTTCTCAATTCATCAAACACCTCAACATCAGCTGGTACCCATGGTATATTATTTTCATCCAAACTTATCCACATATAATCTGTATGTTCTAATAAATCAATATGATTATTATTTAAATGACACAAATAACAATCCATTTCAAGAATAAAATGATCATATTGATAATGAACATGATAAAAGAAAGATTCAACCTCAATATCAGCATTCATTTCTTCTTTTAATTCCCTTTTTAAAGCATGACTTTGTGTTTCACCTTTTTCTATCTTTCCACCAGGAAACTCATACATCCCTTTAAATTCACCATATCCTCTTTGTGCAATCAATATTTTATTTTGATGTTTTATAATTGCCGCTACTACATTAACAGTCTCCAAACTTCCATCCCTCTTTCATAATTATTTCCATTTCCTCTATGCTTATAAATCTATCAAACAACATTTTACCATCTTTGAATATTAAAAAATAGACATTATCTCTTGTAAATACAACTTCTAATCCTAATTGATATCTATAAATTGAATAAGAGCAAGTTAAATAGCTTAATTTCTTAAAATCATTTTCAAATGTAGGATGTCCAATAGAGTACAATCTTTTATGATGTTTAAGTTCTATAACAATTAAATCATGGTCTATACTTTGTCTCTTATGTATTAAAATATCTGGTATTATTTTTTTATTCTTTTTTAATCTTTTTTGAACCTTTTTATATTCGCATATTTTTTCTGAAAAACAATTATCACATTCTATTCCTATTATTTTTGGATTATTAAAGTTTTTATTATATTCACAATCAACATCAATATTTTTAGAATTTAACAATAATTTTATATAATAAGCAAAAATAAATTCAATACTTCGTTCCATTCCACTATTTTCGAGTAGATATTGCCTATCATTTTCATTATCTATAAGATTTTTTGCTGCGGATATGATATTCATTAAGCAGTTTTCTAGTACATCGTTTTTATTTTTCATGAGTATCTCCTTAATATTCCATCTCTAAAACACATACAAATTATATTATTTAATAAGAAGAAACTAGTCTTTACATTACCCTTTAAACACATGCTCACGATGCCACTTTAAACATCGTTTTTCTGGTGCGTACTTCTTTTTTACACTTAACTTTTTACCTTCATACTTTATTAAAGTATTATACAATTCTCTATCACACTCAATCTTTTTAGATAAGATTAATTTATAATCATCTGAAAATGTTACATAGCCTTTATCAAATGCTTTATCAATCAACGAAGAAAGACATATTCCATTTCGAGGATTTAATCTATCTGATTTACTATCAGACCAAGGGATGATATGTGAAGCAACGAGAAATTCTCGTGTCGTAATTCCAGTTATTGCACACCTAAAACCATAACATTTTTTCACTTGATCAGAAAAAACCTTCTGCGCTGCCCCTCTTGTATTTACCATTCCTTTTTTATCATCTACAAAATAATCTCCTTTTAAAATATTTTGATATAATTCAACTTCTAATGCAATATCTTTTCTTTCAGATGAACCATCTTGCAATTTTAAAAGATTAAGAAAATCATCTTTAAAAATCTTATTCATTCCATACTGATTAAAAAAATGTTCCCAATTTTTTCCCCTATGTTTAAAGTGCCAGGTATAATTATTAAGATCATCTTTCAATAGAATATTTTGGAAAGGATAAGCTTTCACTATTTTTGCACAAACTTTAAATTCTTCTTCTTTTCCAATTTCCCCAACTTTTCCTGTTCCAAAAAAATAAAATTGTCCTTTAATTTCAGAAACCTTAGATTGTCTTCTATATATAAATAAATCGCCCTCTTTTACCTTATTATACCTATTAGTTTCCCATCTATATTCCTTATAATCTATGTCTCCCATATCCCCCTCTACTCCTGAAGTATCAAAAATAAAATATTGCGTTTCTTCATTATCAAGTTCTTCTCTATATAAATCTAGATATCCCATATTTTCATACCTCTTCTATAAAATAATCACTATTAAAGAAATCTGACAAACTCACATCTAACCCCTTACAAATCTGTTTTATTTTTATTATTGTCAGATTTCTTTTGCCATTTTCTACTTGTGTCATATAAGTTCTATCCACTCCTGCAATATTAGCAAGTTTCTCCTGACTCAACCCTTTTTCAAGCCTTAATTCTTTTACTCTTAAACCAAATGCCAATTTTATATCTTCCATATTCATCACCTAATATAAGATTACTTTTTTGTTGATTATAAGGCAACGGACTATAAGTCACGTTTTTGTGAATTCACTACTAAATTACAAATTCATTCAATTTATTCTAAATAAAAACAACTTGAATTTTAACTCAAGCTGTTTTTATCTTATAATATAACTGTAATCGTTGGTTCACTAGAAATAATATTCGCATAAATATTTAATTTCAATTTATCATCTTTCTTTTGTTCAAAGACAAGAGTTCCCTCTTTAGAGCCACCAGCAACCAAGTCACCACTACCTAATGAAGTGTCTGAATCAATTGTAGAAAAACTCACTGAATCTTCTTGCCCTTCACTATTGACAACCTTGAAATAAAGTGAATTATAATCTACTTTTTCATCACTCTTATTTTCAATTTTAACTGTTACAATTACAAATTCTTTGCCTTCCGCAGGTTTATTATATTTTTTCCCTTGACTCTTTTCTACCTTTGTCACCGTATATTCAACATCTTCATAAACTGCTGTTTCATTGACTTTATAATCTTTTTTCACTTCTTCTTTCTTCTCATCAGAAGAACAAGCCCATAAACCACCCACACAACAAACTGCTAAAAACAATGTTAATATTTTCTTCATACTATTCATTACCCTTCTTTAATTTTGCAAAACCAATAAATGATAAAATCATTTGTAAAACAACAAACATAAAATAGATTGGCATTAATACCATAGCTACTGCATAAAGAATTGCTCCTGTTAATGCAAAACCTCTCTTCTCTAAGAAACACCCTAATCCATTAAAAATAGTTGCCAAAACAGTTAAAACCATATGAGGCATGACAATCGCAGTTGCAAGAGCAGCTCCCGCTTGATTTGCACCTTCACTTGATCCAATAGCACCTGTAAAATATAAGAGCAAATATAGTGAATAAGCAAATCCTAACAAAAAAGATATGAATAAAAATTTATTTTTCCCTCTCATCATTTTCCCTCCTAGACATATTATGACATAATCTTATTTTAAGGTGGTGTGCTCTATGCACACAAAAAAAGTTAGGCTTATCCTAACTTAAAAATCGCAACTATTAAACTCATAAATAATATCCAGGCAAAGACAATGAGAACGCTACACAAAACTCTGCCAAAGATTCTTAATAACCAATATTCAGACTTTTGTAAAACACAATCTTCCCATATGTTTTTATAGTTTCCAGAAAATACTATAATAATCATAAATAAGCCAAGAATTAATATCTTATTAAAAATATCCATAAAACTCCATGGTTTAATGTTTTCAAACTTTGAACATGCTATAACTGCCAAAAGAAATATATATAAAGCAGTCGCTGTCAACTTGGTACTTATCTTTCTTCCTCTAAAACCTGGAATTGCCCATGAATGATATGGCTTTACAACAAAATCTTTCTTCATGTCTTGCACTGATTGATATCTTTGAAGCGGATCAATTTGGATTGCCTTTTGAATAACATCAGTTTCTATTCCTTGAAACATCTGAACTTGCGGGAACTTTCCTGTTAACATGACATTCCATAAGATTCCTAAAGCATAAATATCAGTGCGAGCATCTGATTGTGCAAAACCAAATTGTTCAGGAGCAGCATAACCATAACTTCCTAACAACCTTGTATCTTTCACTTGATTCTTTTGATGAATTCTAGAGATATCAAAATCAAAAAGATATGTATTATGACCATCATAAAATATATTCTCTGGTTTAATATCTCGATGAACAATTTTATTTTGATGTAAAACTTGAAGTGTATCACATAATTGAGAAATAATTCGAAATGCTTCACTCTGGTTAATCTCATGATTAATAATATAATTATCCAATGTTGGATAATTCATATATTCCTCAACAATAAAACATTGATTATTCATTTCATGAATTTCTATGATATGTGGAATATGTTCCAGTGCCAAATCTTTCAACTTTTGATAAACTTGTATATCATAATGACTTAATATTCTTTTAATATAAAATAATGAATCTATTTCACTTTGAACAAGATATATCTTTTTATCAGAGCTCTCTTTTAACACCCTGACCTCTTTATACAATTCAATACTCACTCTTTTTCTCCCCTTGCATTTCTTACTTTTCTAGTATATCATAAATTCAGGTGATAACATGACAACAATTGAATTATTAGATATACTTAATCAAAATCAAGACATCCCTTTTCAAGAATTACTCCAAAAGATTCCTGAAATCTCATTTACGAATTATCTACAAATGTTATTAGATACACATCATGTATCGAAATCAGAATTTATCAAAAAAACCAATCTAGAAAGAACTTATGGATATCAAATTATGAATGGTACCCGCGTTCCTAGTAAAGATAAAGTGTTACAATGTGCATTTGCATTATCAATTGATCTTCATGATACTAATGTTCTTTTAACTCTTTCATCAAATCAAAACCTCTATCCTAAAATCAAACGTGATGCTTTAATTATCTTTGGGATTAATCATCATTATAATCTTATGAAAATGAATGAACTTTTAGATGAATATCACTATCCTATTATAGAATAAAAGAACATCTATGGAAATTATCCAATAGATGTTCTTTCTTATGCATTTGGCCATTTTGAAATTTTTGTTTCCTTTGTTTTTAAGAATTCAAATAATTCACTCGGTTTTATCTTTAAAGAATCTTTTCTAATAATGGCAAATTGATTCTTTTTTCCAAAGAAAGTATATGTATTTTCCGTTTCTACAATTTTTTTCATATTCTCATATGGCATTTTGTTATCAGTTACCATGTCACAGTTACGAATAGTCAATGCATCATTACCAAAAATCATTGTATAAATATTTTCTTCTTTTTCAGTTTCCTTTTTCATTGTATTTAAAATATCTTTATATTTCTTTTTATTTAACCAAAAAATTTCAAGAAAACACACAACACACAATACAATCAATAAGATTCCCATTGGATACTGATTGTTCATAAAATTAAAAATAGATGCTACAATAGCAACAAGTCCTGTTATTGACAACATGTATTGTTGCCAAGGTGCAACCATATATCTCTTGATCTCTTTTAAAATATCCTGATCAACTATATTATGATTAATTTGAATACGTTTCATAATTTTCCTCCCACTTTTCAACATTGAGTTATTATCCTCTACTATTATGACATGAATATTAACTTTAATGAAGTAATTTCTTGATATTATACATTTTCTACAAAAAACAAGATAAAATGTATATAGCATTTTAAGGGAGGATTAAACATGAAGGGAAAAGTTTTAAAAATTTTAAAGTATATGGGAGTTGGGTTTATAGTTCTTATAATCATAGGGATTGTATTTGGTAAACCAATGGCAGATGAAATTATTATTAACGAAGAGAATATCACAATGGATATCCACCAAAGTCAACAAGTGACATTGACTGTTCACCCTGACGATGGACTTTTGTCTGAAGATGATTTTCAATGTAGTGATACAGATATTATCAAAATAGAAGAGATTAAAGATGGGAAATTAATCTTAAAATCGTTAGAAAAAGAAGGTCTTGTAACACTGCAATATAAAAAAGATGATGTTAAGAGTAATTCAGTAACTATTCAAGTTGTCAATCAACAAGCATTAGCAATGGCTAAAGTCAAGGAAAAAGAAGAAATTGAGAAAAAACAGGCTGAAGAAATTAAAAAACAAGAGGATGCAAAGAAAGCTGAAGAGCAAAAGAAAGCCGAAGAACAAAAAAAGGCTGATGAAAAAAAGAAAAGCGAACAGGCAAAGAAGAACACCGCAAAAACAGCAAGTCAGCGTCCAGCTTCACAATCAAACAACAATTCATCAACACCATCTTCAAGTCAAAGCAATCATACAAATAGTGCCATGGTTTACATTCCTAAAACTGGGAAAAAGTATCATTCAAATGCCAATTGCAGTAACATGAAAAATCCAAGACAAGTCTCATTAAGTGAAGCACAAAATCGTGGATTTACAGCTTGCAAAAAATGCTATTAAATATAAAAAATATACATATTTGTACATCACTCTTAAAAGTGATGTATTTTTATTGTTAAAGTGGCTCAAAATATTTTGAAATGATATAATAATGTCATCTGTTAAAAAGGAGAATCATATGAATATACAAAAAAGTAAAGTCGTTATTATTGGAGCTGGAAATGTTGGAGTGAGTACAGCTTTTTGTTTAATCAATCAAGGACTTTGTGATGAAATCGCATTAATTGATTTAAATCAAGAAAAAGCTTTTGGAGAAGTTTTAGACTTATCTCAAAGCATGGAATACATGAATCGCAATACAGCAGTTAAGGTTGGAACTTATGATGATTGTCATGATGCAAGTATTGTAATTATTACAGCGAGCGTTCCTGTTCATAATGCTGGGAATGACCGTTTAAAAATGTTAGAACCAACAAAAAAAGTAATGAAAACAATCGTAACTGAGATTATGAAAAGTGGTTTTGATGGACATTTAATAGTTGTCTCTAATCCTGTCGATGTGATGACTTATTATGCATATAAAATTTCAGGTTTACCAGCTAGACAAGTTATTGGTTCAGGAACAACTTTAGATACAGCGCGTTTAAAATATTTTATTGCTCAAAAAATTGATGTTGATCCTCGCAGTGTCCATGCCCTCGTCATTGGTGAACATGGGGATAGCGAAATGATTCCTTGGTCAACTGTGCATATTGGTGGCAAGGATATTTACAGTGTTGTCAGGGATAATGAAGCACGTATTGGAAAAGACCCTTATGATGAGATGAAAGCCGAGACTATCAAAGCAGGTTGGGAAATATTTAATCGTAAGGGTAATACATGTTATGGTATTGCATCCAGCACAGTTGGTATTGTCAAAACAATCCTGCATAATGAAAACAGAATACTGCCTGTTTCTACTTTATTGCAAGGTGAATATGGGCATGATGATCTTTATATCAGTGTTCCAACAATCATAGATAGAACTGGTGCTAAAGAAATTGTAGAATTAGATATGACTGATGAAGAATTCAAAGAGTTTAATCAATCTTGTGAACATTTAAAATCATTTTATGAATGTTTAGATGACTAATAAATCATTTTTCAATGAATATAATAAAAACAGAAACCACATCTTTGTACAAAAGATATAGTTTTCTGTTTTTTATGATAATCTTCATAAGCGATAAGTTTTTAATAAAAATTATATGACTTATAAATAGAAAAAACAAAATGACATATCAAAAACATTCAATTTCTATTTCTTCGACCTGACAATGTATTTTTCTTTTTCTTTAAGTTAAAGAGTTCTCCAAACAAATTTTCATGTACTTTTTTAAACTCGTGAAATATTTCATTACTATTAAATTTAAATGGTTTATGACTTAAATCTATAATATTAGTTTGATTTACTATTTCAATATCTTCTATTAGTTGATTCTTATTATCATAACCTAATATAGATACAAGATCATCCAATAACAGACATCTAAAATTCATACAAAACAATATTAGTCTAAATTGATTATATGTCAATTTAATATGAAAATAATCATTAATTTTTTTACGAAATACATCTACTTTACTTTTTTTCTTGAGTATGGTCAAAATCTCACCATAGAGATAAAACTTATTATTTTTTCTACTAGAAAATGGATACCAGAGTTGATTGCTTTTGTCTAAATAATCTATTTTATGAGTCCATATTAAAGGTAAATTATTGTTTGGAGATAGATAATCAAATGTTATCATAGCTTGACTATTTCCATATCCCTGTTGACACCCTTTAATCGTACACATCTTACAGATAGTTAATATTTTTTCCCATTCTTCATAAGTAAATTTATCTGCAAAACTTTCTAATATTATTATATTATCTTCTAATAAAATTATTTCATTATTATGTGTTGTTTTGAATTCATTTTTTAAAAATCTTATTAAATTTTGATAACCCATATGAAGCCATGAAAATATAACTATTTTGATTTTACAATTTATCAAGGAACCTTCCAATTTACGCAAAGTTTTTATTAATTGTTCTCCACTACCACAAAAATCATCAAAATAATATACTGTTTTATTTTCATAATTATTATTTTTTAAATTATTATCAAATTCACAATTTATATTTATTGTTTTAAAAAGATTTCCATCATCTATTATATAACTAACTATTTTATTTGTATTCGCATCAAGTCTATCAGTTCTTTTCACAAATAAGATATCACTAAGATAGGAGATGATTATTTTGCTTATCTTTCCAGAAGGTAGTATTACAAAATTCTCTTGACTGCTCTTTTGTATAATTTTTTGTTTCTTTTATAACTTTAAGTAATAATCGTTGCTCTTCAAGTTCATCTGCATTCAAAACAAAATTTTCATAGTTGGTATATAAGGTTTCTTTCGTAAAACTATTTCTTCGAAGAGAACTTTTTGTTTTAGACCTTAAATTTTTTTTAACAATTTCATTAATTTCTCTTTTTAAAATCATATCTATTTCTCCCAATCTATATTTTGAAATTGATTAAAAAAACTTAACCCAATATCTTGATGAATGCTTTTTACAAAAAGTATTTTTCCTAATAAATGTTCTCTATAGTACATATTAGAAAAATCTTTATTGTTCCTATGATTACTAATTCCAAATTTATTGATATAGTATAATTCCTGTCGAATCTCTCTAATATATTTTTTATTAATGTGTATATAGTTATCATTAATTATTAATCCTGTCACTTCTTGTCTTCCATATTGAGAACAGAATCGTGTTTTTTTATCATTAATTACAAACCCACATTCTTTAATTATATTTTGTATATTTTTAAGGAAAAAATTATTGATAATTTTCTTTGAGCCAGAGAATGTAATATCATCAGCATATCTCGTATATATTAAATTTAACTTTTTAGCATATGTAGATAATCGTTTATCTAATTTGTATGCTGCAATATTTGAAATAACAGGACTTGTACAAGCACCTTGAGGTAACCTACCTTGTAATGTTACTAAATTTGTTAAGACTTTAGAGATATGATAATCATATTTACATAATTTATAAAAAATGTAAAATACTCTTTTTTCTTTAATTGTCGGAAAAAAATTTTCTAAATCAATATTTAAAATCATCTCTTGATTGAGATGTCTTTTTGCATTTAACAAAATATTCTTTTCTTTCACAAATCCAAAAGCATACTCACTCACTAATATATTATCTAAAATCTCATTTTTAATATATTTTTGTAATAAAGCCAACACTTCATTAGGAGCTTCAATTTTTCTTTTTCCACCCATTTTCTTTGAAATATAAAAAGTATGATAATACTTATCTTTATTGCTAAGAATATCTTTTAAAAGATTATATTTTATTCCCACTAAATTGGATAAATGATATATGTCTAAAATCACAGGTAATTTCTTGATAAACTCATTTCCTAAATCTTCCATACCATCATCTCCAATCAACTATTCATTATTAAAAATATCTCTTAGCTAAACTTGAAGATAATCTATATAAATATTTTCATTTTATACGTCAAATATAAAATGAAAAAAATTTATATTGAATATATTAACGAGGGACGAGTTATATATATTCAATGCAATATAACAAAGATATACTCCCTCAATTGCCTCTAATATTTCCATGTTTATATTTCAAATCTATTCATTCTTTTCTGTAAAAAAAGACAATACATTGACAGTTATGAAACAAATGAATAATAAACCTATTTTTGAGTAGGCACCCCTCTTCATAGTTTCTAATTATGTATTAACAAAACTAGCTTGCTAGTTTTTTTTAGATACCTAAACCTAATGATAGCGAATCGCTACCTAATTCCTAAGAGATATTTCTCCTTTATTATATAATATTTTACATATATTTCCAATATAATCTCATTTATAAATCTGATATAAAATGAATAAAACTGTAAGCATATATAAAATATAAGTTTATCATAGAAAAAAACCATTTTATCAAAATGGAATTTTTCAAACAAACTCTATACATAAACACATCATAATGATTGAAATAATAACATAGATAGAATTGATGCATGCTGCTTTTTCATAATCAAGACCTAATAACTCTGTAAAGACCACAGCTGCTGCTCCAATGGGCGAAAAACAGAGAATAATTAAAGGACTCTTTAATGAATTGTCAATTGGTAAAAGATATGTAAAGATGGCTAAACAAATAGAAATGAATAAACGTAAACTGACTATTCTAAAAATGGCTACAAGATATTCTTTCTTGAATATTAACTGTAACGAAAAGCCTATAACAGCCATTGCGATAAAAGGATTTGAATTGCCTATCGTTTCTAAGAAGGGAAGAAAAAAGGATGGAAGTTTGATAGACACAAAACTTAATATCAACATGATAAAATATGTCCAAACAGGAATAGAATGAAACACCTTTATAAACATTGATTGAAGAGCAAAGTGTTGATGCTTATTCTTAATTGCTGATGCAATTCCATAATTTACACCTAAACACATGATTGAATTGCCAATGTCAAATAAGCTTGTCACAATGAAACCTTTTGTATCAAAGAAACCACTGACAAAAGGCATAGCAAAACAACCAATATTATAACCAGATACATTTATCATCTGCATGAGGCTTTGCTGATTCTTTTTGCCACTCCAATATCCAATCATTAATGACACAGCATTATAAGAAAGACCTAAGAGAATAATAAACAATAAAGAAAAATCGATATGTTGATTATTCATATTCATAATAATAGCACAGGGTAGAGTCAATTTCAGCATAAGGGATGAAAAGATAGAATATGCCTGCTGATTCACAATTCCTTTTCTTTTCAGGACATAACTTACCAAAATGATACCCAGATAGCCACATGCTTTTGCCAAAATAACAAACATCTATAAATATTTCTCTATAGCCTGATCTAAGAATAACATTTCTTCATCTGTTAAAGAAAAAGCAAAAGCCTGACTGTTTTCTTGAGCCTGATCTTGATTTGCAACACCAACTAAAGATGTAGAAATAAAATCTTTTTGAGTCACCCAATTTAATGCAATATGAGAAACCGGAACATGATGAATTTGAGCAATTTTATCCATCTCTTTTAAAAGACATTGAATGCGAGAAAACATAGGATCTTTAAAGAAAGGATAAAATGTATAACGAATATCCAACTCATCAAAATGTGGTAATTCACGATAAGCACCCGATAAAATACCAGCCCCCAATGAGCCATAAGACATTGTAAAATATCCTCTATTATGACACCATTTGAAAAGTTCCTCTTGTTCTCTATTGACCATTGAATAAGGCAACTGAATAGCTTCTATTTGACTATATTGTTCAGCTTCTAAAATAAGTTCTTGCGTCGGATTACTTAATCCAATATGAAGAATTTTACCAGCTAATTTTAATTCATTTAAAGCTCTCATTGTTTCTTCAATTGGGATGTTTGGATCAGGATAATGCATCAAATAATAATCAATGTAATCAGTTTGTAATCGTTGTAATGACTCTTCACACTCTTTCATAATTGTATCATAACTATTATCAATAACACGCTTACCAGTTTGTGGATCATTCACATTTCCAAACTTTGTGACAATCTTTACCTTTTCACGATAACCACCCTGCAAGGCTATTCCAACAACTTTTTCAGAAGCACTATCAGCCCCATAAACAGGCGCTGTATCAATCAAATTCACACCATTTTTAATGAGAGTATGAATGGCTTTTATTGATTCTTGATTTTCAACATGGCCATAAGATAAACCAAATTTATTCGTTCCACCCATTGACCATGTTCCAACACCTAAAACCGAGATTCTTTCTTGAGTCAACTGATTCTCTTTATAATTCATAACAAGCCTCCTTAATCAAATTCTTTCTTTACTGACATACAATAACAATAACGCTGACTCGACCCAATCATTTGCATATATGAACAAATATATTCTTTCATAGCCATTTCTGCTTCATGACATAAATCCATCAAATCAATATGAGGATTCTCTTCAAGGGAAGTCTTCATCCGATCCCTTCCGACTGCAAAGACATCGGTACAAACATTAATCTTATTAATCCCTAATGCAACAGCTTTTTGAATATTTTTTTGACCTACTCCAGAACCCCCATGTAAAACAAGTGGCATCTGCAATGCTGCTTTGAGTTCTTTTAATCTTTGAAAATCTAAATGCGGAACATACCCTTGCGAATACTGCCCATGGGCAGTTCCAATTGCAACTGCCAAAGCATCGACATGTGTCTGTTTGACAAATTCGACAGCCTGATCAACATGAGTATAAAAATCATCACTCACTCCATCACCAGCTGAAGCTTGACCCACATGTCCTAATTCTGCTTCAATTGAACAACCTGAAGCATGAGCCAAATCACTGATCAATGCAGTTCTTTCTAAGTTCTCCTGATAAGGCAAAGCGGAACCATCAAACATTATATTGGTAAAACCGTGTTGAATTGCATCTACCACATCGTTATATTCTTGACCATGATCTAAATTTAAAGCAATAGGAACATAAGCCTTTTGAGCCATACTTTGAATCATAGGTACAGTTGCATCTAATGATGCATGTGATTTCCATTGACGTGGAGAAATATTGATAATGACTGGTGAACACTCTGTTTCAGCAGCACCAATAATCGCTTTTGCACATTCCATATTACAACAATTAATAGCCATAATAGCATAATTGTTCTTATCAGCATGATGTAACATTTCTTTCATTGAAACAAGCATAATTGATCCTCCTTCTATACAATTCCAAACAGTGCCAAGACAATTGCAAGTCCCATAACACCAAACATAATGATATTGATATTCACTCTTTTCTTTAATAAGAATAAACAACCTAGTGTTAATGACAATGGAACCAAACCTTTAAAAATAGAATCTAAATACGTTTGCAAAAGAATCGGATCACTACCACTCACTGGGAAACTTAAAACGGATGTAAAAGTAACAGTTGAAGCAGTCATCCCACCAATCATAATCAAACCTAAGATACTTGCCCCTTTGGTTAGAACACTCATCAAGCCACTACGATTGATCTCAGAAATAAATTTAGAACCAACTGTATAACCAGCATAAGTCATATAATAACGACAGATAATTGAAGGAACATTATAAACCAATAAAAATAAGATTGGTCCTAATATTGAACCTTGTAAAGACAGATTAATTCCAATACCAGCAGCAATGACTCTTAAAACACCCCAGAATATAGAATCACCAATGCCTGACATAGGACCCATTAAAGCTGTTTTAATCGCAACAATAGAATGCGCATCAAAGTTTGGATCTTCACTATTTTCCTTTTCCATTGCAGCAACTAGCCCCATTGCAAAAGTCCCTAAATTTTGAGTAATGTTATAAAACATCGTATGTCTGACCATCGCTTTGCGACGCCCTTCAGGATCATTTTTATAGTAACGATTGAAAGCTGGTAATAAACAATAGATAAATCCAGCAGCATGCTGACGTACCTGTCCACCAGAACGTCCTGCAAAAATAGTAAATGATCTTAGAAAGATACTATTTAGCATCTTCTTATCTTCTTTTGTTAATGCATCTTTATTTTTCATGATAAGAAATCCTCCACATCATCTGTATTGTCTTCAGCAATTTGTCCAACTGCTGCATTTTGCTGCATTTTAATGAATTGTAAATCTCTTGATGAAACTGCCAAAACAATAATGATTCCAATTGCTGAAACTGCAACCAATGGTAATTCCATATAAGTCACCAAGATAAATCCTAAGAAATAATAAATTGCTAATTCTTTACTCCATAACATCTTCATTAAAATAGCAAATCCAACAGCAGGCATAAATTTACCTGCAACTGTTAAACCATTCATCACAACTGCTGGAATACTATTGACAAACGCTTGAACTGGCCCCTGTCCTAAATAAACGCCAATAAACATTAAAACTGAGAAAATTGTAAATCTTAAAAGCCATGCTCCAAAATTAATAAAAGTAATCGCACGATCATTATTATCCTCTGCATACTTATCAATAAAAGGAACAAACCAGTTAAAAGCAATATTATTAATAAACATAGAAACAAAGGCTGATAAAATTCCAATTGGAACAGCAATTGCTAAAGCTGCATTGGCATCAACTGTTTGCATTGTTGCAAATGTGACTGCAAAAACTGTTGCAGCTGCGGGTTCAGCAGAAATCTGTCCACCAATATTAACAGAGCCCATAAAAATAGCTTCCAATGATGCTCCCATAATCAAGCCTGTTGGTAAATCTCCTAAAAGCAAACCTGTGACCGCTCCAACAACGATTGGTCTTTCAATCATACATTGACCAAGCAACCAGTTACCACCATAACAAATAAAGTAAGATAAAGCTGCTAATAGTGCAGTGACTGTCATTTTTCTCTCCTCCTATCCTTTCATTCCATCTAATAAGTTTTGAATTGGTATTTTTGGATTCGTTGGAACAACCTGTGCATAGACAGGTAATTGACATTTTGCCAACTCCTTTAAAGCTTCCAATTCCTGCGGATTCAAAATAATACATGGGTTTAATTGTGTCTTAAGTGCTGGATCACTTTCATCAAAACGTCCCACATTAGCCACATTGACTGATTCTACATCAGGACAATTGTTAACAATTTCCAATGTATCTTGAATACAATTTGTTAAAACAAAGAGTTTCAAATCTTTAGATCTTGAATCATTAAAAACATCTATAGATTCTTGTAATGGCTTAATCAACAATTTAATCCCTGCTGGTGTTGCCATCTTCAATGTCATTTTCATGACATCATTTCTTGCTGCTTCATCATTCGCTACAACAATCCTTGTTGTATTTAATTCTTTGGACCAAACTAAAGCAACCTGACCATGAATTAAGCGATCATCAATTCTAATGGAAACAATCATTTCTTTCTTCCTCCTCTACACATAGAAAATCCTCATCAGTTTCTTCCAATTGAATTTGATCTTCCAAATCAATCAGAGAGACAACCGAGTTCTCTACAATTTCTTTTAAGACTTTTTGTGTTAATGGTCGTGTTTCTAACAAAACAGCCAACACACACATTAAATTCGTACCAGTAACAATATGTAAATAAGATGGCCTTTGCACACACAATTGGCAGACTTTCTGATTTACACTACCACTTAATAAATCAGTAAAAATTACTGCTTCATCATCTTGATTTAAAGATGTGATAAATGCTTTAATCTGATGAGAATAATCACCCTGACACTCATCTGTATAAGCATTAATTGTTTGAATGTCATAACCATCCCCTGCTAACACATGAATAGAACTCTTTAACCCTTCTGCTAACATTCCGTGTGTCGCAATTAATATTTTTTTCATAACAAACCCCTTTTCTGACGTGTTATATGATTTGTAGAATCTATAGAGATATAATCATATAAATAACTCATTTCACTTAATGGAAGATCTATTCCATAATTACGAAAGATATTTTCAAAACTTGTTTTCACATGGGCTATAAAATCTGTATGCTCTAAGGCAAACTTGGTCACATCTCCATAGTTTAATGCTTCTTTTGTGACTAGTCTTTCTATTAAACAACTAATATGAATATATAACCCCATAATCGTTTGATTAGAAAATTCAACGTTGAGTAATTTTTGGAGTCTCTCAATTGATTCAGATACTGATTCAATTAATCGTGTTGGTTCTAAAATCGTTAAATGCTTCATGACATTTTCTAAAGAAAAATTTCTCATTAAGTTTCTTTTGAATTCATTAATTTCATGGGCAGTTAAATAAATTGAAAAATCACGATAAAGTTCATCAACCTTATTCATACTCATAATATCTTCTAAAGAGACAAATGATACTTCTGGTATCTTTGGATTACTGACACCAAAGATAAATAAAATATTTTTCTTTTCAAAGACATCTGTTTGCTGAATTGTATTCATCAATTCAAAATAATCATATGTTAAAATATCAACATCTATATTCTTAGGTAAACTTCTAATAAAGAGTTCTGATAAACGACGTGCTGTATTGACACCATTTTCTGATGTAAAGAGAATCGCTGGTTTTCGTTTTGTATTCTCTATCAAACGATAAGAAGTTTGTGAAATATCATTGACTTTATCAAGAATATGTTTTAAAGATTCATTTTTTAAAATCAAGTATCCTGCTTCTAATGCCAAACCCGTAGAAACATGATTAATTACACCTATATCACTTTGAGCAACAGCCATTAATGATTCACCAATATCTTGCAAAGATCCCATATCAACCATGACCAATAAATCATTTTTTGTAACAACTCTGACTAAATACTGTTTAATCTTCTCAACAATTTCATGAGTTGTTGTTTCTATTGGCATATCAATGGAATCAAAGACATTTCTACCAATCATTGTATTAACGGCATCAGCAATACTGGTGGCTGTTGAATATCCATGAGAAACAATAATACCTAAACATTTCTTTTTCACAATTCCACGAATATAATCAGCTAATAAAACAGTAAAGATTGTTTTATTAATTTCATCAAATTTAATTCCTAATGAGTCATAAATATAAAGATGAATACACTCTATCATTTCATATTCATTTTTAAATGATTGTTGAATAAATAAAGAGAGTTCATGAATTTTTTGATGATGTGTTGTAAACCAAGTATTCATAAATGATCTATTCTCTTTAATAAAATAAATACTTTTTGAAATGAGTGAAGTAAAATTGGTTGGCTCATTGACATTATAATTTTCAAAAATTGTATCAATGATGTCATTGATAGATAATTCAATATGACGAATCTGTTTTTGATCACATCTTTTATGAAATTGTAGATATTCAAAATATTGATGATAATGTCTTTTCATAACATTCATGAATTCATCTAATTGACCATCATTACTCATAAAAAACTTTTCTGTATCTTGTAAAAGAGCATCAAATATCCTTTCAACTTGTTGATTTTCTTGTCCTTGCTGATAACCTTGAACATCTATAAAAGACAATTCATTTTTATATTCTGTCATATCATGTGATTCAACCGATAAGATCGGAACAGGTAAATGATATGTATAAATTTTTAAATGATCTTCCTGATGATGATCAGCATTGGCATTGGCACAGATAATCTGAATAACATTTTCTAAACCATCAATATTATCGGTATACTGATAAGCCATTAATTTCCCCATAACATTTGTACTGACAATAATCTTCTTTCCAATTTTTCTTGACTCACTTTGAAAATACCGATATATATAAGCCTCTTTTTCTTCATTATATCTTTCATAGAGAGTTGGCATTGTACAAATAATAGGGATATCCTGAAACATATCAAGCTGCTGTTGATGACTCATCGTTGCTTCTAAAACGATTCTCGCTGTTGATTGGGAACAAAGCACATATAAATCATCATCACTGCATTCTGGATTAAAATAACGAATAATTTTTTGGATAAGCGGCAATGAAAGATATTGAGCATTACGAATATAAACCATCCCATTTTGACTTTGTAAGATTTGAGATGGATAGATGTCTTTCTTGTGAGGATTTCCAAAAAGGATATCAAGAATATCATTCTTATTTTGAAGATCAGCCATATCAATCACTATCAATTGTGAATGTGTTTCTATAATATTTTGGGAAAGCATATATTTATAAACTGCTCTAATAAGATTTTTGCGACCTGTTCCTTTCTCACCTATTAAAACAAGTGGTAACCCTCTTGTAGGATATTTCATACAAGCTTTAAAATTATCTATAATCCCTTTTAAAGAACCATATGCCTCTATAATATCTTCAAATGCATAGTCTTGACGGGAATGATTTTGAAGATAAGTTTGTAATTCGTTGATACTAAGGAAATCTAACTGTTGAAATACAAAACCTCCTTGTTGTTCTAATGTTTTTCTATGGAAAAACAAGACTGGTCTTGTCAAAACCTTAATTAAACATTTTTCTTTAAATAGTTCATTTAAATACTGACTGGCTAAGCTTCTACTAATTTTTAATTCATCAGCCACATGATTGGCAGAAAAAATTTGAATATCTTTGTCTTTTCTTGTTTGTGTACACACTTCCATATAATCGATTATTTCATCTCTCGTTGTTATCATATAGACTCCTTTCACCGGTAACTCAAGCATACCTTGTTTTGTATAAATTGTCATAATTGACAAACTTTCTTGCACTTTTTGGCAATAAGAAAAGTAGTGTTGAAAGAATGTCGATAAGTGTCGAATATATTCTTATCATTTATAAATGATAGATAGATACTGACAACACTTATCCATTCAATTTCATCACTACTTTTATTGTAGCATTATTAAGACATCTCATATTTTCCAATTTTTAACATATCCTATTTGATTAAACTTAAAGCAATAAGAAACATGCCATAAAAATATGTTATTAAATTGAATACAGTTAATTTTGCTTTAAAGCGACATTCATAGAACTTGTCAAACAGCAATATAATGTCTGAAAGAAAATAAAGAATAAAACCAATCATAGAGAATAGAAACATAGGTGTTGATAATGTGAAATACACAACGACGCTTCTAACCATTGCTAAAGTAATCATAAAAGCATATGCCAAAATAGCTTTATCATATACACCATAATCCATTCGTGGCAAATAAGAAAGAGCAATGACAATCATAATAGAAACAACTGGTAAAATGAACTCTATTATAGATAATGATTGAAAATTAATAAAATAAATAACAAAACAAAGATTAGCAATCAAAAAACAGGTTAATCCGTATAAAAAACTCTTTTTATATTGGGTTGCGAGCATAAAATCTCCTGCTAGACAACCTATCAATCCAGGCAAAATCCCTACCAGCATAGACATATGGTCTGAAGTTATACCACAATAAACAGCCACAGCTATAAAGGCCAAACTATTAAGTGTTTTAAAAATAATATAAGACTTCTTTTTTATGGATAACAGCATCATGACGACAAAGACACTATAGATTGCAAAAATCATAGTCATCACCCTTTCTTTATACTTATTATATTCTATTTAAAATAAACTTGCCATAAGCGGAGCAAAAACAACAGTAAAAATACCTGCAATGACAATTGATAGACTGCTCATAGCTCCCTCAATTTCTCCAAATTCAATGGCTTTTGCTGTTCCAATCGCATGTGCACTATTTCCTAATGCTAAACCAATCGCAACAGGATGATTGATTTTAAAGAAATGACAAACTGTTTTGGCTATCATAGCACCAAAAATTCCTGTAATAATAACCATTCCAACAGTGATTGTTGAATTTCCTCCAATTAATTCAGAAACACCAATAGCAATAGCTGTTGTAATTGATTTTGGTAAAAGTGAAAACAATAACGTATGACTAGCATTCAATAAAAGACACAATACTGTGATGCTTAACAAACCTGCCAAACACCCACTCAATAAACTTAATAAAATAGCATCTAAATGTTTCATCAGAATTTGACTCTGTTTATACATTGGAACAGCTAAACAAACTGTTGAGGGTGTCAATAGAAATGTAATCATTTGAGCCCCCTGATTATATGTATCAAAATTGATATGAAATAAAGACAGTACAGCAATTGATATCAGTGCACTCATTAATAAAGGATTAAAAAGTGGATATGGAAATTTCTTACGTATTTGAACAGCAATCCAATATGATAATAAACTCAATACAATTCCAAAATACATAGTTTCTACAAAAATCTTATCCATTCTTGTTCTCCTTTCTTTCAATAATCAACTGTGCAACTTTTCCAGTTGTCACCATGACAACAATTGTACTCACAACAAGTACAACACCAATCACAACAATATCCCCCAAGAGCTCATCTCCAACATTCATTAAACTGACAGCAGAAGGAACAAACAAAACTGGCATAATTAAAATCAGCCAATCTGCAACATCTTCTACATCTTTAAGTTTAATAACTCCTGTAAATAAGCAAGTCAATAAAATCAATAATCCATAAACACTTGCTGGCACTGGTAACGGTAATAAACTTAATAACTCTCCTACAAATGATATCGACATAATAATTAAAAATTGATGTATATACTTCATCTTCAATACCCCCATTACAATTTTACTATTATAACACTATTCTTCTCAAATCGATATTGATTTCATACATTTCTTTCAAAGAAAAAAATTAGCCAATATGTACATGTCCCTAAAGCAGTATCGAAGTGAGATTTTAACTGATTAGCCATTAACCATTCACCCCACCTTGAAATTGGTAATTTTCCAATAATTACCATCACCGCAACTCCTAAAATAATAGGTGTCATCTTACAAAACCTTCTGCCACAGATGATAACATTTTGTTATTGTTAGCTTTATTGGTAATCGGCATAACGAATTTAGACAACATGTTTTCAAATTTTTCAGAATTCATAAATGACTCCTCCTTTAAATTCAATATCATTACAAACATAAAAAAAGCGCTTTCTTATAATATATAATGATTTTTTACACTATTTATAGTTAACTGTTATTAAAAATGAAATATTAAAATAAGAAATACTTTATTTTTGAAGAAAGGATATTATTATGAAATTACAAACTTGACAAGACATAGTCCCATTACTCCCCACTGCAACAACCTATCCAATCTATTTATTGGATTATGATTATCAAATTCAAGTTAGAATTCTATACTTTCATTCCATACCATCATGATAATATCTCAATAATTGTAGTAGGTCCAATTCTTTATCATACACCTTATTATAATAGTGAAATTTATGATAATGATTTTTTAAATACATTAAATATATATCCAAGAACCATTGATACCTTATTAAAAATACCTCATGCAAGTAATCGTTTCTTTGCTTTCTTACACCCTTTCTATCAAATGATTTATGATAAATCTTTAAGTACCCAAGACATCTTTGCAAGTTTCAGAGAGCCAAGATTTGAAGTCTAAGATAATGAAATACTCTATAATCTTAAACATTTTGAAAGTGAATATAATTCCAGACCTTATCCTCATCATTTAGAAAAGCAACTTCTTCATTATATCTCACGTGGTGAAAAAACACGTTCTCAAACAACTGTTAATGATATTTTAAAAACACAAAAAATTAGAAATCACAAATGTTGAACCATTACATTGTTATAAGTATACTTTTTCTCAAATGATGGCTTTATTTAGAACAGCTGTTATTGATGCTGGTGCTGATACAAAATCAGCTTTCTCATTAGGAAATCTGTATATTGAAAAGATCGACAAATGTGTCAATGATCAAGTTTTACATAAAATATATATGAACACTATCACAGATTTCTGTACGTTTGTGAAAACCAAAAGATTTCATAATTACCCTGTCTGGATGAGAACATGTTTGGATTATATTCACGCTCATTTACATAGTTCCATCACACTCCAAGAATTATCAGAGCTTGTTCATCTCACACCTACATATCTATCTGTACAATTTAAAAAGTTATCTGGTTATTCCTTAATTGAATATATAAATAGACAAAAGATAGAAGAAGCCAAGTTTTTATGAGAACACTCTCATGGAAGCCTCTTAGAGATTAGCACTTCTTTAGGTTTTAACACTCAAAGTTATTTAACAAATGTTTTTAAAAAATATGTCAATTGTACTCCAATTGAGTATAGAAACCATTTAGATACTCATCAACATTAATAACAAAAAAGACTTAAATCAATAAGTCCTTTTATATATGATTAAAAACTATATTCTTTTTTAATTGACCTAACGATTTCATACATTCTGTATTTTGATATAACGGTAGTTGAACTTTAATAATTTGATGATTGTTATATGTCCGAAAATAATATTCATTTGTATGAAGGTCAATAAAACATGTATATTGGGTATAATCATTTGTTTCTCTTTGCGTCACAACAACACCTTTAGGAATACTGACACTCTCCATAACATGAAAACATGCCATAACTGATTCATCCTTATTTTGAGAATAAAGCGTATGTGTCTTTTGATATGCAACTCGTACAAATCTTGATGGTGGTGTATAATCACCAGGTAGCCCAAAAGTACCTGCTCCTTGTCCAAATGGTTTTAAATACGTTTGATCCCATATCATATCTTCTTTTTGATAAGGCATAACATTCATATAATTACGTAAATTCATTTCGTGCCATTGAAAATTGGGACTATTCGATAAGACTCCTATTGTATTAGGAATAAGATGTAAACCATTAGCCATTTTCTCTATAACCATACAATCACCACTTCGATCAGCCATAATCCAATGTAATGGTGCAACAGATTGCGTCACTGCATCTTCAATTCCAACAATTTTAATCGTTTGTAATATCGCTGTTGCTTCTTTAACGGATCCACATGTGCTTAAAAGAAACTTAACAAGTTCAATAGCTGCCAAAGATGGAACATCCTGTTTTTGTAAGTCAATATCATCATATTTAGCAAACCCAGGAAAATAAAGAGTGGCGACTGCAAATCCTTTTTCATTGACACCATCTGCAAAAGTAACTGGAGAAATATCCTGTCCAATTCCCATAAAAGCATACTGCGTTACGATTGTATGAGTATTTAATATATTTGACCATTCATACCCTCGTGAGACAACATACATTTGAGGATCAAGTTCATGTGAAAAATCCATTGTTCGACCAAAGAAAATATCTCCATATTCTGTTTTGACATTCATTCCTGTACACATAAAATCACTCCATTTATATACATGCTTTTAATTATATATATTTTATATCTTTATATTTATACCAGTTTATAAAGCAATTAGATATTAGTAAAATTATTTTTGGGTCAAATTTAAAGATAAAAAAAGAATGAAATATTTTTGAATGTGATAAAACGAGGGTGTGAAACATTTATTCTGAAAAGTTCGTTTTTTATTCTTGAAGAAGATATGGATTCATCTTGATTTTTAACTTTTTATAGAGTGTTTGAGTGTAACTTTATGTGCTAGTATCTCATGTATTTGATTTAACCCAAATACTTTTTTATTAAGCAATAGCATTATGCCATTCATACGATGAATGAAAACTTAACATTTTTTTGGATATTTTCTTATCTGCCTTGATATCTTTGTAATATCTAAGTGCATATATTGATTAAAACCAATACACCAAGGAATGCATTTTCTGAAATATTCATGATTCATTTCATATTTTCCATTTTGATCACTACATTAAAACTGAAGGAATAATCTCTAAGATCGATTTTAAACTTAAGAAAGAAATATTTGTCGTAAACAAGAAAATAGGAGACCAGGATATAATAGATATAAGATAGTAGTATATTATAAAAAACAAGCCTGTATTAAGCAAACTTGTTTTTATAAAGAAAGTTGCAATAAATTAAAATCAAGAGTTTTTTAATATTTTTTAAACTATATAAAGAGCACCATTAGCCCATTCCCAAGTTATCCATCCTCTGTGATTGTTTCCGCCCCAATTATCATGCACTTTGAGCCATGTATTATTACCTGCTGGTGCATACTGATATGCACACACAATGTGCTTGCCATAACTATTTGGTATAGTATAGTTAGGTGAATCATAAAGTCCAATCACAACAGGCTTATTTTTGCCTAACTGTGTTTTAACTGTACTCAAACTATACGTAATAGTTGATGCATGTGTCTGTTTTGGATAATCCTCTAACATAATTGAGTTAATTGAATTCTGGACTTTTGGGAGCAAGCAAACCGTTGTAATTTTTTTCATCAATCTTGTCAATACAGAACCGTAGGCATACGAACCACTTGGTCTATAATAACCGCCACCAAAATCCCTATTCATAATCGAAAGAGCTACCGCTGCAGCATATGCCCCACATTGACTACCAGTATTTGTCCAATTAGAACCATTAAAATCATTTAATTTAGAATCCGCCAATCCTACAGGAGACCCAACACCTGATGGTTTTGAAGGATAAGGACGCCCACGCAATAAAGAATTATCTTCAGATAATACAATATTATCACTTGGAGAATTTAATATCCTTTTATTTGCATCTTTTAGCGCTGTTAAATCTTCATTATCAATAGAACGATATTGTATACTATTTACAGATGTTTTTGAAAATGATTGCGCTCCTATGTAATATTCATATTCGTCATTTGGGAACCCATCATATTTTATTTCAACAATATTGTTATTTGTTTTGGCGATAATTGCATAACCAGACGTATCAACCTTATACAAATAATAATTATATTCGCCTTCAATGTCTTTGAGTTCTCTTGCAAATTTAACATTAGTTAATTCATTATCCAAATAGTATGTTAATGACTCAATTAATTTAATGTTATTTGTGTGATCCATTGCTTTAACTGTAGTTATACTTAATGATATTGCGAAAACACAAACAAAGGCAATTAAACATTTTATTTTATTTTTCATTCCTGATTATTCCTTTCATTTAATTTTATACTATCTTTCATCATTTCATAAATAATAGGTTTCAGTTCATCTAAAGAAAAATCATCTTCTGACTGCTCGTTAATATTTGTATTACTTATAAAAATTTCAACTATTTCTTGATTGTTATGATTATGAACAGCAAAAATATGTCCTTCATCAAAATAAAAATAAATACTAAAATCATCATCTATTAATTCATACTTAGATTTTATTTTTTCAAATTCATCTTCAGTAAAATTTGACACAGAATAAGTCACTTCAATATTTTTGTGCAGTATTTCTTGCTCAAATAATGCCCCTTTAAAAACAATGCTATAGTAATTATCTGCACTTCCCTGATACCAAATATCAATATTATTTATATCTGTTAATGTTTGTTTTTTTATTTTTTGATTAAAATAAGACTGTGGAGAATAAAAATCATAGAATTTTTTTGTGCTTTTGAATTGAAATATTTTGACAGACGAATATGAATCCTCCATATGTCTAGGGAATCCTACACTAAGAACCCAAAAAATGAACAAAACTAAAATAATTATTAAAGAAACAAATAAACCTTTTTTTTTCATATTTTCCTCCATCCCTCTCTACTAAAAAACATATAAATATTAACTATACAGACATTATTTTAAATTGAGTTATAATAATAATTAACAAAACTTTGAGAACAAGGACTATAAATCACCATAATAAATGATTTTTAATAAATAAACTATAACTCTATTATTCACTAAATTTAAACTCTATTATTCATACCTCCTTTACTATATTTTATATGGAGCTACATATTATAAATGGTTTTAAATCTCTTTATCTAATATTAGATTAACATTTAAAAATCATAATATCAACATGTTTAATTCGACGTTTTACGACACTTTGCCAATGCTATTATAAATATTGTGGATGATATATGGTTAATCAAAAAACAATAAGTATAAGTATGATATATATCTGTTTGTTTTCAAAAATCAAATTGTGAAACTAGAGTCTCTTTCAATAAACTATATAAGAGAGAAGATAATCAATTTGGCAAAAAAAGTATAAAAAATCTATTCTTCATGCAATAAAGAAGTGAAAAAATTATTGCGATGTTTAATCATTCTCAAACATCACAACATTTATTTATATTGGAATACTCTCTTTGTTTTTACTCAGCTATTTTGGGTATCAAATATATCATAAATGACATTTTAAAAGTCATATATAAATACTTTAAAATGAATGAGATTATCTAAAACAGTTGATTTTTAAGATAAAATCCGATTTAATGAAAGATGAAAGATATTGAGGTAAAGGTATGCAAACAAGATATAAAAAATCAAGAAAACGTGGACAATATACAAAGAAAATCATTGATGATTATTGTGTTATTGACTTAGAAACAACAGGATTATCATGGGCTGATGATAAGATTATTGAAATTGGAATTTTGAAAATAAGAAATCAACAGATTATAGATAAATATTCTCAACTCATTAATCCAGAACGTGAAGTTAGCCCTTTTATAACCAAACTCACAGGAATTACAAATGATATGTTATTAGGAATGCCAGCCCTTGATGAGATTAGAGACGATGTTTTCAATTTTATTGGTGATGATATTTTATTAGGACACAATACATCTTTTGACTTAAACTTTGTTGCGAATCAATTTCATATAGATATTGAAAATGAATATATGGATACACTTCAGTTTTGTAGAAAGGTCTATCCTCATATGAAACATCATCGTTTAACCGATATGGTCCAATACTTAAACCTTTCCAATAACGAACATAGATCAATTGCAGATTGTATTGCTACATATGAACTTTATGAAAAAATAAAAATAGAAATTGAAGATAAAAAAATATCCCTATAGCATCTTAATATAGGGATATTTTTATTATAAATAACTTTCAGAACATCATATATTAGTATTAAACCCAGATATAACAACGCTTTCATAACTGACAGAAATAAAATTCTATTTTTATGTGATATATTTAATGTTTTTTTGATTATATCAATAATTGTTGCTGGTTAATTATAATCAATTCAAATATATAAAATATAATAACAGTACTTTTTCTATCTAGAATATCATCTTTAGTTATGCAATATATAATTATTATCTTTTCACAACAAGGTTACTCTTGTTAATACAAAATATCATGATTAATAAAGTTATCAGACCACTTAGAAATGTTAGCCAAACATTCTGTGTCAAACCAGCAACAATATAGCCAATAATACATGCAACTGCAACAACCATCGCATAAGGAAGTTGTGTAGAAACATGACCAATATGATGACATTGTGCACCCGCTGATGCCATAATTGTTGTATCTGAAATTGGTGAAATATGATCACCACAAACAGCTCCTGCTAAAATAGATGATATACAAATAACAAGCATTGGGTTTCCTTCTGTAAAAATAGCTGTCACAATTGGAATAAGGATACCAAACGTTCCCCAAGATGTTCCTGTTGCAAAGGCTAATCCAGCAGCAATGATAAATAAACATGCTGGTAAAATTGCAACACTGATTTGATATTGTTCTAATATTGTGGAAACAAATAAACCAGCCTGTAAATGTGTAGATACAATATCTCCTAATGTCCAAGCCAAAGCTAAAATTGTCATTGCAGGAACCATCATTTTAAATCCAGTTGGCAAACATTCAGCAAATTGATTATAAGTGAGAATATGACGTGGTAAATATAATAAAAAGGTAAAAACCAATGTCAAAAATGATCCTAATACTAGCCCTAAAGAAGCATTACAATTTGTAAAAGCTTCAATAAAAGAAACACCATTAAAGAAACCACCTGTATAAACCATACAAGTCATACAACTGATAATCAAAAAGAGAACTGGTAAAATTAAATCTAAAACCTTTCCTTTATCAGATGTTTCAATAATATGGACATCTTTATATTCCTCATTACCATGATGAACATCACCTTTTTGAGCAGATATTTCATGTTCTTTCATACTCCCAATATTCAAATCAAAACGAATAACACATAGAACCATAATGATTGTTAAAAGTGCATATAAATTAAAAGGAATTGTTTGTAAGAAAAGATGAAAACCATCACCGCTGGTATAACCACTCACAGCCGCAGCCCAGCTTGAAATAGGTGCAATAATGCAGATTGGTGCAGCTGTAGAATCAATGATATAAGCCAGTTTAGCACGTGAAATCTTAAATTCATCACAAACATGACGCATGACACTCCCAACCGTTAAACAATTAAAATAATCATCAACAAAGATTAAAACCCCTAATCCAAAAGTAGAAAACAATGCACCTTGCTTATTTTTAATTCTGCGTGTTGCCCATTCACCATATGCACGACTTCCACCTGCTCTGGTCATTAATGCAACAATTGTTCCTAAAAATACTAAAAAAATTAATATTCCAATATTCCAAGTATCAGATAAACTTGTCATCATTGTTTCAAAAACTGTTTCAATAGCTGCAATAGGTTGAAAACCAGTCAATAATAATCCTCCAACAAAAATTCCAATAAATAACGATATATAAACTTCTTTTGTCTTTAATGCAATCACAATTGCAATAATCGCTGGGATTAAAGCCCAGAATGTTCCAATAAAATTCATGTTTTCCTCCTTTTTGTGATATAAACGGCAAAAGAAAAACTTTGACTGGCAATCAATCAAAGCATTATAAAATACATTTGCATGAGATAGCCCTCCACATATTGTGACAGTTGATGATATATTCTATCATCCCCCAGCATTTTCACTATTGGTATCATGAAAACACTTCGGCAAATCACCCTTTTCATAATCACTGTACCAAACATTGTGATTATGGACTCTTGATCATTGCACCTCTACCATTTATTCAACTTGTTTTAGTGTACATACAATATTTAATTATGTCAACTCTTATGTTCATATTTTCACTTCTATTTATATTTCTCACTTAAGCATTTTGCGATCGGATTATCTTTTTCTCATCATCAATAAATATGAAATCTTTAAAATTATCACATACCAAAATCAAATAAGGACTTATATATTGCCAACTTTCAAAATCATTGATAAAGTTTTGAATATCTCCATATGGATACAATTCAAAAAGTTCAGGTGAACCACTTAGAAAACAAATCCAAACATTGAAATGATCATTGATATCTTTAAAAGACTTAATAACATGCCAAATAGGAAATTGAGAGATATCTAAACGTACACTTGTTAAAGTGGGTAAACTTTTTAGAAACATTTTTAATCTTATAATATTGTCTTTATCAGCAAATTGATAATGTTGATGGAATTGAGGTATTTCTCTTAAAATACGTTCCTTTTGCTCATTGATTTTTGCATTATATATTCTTTGTTTTTGTTGTTCTAGGAGTTGTTTTAATCTCTGTTTTTGATCTTCTTGCATATTATCTAAACCTTATATAAATAGAATGGTCTTCTTTATAGAGCGCAGGGCATTCAATTCCAATCATTTTGCCATCATCACATAAGAACCAATTTTCTGCATTTAATAACTCATCATCAAATTGAGAGTTATCAAAACCGTCTTCACATATTAAAGTTTCAAAAAACTCTTCATATTTACTCATAATTGGATATTCTACATAGTCTCCATAGATTTCAAATAATTCACTATGACAAATATAAACTTGTGCTAATTTATGAGATTTATACATTAATTCAACCATATTAATCACGTAATCCTTTTTTATTCTTTTCTAAGATATAAGTTGTTATTATTTCCATATCTAAACAAAATCTTTTCTTACTATTCATTATCTTTTCTTACTTTTTCTAGAAAAGAGAGACTTTCACTATATTTATGAACATGTTCACCAGTTTCTCCATCTATCCAAGAAAAACAAGATGGATAATAGTATACACACATTATATCGTGCAATTCTGTATTCATAATGAATTGATTTTCATCAATAAGTTCAATAACTGCTTTCCCATTCTCATCAGTAATGATATAGCCACATACTCCTTTATCTGAACGAACAGCCCAAATGACATTATTCATAGAAGGAACATACTCAATTAAGTATTCAAATAAATCTATCATTGTCATATCTTCGTTAATACTTAGATTTTTTTCATGAGACATACAATCATCCCCCATACATACACTATCACGATTAATAACAATCTTCTTGGTTTTCATAATGATTTCTCTTACACTCCTTCTATGACAATCGTCACTATATTGTTTCATTTCTCAAATATTCTATAAAACCACATCTTTGGAAAAGTCGTTGTGATGCTTTATTCTCTTTTTCTGTTTCAGCAATCGCATGTCTAATACCTAGCTGTTGCACGTCGCCTTAACTGTTTCACTCATATACCCATGATGTACAAAAGACTCCCCTAAAGCATATCCAATAATCTCAATCACTTATTTTATATTTGGTTTCTCTTTAAAATCAACCTTCTATTGGTTCAGCCTGATAAAAGCAGTTTAAACCTTTTTCTAATTATTCTACTTCTCTTAAAGCAGTGGATTCTTCAATAATCAATTCAACATCATCTCATATCTCTTGATACGTTTCTTCTCATTATTTTAACTGATTTTTAATGATTTGATAGTTCATAAATTCTACCCCTACTCTATATTTAAAGATATTATTATTTTATCATATTTAATGTAGAAACAAAAATGATTCCTTATTCATGTTTCATTATAAAAAATCTTAATAAAATGAAAATGACAGTTTGGAGTGAAGATATGACATGTTGGAGGATAAAAAATTTTTTAAAGATTTATGAAATGACTATAATCAGAAAAGGTATAAAAAAGATATTAAAAAATTGAAGAAGTAGTATAATCTAAATAGTAACACCCTTATTTATTATGATATTCATAAAAACAATAATATATACACTTGAAAACATTTGATAAAGAAAACATACAAGATTAGATAGAGTTAAAGAATTGATTATTGAAAAGTTTAATGTATTTTCAAAGCATAATTTATAATGTTTATCATTTATGACAAGATACAACAATTGTCCTAAACCATGTTTTTAACAAAAATACATTTAGAGAAAACCAAAGAAAAGCGAAGTGTAATGCAAATAAATCGTAGTTTATCAAATATTGAATTGAAAATAAAATCATATGAATAATTATGGATAAGCAAAAGAGCTTTTTTATACAGCTTATTCATCTATGATATAGAATCTTGCATCTTTTAGTTTCTCATGTATACACAATATGTTAGTTGAAATTTGATCAAGAGAAACCTCAAAAAGTTAGAAAGTTTTAAAGACATTTTATAATTGGTTAAAACATGGTTAAGGAATTTAACATGCCAATATATTATATTTCAGAATTGTTTCATATAGAAAAATAGAACTATTTAGATGATAGGTATAAAATTTTAAAGTTTATCTTATCACTCATATTTTCATTATCATAGTTTCCTATAAATATACCTCTAGATACTTTGGTATGTATAAAAAATAATTTTAATTCAATAAAGTTATATGTCAGTTAATATTGAATGAAACTTGTTGCAAATTTGTTTTTTTATTGGTAAATTGATAGTAGATAAAGTCATTTAAAATATTTATAATATGTAGCCACATTTAATATAATAAATTGTAAAGGAGCTAACTATATAAAAATCAAGAGTTTTTATGAAAAAGTTTGAAAATTTTAAAACTGTTGATTTTATGAGTTAACTTGTATAGAATCTTGAAAATTGAATATTTATATGTGATTTTGGGCATGACAAAAACAACCTTTAAAATGGCATTCTTAGAAATTTGTATAGTTATCTTAAAAGCTCAGGATCAAATTTTTGATCAGTACTTAATAAATGATATATGATTCTAAGCAGTTTTCTTACACAATGACCTTGAGCACAGCGATGACCCTTGCCTTGAGAAATCTTTAAATCATAATATTGTCTAAATACAGGATTATGATGAATTACAGGCAATATAATCTGATATAGGGTCTTCCTTAGATATTTAGATCCTTTCTTAGTGATAGCGGTATGTTGTGCAGTAAATTGACTGGATTCATAATGCATTGGAGCGACTCCTGCAAATTTTATAATTTGAGAAGGCTTTTTATAGTTGCTTATATCTCCTAATTCGGCTAAAATAGAAGTACTAGAGAAATGAGAAATTCCTGGTATGGATAGGATAGGAGAGTTGTTTTTCACGGAGAACTCTTCTATTTTTTTATCTGTCTCAGTAATTTGTTCACTGATGAGTTCTATTTGATTGACCAAATGCTTGATTTGAATAACTTCAGCTATAGAAGAAATACCAATAGAAGATTTAGCACATTCTTTTAACTGTTCAGGTGTTAAAGAGATGCGATTTCCTCTGCCGTTGATATCAAAGCATTTGCGAATAGTTCTGATATCAGTATCAGCGATAGCTTCAGCACTGCCAAATGTTTTAAGAAGATTCATATAGACAGTGCCATATTTAGATTTAAATAAGCTATTGAATTCAGGAAAAACGATATCAATACATTTTTGAAGACGATTGCCATAGACATTTAATTCTTCTTTTAAATTATGATGATGTCTGGTCAATTGCTTTTGTTCATAGAGATCAAAGCTATTCACTTTAGTGATGCGATACTGCTTCTTGCGTTCAGGGGTATCAAGGACATCACAGATCGTTAAAGTATCAAGCCTATCATTTTTGGTAATGCCACCTTGCAATTTACGTGTAAAATCAGTGGTTTTAGGATTGATTAAGGCGACAGTAAAATGTTTGTCCAATAGATACTTTAATAAAGCAAAATGATAATGTCCAGTATCTTCCATACCAATCAAAATTGATTTTTTAGAATAAGGTTTCAGTTTATTGACAAGGAAATCAAAACCTTCTTTATTATTAGGAAAAGAAACAGGCTTAACAAAAAGTTCACCAGTATCTTTATCCATAACACAAAAGAAGTGTTTATTCTTACCAATATCAATACCAACTAATTTCATAAAAAACATCCTAGTATAATGATTATGACTTATCCAATGAGTCATTTACATATATCTCTTTCTAGCTGATTTTGTTAAAATGGAAAAGTGAATGTGTACTTTGATTTATCCTTGTAGCCTGACTACCTAAGAAAGTCTATTGCCACAGCACTTGACCGTAATTGTGATAAGTTGGATAAGTCTTGAACTTGTATTTCACACTAGGCTCTTTGGTTTCTTGTTTGTGGTCACATCACATTGTTAGAAAGGTCGTGTTTTTATGAATTACATAGGTATTGATGTTGGTAAGTTCAATCATTGCTGTGCTGTTATGAACTCTGAAGGTGAAGTTCTTGTAGAACCATTCTTCTTTGCTAATAACAGCGATGGTTTTGATGCTCTCTTACATATCATCAAACCCTTCCAATCCTCTCGTCATATGAGCGGATTAGAATCTACTGGTCACTATGGTGATAATCTACTGCGTTTTCTGCTTGCTAACGACTTTCAAGTAGGTATCATTAATCCTATTTCTACGGATGCCAAGCGTAAACAGAAGATTCGTAAAACCAAGAATGACAAGAAAGATTCTTTAACGATATGCGCTGTTCTCCAATCCAGAGATTATACACATATGACTAAAAATAAGTTGTCCTTGCGTGAGGGTAAACAGTTGACTCGCTATCATCATGATCTCACTGCCTCTTTGAATCAAGCCAAAAACAAACTTCAAAAATGCATTGATATTGTATTTCCTGAATATAACTCTATCTTTGCAACGAAATATTCAAAAGCCTATATGGCCGTTTTAAAGGAATGTGGCTCTGCGAAAGTCATCAGAGAAACTCATCTAAAACATCTCAAGAAAATCGTCTCAGACGCCTCACACGGCAAGATCAATTCGGATTATCCTACACGTCTGAAAGAATCAGCTAAAACTTCCATCGGTGAGGATAACGCGGTCATGACTCTTGAAATCAAACAACTCATCGCCAGTATTGAACTGCTTATGGATCAACTTGATATTGTGGATAGAAAAATAGAAGAATTAGCACGCACGCTGAACTCTCCTATTTTTACGATTCCCGGCATCGGTTGGATTACCGGAATGTCGATCTTATGTGAATTAGGGCCTATTGATAACTTCAGCTCTCACACAAAAGTTATCGCTTACACCGGTTTAGATTGCGCAGTTTATCAATCAGGACAATACAATGCAGATAAGACTGCGATCACCAAGCGTGGTTCTCCTCACATAAGACTCTCACTTTACCAAGCAGCACTTCCTCTTTGTAGATTCAATGCTACTTTCAATGAGTATTATAACCGAAAACGCTCAGAAGGTAAATCCCATCGTTGCGCTCAAGGCCATGTTGTTCGTAAATTACTAAGAGTCATTTTTAAGTTGCTTACTGAAAACATGAGCTTTGATTCTGCTTTGTGTAAATAATAACGCTATATCATCATTTATTAAATGGCTACTCGTTAGTTGTTTTCAGTGTACACATATTCACTTTTCAAAGATCTTCATCTATTTCCAACAGAAAAGTCAATTTAACTATTGACATCTATATAGTTGGCTTTCTTGTTTAAAAATATGTGAAATGGTATCCACAACACTTAGACCACAAAACCTGGTAGAAAATACGAATTCAAGACTCATCTAACTCATCATTATTTAGGAATAAGGCGTGGTAAGAACCTCCTTAAAGTAGTCAAAGCCACAGGGTTAAAAATACAAATCCATGATCACATTATTCAATTTTATAGTAAAACTAAACCGTAATCAACCACGGATAAATAGGTTGGTAGAAAGGAGAAGGTATACTATAAGTGACTAATTAAATGAGTCATTTATAATATACCAGGGTTAATTGGCAAAATATTCTTGTTTACTATTTGTGTTGTATCAATGGTTTTTTATTTGACATTTAGTTTCAGTTTTAAACATGTTTTTTTATAATCATGTTACATATTATATTAATTTCTCATTTATAAATTTAAGATTGGAATAGTTTTTAACTTATTAAAATATTGAAGCTAAAGAAAATATAAAAGCCATCTATTATTTTTTTATCTAATAGGAGGAAATGATTATGAAAAAAACTTCAATATTATTAAGTGGATTTGTTTTTACAATACTAGGCATGCTGGTCATGACATCATTTGTTATATCCTTTCTTTTCTTAAGTTTTGGGAACAATCTTTCATGGGAAATGTTTTTAGGAATTGAAAATATAAAGATATTCTATTATGGCTCTTTAGTCATGTTTATTATTGGCTGTGGTTTAGTAATCGCAAATATATGTGCTGGATATCGAGAAAAAAATGCTAATAAATCTATGTAAACATTCTATATTCTAATTTTAAATAAGTACAAGAGTCTATACAAAATTAAAATCTTTATTGGGGTAGTCATACCCCATTTTACATTTATTGATGATTATAGATCATTTTTTTAATTTTTCAAAACTTTCGTATCCTTTTCATTTAAATATTATATTAACTTATGGTATTGACGATATACAAATTTTTTGAATATATGAATTAATCTATATCTCTTGAAAAGTTGATGAATTCATATTAAATATAATCAATTCTTTCTTGATTTTTTATTATTAATAAATGAAAAATTATTCACTTAACCCTAAATCAACAGTATGAATATAATGAAAACCACACTTTTTATAGAGATGTATAGCAGATAAATGACCTTGATAAACATCTAAACAAATAGCTTTCATTTTCTTTTTCTGGCTTTCATGATAAATAAGATCTATCAAATCACTACCAATTCTTAAATAAAAACTCAGGGTGAATAACAAACATGAGGAATCCATCAATCATAATCATGATGTTTTTCAAGAAAATGAGTTAATTTTTCTATTTGTAAAATTGTTTTCTTATCCATAAAATGTTCTATTTTTTCAACTTGTTCTAATTCGTCATTAGAATGGTTTAAAACGCATAAAAAACGATGAAGTATTTCATGACGATATAACAAATATCGTCCTTCATTCATCCCTTTATCAGTTAAAGTAATATCTCCATATTTCTCAAAATCAACATAACCAAACTGTTTTAATCTTTGAACAATTTTCGTTGTAGAAGATGGCTGAACATTCAAGTGACGAGAAAGATCACCGATTCTAATCTTAACTTGTTGATGATAAAGTCTATAAATCATTTCTAAATAATCTTCCATAGCAGGAGTCAACTCCTGGCTAGATGTCAGTCGATAGCCTGTAAAAGTATGAAAATCACTAGGTTCTTTGCTCATTTTTAATGTCCTTTCCTCTTTTTAATCACAAATAAAAAGAAATAACCATACATTGAATTAGGATAAAAAGTTTCCTTATCCTAAAATATGTTAAAAAGGATGATTTTATGAATTTAAATGAATTGCCTATAGGCGCAAAAGCAAAGGTCACAACGCTTACTGCAACTGACAGTATGCGTCGTCGCCTTCTTGATATTGGTCTCATTAATGGAACTGTTGTTGAATGTTTAGGACGTAGCCCTCAAGGTGATCCGTCAGCTTATTTTATACGTGGAGCAGTGATTGCTATTAGAAGTGAAGATTGTGAAGATATTGTGATTGAAAATATGATGGAGGCTGATAAGGTTGAAGGAAGATATCCAATCAAAAGAACTCAAAAATGTTGAATTAGAGATTATCAAACAATCTCCTGATGCAAAAGTTATTGCTTTAGCAGGAAATCCGAATGTTGGAAAGAGTACTGTTTTTAATAACTTAACAGGTATGAATCAGCATACTGGTAACTGGCCTGGTAAAACTGTCAGCAATGCACAAGGTTTTTGTTCTACTGCAGAACATGATTATGTGATGGTTGATATTCCTGGCACATATTCTCTTATGGCACACTCTGCTGAAGAGGAAGTTGCACGTAATTTTATTTGTTTTGGACATCCCGACTTGACTGTTGTCGTCTGTGATGCAACTTGTTTAGAAAGAAATCTTAATCTTGTTTTACAGACAATTGAAATTTCTCCAAATGTGATTGTTTGTGTCAATCTAATGGATGAAGCTATTCGTAAAAATATCCATATTAATTTACCATTACTTTCCCAAAAACTTGGTGTTCCTGTTATCAGTACTGTTGCACGTCAGAAAAAATCTTTGGATCGTTTCTTGAAATGTCTTGATGATACTATTGATACAAAAGAGCATCATGAACACATTTCAATCACATATCCTCGTCTTTTAGAAAAAGCTATCGCAATGATTCAGCCTATTTTAGAAGAAAAATTACAAGGTCAACTCAATAGTCGCTGGTTAAGTCTTAAACTCCTAGAACAAGATCCATCTTTATTAGTTGAAATAGATCATCATTTAGGAACTGATTTCTTAAAACAAGAAGAACTTATTTCAGCTATAAATATTGCTCAAGAACACTTACAAAAACATAATATTGATACAGCAACAATTAAAGACCAAATTGTCTCATCACTTGTCCATATAGCAGAAAATATATGCCAAGATGTTGTCACATATGAAGATGCCTCTTACAATCAAAAGGATCGCAAAATTGACCATATTCTGACAAGCCGTTGGACTGGCTATCCAATCATGTTAGCTCTCTTAGCTATTATATTCTGGTTAACCATGACTGGTGCCAATTATCCTTCACAAATTTTATCAGATATTCTCTTTTATATCCAAGATAGATTAACAGATTTATTTATGTATTTTCATGCTCCTGCATGGTTACATGGCGTTTTGGTTCTAGGTATTTATCGAGTTTTAGCATGGGTTGTCTCTGTTATGTTACCTCCAATGGCTATTTTCTTCCCTCTCTTTACATTACTAGAAGATGTTGGATATCTTCCCCGTATCGCCTATAATCTTGATAAACCTTTCAAATGTTGCTGTGCTTGTGGAAAACAAGCATTAACAATGTGTATGGGATTTGGATGTAATGCTGCTGGAGTCATTGGCTGTCGTATTATTGACTCTCCGCGTGAACGATTGCTTGCGATTATTACAAATAACTTTGTTCCTTGTAACGGTCGTTTCCCTACGTTGATTGCGATTATT
The DNA here is from genome assembly GCF_009767585.1 of Coprobacillus cateniformis. Taxonomy (NCBI): domain Bacteria; kingdom Bacillati; phylum Bacillota; class Erysipelotrichia; order Erysipelotrichales; family Coprobacillaceae; genus Coprobacillus; species Coprobacillus cateniformis. The sequence goes on from NZ_WSNW01000001.1 coordinate 139,014, forward strand.
ACCATGTTCTTTGTAGGTAGTGCTGGCATCTTTTCATCAGTTTTATCGGCCCTCTTTTTGACTGGTCTCATTTTACTTGGCATCATTATGACATTTGTGGTTACAAAGTGTTTATCTAAAACTTTATTAAAAGGTGTTCCTTCTTCCTTTACTTTAGAATTACCACCTTATCGTAAACCACAGATTGGAAAAATTATTATTCGTTCACTTTTTGATCGGACATTATTTGTTTTAGGAAGAGCTATATGTGTTGCCATACCTGCTGGACTCATTATCTGGTTGATGGCTAACATTACAATTGGTGACATGAGTTTACTCAATCACTGTGCACAATTTCTAGACCCTTTTGCAAAATTATTAGGTTTGGACGGTGTTATCTTAATTGCGTTTATTCTTGGTTTACCTGCCAATGAAATTGTTGTTCCTATTATTATCATGGCCTATCTTGCTCAAGGAACAATTCTTGATATGAGCAATCTTGTTGAACTCAAAGCTTTGCTTGTGCAGAATGGCTGGACATGGATAACTGCAATTAGTACCATGTTATTTTCATTAATGCACTGGCCTTGCTCAACAACCTTAATGACAATCAAAAAAGAAACTGGTAGCTGGAAATGGTCTATCGTCTCTTTCCTTGTGCCAACTCTCATTGGTTTACTTGTCTGTTTTCTTTTTGCACAAACTGCATATTTCTTTATATAAAAAAGATATATTTTTCAATATACCTTTCGTCATTGCATTATAATCACTATTATAATGCAATTTATTTTATAAATCATCTTCCAAAGCACTTGATTTGGCATAAGCACTTGAACGTGCTTCAAAAAAGTCTGTTTTTATATCATTTGCATTGCTATAAATACTGACCCATTTCATAGATTCAGGTTCTTGCATGTAGTCTTCAAATAATGGTTCAAAGTTTAAAGCCTGTGCACGAAAGTTTCCAAGATAATGAATATAATCACTAACCATCTTCATTGTTAAACCTTCAATACGATCTCCAAGCACATATTGTCCCCATGCTATTTCTTCTTCTACACCACGTTTCATCATATCTCTATACACTTCTATCTTATCAGGTGTAAAAAGATCAGGTTCTTCCTTTTGAAGTTCTAAAATCATATTTCTAAATAACCACAGATGTGTATTTTCATCACGATTAATATAACGAATTTCTTGAGCAGAACCCGGCATTTTCCCCATTCTTCCTAAATTATAAAAGAACATGAATCCTGAATAGAAATAAATTCCTTCCAATATATAATTTGCAATAACTGTCTTCATAAAATGAAAACTATCTTTATGTTCCAGAAATGCATTATACTGTTCTCCAATAAATTCATTTCTTTTTAAAAGATGTTCATCATATTTCCATTGATATAAGATTTCATCTCGTTCTATTGGTGAACAGATGGAATCTAACATATAACTATAACTTTGTGAATGAACCGCTTCTTGAAATGCCTGGATTGTTAAACATAAATTAATTTCATTGGCTGTAATATATTCTCCAACGTTAGGTAAATTGGCAGTTTGTAATGAGTCTAGAAATACTAAAAAAGAGAGAATCTTATCATAAGCTGTTTTTTCATGCTCATTTAATAAGCGATAATCCTTAATATCTTGTGTCAAATTGATTTCTTCAGGAATCCAGAAATTATTCATTGCCTGACGATACCAGTCACTTACCCAATTGTATTTCATATTATTAAAATCATTAAGGTTTGTTGTATTTCCATTAATCATACGGCGCTTTCTCACATCAATATCTCCAGATGCATTAAATAAAGCCTTACGTTTTAATTCCATTAGTATTCCTCCTATGCACTACATGATTCACATTCTTCAACTTCTAAAGATTGACTACGTACATAATAAAGTGTTTTGACACCTTTTTCCCATGCCTTTATATATAAATCTAAAAGTTTTCTAAATGTAAATTCATTCGTTATATAAAGATTGACTGATTGTGATTGATCAATATGTCTTTGTCTGATTCCAGCTGCTTCAATCACCCATTGCTGATCAATATGATGAGCATTCTTATATAACCAGAATGTCTTCATATTTAAGTCAGGAGCAACTCTTGTCATCATACTCCCTTTTTTTTCTTCCATGAAAAACTTCTTCATAATAGGATCAACTGCTGCTGTTGTTCCAGCAATAATTGATGTTGAACTTGTTGGTGCAACAGCTAATAAATAACCATTTCTAAGTCCATATTCATGAATATCATTTTGCAAGACTTGCCATGATGAACTTTGATAATGTCTTTTTTCAAAATAAGCACCTGTATCAAAATCACTACCATCAAAATAATCATATTTTCCTTTTTCCTTTGCAAGAGCACATGATGCTTCTAATGCATAATAATTGATTTTCTCATAGAGTTGATCAACAAACTCTAAATGTTCATGACTTTCAAAAGTCATGCCTAATTTCACTAACATATGATGATATCCACTTGTTCCAAGTCCTACTGGACGATATTTTTGATTTGTTATTTTTGCATAAGGAACAGGATAATAATTTAAATCAATCACATTATCTAATGCTCTCATGACAACATATATAATATGCTGTAACTCTTTATCATTTTTCACATCAATATGTCCTAGTGTTAAAGAGGCTAAATTACAAACCACAAAATCTCCTGGTTTGGTTTTTTCAACAACAATTGTTTCTCCATCAATTTGGATTTGTTCATGTGGCAAGATTTCCATAGAACTCATATTTTGAGCAATTTCACTACAAAGATTGCTACAATAAATCATTCCTTGATGAGCATTAGGATTCATACGATTCACATGATCACGATTAAAAGCAAATGGTGTCCCTGTTTCTACTAAAGATTTGATAATGAGTCTCACAATATCCTTGACTGACATGACACGCTTAGAAATACGCTCGTCTTCTACACACTCATAATATTTTCTTTCCCATTCTTCACCATAAGTATCTTCAAGATAATACCCTTTGACTTCATGAATTTCATGAGGACACATCATATACCAAGAGGCATCCAAATCTGATTTAGCGAGTTTCCAAAATAAATCCGGATAACAGACAGCAGGGAATATATCATGGGCTTTCATACGATCATCACCATTATTTGTACGAATCTGTAAAAACTCTGGTAAATCACGATGCCAGGCATCTAAATAAACAGCCGCTGCACCTTGACGCACACCTAATTGATCAACTGCAGTTGCTGTATCATTGACTAATTTCAACCAGCGAATCACACCTCCAGCAGCACCCTTAAAACCTCTAATACTGCTTCCGTTGGCACGCACTTTACCAAAATATAATCCCATACCACCACCATGCTTAGAGACCTTAGCAAAATTATCCAAACTCTTATAGATACCTGCTAACGAATCATCAACAGTATCAATAAAACATGAACTCATCTGATGAAATGGTTTTCTCGCATTTGACATTGTTGGTGTTGCCATGGTCACTTTCAATGTACTTAAAATATCATAAATGTCTTTAGCCCATTTGACTTTCTCTTTTTCCTTCATAGCCAAATGCATGGCAATCCCCATAAACATTTCTTGTGGTTTTTCTAAGATATCTCTATTTCTATCTTGAATCAAATAACGCTTCATAATTAATTCTAAACCACTATATGTAAAAACTTCATTTCTTTCATCTTTCATATAACTTTCTAATTCTTGAATATCTTTATGAGAATAATGTTCTAAGATGTAATCACCATAATAATTCTCTTTCGTTAAATAAACCAATTTATCATAAAAAGAATAAATACCCATAGTTTCCATCTTTTCCTGAATTCTTTGATGAATATCATAAGTTAAGAATCTTGCTGAAATCTTTTCCCATTCAGGAGCATCTTTACTGATCAGTTCAACACTTGCTTTCATTAACATCTTAAAAGCATCATGCTGATTCATACCTTCTTTATAAAATGTTTTCAATTTCACCAATAACAATTGTAAAGAATACTCAGTTTGAGGATAATCTTTTTGAATTTTTATCAAAAGAGATTCAATACCTTCATCATTTAACATCTGCATAAGTTCTTCTATAACAATTCTTAAATGATGATGCTTTTCACGATAAAGAATATATGCCTTTGCAACTTGTAAATAGCCATGCCGCATCAAAGCCTCTTCTACTTTATCCTGAATATATTCAACACTTATTCTCTCTTGTATTTGATCTTCAACATCATTTAAAATATTTTCTAAATGTTGTTGATGAATTGTTTCATGTATTCCCTCAAATGCCTTTATAATAGCATTTTCAATCTTATGTCTATCGTAATCTTGATAAAGACCATTTCTTTTTTGTATTAACATTTCATCCACATCCTTCAATGCATTCTAACATATCTTAAAAAGAGTCTTCCACTCATATGCTTGAAATAAACACAGATATCTTAAAATGCACATGCAACTGCATTTTTTAGAGTATGAAATTGGTTATGTTGATGTAAATAAGAAACTAAATCATTTAATATATATGTAAAATAAATCAATATCTCTTGTTGATAAGGACTTTCTAAACTCTTGATCAATATTTGAAGTTGTCTATATAAGACATCATAAAGTTCTTTTGAAGAATAAGATGATAAAACTTGATAGAGTTGATTGATTTCTTCTTGATTTTGAAATAAGAAATCCTGATTATAGCCTATCAAACTTTTTATTAACAGCTGATTGATAAAAAGCAATGAAATATTATCAATGATTCCATGCTCATAAAAGCAATAGCCTTTTAAGACTTTTTCAATATCACTTTCCTGAAAACAATTTAAGAAATCATGTTCTATTTCTAAATAATGAACATATTCAATTATTTGTTCTAAGCCAACTTGTTTTAAAGGATAACAAGTTGGATAATCCAAAGTTAAAACAATATCCTGACTACAATAATCAAAGTTATAAACATCAAAAAAAGCCGTCAATCCTTTTGTTATTGTTTCTTGATAGACATCTAAAGATATATTTAATTTATGACTTTGTAATTCTTGAACTCGTAAATATAAATGATGAAGTTGTTGTAATAAGTGATACTGACTCTGTTTATAGACTTCAACAACATCTTGAGTCTTAAGTATCTCTATCATATTCTGCATATCTATATCTCGCATATAAAAAGATAAAGTATAGAGAATAGAATCCATTAGACTTTGAGTTTTTTCTTTAGATAATGATGAATCTCCACCTGTATATCTTCTCATCTTTTCCATCAAAATATTGATCATACCTTGAGTGATTTTATCCTTTATTTCAATTGCTAGGTACTTTGAATCTAATAATTCTTCAAATGAAAGTTGTACTTTAGATATCTCCATATGCTAACCCCACATAAATGTCATTTCTATCATTTAAATCATCCATTAAAGTATTTAACTGTTCCTCTGATAAATAATACAATGATCCCTGACAGCAACCATCAAATGCCATTTTCATATAACGAATAATTTCTTCATCACTTAAATAATCTTCTGTTGCATCTCGATAATAATAAAAGATTTCTAACAATTGAGTCATTGTTTCTACATAGTTATATTTATGAATAAATAAACTATCACAAAACTCATAGACCATTTGTTGTAAGATTGTAGAATCAAATTCTATTCTTCCAACATCTTGTAGAATTTTCTGTTTCGTTTCTAATAGTCCTTCAATATCCTGTAGTGTAAGAGTCAATCCATATTGAATTGATACCTTATTACACTTCATAATCTGATTGATTTCTTCCTCTTTTTTAATGACCTGAAACTGCATAATTTTATCCATATATTTTCCTCCTCTATACTTAATACACCTATTACATGAAAATGACAAGACTTGAAAAAATAGCTATTTTATGGTATGATATAGGTACAAAAGAAGACAAATATATGAAATATATTCAAGCAACACTTAAATAAAGAGTTGTTTTTTTACTTTTATAATTATCAAAAAAAGGATAGAATTCTATCCTAAAATATTTTCAACCTTCATTTCATAAGAATTATTTAACTGGAATACAAAATTCACATAAATGATTCTTAATTTTGTTCATAGTATAGCGTTCAATAATTGGTTTCTTTTCATCAATTGATAGATCTTCTGCCAACTTTGGTAGTTGAATCCAAAAATTCTGGACACCTTGAGCAGTATGAGGTACTTCAAATATTACATATTTTCCATCAGCAATCAATCGACTTGGCAAAATATTATTTTCATTTTCATCAACAATAAGACCTACATCATACCTCAATTGATGAACAGGTGTTATTTGAGGATTATCTAATGCAATTCCTAAAATAACTGATTGATCATTTAATAAATGATTATCTTTTAGAAACTGTTTAAAAGTCTCCATCAATTCCTTATTCTTAAGTCCATATTCACCAACATGACGCATATAAATCATAGTAACATTCTTAAATTCTTCAATTTTCATAATTTTATTCTCCTATTCTTCATTGTTGATGTCGACTTCAACATAATCATCGTAAATTCTATTAAAATGATTTTCAAGAAATTTTTTAAAAAATATTTATAGTGATAAACATTCATTTGATTGCTTATAAGTAATTCTCTAGTTATAATATGTATATCTTATGAAAATCTAAGGAGAATAATTATGGATATATTGGTCTTTGGAGGTACACGTTACTTTGGTGTTCATTTAGTCAATGAATTAATTAAGAAAGGACATCATGTCACAATTGCTACAAGAGGAATGACACCTGATTCTTTTGGAACAAGTGTTGAAAGAATACATGTAGATCGTTATGATATCAATCAATTAAAAGATATATTTAAGGATAAAGAATTTGATATTATTTATGATAATCTAGCGTACTCATCTCAGGATATCGAAACTCTTTTCAATTCTTTACATTGTCACCGCTACATCTTAACATCATCGAATGCTGTTTATCCTTTTCAATTGAATACAAAAGAAGATGATTTCGTAGCAGCTCATCATGTTTTAAAAATGGGTGTAAGGAGTTCGTTTTCTTATGATGAAGGGAAACGTCAGGCTGAAAGTGCTATTGTCCAATTACATCCACAACAGAAAACAACAAGAGTGCGTTTTCCAGTTGTATTAGGAAAAGATGACTATACAAAACGTTTATATTTTTATGTTGAACATATTTTAAAAGGTATACCTATGTATATAGATCATTTAACAACATCATTTAGTTTCATATCCTCGCATGATGCTGGTGCTTTTTTGGCTTATTTAAGTGATAAAGATATATGTGAAGCCATAAATGCATGTAGCCCTCAATCAATAACACTACAAGAAATTTTTGATTATATTGAAGATCATACTGGTAAAAAAGCTATGATAACATCTGATGGCGATAAAGCACCATTTCATGATATACAGTCACATAGTTTAAATGTAGAAAAAGCTCAAAATATCGGTTTTCATTTTACTCCATTATCTGATTGGCTGTTCCCGCTTATTGACTTTTATATTTGCCAGATATCAGAAGATGAGCATAATATTTAAGACTGTTTTTACAATGAGTATCCAGTGTAGCTCTATATAAGGAATGGACAAAAACGAATTTCTGTCCCTTACTATAAAGCTTTAAAAAAAGGTATAAGCTCAATGAACTTATACCTCATTATTTTTGATATCCTGAAGATAATCATAATCATAAAGTTCTTTTCTATCCATAACAGGAACTTTTAGACATACACTTGAATATTTATCAATAATCTTTCTTCCACCCTCATCACCTTTTAATTTCATCAATTCATTATAAAGTTGACAATGAAACATTGTTGGATTACCGACTTGCTGTTGATATTTAACAGTTCCTAATAAAGCATGATTATTGATTATAAGATTAATCATACCGTTCATCGTTGATGATTGAATATAAGGCTGATCAGCAACCAAAAATAAGAAATAACAATCTTTATCATTACTATATTTTTGAATTCCAGCTTGAATTGAGTATGATAAACCTAAATGACTTTTTTCACTCTTTATTGAATACAAACGAGGACATGATAATTCTTTGATATACTCAATAATTTCATCATATTGAGTCACAACATCTAAAGTATAATTTTCATTTTTTTCTAAGAGTTCTCGTAATTGTTTCAAACCATATTGATATAATGGTAAGCCACGAAATGAATAAAGTAATTTATTAGAACCAAAGCGACGGCTATTACCCGCCGCTAAGTAGATCATATGTATTTTCATAACTCTTCTGGTAAACTCATTAAGATTTTTTCAGGAGTCATTGGTAAATCTCTTTGCCATACCCCTGTCGCATTATAAATCGCATGAGCAATGGCAGGAGATGGTGTATTAATAACAATTTCACCAATTGACTTGGCACCAAAAGGTCCAGTCTCTTCATAACTGCTTTCAAATTCCACACGTAATTTCCCCATATCTAAGCGAGATGGAATCTTATATTGCATCAATGAGTTTTCAGCAATCGCTCCTTTATCACTATATTGAACATTTTCATAAAGAGCCATACCAATACCTTGCACAAGTCCCCCTTCTGTTTGAACACGTGCCAGATTGGTATTAATGACTGTTCCACAGTCAACAACTGCAACATAATCTAAGATTTCAACTTGTCCTGTTTCTTTATCTAATTCAATTTCAACCATTCCTACCATAAATGGTGGTGGAGAAACTGGTGATGAATGAGAAACTGTGACTTGTGTTGGTATATTGTTTCCACACATTGATTTTGTTGCAATATCACTAAAAGATATACGTTTTTGGCCATCTAATGTTTCAATGCCTTGACTTGTAAATTTCACCTCGGATTTTGGACAACCCAACATCTCTGCTCCAATATGACATAAATGATCTTTTAATTCTAGGCAGGCCTTTTCTACTGCTTTTCCAGTCACATAAGTTGTACTTGATGCATAAGAACCCGAATCATATGGCGAAGCATCAGAATCTGCTCCAAAGACAATCACATTCTCAACATCACATTCTAAACATTCGGCAGCCATTTGAGCCAAAATTGTATCACACCCGGTTCCCATATCTGCGGCTCCAATTGTTAATGCATAAAAACCATCATCATTTAATTTAATCGTTGCTGAACCAACATCAACACCAGAAATTCCTGAACCTTGCATAGCCATCGCAACACCACTACTACGAATTTTGCCATTTGGCATCATTCTAGGCTTTGATTTATTTTTCCAGTCAAATAATTCTTGAGCACGATCCATGCAGCGATTCAAAGCACAACTCTTTGTGACTTCATGATAATAAGCAGACATCTCCTGTCCCTCTTTAACCATGTTTTTTTCACGAATAGCGACTGCATCTATACCTAGACGTGATGCCAGTTCATTAACTGCAGATTCGACTGCAAAAATTCCCTGTGTTGCCCCATATCCACGATAAGCTCCTGCTGCCTGACAGTTGGTATAAACAACATCATAAGCAAAACGATAAGCTTCTAGATGATTGTTGTAAAGTGGTATGGATTTATGCCCTGATAATCCAACTGTTGTTGGACCATGTTCACCAAAAGCACCAGTATTAGATAATGTATAAACATCAATCGCACGAATTGTTCCATCATTCATAGCACCAATACGTACTGTCACTTCCATCTCATGACGTGGCGTTGCTGCAATTTGAGTTTCTGTACGTGAGTATATCATCTTTGATGATTTCTTTGTCATCCAAGTGACAAATGCTGGATAAACTTCAGCAACGACTGTTTGTTTTGCTCCAAATCCACCACCAATTCTTGGTTTTTCAACATGAATCTGAGATTTAGGAATATCTAATGCATGAGCCAAAATACGACGAACATGGAAGACAATCTGTGTTGAACTGATAACATGTAAACGACCAAAAGGATCAATTTCGCAATATGTTCTAAAAGTTTCCATCATGGCCTGTTGATTCGCACGGGTATGATAAGTTCTTTCCATCACTTCATCACAAGTTGAGAAAACACCTTCTAAATCTCCCTCAACACTAGAATCACTTGCACAAAGATTACGTTGATTATCTGCCCCTACTGGGCATAATGCTTTCCAATTGTCTTCTGGATGAACCAAAACTTTATTATCTTTTGCAGTATGTATATCTAAAACAGCTTCTAAGACTTGATATTTAACCTTGATAAGTTTCATAGCCTGATCAACGCTCTTTTCATTGACTCCCGCAATAATCGCAACCGCATCACCAACAAAACGGACTCTTTGATCTAAAATCAAACGATCATATGGACTTGGTTCAGGATATGTTTGTCCAGCCATCGTAAAACGTTTTTGAGGAACATCATGATAAGTATAGATAGCTTCAATACCATCTACTTGTTTAGCCGTTTCAACATCAATATCTTCAATGAGTGCATGAGCATGAGGAGAACGTAAAACTTTCACAACAAGACAATCTGTTGGTGTCACATCATCAACATATGCTGGTTTCCCCAATAATAAATTCATAGCATCTTTTTTACGAACAGGTTTATTTACCTGCTGGAAAGTTTTTTTCATCATGAGTTCTCCTTTCCTTGTTCAAGATAAGCAATATAAGCTTTCATACCACGTAATTGCCCCTCATAACCAGAACAGCGACATAAATTTCCTGCTAAATAATCTAAAATATCTTCATCACTAGGATAAGGATTTTCTTTTAAAAGAGCAATTGCATTCATCATCATTCCAGGATTACAGAAACCACATTGTTCAGCCCCCTGATCAGCAATAAATTCAGCTAACCTTTGAGCTTCTTCCTGCATTCCTTCTAATGTGATTATTTGATGACCATCCATTCTAGCAGCCAAAACACTACATGATAGAATAGGTTTGTCATCAGCTAAAACTGTACATAAACCACAATTACTTGTATCACATCCACGTTTGACGCTTAAACACCCTTGAGAGCGTAAGAAATCAATCAATAACATATCTGGTTCAATCAAAGCTTCAATATCTTTTCCATTTAAATTCATTTTAATAAGCATGATGATTCTCCTCCCTTAACGCTGTCAAAGCACGTTTCATTAAGACTTTTGCAATACGGCGACGATAATCAGCACTCCCTCTGAGATTAGATCCTAAAACTAATTTTTTAGCAATATCATTAGCAAACGCTTGAATACTTTCATCACTTAAAGATGAATCTAAAAAATGATTTTCATCTTTAAAAGTTACAGCCTTTAAAGGACGAGCACCAATTGTACATGTATAAGTAGTTTCTATCTGACTCACTGCACACGTTAAAACAGGAAAGTCAGTTTTTGTATTGCGTTGTGACATATAAACAACACGGAGAGGCGATTTCTTAATAATGACTCTCACCAAGACATCTGGAGTTGGACGCATTGTCGCAAACTCTTGAATTGATACAATTCCACCATGATAAAGTTCAACATAAGCATCCAAAGCCATAAACATTGTCAATACATCTGAAAAACCATAACGTCCAAATAAACTTCCACCAACAGTCGCAAGATTTCTAAATTGAACACCAACAATATTGTGAACACTTTCTTTCATAGCTCCATGTGTATATTGATGAAGAATTGGATTTGATTCTAATTGGCGTAATGTCACCATTGCACCAATATGAATTTCGTCCCCTTTATCCTCAATATGATTCAAATTCAAATCACAAAGATCAATTGCTGTATCAACACTTCTATTTTGCATTTTTAACCAAAGCATACCACCAATAATAATATTCTTACGATTTTGACAAAGTTCATAAGCTTCTTCAAGACTTTGAACTTTGACATATTTTTTGATATCAAGCAAGACAATACCTCCTTTTTTTATATTTTATAAATAATTGATTTTTGTATTAAGTCAAATATATAAAACATCTACAATCCATTTCTATTTAAAATCATCTCATAACAACTGCATAAGGAGATTTTTTTTCTAATAATTGTTCTCCATGAGAAGTTTTTTTATAAACCTTACCATCTTGGCATTCATATGAAATTTTCTGAACTCTTTTTTCTGTACAACCATAAGGAATCCAGCTCCATTTAATGATCTGTGCTTTTTGAATTATCAATTCATGTTTTTTATTTACAATTCCTTCAGGTCCAACAATAATTAAACGCTCTCCCTCTCTAAATAGAATTTCCAATAGACAATCATGAAATGAACAGTCTGTCACTTCATGAAAATTATCGCCAGGTCTCCCAAATGGATCCCCATAAAAACTCAAGAACCCACCTTTACTTTTCATTTCAAACAAATCATCTTTTTGTTCTAGATATTTTGGATTTAACATTTTTCTTATGATTACAGTTGCTTCCTCTAAAGCTTCTAAATAGGTCTTTTTCAACAGGGTCTGTTTGCCATTAATATCAAGTCTATATTGGTTTTTATCATTAACTACGACTTCCCCTATCTTTTCACTCCCAAGTAAAATAGAACAGGGTGTAACAGGCCCATACCCATACTCACATTCTAGATATATTCGTCTTTTGCATTTTGGACAAAATATCATAAAATTTGCTTCTAGATGATATATCGATATTTCATCACAATACTGACATTCTATTGTTTTCATAATCGTTTTATATTTTATCAACTTCTTTATCTTTTGGTAAACAAATATTTAAAATAATCGCAACCAATGCTGCTGGAACAATTCCAGAGCCACCAAAAATCATTTGAACAGCTTCTGGTAAACCAGCTAAAACAGCACTATTCGCACCTAATCCATAGCCCAATCCTAAAGCCACTGACACAATTGTCATACGACGAGCATTCAATGGTTCTTTTGTAATCAATTGAATACCACTCATCACAATAGATGAGAACATAATGACTGCTGCCCCACCCAATACACTTTGAGGCATAATTGAAATTAAAGCCGCTAATTTAGGAAACAATCCACATAAGATTAAGAAGATAGCCCCACAAGCAAGTGCAAAACGATTCACAATCTTTGTCATTGTGACCAAACCAACATTTTGACTAAATGAAGTATTTGGTAAAACACCAAAAACAGCTGCTAAACTTGAACCAATTCCATCACAAATGACACCGCCAGATAATTCTTCATCTGTTGCTTCACGTCCCATACCACCTTCAATAACACCAGAAATATCACCAACAGTTTCTACTGCAGTGACAATAAACATAATCAGAACTGGTAAGATCGCACGTAAATCAAAAACTGGAGTGACAGGCATAAATTCTGGAATAGCAAACCATTTGGCTTGGGCAACAGCATCCCAATTAATCACCCATGACTTCACAAATTCAGTTCCTTCTGCACTGACACCAGTTGTAGATAAAAACATTGGCATCAGACTACAAATAATATAACCACAAATAATACCAATTAAGATACATGATGAACTCATCATTCCTTTTGTCACATGTTTTAAAACCAAGATAATCACTAAAACTGCTAATGCAACCAATAAATTTTCAATAGAACCATAGTCTTTTGCATTACTTCCTCCACCGAAAGAACCCACACCAACACTAATTAATGAAAGCCCAATTGATAAAACAACAGTCCCTGTCACAACAGCAGGAAAGAAACGACGAAGTGGTTTTAATAAAAAACCTAAAACCCCTTCAAATAAACCACCAATGATAGATGCTCCCATAATAGCAGCATATCCTAAGATACCGCCACCCATCACTTTTGCAACACTTTGAAAAACCCCAATAAAACCAGAACTTGTTCCCATAATAATTGGAACCTTTCCACCTACTGGTCCGACTGCAAACAATTGAATTAAAGTCACAACGCCAGCAATTAACATTGCATTTTGTAATAATGAAACTTGAATTGCTGCAAATTGCTCCGCATCACTCATCGCTGCACAAGCACTTGTAATAATTAAAATAGGTGTAAGGTTGCCAACAAACATCGCAAGTACATGTTGTAAACCTAATGGTATAGCTTGTTTTAAAGGTATCATTCCTTCAAAATCATAAGGTGTTGAATTCTCTTGATTTGTATTTGTTTTCATATATATAAATCCTTTCTTATTTTGTTAAACAATAAAATTGTTGATAATCTTGATCCCTTTGAATAATCATTTGAGGATAAAGATTTTGCATCTTATAAGTCATGATCTCACATGTTTCCTGTAGTGGTATGATTTCATCAATGATTCTCCCATCCTTCATTAATAAAATCCGATCACAATACATAAAAGCGTAAAGTGGATCATGTAAAACTATGAAACCTGTTTTTTCTTGTTCTTTAATCAGCTTTTGAATCAATTGGAAGATATGATGACGATTTTCAAAATCTAAAGCACTATCAGGTTCATCTAACAAGAGTACAGGTGTATTTTGTCTGGTTAATCTTGCCAGTTGAACCAATTGCTTTTGTCCTTCACTTAACTTTGTATAGTCTTCATCTAATAAATCAGCAATTTGAAACTCTTTAGCAATTTGCATAATCCGTTCTTCATCAATATGTGAATCAAAAAAACGAGAAGATGCATACCCACCAAGTTCAATCATTTCACTGACTGTAAACCCCTCTATCACTTCACACCTTTGTGTCATCATAGCTATATTTTGAGCACGCATTTTTATATTCATTGCAAAGTAGTCCTGTCCACTGACATACACTTGTCCTTGTGTTGAAACCAGACCACCTATAATACCTTTAAGTAATGTTGATTTTCCACAACCATTTTGTCCAATCAGTCCCACAATTTCTTGACGATGTAAAGTCATGGAAACATCACTCACAACTTTTTGCTGATAAGAAACTGATAAGTTTTTAACTTCTAATAATTCCTTCATAGAATCTGTCCTCTTTGTTTCCACATCAAAAAAATAAGGACTGGTACAGCAAAGAAAATCGTGAGAATACTTAATGGTAATTCAGCTCCTGGAACAAGACTCCTTGAAAGCATATCACCCACCATAATGATGAAAGCCCCAATGAAGCCACTCATCAGTAAAAAATATTTTGTTCGCCTATGTAAAATAAGATAAGCAATGTGTGGAGCAATCAATCCTACAAAAGAAATGACTCCTGTTATAGAAACAATGGAGGCAACCATCCAAGTTGTTAATAAAAGGACAATGATTCTTAATGCACTGGCATTGAGTCCTAAGTATCTGGCATTTTCATCCCCCAATGACAACATCACAATTTGACGGTGACATAATAAAAGAAAAGCAAGTGGAATCACAATACTTATAAGCGCAATCAGCATCTTACTCAAGGTAATAGATGCCAAACTGCCCATTGTCCAGAATTCTATAGTTGCTAATTCACTTATAGGATCAGCCATATACTTAAAAATCATGATTCCAGCATCTGCCAAAGCAGATATAACAATACCAGCAAGAATATAAGTTGTTGTGCGTTGAACACCAGTCATTTTGACAAGGAACATAACAAAAAAAAGAGAAACAATCCCCATAACAAAGGCACCAAACATCATCTCTATTGCACTGTTTGCTCCTATAACAATCATCAAAGCAGCGCCAAAACTGGCTCCTGAAGCAACACCAGTCAAATCAGGTGATGCCAAAGGATTCCTAAAAATAAGTTGATAAACACCACCAGCAATCCCTAAAACAAGACCAGCTAAGACACCCATCACAATACGTGGAATACGTAAGTTAAAGAAAACTTGTTGTGCCATCATATCATTTGATTGCCCAACTAATAAACAGCCAATTTCAGATAGTGATAAAGAATAACTTCCCACTGTTAAAGAAAGACAAAAAGTCATCACCAATAACAAAATCATCATTAAAAATAATAAACGTTTTGATTTCATGAATTCTTTAATAAACTTTCATCAATATCAAACCCATAAAATGTCTTATAGAAATCTTGAACATCTTTGATAAATGCATCATATGGATAGATATCATGATGCAATAAACTATATAACCACATCGTTCCTAAGATTCCTGAAGGAATTGGTGAATCCCACTCTTCAATTCCTTTTGGCATTTGATAAACATTCTTCTCTTGAATAGCTTTTAATGATTTTAATTGTGAATCATTCAAGACATCTTGAACAGAATAACTTGCTCCTGATGGAATCACAATCATATCTGGATTCATTTTTAATAATGTTTCATAAGATACTTGTGTCCAATAATTTCCATCTAATTCTTCAGCAACATTTTTTCCACCAGCTGTTTCAATTAAAATACTTTGATACATTGTTCCAGGTGCTGTTTCTAGATAAGCAGAATTGCTTCCCATATAAACACTTTGTGTCTTTTGATTGGATGTCTTTGCCATTTTATCCTTTTGTTTTTGATAATAATCTGTTAATTCTTTTGCTTTCTCTTCTACTCCACATGCTTTTCCAATCAGTTTTAACATTTCTACCAATTGTTCATGTGTTTCAGGATTCACAATCAAAACCTGAATGCCTAAGTCCGTTAATATTTGAGCTTTCTCTTTTAATTTTAATGGCATCAAAACCAAATCAGGTTTCAATTCAGCAATAGCTTCTATATTCAATTCCTTTAAACTTCCCACTTGTTTTAAATCCAGTAATTTCCCATTAGCCATTTTATAAATTGGTCTAGAATTTGCTTTCTTTTCAATTCCGACAAGTCTATCACTGATACCCAAAGACAAAGTTGCATATGTTGTAATATAGTAACAACTCACAATTTTTTGAGCTGGCTGCTCTAAAGTGACTGTTCTTCCAGCTTGATCTATTAACTCAATTTGTGATTGCTTAGCATCTTGATTGGAAGAACACCCCATTAAAGATATAAACACTGCTATACATATTAACAAACTGACTAACTTTTTGAATAATCTCTTATTCATCCTCTTCTCCCTTCATTTTTATTTCAGAAATAATCATTTGTTCTGCTTGTTCAAATGAAAGAGTATTCAAATCATATAACTGACAATCTTCTCTTTGTTTCATCTGTAAAAGATAAGAAATAGGTTCATTTTTAAGAACAGCAATCACCCATTTTTCACTATCTAATAAATCATAAACAGATTCAATAAAATCTAGATTTTCCTGTTCAAAACGTCCTAATTCATCAAGGACAACGATTTCACATGAAGATTTTAAAGCATGTTTTAAACACCTGACACCTAAATTAGAAAAGGTTTCAGGTATTCCCATCATTCTATTTCCATCATAATAAGATATAGACATCGTCTCTTGAGTTGTTATATCTTGCATCACATATGTATAGCCAATTGATACCTTTTGATCAGGGAGTGTTCGATACCCTACATATTCTTTTTGACACTCAGATAGAATATGATTAAGTAGCGTTGACTTTCCAATTTGACGATCTCCAGTTATAAAAATATTTTTCATCATTCCCACACACAAAAAAGTTTTTCAATAATCAATCAATTGAAAAAACATCCTTTCTTTGAACAAAAAAACAAATTTCCTTTTATTTCCATTGTGCTTAAAAACGACATTATTATATCATAAGCAACATTATTCTACAATCTTATTGTATCAACATGAAAACAAAAAAAACTTAGCAAAAATGCTAAGTTATTTAGATATATATGGAATAGCCTGAAGCGGTGTTTGGTTCTTCTTAATATATGAATAGAAAAGCCTTTCAATAACCAGCCCAATAAAACTTACACCAATAGCATAAATCCCTATACGTTGTGTTATGACTGCAAGATTAAGATGTCCTGCTCCTACAACGACTGCACTGATAAAACCCAAAATCATAAGAGTACATACAATGACTCTTAAATTGGTAAATGGAATACATGAACGAATGACTGCAACCATACTGACAACACCTAAGACAATATACATAATTGTTACAGCTTCTAAATAATCAAATGAGAATCTTGGATAAAACATCATAACAAGCATAAAACAAATGATAATACTTATACCATTTGGTAAAGCCTTTGTAAAGACTTGTGGTAAGAAAGCCCCCTTAATCTTTCTTGTATCAGACTCAAACATTGTCAAGAAAGAAGGCATTGCTTCAATAAATAAATCGATGAGAGTAATCTGCAATGGTATAAAAGGAAAAGGTGTATTTGTAAAGACACAAATGATTGATAAAAGGATTGTATAAATTGTTTTGATAAAGAAAACGCCTGCAACACGTGTTACATTATTCACAACCTTACGACCTTCTAAAAGAACATCTGGCAAACATGTAAAATCACTATTTAATAAAACAACTTGGGAAATTTGTTTAGAAGCATCACTTCCATCAGCAATGGCGATAGAACAATCTGCTTCTTTGAGAGCCAATAAATCATTAACGCCATCACCAGTCATAGCCACATGATGTCCACCCTTTTGCAGTTCTTCTACAATACGCTTCTTTTGAAAAGGCGTAACCCTTCCAAAGATTGTATAATCTTCAACAACTGTACTGATTTCTTCATCTGTAACAGTTGACATATCTATAAATTTTTCATAATTTTTAACTCCTGCTTTTTTAGCAATTGCAGCAACTGTTTCAACATGGTCACCTGAAATAATCTTTGTATCAATACCTTCTTTATGGAAGTAATCCAGTGTTTCTTTGGTATTTTTTCTCATATTATCTGATAAAATCAAGACCATTAAAGTTTGGAGTTCTGGCAAAGGCTGATCATCAAAAACACTCTCTTTCGTAAAACCAACTGCAATTGCTCGCATTCCTTGCTGAATATATTCGTTGATTTCAATTGGTAAATTATGTTTCATTATTTTTTCGGTTGCACCTACGACAACTGTTCCAAAACTTTCAAATTCAATTGCACTCCATTTACGTAATGATGAAAAAGGAATCTTTTGAAGAGGATTTAAGATTTGATTTTTTTGAAAATAATGATCCATGGCTTGAAATGTAACATTATTATCATCACTAAAACGTAAATAAGATCCCATGATTTCTTTATTTGGTAAATGTGAGATAACACCATATGTAAACATATGTTCAACTTTCATATGGCCATCTGTAATCGTTCCTGTTTTATCCAAACATAAAACATCAACATGAGATAATGTTTCTAAAGAATATAAATCCTGTACAAGAACTTGACGTTTCGCCAATCGTGTAACCCCATTTGCTAATGAAACACTCGTCAGCAATACCAGTCCTTTTGGCAACATTCCAAGCAATGCAGCTGAAGAAGAAACAACTGCTGTCAATAATGTATCATCACGTAACCACAATGCCTCTATAAAAAGAATAATTCCTAAAGGGATAATCATAAAAGTGGTTATTCGTGTCACACGATTCATAGAATCCATTAATTCAGAATTTTGTTCTTTGGACACTTGTGCTTGTTGAATGAGTGTTGTTGCATAATTATCTTTACCAACCTTTTCAACCCTTGCATAACATTTCCCAGATATAACACTACTTCCTGATAAAAGATGAGCATCCTGATGCTTATGGATTGGATCAGATTCACCAGTTAATAAAGACTCATTTGCTTCTATACTTCCAAAGACAACAACTGCATCATTACATACCTGATCTCCACTTTCTAGAATTAACAAATCATCTAAAACAATATCTTGAATATCAACCACCTGCTTATGCCCATCACGCATAACATGGATAGTTGGCTTGGTCAAAATAGAAAGTTTATCAACCAGTCTTTTCGCATTCATTTCTTGTAAAATTCCAATCCCAGCATTCGCTATAATAATAGCCATGAACACAAGATTTGACCATGCTTCAACCATCATTAATGCAACAAAGATGAAAAAGTTCAAGAGATTAAAAAGTGTAAAAATATTATCTTTTAATATTTGATAATAAGTTTTACTAGCTGGTTGACTTATGCCATTTTGTTTTCCAGCATCTTTTCTTTCTTGAACTTCATTTGTATTTAAACCATGTGTTTGATATGCATGTGTATTTTCCATTATTAAAGCCCTCCAAATTTAAGATATTATAGTACACTCTTTATTTGAAGTATATACACTTTACATATTCTTAACATAATATTTATATAAACTTTATATTTACTCATTTTTAAAATTACGAATATCTTCTAAAAGATAATTATGACTTTTTGGCTGTTGAGAAGAATAATTGGATTGTTTCTCTCGATTTAATCTTTCCAAATCTTGTTTTAATTCACGTGCTGACATCCGATAAGCTCCTGCACCAGTTATAATGAGTTGTTCTAAGGCATCAGAAGTTGCTACAGTCATATGATATTGACTAGCCATTTCATGTGTGACACGTTCTATATACATATCTGCGGTTTGAGACTCTTTTGTATAAACAACATGAATATTATGATATTGTTCACTTGTTCCTAGATTTTGTTTGACTTTATATGCATCAAATACAACAATCAACAAACACTTCTTATAGCCTTGATAATTACACATCATATCCAGTAAACGAAATCTTGCTCCTTCCAAATTATCCACAGCTAATGCCTTTAATTCAGGCCATGCATGAATAATATTATAGCCATCTACTAACAAGCATTCAGATTTTGGTTGTGAAGTCATTGAAGGCATATATTCTTTTGAGTCAGATTGAAAATCATGAAATGTATAACGTTTCATTTCTCCATATGTTCGTGTAAAGATGGCTTCTAATTCTTCGTCACCATCAAGAGAAGATGAATAAATTTCTTTTTGATATTCTTGAGAAACTTGAGGTTGATATTGAAAATCTATATGCATATAATTTTTAACTTCATTCCATTTCACATAAAAACCAGCCCCATGTGAGCAAAAAACAGATCCAGTTGGATTATTCATATCCTTTTCACTATCATATTGAATTTGATGAATCACTTCATCTTGGTTTAGACAAGGTTCATAACCTTTAAGAAAACAATACAAACGACCTTTTCCTTTGGTATATTGTGTAACTGCTAATTGATAATCTTTCATCTTTGCAACAGGTGCTTTTCCTTCTATCACAATATTTTGACCTGTTGTTGCTGGCAAGATAAATTCACCATTCATAGATTCTATATCATAAATAGCTTTGCTTAAATAAGCAGAGGGGATATCCAAGCGAAATTGATAATAAGGCTCTAATAATTGGCAACGAGCTGTTTTCAACCCTTGTCTTAAAGCACGATAAGTTGCCTGTCTAAAATCTCCACCTTCAGTATGTTTTTGATGAGCTTTACCTGCCAACAATGTGACTTTCATATCTGTGATAGGAAAACCAGCAAGAACGCCAATGTGTTCCTTTTCTTCAAGATGTGTCAAAATTAATCTTTGCCAATGTTTATCTAGCATATCTTCTGAACAATTGATTGAAAATTGCAATCCACTTCCTCGCTGAGCAGGTTCTAATAAAAGATGAACTTCTGCATAATGACGTAACGGTTCAAAATGACCAATTCCTTCGACTGTTTCCAAGATTGTTTCTTTATAAATAATCCGTCCCTGATCAAATTCAACATGAAGATGAAATCTTTCTTCAATCATTTTCTTTAAAACATCAATTTGAATCTCACCCATAAATTGCACTGTCAGATCTTGTGTGTCTTCATGATATGTCATATGTAGTTGGGGATCTTCTTCTGATAATTGACGTATCTGAGAAATGGCTTCAAAACGGTCACAATCTGATGGCAAGACAATCCGATAATTCATATAAGGAGTCAGATGAGGTTGTAAAGCATTGTCTTCAAATCCCAATCCATCACCAGCTTGAATTGTTTTTAAACCTTTGACTGCACATATATCACCAGCATAAACAGTATTTTCTACTGTATATTTATAACCAGAATACTTTCGAATTTGATCGACCTTATGCTCACCCAACTGAGCCTTTACATGCAGAATCCCACCAGTTATTTTTAAATGTGTTAAGCGTTGTCCTTGTTCATCTCTTGTAATCTTATAGACTTTTGCACCAAATTCATCTGGATACCTTTTTTCTTTTGTATAAAGAGTGAGAGCTTCTAAAAAAGAATCAACTTCTTTCATTTTTAAAGCTGAACCAAAAAAACAAGGAAAAACTTTTCTATTTTCAACAGCATCTTGAATCATTGAATTTGTTAATGTTTGATGTTCAAGATAATAGTCTAAAAGCATATCATCACATAACGCAATATCCTCATAAAAATCATCTTGCGAAGTCAAATCAACACATCTTTCATCCAACTTCTCTTTTAAATCTTTCATTAAATCACTTTTTTCATAATGTGAAATATCCATTTTATTAATAAATAAGAAAGTTGGGATATGATATGCGTTTAAGAGATTCCAAATGGTTTCTGTATGTGCTTGAACACCATCTAAACCACTAATTACAATGATTGCATAATCTAAGATTTGTAATGTTCTTTCCATTTCAGCTGAAAAATCAACATGACCCGGTGTATCAATCAAGGTCATATCCACATCTTTATATCGTAATAGAGATTGTTTAGAAAAGATGGTAATGCCTCGAACACGCTCCTGCGAATCATAATCCAAGAATGCATCACCATGATCAACGCGACCCAATTTACGTATACTTCCTGCTAAATACAATAGACTTTCTGTTAGGGTTGTTTTTCCAGCATCGACATGAGCTAATGTTCCTATCACACATTTTCGCATATTCTCACCTCCTCTTCTTGAGATATTTATGAATTCATTTCAATAAATTCATCTTTTTGATTCACCATTAATTTTAATTCTTTTCGTTTATATAACCATCCTGCTACAAATACAACATCAGCGAAAATCCAAGCCAATGGATTCGCAAAACAGATAGCACTAAAACCAAGCATACCAACAAAGCAAAAGGCAACAATGCATCGTGCAATCATTTCAGCAACTCCACCGAACATCGCCAAGAAACTATAACCTAAACCTTGTAATAGATTTCTTAAAATAAA
The DNA here is from genome assembly GCF_009767585.1 of Coprobacillus cateniformis. Classification (NCBI taxonomy): domain Bacteria; kingdom Bacillati; phylum Bacillota; class Erysipelotrichia; order Erysipelotrichales; family Coprobacillaceae; genus Coprobacillus; species Coprobacillus cateniformis. Next base: position 161,748 of record NZ_WSNW01000001.1, read on the forward strand.
TAAAATACTTAAGATATAATAACAAGATGAATTATATAAAAGATACTGCTTAATATCCGCTATAATAGCTGTTTCACTAGCATCTATAAATAATAAGGATAAATAATCCGATGTCAAATATACAAAGATAAACGCAAATACACAATAAATAGCACCAATAATGCAACTTACCTTTAAACCTTGAAAAATACGTTCAATTTTATAGGCTCCTAGATTTTGTCCACCATATGTAGCCATTGTTAAGCCTAGAGTCTCCAATGGCTGTGTTAACATAATGGAAATTTTAATAGCGGCTGTCACAGCAGCCACAACATCAGAACCTAAAGTATTCACAGCAGATTGAATGACTACACTTCCAATTGCTGTTATTGAAAACTGCATAGCCATTGGTAATCCTAATTGCAATAATTTCAAACAATGAATTTTTTGAAATCTTTTTTCATCATGTTCAAAAGTCAGAATATCTGTTTTCTTTTTCATATAAACATAACAAGCAATTCCCGAAATAAACTGGGCAATGACTGTTGCATAAGCAGCACCAGCAGCTCCCATATTCAACTGTGTAATAAAATATAAATCTAAAGCAATATTAATAACCGATGATAAAATCAAAAAATACAATGGTGTTTTTGAATCCCCAATTGCACGTAAAATACTCGCTAACATATTGTAAATCATTGTTGCAAATAAACCCAAGAAAATCACTACAATATAATCATAGGCTTGGTCATAAATATTACTTGGTGTTTGCATCCATGTTAAAATCTTAGGTAACAATAATACTGTCACAATTGTCATGACAATTGTGATGATTGTACAAAGATAAAATGCATTGATAATATATTCTTTCATTTGTTTGATTTTTTTGCCACCAAAACTCTGGGCTATGGGAATCCCAAACCCACTACAAATTCCAATACCAAATCCAATAATCATAAAGTTTAATGAGCCAGTTGACCCAACTGCTGCCAAAGCAACCTTTCCAACATATTTTCCAACAATAATACTATCTACCATATTATAAAACTGTTGGAAAATATTTCCAATAACCAATGGAATTCCAAAAGCAATAATGAGTTTCCATGGACTGCCATTTGTCATATCTTTCTTCATATATTTCCCTCCCCTACAAATACCTGAATATTATACAGAACTTCTCCTTTATTATAAATACATTTATTTCATTTTCTTACAAATTTCAATAAGTGAAAATAAAAATATGATATGATTGACAAAATAGACTTCTTACTAAAACAGTAAAATCACAATTTATGAAATAACATATGATATAATGGTTATACTAAATATCGTGAGGTGAGGAGAATGTTAAATATTGCATTATGTTGTAGCGCCGCTATGTCTACAAGCCTACTTGTTAATAAAATGATAGATGAAGCTAACAAGCAAGGTATTCAAATTCATATTTGGGCAAAAGGTGTCAATGAAATTGAAGCAGAAACAAAAGATGTTGATGTTATTTTGATTGCTCCTCAAGTCAAATATGCAAAAAAACAAATAGAAAAAAGAGTTTCACCTATTCCCGTTATTGAAATATCAATGAAAGACTACGGATTAATGAATGGTAAGAATATTTTCAATAATATTATCAATATTATGCAAAAATCATAATCAAAAGATAACTTTTATTTAAAAACGCATCGCTGAAATCAGTTCATAGATGCGTTTTTATATAATTAATTATCTCTTCTCTTTTTATCTTGATCATATTCTGCTTTGAGAGTTTTATGAAACATTTTCTTTTTGTGTTGGCGACAGGCATCCAAATCACAATGTTCACATATTAAATGAGCATTACTCATCTTATAAAACCTCTCTGGATATTTAGCATAGGTAACTTCCCATTCAATAAGAGAAAGAACACCTAATATAAAAAGAGTAACTGTCATGACATTGGGAATAAAGATAAGAAAACTGTATTGAAAAAATGAATCCCAATTATAGATACGACATTCCATACAACAATCAGGCCTAATAAAAATCGAATTGAATGGACACCAGCCAAATATAGCAAAGAAAACAGAAAAGTTTGAAAGTGCAAAAAACACAAATATCCATATTTTTTCAATATATCCTAACAGATATAAACTGCCTGGTACAGCCATAAACAAAATCCAAAAAAGAAAAACAGAGATAGCTCGATAGTCATAGCGACGTTTCATCTTTATAAACTCCTGCTGTTGAAGTTCTGGATTAGGAATATAATTCTTTTCAAATTGTCTTCCTTTATATAAAGATAGATTTGCAAAAGAAAGCATATCTTTAATAGGAAAAAATGCAAAATAAATAAAAGCAATCATATAGATTTCAATAGATAATGAAAACGGTAATGTATGATTAAAAAACAAACAATATAAAGAAAAAAGAAATAGCGTTCCAGAAGTCAAAACACGTATTCTATTCATATGATTTCCATGGCCTTTTTTTACCTAGCCACCCCTGTTCTTGCCAATAATCATAATCCTTTTGACAAGCTGACCATTTCTTTAATTGTGTAACGCGCATGATCATAAACATTGCTTTTGTTTTGATTTGAGGATGTGGTGGCTGTTTTAAAGAATTGGCTATCTTTATTAATTTTTGTTGGACATTGTGTTTATTCTTTTGATTGACATCACTCCAATGGATTGCTTGTGAACGAAATCCACATATTTTTATATTTGAAATTCCCCAGTGGGATAGACTTGTTTTAATATCCTGGATAGCACTTTTCATCCCTGCTCCAGCACCAGATGAAATAATAACAGCTTGTTTGTTGTACATTGTTGCTTTTGGACGATGACTATCCCACCATGTAAAATAATGATCTAACAAAGTCTTCATAGGTGCTGAAACATGGAAACAGTAGACTGGTGTTGTAAAGATTAATAAGTCTGATGATTCAATCGCTTGTGTTATGGGTTTTAAATATTGATAATGAGGACAATATTCCTCACCTTCATGCATACAACGATAACATCCTATGCAAAAGACGGGTAAATCATCTGGTAAAAAGAACTCATGTAATTCTTCTACATCATTGAATTGATTCACTAAAAATCGTCCAGCATGATAAGATGACTCTTGATGATTTTGTCCATGAATAATTGTTACGTTCATATCATGACCTACTTTCAGATTGATAGATATGATTAAATTGACGAATGTGTCTCTCTAACATAACAAGCGCTTCAGGTTCTTTCTCTGGTTCAACATCACATAATTCCATCAAAAGACGTAATGGTGCATAAAAGTGTAATGCTGTTATCTGTGAATCTAAAGACTTAAAAAGTTGAGTATGAATTAATCGTCCAAAAATGACTTCTTGATAAAGTAAAGGTTCAATCATATATTGCTGCTTCAGCATTTGTCCTAAGTCGTGATTATGAAATTGTTCAATGGTTAACAGTTTGCGAAATTGACTGGTATATTCATCATGTAAAAAGAACAAAAACATACTCTTGCCCATTTCTACCAAACGGTCTTCATCAATATTTAAAAAGAGATGAACATCTTTTTGAGCATGAGTTCCATCCATTTGCATTGAAGCAACATATTGGTTATAACGATTATTCATTTCTTCAACAATGGCTTCTAAAATCATTTGTTTGCTAGCATAATGTTTATAAAGTGATGGTGCCTTGATACCAACAGCACTTGCAATCTCAGCAACACCTACACTTTCAAAACCTTTGGTTGAAAAAAGATTTAAAGCTTGATCTCTGATTTTTTGTTTTGTTGTTAATTCTTCATTCATTTATCATTTCTCCTTTGGCTAATACTTATTAGCCTTATTGTAAGCTAATAACCATTAGCTGTCAAGTCGAAAGAAAAAGTTAGATTCTCTATTCTAGAAACTAACTCATCTCAATACCATTATAAATGCCATTCCGTCCTCACATTTTTCAGCAAAAATAGTCCCATCCATCTTTTGCATTAATTCTTTACATATATATAATCCAAGTCCGCTCCCTTTCATCCCTTTTGCATTTGTTCCTCTAAAAAAGCTTTCAAAAAGATGATTAAACTCATTATCTGTGACTGTTGAACCAGAACTAAATAAACGTATTAATTGACAGTAATCTTCTTCATAAAAAGAGACTTCAATCCGACGACCATCACCATATTTAAAAGCATTTTCAAACAAATTTTCTAAAACTTCCTGACATCTTTCAATATCACCTTTGAGTAAACGATTTTCAAAATCGCCAAGCTTTAAATCTATATGTCTAAGTGCACATTGTTCTGCATAAACATTCATCACTTTGGATAAGAGATCTTGAAGATAAAATTCAGAATTATGAACAGGTAAGTCTAATATATCTTCTCGAGAAGATTGAATAATCTCTTCAACATACTTTTCAATTTCTTGACTTTTTTGACCTATTTGATGCACTGCATTTCTTTTATCCTGTTCGTTTGTATAAATATCTTCCTCTAATGCTTTGCTATAAAGTTTTATTAGATTCAAAGGTGTCTTAATGTCATGCGAAAGAGATAATAACATCTTCTTTTGTTCTTTCATAAGTTCAATCTGTCTTTGTCTAGACACATCAAGTGTATCCTTTAACTGTCCCATTCCCCACATAAATCTTCCCAAATAACGGCTTTTCTCTTCCTTAATATGACCTTTCAAATGACCTTTTGCTAGTTGAATTGGTAATTCACTTAAACGTTGAAAAGGCTCAACTAATTTCTTTTTCATATATATAAGAACAACCAATACAAAGAATTCTAAAATGAATAAAGATATCTCTGCAATAAGAATCAGTTTTTGAATGTTGAAAACAGGCAATTTATATATAAATTTGATATAACCTAAAAAATCATTATGAATATAAAATGGCTGGATATAAATGTTATTGGCATTGTCTTCTTGAAAAAAGTTTTTGACAACATTTTGATTACTGATTTCTTTATCCAAGAAATCTATCTTCCAAATTGTCTCATAAGCATCTAAATTTATATTCTCAATAGATTGAATATCTGTGAGTGTTGAAAGAATGCGATTGGCTTCAACACGATAAAAATGGTTCCTCTGATTTTCAGAATGAAAAAGAAAACTGCCTAAAACAACAGCGACAAAAAGATAGAGAATAATTGAACAAAAGATAATACGATTATAATTCTTCATAACGATAACCGATACCCCAAACTGTTTGGATACGTTGTGGGTTCCGTGAATCTTTTTCTATCTTAGATCTTAACATCTTAATATGCACAGTCAATGTTTGATTTTCACTTTCACTATCCATACCCCATATCTCATTAAAGAGATAATCTTTATGCAATGTCTTTCCAGCATTTTCAATAAATAACATCAATAATGCATATTCTTTCACATTCAAATCTAGCAATTTATTTTTAAGATACACTTTATGTCCAGCAACATCAATACGAATAGCACCTGAATTAATGATTTGGTCTGATTGTTTATCTTTTGAATGCCTTGTCAGAATAGCTCGTATTTTGGCACACAAAATATCTGGATCAATTGGTTTTTCCATATAGTCATCTGCCCCTAACTCAAAGCCCATAAGCTTATCTGATTTTGCTGATTTGGCACTCATCATGAAAATAGGCACATCACTTGTTTGACGTACTGATTGACAGAATGCATATCCATCACTTCCAGGTAACATAATATCTAAAACGATAACCTGTGGCTGATGAACTTTCAACCAAACAAAGGCATCTTCAGCAGAAGATGCATAATAGTAGGAAAAGCCTTCCTTACATAGAAAGGCTTGAATTAATTTTGCTAACTCTTGATTGTCTTCGACAAGTAAAATATCTACCATGTTTTACCACCCCATCTTAATTAACCAGTCATTGAGTTTTCTTTCTCTAGCGCGCATATCATCAGTCACTTGGTACTTTCCTAAAGTAATCTCGTCTCTGATATCTTCATCTTCAATATATAATACACGTTCACATTGTGAAGCCACTTTCATATCATGCGTAACTAGCATGATGCTTGTTCCTTCTGCATTAATGTTTGTGAGTTCACGCATAACATCAATAGAATTCTGTTTATTTAAAGCGCCAGTCGGTTCATCTGCAAAGATAATCTTTGGCTGATTGATGAGACTTCTACAAATACAGGCACGTTGCAATTGCCCACCAGAAACTTCTGTCACTGCATTATCAGCAACATCATTAATCCCAAGTTTTTGCATTAACATATTCGCACGCTCTTTGATTTCATGACGCGATGATGTTTTATGATCATGTGATGCTTGATATGCTGGTAATATTATATTATCATAAATTGATAAATTTTTCAGCATATACATCTGTTGAAAAACAAATCCCATCTCTTGTAAACGTAAATCACTCATTTCATTGGCTTTTAGATTGGTTAACTCTTTTCCAAAGAAATCAACTTTCCCAGCACTGGCTTCATCCATCCCACTAACTGTATATAATAATGTTGTTTTTCCTGAGCCAGATGGCCCCATAACAGCAACCATCTCACCACTCTTAATTTCTAAATTGACATTTCTTAAAACATTATTTTGACGCTTATTCACAATATATGTTTTACATAAGTTTGAAACTTTTAAACTCTCCATTATTCTTCTCCTATTCTAAATTATTCATTTCACGAATATTAATTTTTCTCACACCACGAGTCGCAATGGCAGTTGCTATTATAATTCCAATAAGCAAGACACCAGGATATATCAAATAAGCTTCTAAAGGATTCACTTGTATAGCAACATCAGCCCCCATAATCGCAAAGATTGGTTTCAATACAAATTGATTACTTAATAATGACAATGGAATAGATATCACCATTGAAGCCAATACAACAAAAATCATACGCATTAACTGCCAGTTTCTAATTGTTGCTTGCGTGAAGCCAATACTCTTCATCATTGCAATTTCACCTTTTTCACGTGTAATAAATAATTTTTCCATCAGTAATGTAATCAACATAATAACCGCACATAAGAGCCCAGTCATTGGTAGTAAGAACTGTGCTAATATATCTTGAATGCCACCAACATTTTGATTCACAATTTCCTGAACTGTTCCCCATTTATAATCTGGAAATTCTTTTTGCATTATTTCAGCGACTTCACTCTGTGATTCATCCATATCCAGATCAACCATAATAGCCCAATAATCAAACATCATTTCTTTTTCACAGTTCACTAATGGATTTAATCGGGCACTTTTTCCTAATTGCATATAATCACTATATGTTGCAGTAATCACAAAATCTTTCTTTTCACCATTAATTGTAGCACTCACATAGTCACCAATAACCCATGAATTTTCTTTCATAATTGCTTTTGAAAAAGCAATCTCATTTTCTAATTCTGGTGCTTTTCCATCACTATATTCTGAATAAGTTCGTTCTTTTCCTAAATATTGAAGAGACATGATATTACTTTTTGTATTCTTATCTTTTGTTTCATAAGTTATAAAATAGATGGGTATTGCTGTCATCTGAGCATTATAACCTTTATCTTTCATCTCTTGTTGGATTCTTTTGATACCATTCATAAGCTTTTGAGAATTATTATATTTATCAGTTTGACCTTCTTCTATTTTACGGACACAAACAGATGTATCAGGATCAAGATTAAACTTTTTAACCATCTCAGGACTATTCATTGTATTTATTGTATTCAATGGAATTGTAATTAAAATAAAACTGATACAAAAAGTAATAATCAAAACAACATAGCGAGTAATATGACTCATAATATCATTGAGACCAAGATAAAGAGGAACTGATAAACGCAAAGATCGTGATAAACGCAATCCTCTTCCACTATGAAATCGTTCTCCAGTATAACCCCCACGAATAGCTGTAATGGCTGAAACTTTATTCAGCTTTCTTGTACAGAAATAACAGAAAGATAATACCAATCCAATAATGAACAAAGCACATAAAATATTAATACTAATATTTAATTCACTATTAGCCATGATCATATTTTTGTTAACTCCATCAATCATTATTTGACTAACTGGCACACTGATACAGGCACCAATTATAGCGCCAACTGTAACAATCGCAAGATATTTAATCAAATATAATTTTTTGATTGCATAATTACGTAAACCAATTGCCTTTAATATTCCTATTTCCTGATATTGTTCTTCTAATGAGAACACCAATGTAAATCTCAACACAAGTAATGCAATTAAAATAAGACAAATACCTATGAGTATAAGCAATCCAGCCATAACCATATCAAAAGAATAAACCATTCTATACGTATCCACTGTAATTGTATTCATGATACCTTTAAAACCTTCATCATTCATTTGATCTGCAATCTTTGAACCTAAATCTGAATTGATATAATATAAACCAAGCTGAGATGTCACTTTTTCATAATCATCATAGTCTTGTTGACTTAACATAAAACGACTCATGCCAACCATTTCACTTCCAAAAGCAGCATCCTTGACAATCGCTTTTATCATCAATTCTTTTTTCACACCATTTTGATTAATTATCAAACGATCACCAATTTGAAGATCAGTTCTTTCTTGAACAGATACAGAAATAGCAACTTCTCCATTATGAAGTTCTATCTTTTCTCCATCTGTATCAAACACCTTACAATAATCAACATTATCTGTTGACAAGAATAAACTGGCACCTTTGTTATCAAAAGCTGATGTTTGATTATCCTGCTTAAGAGTGATTGATTTATCTGATATTTCAAGAAAATTATTATACTGATAATCATCAATATCTCCCTTGACCTTTTTTTGATCCAACCAATTATTAATCTTATCAAGATCCTCTTTAGAATTCATAACAATATTAACATCTGGAACATGAGCATAATTCATATAATAATCAACTGCTGTTCCCACTATCATAATATTATTAATACTACTTGCTAAAAACACTGTTGATAATGTGATAAAGAGAAATAGGATCATATTGACACCTTTTCTTTTCATCATATCTTTTTTGAGTATTTGTAATAACATAATTTTTCTCCTTTATCCAACTTCATTATAAAGAATCAATTATTAAAAAATCCTTAAATTAAAATCTTTTTAAAAGTTTATTTCAATTCATTATAACTGTAATTAATAAATTAAAAAATATTTTTATATACTTGTTTCTGTTTATTAAAAATATCCTTTTGGTTTATTAATCATTTATACTATGCATATTATGTTATTGCTGCTTATCCTAAAAAACATATCTTTAAATGATTTATGTTATAATAATGATGAAAATAATATGGAGGATATTCTATGAAGAAAAGAATGGCAATTCTAGGTACTATTATTATATTTATTGTTTCTATCTGCTTGCTTCTTCTCCCAAAAACAAAATCTGAAGATTCATCACAAATATCAAACTATCCAGACTCATATATGGTAAAGACAAACAATTATTTTGATTATCAACCCGGTTTAGAATGTGCAGCTTTTTCATCTGCATACCTTTTGCGTTACTACGGCCAAGAAGCAGAAGGCTTAAAACTATTTGAAACTTTTCCTGGTAAACTCTCAGGTGGTGGAGTCAGACCAGATGGAGTGACTGAATTCTTTAAAAGTCAAGGGTATCAAGCAGAATATATTGTGAATGGTACGATTGATGGTCTTAAATCTGAAATTGCTAAAGGTGCACCTGTGATTGTTTTTATCCATATTGAAGAACCTTATGATAATCCTCATGCTACGCATTATGTTCCTATTGTCGGTTATGATAAAGATTATTTCTATTTTGCTGAAAGTCTCGATTATTTAGCAAATTGTAAAGATCAATCAGGTTTAATATATAACCGTAAAACTGAAATAGCAAAGTTTAAGAAACTTTGGGATCATATTGATAGTATCTGGGATTTTCCTTATTTTATAATTACGCCATAAAAATAATTTTTTATAAAAGTGATATTATCTTACTTTTGGTGATGAGTGTTAATGATTTAGAAATCAAAAAACACCCTAATGATATTGATCTTATTCATGAATATAAAAAGAAAGATGAAAATTTTTATTAATTTTCCAATTTATATGTTACTGATGTTAACACATTTAATGCAATAAAAAAGACTTATAAGTTTTCAATCTCATAAGTCAAATTTAATATTTATTAGTCTTGAAACATCTTCTCTTTATTGATAAGCCAATCAATAGCTTCTAAAACGCCACCATCATTATTTGATGAAATTGTATACTTAGAAATGGCTTTCACTGATTCTTTAGCATTTGCCATAGCAAAGCTATATGTTGCCTGTTCAAGCATTTCCTGATCATTACCGCTATCTCCAAAAGCCATTACATCCTCATCAGCAATATTCCATCTCTCCATTAATAGTTGAATGCCATGAGCTTTATTAATTCCTGGAATAATCAAATCAATCCCAAAATGACCACAGTCTACCGGTGTCATAATATGTCCAATTTTTTCTTTCATTTCATTTAAGATCATATCAAAATTATCTTCATTGCAGCTTAAAAAGATTTTAAAAATAGAATCATTTAAATCTTTAAAATGAGCAACTCGTTTCATTCTTGGATAATAGAAATTTAAACGATCAAAATAATCATCATCTACAGACTCATTAATGTATGCACTTTTTTGACCACAAACAATTTTCTTGATTTCAGGATATTGTTCAATTGCATCTAGAACTTGTTCTAATTCTTCCTCTTTTAATTGAGCCACAAATATATCTTTATCTTGATCGACAATATACCCACCATTTTCAGCAATAAAAGTGATTTCTTTTTGAATTTCTGGAAAGAAAGAACGAAGCTGGTAATATTGATTCCCACTTGCAACAACAAAATGAATATCATTTTCTTTCATATATTCATATTGCTTCATAAATTTCTCTTTATTATATTGATTATCACTTGTTAAAAAAGTTCCATCCATATCTACCGCAATGACCTTTACACTCATATTCGCATTATCTCCTTATAATAAACCATTATTTTTTAATTGTTCTTCAATCAAAGATTGATCAATTGAACACTTTGAATCACCTAAATGAATAGAGGGTTTTGTTTTGCCATGATAATCACTACCACAAGTCACTAACAAATCATATTCTTGCGCTTTCTTATAGAAATAATCAATGGCTTCTTGACTATGATAACTACTAAATGCTTCAACACCATCAATTCCTATTTTGACCATTTCATCAAATAATTCATACTTATCTTTTAAGTTATTACCCGGATGTGCTAATACAGTTTTACCACCATATTTATGAACCAAATCAATTGTTTCTTGGAGCGTTGGAAAAACAATTTCAGTATAACAAGGTTTTCCTTGAGCATAGAAATCCCAATAGAAATTGACATATGGATTATCACTTCTTTTGCCACCTTCACGATATGGTTTTAACAACTCATGGTTTTTATATTCTTCTTTTGCTAAAAGGACTTCTCCAAACATTTCACCAGTCCAAACACCATTATCACTTACTGCATCTAAATCTTCTTTTTTTAAATCAAAACCTAAAGCATTCGTTAATTTTAATTTTTGATTTGAACAACTTAATTCTTGTCTGAGAACATTTTCTTCTAATGCCTTGATCTCTTCTTGATGATAATCCATGCCATATCCTACAACATGTAAATTAACCCCTTCAAATGTACAATCAATTTCTACTGCTGGTATACACTTGATACCTACTTCTTGACAACATTTGATTTCTTCATCAATTGCCTTGACACTATTGTGATCTGCAATAGCCATAATCTCAACTCCTGCTTCTAAGCATTGATGAACCAACTCTGATGGTGTAAACTGACCATCATCTGAATATTTTGAATGCATGTGTAAATCGATATAATTTTTCATTTTTTTCTCCTCTTTACTTTCTTTTATATCTTGAACTTTCTATACATAGAGATGCTAATCCTTCAAAAATATATGTTTCCATTTCGTTAATAAACTGGAACTCTGGTAAATGCTGTACAGGTATATATTTTTTTATAGTCGCTTTAAATATTTCCGTTTCTACACAAGGTGTATAAAGAATCATTAACGAAGGATTCATAATTGCAATAATACTGGCAGCTTGTTTGATTAATAATGATAATGGATCTTTTTTTAATATGTCTTCTTGTTCTTTTAATGTTCCATTTGGTAAATAAGCAAGTTCACCAGCAAAGTGTGTTGCTCCATATAAAAGAGAACCATTAATATAGAGACCACACCCACTATGATGATTATCAGGTTGGTAAACAAAAGCAATTGACTGACTTTCTATCACATGAGTATGTATGTAACCTAACATAACTGTATTCACATCATTTTCAATCATTGTATGAATACCACAAACTGTTTCAATGTGCTTTTGTAATTCTACACCATCAAGTGATTCTATATCAGATTTCTCAATTTTCCCATTTGTCACAATAGCAGGTATCGAAATCCCTAGATATTGGATATGATGTTTTTCTTTTATATCTTGGATCAAGTTTGTAAAAACATTGAGATTCAAAGTATCAAACTGACATTTCATATTTTCTATAATCACAAAATCTAAATCAACAATTCTACACTCTATAGAAACCGTTTGATTTTGCACTCTTAAATCAATAAGTCCAAATACCATATATGAACCACAAATTTTATATTGCTTCGCTTTTCTGCCCCCTGTTGATTCACAATCTTCAACTCTGACAATAAATTGATTTTCTAAAAGTTCCTTTAGAATATTGGTAATTGTTGCATGTGATAGATGTGTCTCTTCAGCAATTTGATTTTTCGTTGCATATTTGTTTTCAATAAAATAATCTTTTACTTTTTGAATACTAATATTTTTTAATCCTTTTGACTTATACATAGTTCACCACCTTTCATCAACACTTGACGAATCTTCATATACATAGTATACATTGTTTATTAAAAAATGCATATATAATTTCATAAAATGAAAAAGATTATGATTATCTCTTCATAATAGACCTTAAGTGTCTATTCATTTCCTGAAGATAGTCATATAAGATTCCACTATCACTTCAAGTTGCGTAAATGCAATTTTAAGTTGGTAGAATAATAAATACTTTTCCATTATAATTATGTTAGAAATAAGAATGGAGGAATGTAATATGGCATTCGCAGATAATCTCAAACAAATGAGAAAGAAAAAAGGTATTTCACAGGAAGAACTTGCTCAATTATTAAATGTCAGTCGTCAAGCAGTATCTAAATGGGAACAAGGTATAGGATATCCAGAAGTAGAAAAATTATTAATCTTATCAAGTCAACTGAATGTCTCTTTAGATAGTTTAATGGCTGATGAGATTATCAATAATAATACATCTCAAGATAATCATTGTTCAGGAAGAATTCTCATTTCTTCTTATGATGGAAAGTCTATTGTGAACTGTTATAAAATATTATCATCACATATGTTTAAAACTAAAGATAATGAACCTAAATATGCTTTATTTGGTGTTGATGGCAATTCATTTTGGGGTGAACATACAACAGTTTTAGGTTGGTATGATAATGAAGAGAATATAAAAAAAGAAATTCAAGACATAATGTCTGCAATGAAAAATGGTGAATCATCATATGAATTGAAATATGCAGTCAAAACAAGAAGACATTTATGGAGAATAAAGATTAAGGAATAGTAATTTGAACAGAACAAATAGATTCATTATGCAATCTCTAAAAACATAATATTTCTTATGAAGTCATAATTTTATCTGAAACATTTAAAATAATATGTCCAATTTTTACAATAAATAAAAGAATTTATTCAGTTATAATATTGCTATCATACAAATAGAAAGAGAGATTATAGAGATGAAATTTAATGAAACAACAGTTCGTATTCTTGTTAGAAAAAATTATGGAGAGTGCTTTGAATTTTATACTCAAAAAATGGGTTTAATTCCAGTTTGGGGCGATAGAAATGGACCTTATACTTCATTTGCAGTTAGCTCAGATACACCACCATGCTTTGCTATATTTTTAGGTGATGCAATGCCTATGTTTCAAGGCTATAAACAACCAGATGGTGATACCCCAACAGATACGCTTGTGGCAGTTATTCCTACCCTTGACTTAGATGGAGATTACTTACGTTTAAAAGAAGCTGGTGTCACATTTATAGGTGAACCTCAATTTATTGAAGAATGGGGTATGCGTTGTACATATTTTAGAGATCCTGAAGGGAATTTATTTGAATTGAATGATGCATCAGGAGTGTAGTAAGTTATACTTATCTTTATAAAAATTTGAAATATCAAAAGGAGACAAGTTATGAATTGGGAGCCATGGACTGGATGTTATCAAATAAGTGATGGTTGCACAAACTGTTATTACTATGGACCACATGCAAAACGTTATGGTCAAAATACCATCACAAAGACAGATCAATTTGATTGGCCTATAAGAATGAATGCAAAAGGTGAGTACAATATAAAAGGAAATAAGATATTGGCAACATGTTTTGCAACTGACTTCTTTCTTCCTGAAGCCGATGAATGGCGTCAAGAAGCTTGGGCCATCATCAAACAAAGACCAGATATAGAATTTTTAATTCTCACAAAAAGAATTGATCGATTTCTTATCTCACTACCATCAGATTGGGGTGAAGGATATGAAAATGTAAATATTGGCTGTACTGTTGAAAATCAAGAAAATGCTGATTATAGACTTCCATTATTTTTATCCTACCCTATAAAAAGACGTTTTATTGCTTGTGCCCCGCTCTTAGGACCAATTGATTTAACTGCTTATCTTCATGGGGTAGAACATGTCACGGTTGGTGGTGAAACAAGTCGAGAAGCTCGTATATGCAATTATGATTGGGTGCTTGATATTCGTGAACAATGTGTAAAAGCCAATGTTACATTTTGGTTTAAAAATACTGGATCACTTTTTAAACAAGATGATATTGTTAAAAAGATTAATCCATTCAAACAAACGACTGTTGCAAAAGAACTTGGTATCAATATTTTAAATGGTAAAAGATTGTTTTGATGTTATAATGAATTCATGGAGGTTATAAATATGCATTATGTAAAAGCAAGAGATTTTATTTATAAAAATGCACGACCTATTGATATGGCAAGGTGGAAATATTTATTTGAAAACGGTTCAAAAGAAGCTGTTTTAGAAGCCTTGTCTACATATCAAAATGAAGATGGTGGCTTTGCTCATGCACTAGAACCTGATTGTTGGAATCCTCATTCATCACCAGTTCAAACATGGGTAGCTACAGAAATCATTAAAGAAATACAGTTAGAAGATAGAAATCATCCTATTGTTCTAGGAATTCTTAAATATCTTGCATCTGGAAAAGATTTTAATGGACACACATGGGCGAACACTGTAACCAGTAACAATGATTTCCCTCATGCTCCATGGTGGGAATATGAGCCTCAACAAGACCTTTCATATAACCCTACAGCATGTTTGATTGGATTTATTCTTAAATATGCTGATAAAGAAAGTTATATCTATGAACTCGCTTGTCAACTTGTTCAAGAAGCATACAGTTATTTTCAAGATCATTTTCCATTAGATTCTATGCATACTGTTTCATGTTTTGTAGAACTTTATGAATATATGCAAGAATGTCAATTCACACAACTTCTAGATATGGAAGAATTCAAGACATTGTTAACACAACAAATTCAGCATATAATCACTTATGAGACTTCTAAATGGGCAATTGAATATGTATGTAAGCCATCCCTTTTTATAAGTTCAAAAACAAGTGATTTTTATGAACAAAATCAAAAGATATGTCAATTTGAATCTGAATTTATTTTAGATACTCAAGAAGCTGATGGAACTTGGGCAATCACATGGTCATGGGATGATTATCCTGAACAATGGGCTATAACTAAAAACTGGTGGAAATCAGATTGGATTATCAAATATGTGAAATTCTTGAAAGAGTTTCATCATTCATCAATAAGTTCAATTGAATAGTTCGTATGAGTATATATCTTTGAATATATACTTTTTTCTTTCAAACAAAAAAACAAACTCAAATAGAGTTCGTTCTTATTCAAATATATTATTGATATTTTCATCTTGAATAGGTATCCATATTTCAATAATTGAAGAATCTCTATTCCAGTGGAATCGATAATCATATTTTTCAAAATGGATAAATTCATTTTTTATAGGTACATATTGACTTTGAGGAAGAATATCTTCATATATCTGACCATAAGTTTGATAAATTTGATTTATTGGACCAGTATGTTCAACAACCATATATTTATGAGCTCTTATATGCTTTGATACAAATCCAATGGGGATATGTGAAGTTTGAGGAATTGCACAAAAATAGTATAATTTCCCTTGTCGTCTTTCCATGAATGCGTATTTGATCCAATGTCCAGATTGTGACAAATGTAATGTTTTTAAATTGATATTGAATTGTCTCCAAAATGATGTACTGATTTGAAGATTTCTTCTTTGTGATGTCGTTAATTCAATATCCTGTCCAACCACAAAAAACTCATCTAATTCCTGTATTCTATAATTCATTATTTTACTCATTTTTCTTAAAATTTATCTTCATAATAACTGTCTGCCAAATAAATAGCTCCTAAAGGATTATGCGCCAAAACACGATCCTTAACAGCAAATACTGTTACAGGAGCCTCAGAATATTTAAAAAACAATGTATCATGACCTACACATAATCCTAAAACAATATTAAAATCAGTCTTTTGCTGATTAAAAAGTTCTGCTTGAGCAATAGGATTACACATCGCTACATCACAATCATAAATTCCTATAATGTGACGATCAACACTTCCAATTTTACAAATAAGCGATTCAACATCAAATCCATTTTTTATTAATATCTGATTGAATACTTGCGCTTCTTTTGATAAACCAACACAAAATGCCAATCCAAGTTTTTGATGACCCATTTTCTTACAAAAATCAATAATTTCCTTTAATCTTGTCTTTTCCCCATAGTTATCCATAACTATCTGAGAAGAAACATTAGCAATTGCATAATTTTCATCTTCTTGATATAGACTCAGTATTTCTTCTTGATTTTCATGACATGATGGACAATGAATTGGTGCATTTTCTAAATTTTTATCATGACAAGCGTGTTTTTGGCAATATGCACATGTATACTTCATTAAAAATCCTCCCTATAATTTATGGTATTATATCACCTTCTCAAACTTTTATCTACCAAATGATTTGAATCCATCATTACAAAAAATAAGAAATTCTTTTATAGATATTTCTTTACTATATTTAATTCCTAAAATAATAAATAATAATTGAACGATTGTGAAATAACAATCTTTTAAATCAAATATAAAGAGATGATACAAATAAATATAATTTAAACTACTCTCCAAAAGAATTTATTGATTAAACTGCATAGATATTTAGCAATACCATAAACATAATCTTATTGAAAAAAGAGTATATATCAATGAACTTTATTCAGTATACACTCTTTTATACTTATTGACTCTTTTATCTCAAAGATTTTCTAAGATATTTTGCTGTTATTGTCTGAGCAGTATCAATCATTTCTTGTGGTGTACCTGTAAAAACCACTTCTCCGCCTGCTGTACCGCCATCTGGTCCTACATCAATAATGTAATCTGCTAATTTCATCACATCTAAATTATGTTCAATAACAATAACTGTATTCCCTTGTACAACAAAGCGGTCTAAAAGTTTCATAATATTCTTAACATCAGAAGCATGTAACCCTGTTGTTGGTTCATCTAATAAATAGATATTTCCTTTTTGGTCAAGGTGTTTGGCCAACTTAATTCTTTGAAGTTCCCCCCCAGAAAGAGTTGAGAGTGGTTGACCAAGCGAAAGATAAGATAATCCTACTTCCATCATTGCATTGATTTTCTTTGCAATCTTCTTATGTTCTGCGAAGAATTCTGATGCTTCTTCCACAGTCAGATTTAAAATTTCCATAATGTTTTTTCCATGATACTGATATGATAGAGCTTCCTCGCTATAACGTTTTCCATTGCATGCCTCACAAGTTGTTGTGACTGGATCCATAAAAACAAGTTCTATAGTTACTTTTCCTTTACCTTTACATTCTGGACATGCCCCTTTACTATTAAATGAAAACAGTGAAGCAGACACTTGATTCTCTTGCGCCATGAGTTTTCTGATATCATCAAAAAATCCTAAGAAAGACACAGGTGTAGATCGATTTGTAGCTGTCACTGATGATTGATCAACAATGATGACACGCTCAGCATATTGCTTAGCAAAAACATCTCTAAAAAGACTAGATTTACCAGACCCTGCAACCCCTGTCACAACACACAATACATTTTCAGGAACATTCACTGAAACATTCTTAAGATTATGCAACTGAGCATTTCGAATTGGTAGAAATGTTCTCACTGGTCTTGGTTGTTCTTTGATTCCTATATGTTCACGCATTGCATTCCCTGTTAATGTATCAGATTCTAAAAGTTGATGATAACTTCCTTGATATAAGATTTCTCCACCATATCGTCCAGCTCGTGGCCCAACATCAATAATTTCATCTGCAATAGAAATGACATCTTTATCATGTTCTACAACCAAAACAGTATTTCCTTTATTGCGTAAACTTTGAAGCAGTTTTGTCATACGATAGACATCTCGTGGATGCATTCCTGTACTTGGTTCATCAAAAATATAAATCAATCCTGTTAATGAACTTCCCATGTATCTGACAAGTTTTAATCGTTGTGCTTCACCACCAGAGAGTGTTGTTGTTTCTCGATTAAGACTTAAATAAGGTAAACCAATATCAATCATTCTTGTGAGTGTAGCGACTAATGTTTGAATAATTGTTTCACCACGTGGATCATGAATTTCCTTTAAAACTTCACGGAGATGAATAAATTCCATTTCACACATATCAGCAATACTATATCCATGAATACAACAAGATAAAGATGATGAATTCAAGCGTTTCCCATGACATTCTGGACATTCATGTTCTTTCACCAATTTTTTTAAGCGAGAGAGAGTCTGATCACTAGACATAGATAAATCACGCTTAACAAGAACACGATTTAGATGATTATAAATCCCTTCTAGTTTTTTATTAACACGTTCGCCATCTTTTTCATATGCACCATAAAGCAATAGATTTCGTTCTGGAAGAGAATAATCTTTCCATTTTTTATCTAAATCAAATAAACCAGTTTCAGTATATTGTTTCCAATACCAGTTTCCTATATGAAAAGCAGGAATATCCAGCATATCTTCATTTAAACTTTTATCTGAATGAATCACTTGTTCTATATCAATATCTAAAACTTTACCTATTCCAAAGCAAGTTGGGCACATTCCATTAGGGTCATTAAAAGAAAAATAAGATGCTGTTCCAACATAAGGTGTTCCAATGCGTGAAAAAAGCAAACGTAATGCCGAATACATATCACTGATTGTCCCTACTGTTGAGCGAGCATTACCGCCCAAACGTGCCTGATCAATAATCACAGAAGCTGACAGTTGATCAATAAAATCTACTTTTGGTTTTTGATATTTTGGTAATCTACCCCTAATAAATGCAGAATATGTTTCATTCATTTGTCGCTGACTCTCTGCTGCAATTGTATCAAAGACTATACTTGATTTCCCCGATCCTGATACACCAGTAAAAACAACGATCTTTTCTTTAGGTATTTCTAGAGATACATTTTTTAAATTGTTTTGAGTTAATCCTCTTATTGTTATGTAATCTTTATGAGACATAAATAAACTCCTCTCTTTATTCATAATATTTTTGATACTAAACTGTATCATATTAAGCATAAACCTTCCTGTTAGGGAAGAGTCAATATATTTTATTCTCTTAATAAAAATAAAATTTTCATGTTTGAATAATCATCTTATGATGTTAAAATAAAAAAAGAGGTGAAGCAAATGGAAATCAGAACTTTACAATATTTCTTAACAATAGCAAGAGAGAAAAATATATCTAAAGCAGCAGAATATTTACATATGACCCAACCTACTCTCTCAAGACAAATGAAAGAATTAGAAGAGCAACTTGGAAAACAACTTTTTACAAGAGGAAATCGGCAAATCTCATTAACTGATGAAGGTATGATTCTCAAAAAACGTGCAGAAGAAATTATCAGTATTGTTGAAAGAGCTGAAGCAGAAGTGAGAGCAAATGAAGAATTACTGACAGGAGATATTCATGTTGGATGTACTGAAAAAATAGGTTTAAAACATATTGCTCAATCACTTGCCCTCATGCAAGAGAAACATCCCTTTGTCAGAGTCCATATTAAATATGGAAGCACTGAAGACATCTCATCTCAGATAGAAAAGTCTGAACTTGATTTTGGGATTGTGATTGAACCAGTTGATTTTATGAAATATGATTATTTGAAAATAACACATTCTCATACTTGGGGTGTTTTGATGTCCCAAGAGAGTCCACTTTCTCAACTTGAATACATCACTGCTGATGATCTACGTCAAGTATCATTGTTATGTCCTTCACAGGAACTGGTTAAAAATGAAATTGCTGGATGGGTTGGTGGTAATCAAAGGAAATTAAATATTGTTGGAACTTATAATTTTCCTTTTGCTTTATCTTCGCTTGTGAAAGAAAGTCATCTTTATGCTTTATGTTTTGAACAGAGTTTTGATGATGCAATGGATAATGTCTGTTTTCGACCACTTACACCAGCAATAGAAGAAAACATGGTATTTATTTGGCGTAAATATCAGGTATTTTCTAAACCTATTGAAATCTTTATGAATATGCTGAAAGAAAAAGTACAGAAATGAGTTGGACTCTTCTGTACTTTTTATGTCTTTAGTTTAAATCTTCACCATTGGTTGCGATACATTTTTGATACCAGTAAAATGAATCCTTACGGCTTCTATCGTAAGTTCCATTTCCAGCATCATCTTTATCAACATAGATAAAACCATAACGCTTTCTCATTTCACCTGTTCCAGCTGATACGAGATCAATACATCCCCAAGTTGTATACCCAATTAAATTGACACCATTGTCAATAGCTTTGCTCATTTCCATAATATGTTCTCTTAAATAATCAATACGATATGAATCATGAATGTTACCATCTGCTTCAACTGTATCAAAAGCACCTAATCCATTTTCAACGACCATTAATGGTCGTTCATAACGATCATAAATCATCTCTAGATAATAACGCAGTCCTTGAGGATCAAATGCCCATCCCCAATCTGAATATTGTAAATATGGATTTTTTGCACCAGCCGCAAAGTTTCCGGAAACCATTTCATCTGCTTCATGCGTTGTTTCAAGTGATGACATATAATATGAGAATGTATACATATCGACAGTTCCATTCTTTAATTCAATCAAATCCTGATTCGTGATATCTAAATGAACTTCATGCTCCTTCCATAAACGTGTTGCATAGGTTGGATATTTACCCTTGCACTGTACATCTCCACAATAGAAGATAGATTTTGCCCACATATGGCGATTCGCTAAAATATCACGAGGATCACACGTTCCTGGATAGAATGTAATCCCACAAATCATACAACCAATCATATTGTCTGAATCAATTTCATGTCCAATTTGTACAGCTCTTGCACTGGCTACAAACTGATAATGTAATTGCTGATATCCTTCCTGATGTTCTTTTGAACCAGCTTGATTCCCAAATAAATTCAACATCATAATTGTATTATTGATTTCATTAAATGTTAACCAATATTTAACCAGTCCTTTATATTCAGTAAAACATGTTCTGGCATATCTTTCATAAAAATCAATTAGTTTTCGATTGTTCCATCCACCATAATGTTCTTCTAAATAAAGTGGTGTATCAAAATGCCAGATAGTCACCAATGGCTCAATCCCATATTTTTGACACTCTTTAAACACATGACGATAAAACTCAATGCCTTTTTGATTTGGTATTTCTTCATCTCCATGCGGATATAAACGACTCCATGAAATAGAGAGTCTAAACATCTTAAATCCCATTTCTGCAAACAATGCAATATCTTCTTTGTAGTGATGATAGAAGTCAATACCATCATGATTGGGGTAATAGTAATCATCTAAAACTGCATATTTTGCCCCATCAGGAATAGGCTGACCATTCCTGACTTTACCAGGATTCCCATCCTGATCAATAAATGTCACATAACGAGGTTCTTTAACTGAGCCTCCCGTTGTTACATCAGTCTTGGCTGGTCCTCTTCCATCTTTATTCCAAGCTCCTTCAGCTTGATTGGCAGCAATTGCTCCACCCCATAAAAAATCTTTTTGAAATGCCATCTTTCTTTCCTCCTTGATTCTATTGTAACAAATTTTATGTTTGTATATAAAAACAATTTGTTATGATTTATACAATAAAAATAACGATAACAGTATAGACAATCAATGTCACAACCATATTTAATGAAATCAGTGCAGCTGTATAACTGTTATCTTCTTCACTTTTAAACAGTGGTGATATTTGCATTGGTAAAGCAAATCCAGTTGGACACATAAAATAGATAAGCACTGCCAACATATAAATCTTATCAGCCATTAAATGTGGGAAGAATACAAAGAACCCTACAATGACAAAGGCAAATAGAACAATTCTCACAATTAATAATTTCAATAGCGAACCTAGTGTGTCCATATTGATTTTTAAGTTATAGCCAATAATGAATAAGATCATACCAATAATTGGACCTGTAATCATATTGATTGTATTTGTATAAACATCAATAAATGGTGTTTGTGCTAACATATTGTAAACACCTAATAAATTCAATCCTAAACCTAAGATAACTGCAATCACAAATGAATTCGTAAAAATTGTTTTGGCCAATTCTTTTGGACTTGTTTGTCCTGCATTCAGTTTAGCGACCATGATTGGGATAAGCACAAAGGCAATTAAAGTTCCTGCTAAGTCAAAGATAACTGTATTGCTGGCATATGCAACACCAACAATAGAAGTATAAAGCGGTAATGCAACATTTCCACCTTCACATGTTGTTAACATGAAATAAGAAATGTGAGAAAATCTTTCACCTGTGAACTTTGTGAAAAGTTTTCCAATGAACATTGTCAAAACAAATGCGATAAAAACATAAACAACAATCAAAATTGCTGATGATTCTATTTTTGAAGTTAATAAAATATTAAAGATTAAGATTGGAAACAAAACATTAAAGACAATATTGTTGGCTCCTTCTTTTTGTTCTGGTGTAACAAATCCCTTAATTCTTGATATAATCCCTAAAAGTACCATAAAGAATACGGGAAATAAAGTTGATAATGCTGCCATAAATTCCTCCTATTTATTTGTATATTTATATTTTCAATTGTTTTCAAAAAATGAATAATAAATTGTTTCATCTTTTGATGTTTTTATTCTAATATATAAATAAAAAGAATACAAACGCCTATAAATTATAGATTTCTATACCTAAAAGGCATATAAAAAAACTTATACCAGTTAAATGATATAAGTTATCGTAAAGGAATATATAAATCCAACTCAGAATCAGGATGATCATAGCCTAGAAATCTTTCGTCTAAAACTTCAAATGTTTCTCGTGAATCTATTTCTTCTTTGGTAGAAAGAAGCCATGTTCCCCAAATATAATTTATTGTTTGTGGTAATGTCTTAAAACAGCCATGATGTGTAAAAACAACATAACGGCCTCCTGGTATGACTTTTTTGATAAAATATGATACCATATTTTCAAAAGAATCAACCTCTATACCAACCACTTCATTAAATATCGTCTCTTCTCCAACAATAAAATGAACATCACTTAAAGATGATTCATAAATACCAAATTTACGATGCTCTTGATAAGAATAAGGAGCCTTTTCTTCAAGACTATAAAACTCTTCCCAAAGTTTTTTAATCTCCTTGGTTCTTAATTGAGTCTGTCTTCTGATTCCAACAACCTTAATTTCAGGCAATATGACAATTTGAGGATGAACAGTAACATGATGAACTAAGTGTTCTAACAAATCAGAATTTAAATTTTCTTTATTGGAAGTTAATGTTTGTATTCGATTCTCTCGATATTTTTGTGGACTCACTTTATAAATCAATTTAAAAGCACGACTAAAAGACTCAGCTGATTCAAAATTATTTTTTATGGCAATATCAATAATTTTATGATGCGTATATAAAAGTTGGTGAGCAGCATTGGCAAGTCGTCGTTTTTTTATATAATTACCAACACTCTCTCCAATCAATGCTTGAAATTGTCTATTAAAATGAAAGTATGAATAACCAACAGAATGAGCAACTTCTTCAACTCTGATATCTTCTTCTAAATGATTTTCAATGTAGATAATAGCATCTTCTAAAGCCTTTTGATAGTTCATGTTTTTATATCCTTTCTATAATGATTGCCAATCAAACAATCCTTTTTGAACATCATCAATATGAATTTCAATTTCTGATGTTTGATTATCAAATGGTTGAGATAAATGATACAGATTCCAGCCATTCTCATGTCTCCCACCCCAGCATAACTCGATTGTCCCATCAATCGGTGAAATAATCATACTTTTGGTTGTACCAAAACTTTCTTTATAATTATGAAAACAAAGTCCATCAGGATATTTATCTAATAACATTTCTTTGAGTTTTTCTCTTGTGACTGTTGTTTCTTGCTCCAACTCTTTTTGTATATACTGATAGCGACCAATACTATGTGTAAAAACTTGTTTTTCTAAATGTACGAATTCAGATAATATAGAATGATTTGTTGCATGAATCATCTGTTGAGAACTATAAACATCAATTTCTCGAAATGCTTTTTGACCATCCATCGTTTGGACAAGTGCCCCATGACCTGTCTTATCTAATAAAATGATATTCATATTAAAAACAATTGGCATATCTTTTAAATAAGCTAATGCCTCTTTTGTATTTTTACAGTTATCAAGCAGTGCTCTCACAACAACCCAATATTGTAAACCTTGAAATTGTGGTTTTTGCATATGAGGTAAGTTAGCAACAGGAAGACCACATGAACTGATTGTGACAGCTAAACCCTGATCATTGAAACCATCATCCCGTCCAAATTGTAACATAGATGTTCCAATATGTGTATAATTGCCTTTTGCCACTGTTCTCATCAGACAAAAATCTTCAAGTTCACAAGAAAATTCATAATTTCTTGCAAGTAATGGCTTCTTTTCAGCCGTCATACTTGGAAGCAATGCAATATGACTACAGCGAGGAATATAACAAGTCATATTATAGAAGAATAATGATTCTAATGATACATTCAAAGCATCAGCAAAGCCATTGATTTCATCAGTTAATCCTGGACACCATTTATCAAGTAATTGATTGGTTTCTTGAATCTGATAAAGAGTCATTTCTGGTTTTACAATATATTTTGATTTTAATAATAAATTTGTCTCAATCATCTTTCCTAATTGATAACCAATTTCATAATGGGTTCCACTGACCTCAATAGTACGTGTCTGTATAGTTAACATATTATAACACCTTTCCTTTCACTATTGTTTGTTTAATCTGGAAATTATCATCAAAGAAAATAATATCTGCAAAATTCCCTACTTTTATTTCTCCCATTTTATCAATACCTAAACTTTTCGCTGGATTATAACTTGCTAAAGAAACAGCTTCATTCAAAGTTAATCCTAAATGCTGATATACATTTTTGACGCATTGATTCATATCAGCCTGACTCCCTGCTAGAGTTCCATTTAATAATCTGACTTGATGATTGTTGATACGAACTGTTCCCATTGATGACTCATAAATACCATCTGGTAATCCTGCGGTTTCTACAGAATCAGTTATCAAAACCACCTTGTCTTTTCCTTTCGTTTTTAAGAGGATTTTAGCAGCTGGATAAGAAACATGTATTCCATCTAATACCAATTCAGCATATACATTTTGATTTATCATCACAGTTCCTGTAACACCCACTTCCCTATGGGTTAGAGGTGTCATTGCATTATAAGTGTGGGTTGCTGATGTAGCACCTAAGTCAATTGCTCTTTGTGCTTCTTGATAGGTCGCATTGGTATGACCCAATGAGACAATAATACCTTTCTCACATAAATAGGGTATCAATTCAGTAGCCCCTTCTAATTCTGGAGCAAGTGATACTTTTTTGACGATATCTTCATTATTATTGACAATAGAAACAAAGTTTTGAATAGTAGGATGGATCATATATTCTTCCGGTTGTGCTCCTTTGTAAACTTTACTGAAAAATGGTCCTTCCATATGAACGCCTAAAATTTGTGCTCCTTCAACTTTTTCTTTATTTTTGACAACATTTTCAATCGCATGTGAAATAGATTCAATAGGCATTGTGACTGTGCTTACAAGAAAAGAAGTCACACCTGTTTGTAAAGATGCTTTTGAAATGGCATTGAGACTTTCGAAAGTTGAATCCATCACTTGATATCCACCTCTACCATGAGTATGAATATCAATAAACCCTGGACTCACATATAACTCTTTGGCATTTATGATGTCTTCTTTTTCTGGTTTCCTCTCACTAATTTCTACAACCTTATCTCCCTCTATAAAAACATTTTTAGTAACAATTTCATCATGTAGAATAACTTTTCCATTGATTATGCACTTTTTCATAATATTTCGTATACTTCCTTTCTCTCATTTCCTTCATTTTATCAAAGTTTGTTATTGTCTTCATGATATTTTCTGCTATAAACATCTAAAAAAAGACATCATGTGATGCCTTCATCTATTAAAAGAATTTCTTTCCATTTAAAATATTAATATGATATTCTTTAGTTACAGTTATTATCTGTTTTTTCAACGGTATTTTGTCTATAATGTTTGGCATGTGAGCCCATAATAATAACAGTTGGCACATCCTTCACTGATAGAATAACAGCCATGCAAGGTGCTTCATCAGCACTTACTGCAAATGATGCATAAAGTCCATTCCTATCTCCCCAAATTGGCACTAATCCTAACTATTCTGTATAATAATCATAACATGCTTCATAGTCTTTTCTAACCAATATGTGAATGGTTATTTCATTTTTCTATTACCACTCTTCCTATGTACTATTATAAGATAAGTTGTTTCATGGATTATTGTAAGAAATAGACACAGAAAATTGATCACTTCACTCTTTTATAAACTTTCATAAGAAAATTTTAATGCTATTTTATGATTATATACACTTTAAGAATGATATTGATTTTTTCTCTTGAATACTTTTTAATAAGTCATTTTATTTTTTAACTTCGCTTTTTAACCTAATATAATAAATAATTGCTCCTATAAAATAAGGAATATTCATCTCCATTAAAAACACCTTCATCCCCACTTCGAAATTCACCAGCTTCTACTTCTAAAAACTTTTCCATAACACCATGAACTCTTTTCAAATCTTTTAAACTGAATGGATCTATCTCTTGTATCATGTCATAGGCTTCAATTGAATAGGGTGGTTTATAATCCTTCATTTTATCACCTCATCTTGCTTATTATCTTGGTTACTTTCATAAAAAACAAATTTAATCAATCAACTCTAAGACATTTTGATGTTTAGCAAACAACTGATCATCTTCCATACTATTTACTTTTAAACCTTTATCAATTATGAATCTAACAAATCATTCAAACTCATTAGCTTACAGCCTTTACTCTCATAATAATGAAGCATTTCATCAATCTTCTTTTTATCATAACTTGTAATACAATCAGATAAGACATTGACTTGATAATCTGCCTTGCGTAAATTATAAGTCGTTGATTTCACACAAGCAACAGCATCTGCACCTGTAATATAAAACTCACCTATTTGATTTTCAGTTATAAAGTTTGCAAATTCCTCACTTGTTAATGCATTTCCTTTAGATTTTATAAAAATATGATCTGATACTATTTTTAAATCAGAAACCAATTCAGATCCAGGTGTATTAGGTTTGAATGTTCTTGTTCCTGCTGATAAATTATAATGTCTTATGTAAACAACATACATATCATTTTTAACTGCCCAATCTATTGAACGATTAATATTATCAATAATTTCCTTATAATTCTTTGTAATATCGTTTTGAATATCTATAACTACTAAAGCTTTTTCCATTGTACGCTCTCTCCTTCTTATAAATAGATACTATCATCACATCATTATTAATGTGTTGAGTTCTTGAATCATTAACATATTGAATTGTATAATGCTTATTCAATTTTAGTTTCTATTCTTGCAAAACAATAGAAAATTAATTGAGCCTTCATTCCCCTACTTTCTTCCTATACTTTGTTCTGACTAAAATAGCCAATTTATCTATAAAGCATTTTACATTGAATATGTTAATACTATCATATCATTTATAACTTGCAACAGCGTGTCATGTTCTATATTTTTCTTGGATTTTTTTAGCTCTTTCAAATATAATATTACGAATACTTTGAGGAGCAATCACTTCTACTTTATCCCCACAAGATAATATATAACTAAAGAGAAGTTCATTATTTGGCATGAGTGTTTCTACCAATAAACTTCCATCTTTGTTTTTAGTGACCTCATCATCAAATTTCTCATAAACTTGAACTGACATACTTTTATCAAACAAAAGTGTGACTTGAATCATTTCCATTTCAAATTTTTCTGCTCTTGTAAAAATCTCATTTGGTATATTACGAATATATTCATCATCTGTCATCTCTAAATCTCGAATACGTATTAATTTGAAAAAACGGTAATCATTTCGCATACAACAATATCCATATAAATACCAATCATAAGACTTGAAAACCAGTTTCAGTGGTTCAACAGTACGCTGAATGCATTCACCTTTACCATTATAGTAATTAAACATAACTTTCTTATTCTTAAAAATTGCACTTTGTAACAAATGAAAAACTTCTTTCCTTGCACCACTTTTTGTCCAACTTGAAAAATCAAATTCAAACCAATCTGTGTTTTGTTTTTGAAATACACTACTCAGTTTTGATAAAAGAGCACTCGTATCTCCTTCTTCTATGATTCTAATCCCTTGTAAAGCCATCAATATTTGTTTCTGTTCCTCTTCACTTAGAAGAGATTTATTAAGCACAAAATTCTCTTGAATAAAGATACCTCCACCTTTACCCTGTGTAGCATATACAGGTATTCCTGCTAAACTCAATATGTCAATATCCCTATAAATAGTTCTTACTGAAACCTCAAAATGTTCAGCTAATTCTGGTGCAGTCATATGCCCTTTTTGCAGCAAAAGATACACCATTTGAAAATATCTATTGTCTTTCATAATATCCCACCTCTTGCTCATTATATTAAACATGACATCGATAATCTTGTTTTCATTGTGTTTTCATAAGATTTAAAAAACCCAAATATATTTTAATAACTTTTTTAATCAAAACAGAACTTAAATCATTTATTACTTCCCACTTATTTAACTCTTTTTGATAAAAAAACTCAGTCATTAACCA
The DNA here is from genome assembly GCF_009767585.1 of Coprobacillus cateniformis. Classification (NCBI taxonomy): domain Bacteria; kingdom Bacillati; phylum Bacillota; class Erysipelotrichia; order Erysipelotrichales; family Coprobacillaceae; genus Coprobacillus; species Coprobacillus cateniformis. The sequence continues at coordinate 191,134 of NZ_WSNW01000001.1, forward strand.
CATTGTAGAATCAGCCATATTCTATCAAAATTTTTATTTTTTAAATCCTGTTTTCGTATCCAAAAATAAATGTGACCACAATCACCAAACATATACTCCATATCTTCTGTTTCAATCGTTCCCATTTGAAATAAAAGTATCCAATCTTTACTATTGATTTTAACTTGTTCTAATATATCATCTGGAATAACAGCAAAATCTTCTGGAGATCCTAACCTATATCCTCTAGTTACTATCTCACATTCTTCTTCCATAGATGATTGAATTGTATCAGAATAACCAAGAAGTTTTGTCACTTCCCCATATTCATCACATGGATATCCATATTCAATGCGGCATTCATCATAATCTTCCCATTCTATTTCCATATCTGTAATTTCAGCAGATAAATCACCATATTCAGGAAAACTGATATGACTTTCAAAAGTTATGGCTAATTCTGGCATAATTGCCTCTTCATCCATATCCTTAGGAATATTCATAGGAATTAGATGATCTTTTGTGGGAAAATAGTATACCTTGGCTGATCCGTTATCTTTAGGATCAAATCCCCATGGCATACTTATTTGCTCATAAAAGAAACTTAATATGCCAGTCTTGGGTAATAAATTTTCAGTATCATCATTTTTTACATCTTCAAGATTAATTTGAGCCATAAATGATAAAGGTCGTTCCTTTGTCTTACCATCAAATGATTCACCTAAAAATCTAGGCCATACAAAATCATTGGGAACTGCTGGTCTACCTCCAATTTTGCTACTGCAAGCAGTAAGTATTTCATCTGCCTTTTTATATGATATCCGTATTTCATTTCTTGCTAACGCTGTTAATATCACTTTTAACTTATCTTTATTATATCCGCTCATATCGTTACTCTACATATCTTTCATCATAACTAAGATTTATCTATTGCTTTTTTATTTTATATTTAATTTACCATATCTAAATTGAAATATCTTGTTCAAAATTTTATATTTTTATCTTCTCTAATCAATAATTTTTTATCTCTATAAATCAATTAATAATATCTAAAAATTCACTTTAAATTTTATTAACTGGAACTTCTTATCTCTTTTTACAACTTCAATATTCTTTATTCCTTATTTTTTAATACCTCATTATTCCAAACTAATTTGAATAACTTTGCAAATAACTCATTGCGTTTTTCTATTTCTTTTTTTCCAAATTTTTGATAAGGCTCAAAGGGGAGTTTATTCTCTTTTATAAACTTAATAAACTGTGGATTATTTTGATAAGCCTGTGTACCAAGAGATTCAGAATATATGTTTCCTTCATTAGAGCAATATTTATTTAGCTTATATTCATATTTAGCATCATTCAAACTAGCATTTATACTTTTATGTAATAAAAGTAATGCACCAAGGCTATTTCTCCAACGTCTAAAATCTTCATGATCTAAATATTCATCAGTAAACCACTCAAAATGATCACAAATAATGTGTTCAACTTCAAATGGATTTTTTACTTTTACAGTTTTTACATAATTACAATAGTTTGAAGCAACACCAGTATTTTCCTCAATGTAGCCAGTTATACGTGCCAACATATGTTTGATATATTTTTTAGTAAACCCATTTAATCTAAAATCTTGTAAAACTTTATCACTGTCAAAATCAAGGCTATTATATATAAATAACAATTTATCCTTTAACTCATTTACATTCAAATTTCTAATTTCTTTCGTTACATTAAAGATATAATTTTTAATTGTACTATATTCAATTTTACTATAATTTGTAACTCTTGAAACAATATATAAATCGATAAATCTTGCAACAATATTCATTTTTTTAATGATTATATCCCAACTATCTTCAAAACAAATCGTCGATAAAATCAACTGAGGTTGAAAAGTGAAATTGAGCTGAGCATTATAATACACATATTTTGTTTCCTTTGAAAACTTACTTTCTGCTTCCCTAATTTTCATATATATATCTGCATATTTAGCAAACTTTCTAATGAACTGTTCAAAATCATATGATGTTTCAAGGTTTAATTTTTTACTTTCATCTCTAACCCATTTATGAAATGGCCCTCCAATGATATCAAAATCTAATTTTACTGCTCCTGCTTTGTTTTCTCTAATAGTTATGGCATATTGTGCTCTTAACCAAGCCTTAATAAATATTTCATCACCCTTGTCATCATCTGCTTTTAATTGTAATATTTTATTTTTCCATACCTCATTAAGCTTTTCACGCTCTAAATCATCCCTGATTTCAGAAAGTATATACCCCTTTAACATTTCAGTTGAAGTCAAATTTAATCCTCTGTCATTCATTGTGACAAAAACTTTATGGGCATCTTGTTCTGTGGATGTAACAATTTCAATAAAAAAAACCTTTTCAGCTAGCCAATCACAAAAATGAAAGATCATATTATCTGTTATTTCCTCTGGAAACAATTCAATAATATCATTATATCTATCATAGAGATTTTTAACAGATTCATTCTTATCTGAAGTATCAAATGCTTTATCATTAAAAATTGCATCCATGCAGTCATATCTATCTTCAACTTTTATATTAAATGATTTAGTTCCATATGATTCAGAAAAAATCATAGTTTCTATCATGTTATAACTTTTCCCCATAGTTTTTAATCTATTATATAGATACATTAATAATAATGTAAGTGATGAAAGCCGTTGTTGGCCATCTATAATCGCATTTTCTCTTCCAGCAAGTACAATAGACCCCATAAAATATGCACCATAATCTTGAACCTTTGTTCTATCATCATTTAATTGATAGAAATTCAAAAATTCAGAAGATAAATCATCAATAAGTTCTTCTATATGTTTCCTTTGCCACATATATTCACGTTGATAATAGTGAATAGAATATTTTGTGTTTTGTAATAATTGTTTTAAATTCTTAGGTGATCCTTCTATTTTTTTCATTTGTTTTCCTCCAACATTACCCAAATTATACCATTTTATTTTATACTAATGAATAAAAAATTAACTTGTCATAAAACAAATAAAACATTTCTCTTCCTGTTTATAGATAATCTCTTTTCTTACAATTTTTCAATATATTTCTGAACATTGTACATTTCTTGTACACTTTGTATTTGGTTTTTCAGTTTCTTAGCAGTATTTCTTTGTTAGCTATTTAATTATTCTTCATACAAATTATTCACATCTTTATCAACTCATTTAGTGTACTTGTAAAGCTGTCCACTTGTCAGTAAACTTGCATATAATATTTCTTACTCCTCTTTCATATACATTCATTTTCTTCTTCCATATTTTGATTAGTTCACCGTAAATGTTAATATAAAAATGTAGGAAATTGTTAAAACAGAAATGTAGGTTTTTCTACATTTTTTTTGATAAACTCTCTGATGTGTTTAACACATATATTAACAATGGAGGTTATCAAAAAATGAGATTTGATATTAAAGAGAAAATGGAGGTATTAAAATTGAATAACGATAATGTAAAGCCTAATTTCCATGAATTAGGCAGACAATGGGGTTATGACTACAGAACTGCTAAAAAATATTTTTTTCAGGATAAACAGCCATCTCACAATTCATCTGTTCATAAAAGAAAATCGGTGCTTGATGATTTCAAGGAGATTATTGAGGATAAGATAAATCATGGTATTACCAATATCATGAGCATTTACCTCTTTATTCGTGATGAAAAGGGCTATACAGGTAAATATTCAACTGTGAGAACTTATGCTTCCTCACTTAAGAAAGAAAAAACCAAAAAAGCAACAATCCGGATTGAGAAAACCCCTGATATATCTGGACAGGTCGACTGGAAAGAAACAATGACAATGTATAACTGCCAAGGTGAACCCATAACCTTTAATCTATTTCTGTTTGTCCTTGTATACTCCAGACTGAAGTTTGTTAGGCTGACCCTTGACAGAAAACAGGAAACGCTCTTCACCTGTCTATGTGAATGTTTCCGTTATATTGAGGGTATTCCAAAAGAAATATGGTTTGACAATATGAAAACGGTTGTTGATCATTCAAAAAGTCAGTTTACCTGCACGGTCTTTAATTCAACATTTTACCAGTTTTCTAAAGACATGAATTTTCTGCCTATTGCCTGTCGGCCATTTCGACCGCAGACAAAAGGAAAGGTTGAATCATTAGCCAAGTTAACTGAACGATTAAGCGTCTACAATTATGAGTTCGATACATTATGCGATCTCAATAAAATTGTCAATGTCTTTTTGGAAAATATCAACTGTGAGAAATCACAGGCAACTGATATAGCCCCTAACGAAAGATGGATAACTGAAAAAGGAGAACTTACACCTCTTAATAGTCACATGATTGAATCTTATGAATGTAATGCCTTCTGGAGAAAGGTATCACAGGAATCAATGATTGTCTATCAGGGCAATAAGTACTCCGTACCTGTCGAATACATCGGCAAAGAAGTGATGATTACACTGCATGACGATTATATTCGTATATATTATAACGATAAACTGATACAAAATCATCAATTAAGTGAGAATAAGCTGAATTATAAAAAAGAGGATGCCATAGATATCTTGAAATCGGATATCTTTTCACATAGAAGCGATGAAGATATAGAAAATTTTATAGATGAAAACATGAGTATATATGATGAAATCAAATAGAAGGAGAGTCAAATGAAATATAATCAATTAATCAACAATCTGGATACACTAAAACTCAATAAAACAAAGGAATATCTACCTCACTTCTGGCACATGAGGAAAGAAGTATAGTAGATATATTATATGAACTGACAGAAAAGGAAATAGAGGGACGGAAGGGAAGGTCGTCCGAGATGAATATCAAAATGGCAAATTTTCCATTTATTCGAACAATTAGTGAATTTGATTATGAATATCAGCCAAGCATATCCAAATCACAGATATATGATTTGGGAAGTCTGTGATTTATTGAAAACAACGAGAACATTCTGTTCATACTGTTCATAGGAACAAGTGGAGTAGGAAAAACACATCTGGCTACAGCACTGGGGATAGAGGCAGCAAACAAGAGAATCAAAACTGGTACTATGTCAAGAAAAAGTGCCAGTTAAACTGAAATATTTAATTTTGGAGAGTGTAAATAATTTTGTGTAAACTGATCCTCCAATGGTAGAATGGAATTAACTACCAAAGGAGGATTTTTATTATGAGTAAAAAAGATATAGTTAAATATATAATTGATGAGTATGGTGTTACATCACCTACTGATATAGCTAATGCATTAAAAGATTTATTAGGTGAAACATTACAAGATATGTTGAACTCTGAATTTGATGAACAGATGGGATATGACAAGTATGATCAAAAAACAGATAAAACTAATTATCGTAATGGAACTTCCAAAAAAACAGTTAAAACATCTCAAGGAAATATAGATTTAGATATTCCAAGAGATAGAAACTCTTCATTTGACCCTGTTATTATAGAAAAACACAATCGTGATATTAGTGATGTTGATAACAAAGTTATCAACTTATATGCCCGTGGTATGTCTACAAGAGATATCAGTGATACTGTTAAAGATATTTACGGTGTAGAAGTTAGTGCAGCTATGATAAGTAAAATAACAGATAAAATTATCCCTAAAGCTTTAGAATGGCAAAACAGGCCATTAGATACTGTATATCCAATAGTCTTTATTGACTGTGTTCATTTTAATATTAAAACAGATAATATGGTTACCAAAAAAGCTGCATATGTTGTTTTAGGAGTTAATGAGAATGGATATAAGGAAATATTTGATATTTGTATTGGCGAAAACGAAACAGCTAAATTCTGGCTATCAGTACTAACTGATTTAAAGAATAGAGGAGTTAAGGATATATTGATTATTTGCAGTGATGGTCTTTCAGGTATTAAACAAGCAATTGAATCAGCATTCCCAAATACAGTACAACAAAGATGCATAGTTCATCTAATTAGAAATTCATGTAAATACTTGAGTTATAAAGACAGAAAAGAATTCTGTAAAGATCTAAGAACAGTATATACAGCATCTACAAGTGATAAAGGATTAGAAGCACTAGATAAGTGTAAAGGTAAATGGGGAGATAAATATCCGTATGCATTTAAGCCATGGGAAGAAAATTGGAATGAAGTTTGCAGTATGTTTAATTATGTTCCAGAACTAAACACAACGAATGCAATTGAAAGTTTAAAGAGTGCATTTAGAAAGTTTACTAAAATAAGAACAGTATTCTCAACAGATGAAAGTTTATTTAAATCTTTGTACTTAGCTCAAGATAAAATAACAAGTAAATGGAATGTCCCATATGGTAATTGGGGAATTATATATTCTAGTCTTCAAATCATCTTTGAAGGGAGGCTTTAACGAGAACATTTACAATTAAATATATTATGATATGATATAAAAAAGTAACTGTATGATTACTCAATACAGTTATTCATCAAATTCTATCATTGGAAATAGACTTTACACAAAATAATTTACAGGCTCTTGATATACTTCAATGCATTTTCTTTTTTTTAATATATTCTTTGTATTTATTTCCAATTTTTTAATAATTACAAGTTTTCTTCAATTGAAGCCTTGTCAACTAACTTGATATTGTTTAACAAAATCTTTTTCTTTTTTATCCTTAAACAGAAAATTAAGGATTAATTCTCTTCCATCATTGTTTAATAAAAAATCACATACCTATACTTGCCCAACAATGACATATTATTATTTTGATTTTTCTAGATATTGTTCAATTTCTCCATTTACCCTTTGACTATATTCCTTGATTAAATTATCATCCACTTCATACTGAATATATTGTCCATAATGGAACTGTAAAAAATATATATCTATATTATCATTCAAAGCCATATCTAGAGACTTTTTATGCTTTAAAAGTATCATTTGACTAGCGTCCATTTTTAAATCAATAATAAACATGCATATTAAACATGAAATTGTATAAGGTAATAACAAAAGAACTATTGTCTCTTTAGCCACATTTAAATCAAAATCTTTTGTAAATTTTATTATTTCTTCTTTTATTGCATTTCCCTCATCTCTTAAAGATTCATTTTTTGCTATTTTACCATCTATACTTTCAATCACTTCCTTCTGCATATTAATAACATCATTATGAACAATTGGAACTAAAACAAACGAGAAATAACCTATTAATAGAATAGAAATATTGACAACCATAAATGCATATTTCAATTTTTTTAATCGATACACCGGAGTGATTCCTGTTAAAACCATATTAAGTACTAAAGCAAATAGGATAGCACTAATAAACGCCATTTGAAAATTATTATTTAAGAAACTTGCATAAAAAACTATAAATGAAAATCCATATTTTAGTATAGCAGCAAAAGTTTGTTCCGGAGATACCTGTTGCATAATAAATAGTAGAAGTAAAAAGCATATAGAAAGCCCTTGTACAGAACATAATATCAAAGACAATATCTGTGTAAAAACATGACCATACTTAACAAATCTATAATAAAAAATGAGAGATAAAATTGAGAAAAAACATAAAATACTAACTGTTTCATTTATTTTATTAGCGTAATAATATAGAAATATATTATTTCTTATACATAAAAAAAGCAAATTAATAATATTTAAAGATAAACAACATATAAGAAAAACTTTGGCTTTATACCTTTCAAATCTATATTCATTAATATTACTAATCTCAATACAGTTAGCCAAAACAAGCCTTGAAACTATAATCATATACCAAATATAACAAACTATAATGATAATTAATGAAGCAGAAATTCTGAACCAATCTATGTTAATATCAAACAACATTATAGTAATAATTAATATGCTCCATTTTATGATATTTAAATAATTAAAAATCTTATATCGCTCACTTTTCTCAAATATAGAAACATAATTCTCATATGTAATATTTTGTAGGGTAGCGACTTTCCATAATAAGCAAAGTAATTGCTTAAACTTTTTTACTATTTCTAAAATTAACATGATCATACCCTCCCATTCTTAAAAATCATTTTATCATCTCATATATATAAAATCTAATATAATTATTTATAATTAAAAAAATACTAGTTGAATAACAAACCATGAATATAATATATGTTGTTTATCCAAAATTTCATCTTATTAGTATATTCCTTTCTCATTGATCCTGCCTTACGATATGGATTAGATTTCAAATCATAAAATTGTACTGCAAAATTAAATATAGCACTTAGTTGATTGCGAATTATTTTCAAATTCGTTTGTGAAAAACCTCTTTTACCATTTCATTTTGCCACTGTCTTATATCAGCAGCATTGATTTCATTCATCTTCTTTTTAGCAAAAAAATGGAGTTATTTTATCATCAATAATATATTTTTTCGAACGGTACGTATTTAATCTTAATCTTGTTTTCGCATCTTTCATATACAATTCAATAAAATCACCAAATAACATGTTGAAATCACATTGTAAAGTAAGTAGAAATTCCCTAAGCCACTCTTCCGCTTCTCTTTTCGTATTAAACCCTCTTTTTGTAGATTTGATACGATTTACCTGCCAATCTGTATAACGATACTGAATCATCCATTTCCTGTTTTTATATCTTTTGTTGCTTTCAAGTTAATTCCTCCATTATTTATCTTTTAATTTCAACACCTGAATACCAGCGTTCTTCAAAATACTTTTTAGGTATTCTTCCAGACACTACTAGATAGCCACTACTTGCAAGTTCTTCATTTAAATCATGAACAATGCGATATGCACGACTTACAGATATTCCTAAAATTTCCGCAAGCTCTGAAGCTCTTATATATGATTTGCTTTCCATTAGGCTCACACCTCCTTTATGTAACACTGACCTCCTTTCATTTGTAAATCTTATATTTATTATTATACTAATATCATTTACTATGTCAATATTATTCTAATATAAATTATTATTTTAATTTATATTGATTTTTGTTATAATCTGTTTATATACAAAAACAGAAAGGTTGATAGCATGAATAGCAACACACTAGGAGATAAACTTCAATACCTTAGAAAAGATATGTCAATGTCACAAAAAAACTTTGCTGACTTTTTAGGTATACCGCAGCCATCTTTATCAGCATATGAAAACAACCGTAATTCGCCTACGGTTGATGTTTTAATTAATATTGCAAACAAATGCAATATTTCTTTAGATTGGCTGTGTGACATTTCTTCGGCCAAGCATACTCTATCTTCATTGAGTGATATAGCAGATGTGTTATATGCTTTAATGGAGACCGAAGATATAAAGTTGGATATAGAAATACATGATCATTTACCAAATGATGAAGAAACGGATGATAATAAATGGTATACAAGTATCACTGTCTATGGCAACGATCCTGAAAACAAGTTAAATGCAGACTTGTGTAAGATAATTGCTAAAGTTGAAAATGATTATATGGACTTGGCATCATTTGCTGTTTCAAAAGAAATGTACGACATCGCTAAAGAAAAAACTATTAATTATTATACTTTACCAATAAGACAAAAAAAATTCTCCGAGTTATCTCGTGAAGAACGTTTAAAGAAACATATGGAATATTTAAAGAAGGAAAACTAGATAAATTCTAAATTATTTTAATAAAAGAGAAGGTGAAAATTAATGACAACAAGAACAATAAATCAAATACATTTTGAAGATTTGGATGCAATACGATTTGAAGAACTAATTATGGCAATGGCTTATCGAATGAGAAGATGGGAAAAATTAGATCATTTTGGAAAAAAAGGGACAGATGATGGCATTGATATTAGAGCTGTTGAGCTTTTAGAAAATGAGAAAAGAAATGTTTATTTTTTTCAATGTAAAAGATATATCAAAGTCACTAATTTTCAATTAAAGAATATCATCGATGATTATGTTACAAAAAATAATTTCATTCCTGATTATTATGTTTTAGCAATATCATGCTCATTAACAAAAAAACAAATAGAATATTTCGAAAAATATTCCAAGGAAAACGGGTTTAAATCAATAATGATTTGGACTAATTCTATAATTGAAACTATGCTTTATTCAGATTATCAAGACTTGTTGTTTGCTTATTTCGGAATTAATCTAACGGACGAGAGCAATAAATTAATGGGTAGCATAAGAAGAAATGTAGCATTAAAGAAAAGAATGAAGAAAGATTTTTTAAAAACTGTTGGTTGCAAAAGTAGAGATGAAATTATGGAAAGAATTAAGAATCCAACTCTCAAATTTAACCATTCAGAGATTCTGATTCGCTCAATTTATGACAAAGCATACCCAGAAAATAATACGTTATTAGACAATAATCATACTGGCTATTACAAAGCAGAAGTTTATGATTTCTATCACAATGGATTGTTAGTATATGCATATCCCTTTGTAAAAAAAATTAAATTAAAAATTCTCAAAGATATTGAATCAGAAGAATACGATATACATGAAATAGAAGTTCAAATATTAGGATGTATCCCTTTTGAAAATATCATCGAATATGATATTGATGGAGATGAATATTATAATTATCCACATTTATTTTGTGATTTCACTAATGTTTCAGATCCATATGAGAAAATAAGATATATAGATAAAAATGGATATAAAATAGATGATGATGACATTTTAAATTAAAAAAGAAATGAGAAATTCTTATAAAAATAGAAGATATTAAATATGACTTACATGATAAAACTGTTAATGATATTGATTTTGATCTTGAAAAATGGAAAATTGAAAATCCGATAGATTATTTTAAATTTATGTATCTTATAAATACATCATTAGATAAGAATACGGCCTTTAAAACGATTTACCAAATTTCACGTTTATATATGCCTAATACACTTTTTAAATATTATTCTTTAACAGATGACACTTCACTAAATAAACAGAAACTAGATACGTTATTACAACAAAAAGTATTTATGTCTAATGTCAAATCATTGAACGATCCATTTGATAGTAAGGCATATTTTTATCGCCCTGAAGAACTGAAAAAATATGAACGCTTAGCAATTCACGATGGAAAATTAATTGATGATTTTGCTGCATATACTAAGGTATGCTCTTTTTCAACAAATGGTATAAATTCTATGCCAATGTGGGCCCACTATGCTAATAACCATTGTGGTTTCTGCGTTTCATACGACACTAAAATTAATTGGGATTTAGCCTCATGTACGTTTCCAGTTCAATATACTTCTGAGCGAATTGATATTACAAGTGTTATGGATGAGCAAGTAAAAAAAGCATTATTAGAACTTGAATTACAATCTAAACAAGGGAGAAAAAAAATTATACTAGATGATTTATCATTAATCTTTTTAACAACTTACTTTTGTAATATTAAACATACATCATGGAGTTATGAAAATGAATTCAGATGTACGATCGGAAATTCTACTCAAATACCATCTTATATGCCAGCTCAACCAAAAGAAATATATATTGGAAAAAATTGCAAACAAACTTATATTGATAAATTAACTAACATAGCTAAGAAACTCCACATTCCAATATTTAAGATGTATTTTGATGATTTGAATAATGAGTTTAATCTAACAGCAAAAAAATTGCAATAAATTTATTATATATTAAGAAATATGTACTCATTTTGTACTCAAACAAAAATAAAAAGTCCATAAAACCTTATAGAATAAGGCTCTATGGACTTTATTTGTTTACTCCCACTCGACATTGATTATCATATTTATCTTGTTTTCAAATGTATTATAGCACTATTTACGCATCTTAATCTAGTAAATAATGCTTGTTCTTCATTATATTTAAATATTTTATTGTCATTGTATTGTCATATTGACACCTCGTGGTTTAAAGAACATAATCAATGGCTTTCAAAAGGACAAACTCTGCAAACAGGATATATTATATTTTTTGATTGGGAAGTTGATGGTATTTCTGACCATGTAGGTATCGTAGAGCGTGTTGAAAACGGTACTATTTATACAATTGAGGGTAATTCTAATAACGAGTGCCGAAGAAACACCTATTCAATAAATTCAAAAGTTATTACTGGATATGGAATAGTCATAGATAAGTAAAAAGATAGTTTAAACTGTCTTTTTACTACATATATGAAATATACGAGCAAGTTAAAGACATCACTATTGCATATGCTATAATTTGTACATAAAGATGTTTGTCGACATAATAAACTCAATACTAACAAAGGAAGTGAATGTAATGTTTCTATTTCAAAAAAATAGGAGAATATTTAATGACTCATAAATATTACAAATGCTAATTAAACAGGGGGATCCCCAAATTTTAGTATGTTGTTAAAGAATTGTGTCAAACAAAAAAAGGGGAAGTGTAAAGTGTGTAGATAAGCGTACAATATCTTTTTGCACACTTTATTTTACACTCCCCTTAAATTTATTCTACCTATTTTAGCTTATTATATTCCTCGTCTGTTACAGCTTCTAACCATTCATTTGATGATCCATCAATCTTTATTTCAATGGCTAAGTGTGAAAACCAACTGTCTTTAGTTGCACCATGCCAGTGCTTTACTTCAGGTTGGATCATGATAACATCTCCTGGTTTTAACTTTTGAGCTTCTTTTCCCCATTCTTGATACCATCCTTCACCACCTGTTACCAATAAAATCTGTCCAGCCACATGGTGTATATGCCAGTTGTTACGACACATAGGCTCGAATGTTACATTTGAAATCGGACCCCCTTTATCAGTTAGTGTTTTTAAATATGCAGTACCCGTGAAATATGGGCTAAATTGTTTTGGTAAAACATCTCCCATTGGGAATACGCTAGGATTATTTTTATTCATATTCACTTCTCCTCGTATTAAATTATCTTATAAAATTAGTTCTATGAAAATCTTCTTTTTCTGGTAATCCATATTTTGCTTTTCCATCAGCAATACTCTTTAGTAAAAAAGACATATTTCTTGCAAGGACACGCATGGTTTGTAATCCTTCTCCATCTTGAGTAGCTTCACCTTGTTCTCTACCATGTATTGCATTTCAATACTGTGTTGATGCTATAGGCATTCCAGAAATAGCAAAAAATTTATTAATTTCATCATAAGTTGCTGAAATACCACCACGTCTAGCTACAATAACACTCGCACCAACTTTCATTGTTTTATCAATAGGTACACTGTAAAACAATCTTGTAAGAAATGATATTAATGTTGAATTAGCTGATCCAAAATAAACTGGTGTTCCGACAACTAAACCATCACACTCTGCAAATTTTTGTGCAGCTTCATTGACAATGTCATCAAAGACACATTTATTTGCTCCATTTTTACAAGTCATACATGCAATACAACCTCTGATATCTTTATTTCCAATGTTTAATATTTCTGTTTCAATTCCTTCTTGATCAAAAACTTTAATCATTTCATCAAACGCAATTCTTGTGTTTCCCTTTAAATGAGGACTCCCATTAATCATTAATACTTTCATCTTCTTTTTCTCCTTCAATTTATATTTTTTGCTTATCTATAGGTTCTGGATGAACTATCTCGATAAACTTCCATATACCATTTTCATATTCATATTTAAGAATGCAACAATTCTTAAATCCAACTTTTCTTACTTCCTGATATTCATTTTCGGATACTATATTCCATAAAAAATGAGAGCAAGCACCAGCATGAGATACAACAAGAATAATTTGATTATCTTCTTTAATAATTTCATTACATGTATCAAATATCCTCTTTCTCACTTCAGCTCTGGTTTCTCCACCAAATGTCTGAAAGAAATTATCATACATCACAGTAGGAGGATTTAAATATTCGTTAGATCCTTCATAGCGACCAAAATTCATTTCTTTAAGTCCTTTTAATCTTTTATATGGTAAATCAGTTACTAATTCTAAAGTATCACAAGCTCTTTCCGTTGTTGAACAGTAAGCATGATCAAAAGTTATGTTATTATCTTCAAAATATTTTTTCGCACCTAGAGCTTGTTTAATTCCTAACTCAGTTAAAGGTGAGTCACACCACCCTTGAATTTTACCTAATTGATTAAATAATGTTTGCCCGTGACGCATCATATATATTATTTTTTTCATAAATCAGCCTCCTTCTATTTCTAATAAAATTTTATTCTATAATTATAAAAAAGTACAATATCAATATTGAATTGTGCTATAATCAAATGGAATAGTGAGGGGATATTATGTTTGAATTAAACCAACTGGAAATATTTGTAGCAGTAGTTGAAGAAGGTAGTGTTTCAAAAGCAGCAGCAAAACTTCTCATTTCTCAACCTGCTCTATCAAAAACAATACAGAAATTAGAAAATGAGTTGGACTTAAACTTATTTGACCGAACTAAGAATAAACTATCTGTTAATAATAATGGTAAAATGGCTTACAAAAAAGCAAAAAAACTTCTGTCTCAAGCATATCGGATGAAAAATGAACTGGTAGAATTTGACCATGCCAACTGCAGTATATCTTTGGCTTCTTGCACTCCTGCTCCCATATGGGCTATAAAAGAAATTTCTAATAAAAAAATTGAAAGCACAATTATTGATAATAGCAATGAAATGATTGAGGGATTAAAAACAAATAAATATTCATTGATTGTTTTAAATCAAAATATCAAAAACAAGGATTTTGTATGCGTTAAAATGTTTAGTGAAAAACTTTACATATCTGTAATTGAGGGTCATCGTTTAGCTACAAAAGCTAGTATCTCATTTAAAGAATTGAATGGAGAAAGTATTATATTATCAAATCAAATAGGATTTTGGAGTAAATTATGCCAAATAAATCTTCCTAATTCACATCTTCTATATCAAGATGATAAAATATATCATGAAATTGTTGAATTTTCAACATTGCCATCATTTAGAACAAATATAACGATTAAAAAATTTCAAAGCAATGATCGAAGATTATATATTCCGATTAATGATTTAGAAGCAACATGTGATTATTATCTTTATTTTAAGAAAAGTAATCTTAAAAGTTATAAATATATAAAAGAAAATCTTAATAGAGTTAAATGGATAAAATAATGTAATAATTAAATACAAACCAAATATATACATCATCATTTTAAATACACAAAATCCTCCTATCAAAAAGACTTGGAGGATTTTATTTTGAAACCAAACTAAAAAACTATCTATTTGTCTGGTTTTGTTAAATCAGAATTATAATCAATTTTCCCATCAACGATATCATCATAAAATTGTTGCTTCCAATCAATATAATCTATACTATCATTATATTTTTCAATTAATGTAACAAGTTCTTTTCTTTTCCTATCTAGCAATTCTTTTCTAGTTTTAATTGTTGCAGGACCTTCTAAACAAAGTGAAAGATATTCCTTTATTTCTTTCAAACCCATATTACAATTTTTTAAACATGTTACATTTTTAATCCATGCCAAATCATGATCATCAAATACTCTACGATTATTTTTGTCTCTTTTTACATTTGGTATGAGATTGTTATTGCAATAAAATTTTAATGTTTCATATGTTAATCCAACTTTTCTACAAGTTTCCATCATACTGTACATACATTATCCCTCCTAATTTTTTTGTTTTTTCTCTTGACAGGTAGTTACTACCGGTTGTTATTATCATATTGTGAAACAGCTAATTTGTCAAGGTGGTGATTAGAAAATATATAAATTAATGAAACTTTCAGTAATGGTTTAAGGCTTTAAAACAAGGAGGAAAACAGATGAAAAAGAAAATAATGATTTTTGCAAGTATTGCGAGTGTTCTTGTAGTTGTTATTGTAGGATACTATTTTTCACAAAATAGAAATCAGAACGGAATTGGAATAAATGATAAGATAGTCAACGAGGACAATAAACAGGGAAATAGTAAACTGGATAGTACTAAAACTCTGGTTGTGTATTTCTCACATGGTGGAAACACACAAAAATTAGCAAATGAAATATCAAAGCAAATTGGTGGAGATTTTCGAAGAATTGAACCGGTTGTTGCATATCCAGAGGAAATGGATTCATTGTTAGACTATACAGAACAAGAACAGGCAGATGATGGACGACCAGAAATTAAAGATTTGAATGTGGATATGTCTAAATACGATACAGTGTTCATTGGCTATCCAATATGGTGGTATACATATCCTCAGATAATATTGTCTTTCTTTGATAGTTATGACTTAACAGATAAAAAGATTATACCTTTTGCGACACATGGTGGCAGTGCTATGAGTGGTACTGAAGAAGATATGAGAAATTATTTGTCAAATAAAAATGTTACTGTTTTGGAAGGATTGGCAGTTAGTCGTGATGTAATATCAAATGATCAAAGTGAAACTGTCACGGACTGGTTAAAAGAATTAGGATTAAAATAAGGAGAATAATCTATGAATTTTACATTTGAAATACCAACAACTGCACTATTTGGAGCAGGTCAGTTAAACAATTTACATACACAGATAAATACTCCTATAGGGAAAATCAATGGGAAAAAGGCACTAATAGTTGTTTCTAATGGTAAATCAACACGTACTAATGGGTATCTTGAACGTTTACAAAGTCAATTAAGAGAAGCTAATGTTGAATTTGTCATTTTTGATAAAATTAGTGCTAATCCGACGAAGCCTATCGTAGAGGAAGGTGGTGTTTTTGCTAAAGATAATAATTGTGATTTTATTGTGGCACTAGGTGGCGGAAGCGTAATAGATGCATCGAAAGCAATTGGTATTATGGCAACAAATGGTGGTGATTTATGGGATTATGTTCAATTTGGTACTGGTAAAAAACAATGGCCAGCAAATGCATGTTTACCTATTATAGCAATAACAACAACGGCTGGTACTGGCTCAGAGACTGATGGTGGAGGCGTTATCACTAATCCTGAAACAAATGAAAAAACAGGTGTATTTGGAACAGGTACAAGTCCAGTGTTAGCTATTATTGATGCTGAATTGATGATAACTGTCCCAACAAAATTTAAGGCATATCAAGGGTTTGATGCATTATTCCATAGTACAGAAGGATATATTTCTAATAAAAGAAATTATATGAGCAAAATGATAGCAAGTGAAGCTATTCGCAATGTAAGTCACAATTTAGCTAATGCAATAAAAAGTCCTAATAGTATTGATATCATGGAAAAAGTGGCATTTGGTAGTTATCTTTCAGGTATTCAAATGTGTGTAGGATCTTGCACAAGTGCACATCCATTAGAACATGCTTTAAGTGCATACCATCACGATTTGGCACATGGAGCAGGGTTAATTATGATTTCTAAAGCCTATTACTCATTTTTTATTAATAAGCATGTTTGCGATGATAGTTTTATAGAAATGTCAAAATTAATGGGGTATGGAGATGCCACTAAACCTGAGGATTTTATTACTGCATTAGAAAACTTAAAAAATGAATGCGGTGTTGCAGATTTAAAAATGTCTGATTATGGAATAACCCCAGATGAATTTGCAAAAATGGCACAAAATGCAATGGATACACTCGGTGTTAATTTCTTGAATGATCCAGTTCAATTGAGTATTGAAGATTGCATACAAATCTATCAGGAAGCTTACAAATAAAATTATTAGAAATTAATGAATAAATCATTGATTTTCAATGGAAAAGAGGTAAATATGGAAAAAAAAGTATTAGTAATTATTAGTAGTCCTAGAAAAAATGGTAACTCAGAAATGTTGTCTAGTCAATTTGCTGATGGTGCAAGAAAAGCAGGACATCATGTTGAAGAAATATTTCTAAGAGAACTGAACATCTCACCATGTATTGCTTGTGAGGCTTGTTTAAAAAATGGTGGTATATGTGTACAAAAAGACGATATGAAAGAACTTTTAGATAAAATTATAAATGCTGATGTTATCGCTCTATCCACTCCAGTTTATTATTATTCTATTTCGGCACAATTAAAAATTATGATCGATAGAACCTTAGCTGGTGGTGGTAAAATGAATAATAAGGAATTTTACCTTATCACTACAGCAGCGGATGGCAAACATGCAATGGAAACAACTATGGAAGACATGCAAGGATTCGTTAAATGTTTGCCTGGATCAGAAGTAAAAGGAAAAATATATGGCTCTGCATTTCATATAGGAGATATAAAAGGCAATCCTGCTCTTGATATAGCATATAAGTATGGTGAGAATTGCTAGATAAGAAAATGAAACCTAAAGTTATAATTAACGTTGCTTGTAATATTATGATGACTATTTTTTTAATATTGTTGATGTCATATTCTCTTATTGGAGAAAGCACCCATGAAATATTAGGTATAAGTATATTTGTTTTATTTATTCTTCATCATATTTTGAATTATCGTCTTGAGAAAAATATATTTCATGGTAAGTATACAGCATATCGTACATTTCAAACCATTGTAGTCATTGTTATTTTTATAACAATGACTGGCTCAATGATAAGTAGTATTACACTTTCAAAATACATGCAAACATTTATTTCTATCCCTAGAAATATTGAATTTATGAGAATCACACACTTACTATCAGCTTATTGGGGATTTGTTATGATGTCAATTCATTTAGGAATACATTGGAAAATGAGTCTATCACTTATATACAAAATTATTAGACACAATCATACTATAAAAATTTGTTTTAAGATTATTGGATTCTTAATCGCATTTTATGGTGTTTATGCATTAATAAAACGTAATTTATTATCATATCTAATTCTTCAAACAATGTTTGTGTTTATTGATTTTGGAGAACCCGTTATATATTTTCTATTAGATTATAGTGCAATGATGGGATTATTTATATTTATTGGATATAATCTGACATCTTTGTTAAAAAATAATCGAACATCAATAAAATGATAAATTAAAAAAAGACTAAATATATTGGGGGAATTTTCAATAGTAGACTTTTTGGATAACGAAGAAACTGTTTTCCAAAAAATGTGGCTAGTATTTACAAAAGAATAGAATTAAAAAGAGAAGTGATAATCTTAATTGATTATATGACTTCTCTTTTTTTTAAATCATATTGTCGTATAAAGACTCATTCAAAAGTGGTAATATAGTTGTAATATTTATTAGTTAACTAGTATACAAAAAAAACCCATATGAAAAAGATTGTATCACTACAATCTTTTATCCTTCAATCACTTCTTTTCTAATAATTTTTTCAATGCAATTCTGAATATTATTCATTTCTTGTACCCACTTCATTTGATCATTTTCTTTTAACTCCTCTGTAATATTTCTTTTCTTTTTAAAATCAATCAATAATTGTTCATACATTTCATTCGCTTCTTTATCAATTATTTGAAGATAATCATACAATTGATTTGTGGCTTGCAATTCAAAATGTAAACCTTTTTGATATTCTTTTAAATAATTTAATTTCATTCTTCCATATTTTGATAATTGTATTTCTTGATTTTCTTTGATGTTAGGGAAATAATAGTCCCCTACTTTTGTATATTCGATTGTCATAGTCTTGACCTTCCTTTCTCAATTCTTGATTGAGTTTCTATTTCAAATTGTTGTAAATATAATGAACGTTCTTTAATTCTTTCACAACATTGTAATTCTTTTCTTAATCTTTTTATTTCAGGTGTGTACGATTTTGATTCTGCTTTTAATTGCTCTTTTAAGGTACCTTCAGGACTTCTTCGTATTTTGTTTCTACATTGTAGTCGTTTACTTTCTAAATGGCTTAATTGCGCTTGTAGGATTGTTTTATATTGATTTAATTGCCCTAATGTTTCAATGTTATTCTTACATAGTAAGATCGTTTCATTAGAAATATGATCTAATTGTTTCATTGCTTGTCTTAATTCTTTTGTATACTTTGGTCTTGTATGATTTGATTTAGGTAAGATACCTAATTTAAACTGATAATAAATATAGAGTTTTTGAAATCCATTTAGTTCTTTTCTTTCATACTTTCTAAAGTATGGTTCTATATCAAAACCTTTTTTTGAATAAATTGTTTTATCCATACTAAAGTTTTGCTGATGAATAATTCGATTGATAATGTTTTCTAATGAATACTCATTACCTAAGTTTGATAACATAATTACCTTATCATGTGCATAATGTTTTAAACCTATTTCCTTATCAACACTCTTGATTTCATACCCTTCTAATTCCAATTGATTAAAGAAAGTTGTTTTAGTTCGACTTACTTTTATTGCCTCATTAATGTCTTTTTTGATAATATTTTCTAATGACTTTTCATGATGATATTGTTGTCTTGTTTTAGATTGATATGCCTTTTCTTCTACTACCGATAGACCATACTTTCTACACAAATCATCAGATACAACTCGTAAGTCATACAAATCTTTTTTTGTATTACAATAGCGTTTTCCGTCAATACACGATGTTGCATTCAACACAAAATGGTTGTGTATATTGTCCGTATTAAGATGTGTACTTACCACAACTTCAAAGCGATCACCCCACAGTTTCTCTGCAAGTTCTACTCCAATTTGATGCGCAAGTTCAGGTGTAACTTCTCCTTCTACAAACGATTGGTAGCCATGAAAGCATACAATTTTCTTTTTATCATGAAACATTTCTTTGGTATTCATCATCGATTGATAAGGATTATTTCGCATACAATTGATACAACTAACATATTGATGTTGCAATGTTTTTTCTTCGTTTGTTGTATAGTTTAATACTTGTTGAAGTCCAATTGTTTTGTTTGTATCTGTAACATAATCAATGACATGATCGATTCTGTTTTTCACTTTCCAAATGGAAGTTGTTGCCACTATATATTTCCTCTAATTTGTTTATCTAGCTCTAATAAGAGGTGTTCATGTTTATTTAAAACTTCATTTAACTTGGTAATATCTATACCTTGAACATAAGCAAGTTTTACTAACTGATTAAGGTTATTTCCATTCATATTCAACGCTTTTATTAACTTAAAATATTCAATTGGCGGGAGTTCTTTCGGCTGGTAATTATTTAATACCAACCGAATAAACTTCTCTCTACTCATGCCACATTTTTGTACCTTTTCATTTAATGATATGAACTCATCATCACTCATTCTTACCTTGATTTCTCTAGTATGAATAGCCATCATCATTTACCTTATTTGGTTTCAGGGTATCCCTGAGATTGTATTTTGGGTACAAAATACGTTGCTTGCTGATACGGTAGGACATCATATTGGGTTATTTCCCTTATTCATACTATCAAGAATTTCAATCATTGTTTGAATAGGTGTAAATAGTTCTTCATTTATTTCTTCTATACAATTGATTCTTTCAAGTTCATCAATAATCTTAGTTAAATGAATTCTAAATTTTGTAAACATTAGTGGGTTCCCAGTTGCTTCAATTTTTTGATGAAATATACTCTGTAAAACATATTCTTGCTTACTCCTAAAACCGCACATTCTAATTCTGTCATTTAATGCTTTTCTTTCCTCAAGTGAAACTCGAAAGGCAATCGTACAGTTTCTAAAACGCCCTTTTTCATCTAAGTTCTTTGCACTCATATTAGGCTAGTCCCCTTTCTTCATTTAGTTGATTTGCCATATCCATTTGTCTTGTTGGAAACAAATGAGCATAATGGTATGTCATCTCAATACTCTCATGTCCTAAACGTTCTGCAATTGCTACTGCTGAGAATCCTTTTTCAATTAACAGTGACACATGCGAATGACGCAAATCATGAATACGAATCTTCTTAACTCCTGCGTACTTTGATCCACGTTTCATTTCATGATAGAGATAATTTTTATCAATTGGAAAAATACGATCTGTATCACTACACTTATATAAGTGTGATGTATATTCTTGTATCTCCTCAACAAGAAAATCAGGTATTTGAATAATACGATTACTCTTTTTCGTTTTCGGCTCGGTAATATAATCTTTCCCTTGTAAACGCTGGTATGATTTATCTATCTTCAATGTTTTCTTGCCGAAGTTAAAATCATTCTTTGTTAAGGCAAGTAACTCTCCTTCACGAATACCACACCAATACAACACTTCAAAAGCGTAATAAGATATTTCTTTATCTGCAACGACATCAATGAATTTAAGATATTCTTCCTTTGTCCAAAAGTTCATCTCTTTGGCTCTCTTTGTGCCCATATGTCCTACTTTACGTGCAGGATTATTCGGTAAGTCATACAGATTAACTGCGTGATTTAAAATAGCACTTAATTGATTATGAATCGTCTTTAAATAAGTTTGTGAATATCCTTCATCATTCTCATTTCTAAAATTCATCATTTCATTTTGCCATTTAATAATATCAGCAGGTTTGATTTGATTAAGTCTCTTATTTTTAAAATAAGGAACCAACTTTGTTTCAATGATATGTTTCTTTGTAAGCCAAGTATTAAACTTAATTCTTGGTTTTAAATCTTCCATATAAATCTCTACAAATTTCTCAAAAGGCATTTCTAAATCTAAATCGGTTTGTAATTTAAAATCACGCTCCCAATTTCTTGCCTCAGTCTTGTTGCGAAAACATCGCTTTGTTTTCTGCTTAAGGTTTCCCTGAATGTCCTTGTAATAACAACGGACTTCCCATGTCTTACTTTTCTTGTTCTCTAGTATTGCCATTTTGTTCTCCTTCCAGCATTTTGTTAATTCCATAAACACGTTCTTCGTAAAACTTTCTGCTTACTCTACCGGAAATTGTTAGAAAACCTTTTGCTTGCAATTCTTCGTTCAAGTTCTTAATAACCTTATAGGCAAATGCTCTTGATACTTTTAGTTGTTCAGCAATCTCATCGGCAAAGATAAATATTTCTTTATGCATTACCACTCACCTCACTCTCTTTTATGTATGTATTCGTTCGATTGTGAACTGTACACAGATTATATCAGTTCGTATTTGAACTGTCAATATCTTTTTCATACGGTTTCATCTATATCGTTTATAATCAGTTCACTATTGAAATGTTTATCATTTGCGTTTACAATGATACTAACGATATACGAAAGGAATTTATAAAATGTTAATTGGTGAAAAAATAAGACAAGAAAGAACGTATAAGAAACTCTCGCAAAAACAACTTGCCGAAAAAGTGGGTATGAGTGAGCCTGCTATCCGTAATTATGAATTGGGTAACAGAACACCATCTCAAAAACAAATTGAACTTATTGCAAATGCTTTAGAAGTTTCTCCTTTTACTTTAAGTGATCCTGATTTGGATACTTACTATGGAATTATTCATGCTTTGTTTTATTTAGAAAACAAGATAAACTTACAACCAGTTGAAATAGAAGGACAAGTTTATTTGAAAGTTCCTCCTACTGATGACAAATCACATGATACGTATACTCGTATGCGACAATGGTTAGATGTCTATACGAAGTTTCAAAATAATGGAATGTCATTGGAAGAATACAAAGAATGGAAAGACACTTATCCTCAACAAGTGATATTTAATAAGAAATAAATCATTGTCATCATTCTTTAATATTTCAAAAGTATTGTCAATTTTATTGTCACACCTCCTCTAAAACAGCAAAAAACCTCGATAGTATCGAGGTTTTCTTTCATTTACTCATTATTCCCACTCCATTTCATGGGTGCTTAATATAAACAAACATGCAGTAAAATAAGGCGTTTTAGAACACTATTGGACTATATAAAACAAAAATATACAAATAAAAAATGCAATTTTAATGCAATGAAGTACGTCAAATTTCTTGAAAGCCAACTCCGTTATCTAATAAAATATAAAGAGCAAAAGCAAGGTATAATGATTATAACAATCAACCTTGCTTTTTAAGTAGCCTTTGCGAATTTATACCCCACACCCCAGACCGTAATAATGTACTGCGGTTTGTCTGGGTTGGGTTCAATCTTCTTCCTCAACTTCCGTATAAATGAAGTCAAATTCTTTGCGTCTGGGGCATAATCATAACCCCAGACATTTTCATATAGCTGTTCTTTTGTGAATACCTGCCCCTTATGAGAATATAGAAAATATAACAGGTCAAATTCTTTAGCGGTTAGATATATGCTTTGTCCTTTATCATTAGTAAAAGTACGAGTAAATGGGTCAATTTGAAATCCAGTTGCTATTTGGTTAATAAAAGTAGGGGAGCTATTAAGTTTAGAAGATAACCATTCAACTGTTTGCTGATAAACAGCTTCTTCATTTTCTGTAAATTCTATAATCATTACTTTCCCACAGTACCACCTCCACTTATAATGATTTAGTAAGCATTACCTCATAGAATATTCATAGATTTAATCTAATTCAAAAGCTCCTGTATACAAACTATAATAGACACCTTTTTCTGCTATTAGATTATTATGTGTTCCATGTTCTATGATTCGACCTTGCTCTAGTACCATGATAGCGTCAGAGTTTCTCACGGTTGATAATCTGTGGGCAATTACAAATACGGTTCTCCCTTTCATAAGGTTATCCATTCCTTTCTGTACCAGATACTCTGTACGCGTATCAATAGAGGAGGTTGCTTCATCAAGAATCATGACTGGTGGATTAGCCACAGCTGCACGTGCTATTGATATAAGCTGTCTCTGACCTTGAGATAAACCAGAGCCATTTTGAGTAAGTAAAGTATTATATCCGTCTGGCAACCGTCTGATAAAATCGTGTGCATTTGATAGCTTTGCCGCCGAAATGCACTCTTCATCAGTAGCATCTAATTTTCCATAACGAATGTTTTCCATAATAGTGCCAGTAAATAAATTAACATCGTGCAAAACAACACCTAAAGAATGGCGTAAATCTGCTTTTTTAATTTTGTTTATATTGATACCATCGTATCGAATCTTACCGTCTGCTAAATCGTAGAAACGATTAATAAGATTAGTTATAGTTGTTTTACCAGCACCTGTTGCCCCTACAAACGCTATTTTCTTACCTGCAATCGCTTCTAAAGTTATATGATGTAATACCAATTTTTCTGATGAATAACCGAAATCCACATCTAAAAATTGAACATCACCCTTTAAGGGCGTAAAAGTTATACTTCCATCATGGTGAGGGTGCTTCCATGCCCATGTTCCACTACCATCTGTTGTTTCTAATGCTTTATTTGAATTATCAAATTTAACATGTGTCAGTGTAACATATCCATTATCTTTTTCTGGTTCTTCATCAATCAAATTAAAAATACGTTCTGCCCCAGCTAAAGCCATAGCCATCATGCTGGTTTGTTGTGCAATTTGCGATACGGGGTTACAGAATGTCTTTGACAAGTTTAGAAAAGCGACAATCATCCCAACACTTATGTTCCCTATCCCGTTTATTGCCATAATACCACCAATCAATGCTATTAAGATATATTGTAGGTTACCAATTTGCATAATAGTGGGCATTAATATATTACCGTATTTATTTGCAAGAGTAGAATCAATACATAGTTGTTTGTTCTTCTTGACAAAGCCTTTCTTTGATTCATTTTCATGACAAAATACTTTTATCACTTTTTGTCCATTTACCATTTCTTCAATATAGCCTGTCACGCTCCCTAAAGTTTCCTGTTGCTTGATAAAATATCTTGCACTTGCGCCACCGATTTTTTCAGTTGTAAACGCCATGACAACTGTAATAATTAGAACTAATATAGTCAAAGGAATATTATTTATCAGCATAGCAGTCAGTATAGCAATTATCGTTACTATTGCAGAAATAAATTGAGGTAATGCCTGTGAAATAAACTGGCGCAGTGTATCTGTATCATTTGTATAATGGCTCATAATATCACCATGAGTATGAGTATCAAAATAAGAAATGGGCAATGACTGCATTTGTTCAAACATATCGTCACGAATTAACTTTAATGTGTTTTGTGATACTTTTACCATCAAGCGATTGTAAAGAAAAGTTGCTATAACACCGATAAGATATATAAATCCCATAAATATAAGTGTATGCAACAAGCCAGTAAAAACAGGGTTATCTTCCACCAGTAAAGGCGTGATGTAATCATCAATCAATGTTTCTAAGAATAGTGAACTTGCTACAACTGTACAGGAACTAATGAGAACACATACAACTACAATGCTAAATAATAGCTTTTGTTTTAGAATGATATAGGACAGCAGACGTTTACAAGTTTGAAAAATTGTAGGTCGTTTATTCATTATTTGTCATCTCCTTTCGTTTGAGATTCGTAAATCTCTTTATATATAGCATTTGTTTTTAATAATTCTTTATGGGTTCCATAACCATTGATTTTCCCTTTGTCCATAACAATGATATTGTCAGCATCTTCTACCGAGGAAATACGTTGTGCAATAATAATTTTGGTTGTATCTGGAATTTCTTTCCGAAATGCTTTTCTAATCATAGAATCAGTTTTTGTATCAACTGCACTGGTTGAATCATCAAGAATCAATATTGCTGGCTTCTTAAGTAAGGCTCTGGCGATACATAATCTTTGTTTCTGTCCTCCCGAAACATTTGTTCCCCCTTGTTCGATATAGGTATCATATTTATCTGGGAATGTTTGAATAAACGAATCTGCTTGAGCTAATTTACATGCATGGATAATTTCATCTTCATTGGCATTTTCATTTCCCCAACATAAATTTTCTTTAATTGTTCCAGAAAATAGTTCATTTTTTTGCAGAACCATTGCGACTTCGTTTCGTAAAGTAAATAAATCATAATCTTTTACGTTTACCCCGCCAATAGAGACAAAACCCTCAGTTGTATCATATAGTCTGGGAATAAGCTGAACCAATGAACTTTTTCCGCACCCTGTTCCACCAATTATTCCAAGTGTTGAACCAGATGGGATTGTAAGAGATATATTTTTTAGACATTCCTTATCTTTATCACTTTGATAACTAAAACTGATATTATGAAAAATAATTTCACCGTTTTTCATTTTATAAACAGGATTTTCGCCATTCTTTAAGGTGCTTTCTTCATCAAGGATTTCAATGATTCTTTCTGATGAAGCTCTTGCCATATTTATCATAACCAATACCATTGATAACATCATTAAACAGTTTAATATATTGGAAGCATATGCCATTAAGCTTGAAAGTTCTCCTGTTGTCATAGATGTCGTATTGCTTAAAACAATCAATCTTGCACCAAACCAACAAAGTAACAGCATACATCCATAAATAGCAAATTGCATTAACGGCATGTTATACGCAACAATCCCCTCTGCTTTACTAAAAGTTTTAAATATTTTCATGGATACCCGCCCAAACTTACTTATTTCAAATTTCTCTCTTACAAAGGATTTGACAACACGTATACCTGTCAGATTCTCCTGTACGACTCCGTTTAAATCATCGTAGATTCTAAATACTTTTTCAAAATAAATATGAGATTTACTAACGATGATGTATAGTCCTATTCCAATAATAGGAACAAGAATCAAAAAAACCAGAGATAACTTGTCATTCACCATAAAGGAAGCTATAAGTGAAAAAACAAGCATGAATGGAGCACGGACAGCAACACGTATTATCATCATATATGCGTTTTGTACGTTTGTAACATCAGTTGTTAGTCTCGTGACAATACTGGAAGTCGAGAACTTATCAATATTGGCAAATGAATAATCTTGAATTTTGTAATACATATCCTGTCTTAGATTCTGTGCAAATCCAGCTGATGCAGTTGCACTAAAACTCCCAGATAATACTCCAAAGCATACACCTAATATTACACAGATAATTAAGACTATTCCAAGAAATAATAATGTATCGGTTTCCTGTTCACCAATACCAACATCAATCATTCTTGCCATGATTAATGGTATCAATATTTCAACCAATACTTCCAATATAACAAATACTGGGGTTAAGACTGACGCTCTTTTATAATCTCTAATAGAGCGCATTAATTTTTTTATCATAACATCACTACCTTTCCATAATTTCTTTTGCAGAATTTAAAAATTGTACATAAAATGTTATATCTTCTTTAGTCATTCTATGTGATAATAACTCTGTTATTTTTAAATCAATTTGGTTTACACTGTCTATAGCTTTTTTTGTCAAAATAATTTCCTTACACCTTATATCCTCATTCATAGAAAAATGAAGTATGAACCCCTTTTTGCTTAAAATTTTTAAAATTTGACTAATACTGGGTTTTCTTAAACTGCTCCATTCATCTAACCGTTTTTGTGTTACTCTATTTCCTTCTTGTGTGGAAATAAATTTTAAAAGTGTATACTGTCCATAGGGAAGCTCAATACTCAACTCTTGTGTAATCATATCTACACTTTGATTGAGTGTAATAAAAAGATTGTATACATTGATATAAAACAAGTTTGCTTCTGTCATAAATTAGTTTTTCACCTCCTGTTTTTTTGTTAGATTAGATATCTAACTGTTTGCATTGTAACATCATGTTAACGATAAGAGAATTTCAAAAAAATCAATGTCGTTAGATATTATCTAATAATACATTGAAATGTTTGCAATGATGAGATATACTAAAAAAAGGAGGTATTCTATGAATAGTCAACAATTACAATGTTTTCTTTGTGTGGCAGATAAATTAAATTTTACAAAAGCGTCAGAAGAACTTTATCTCTCCACGCCTACTGTTACACACCATATTAAGAATCTTGAGGAAGAACTAAACACATTATTATTTATTCGGACATCCAGAATGGTAAAGCTAACAGAAGCAGGAACCATGTTTTATAACGATGCAAAAGAAATCATGTCCAAAATAGAAGTTGCGGAAAAAAGAATCAAAAAAATGACGAAACAAAACATTTCTTTTATTAGAATTGGTTGCTCAAGCAATGCTGAATTAGCCAATATGGAAAAAGTCCTCTGTGACCTGCAAATAAAATATCCACATGTATATCCGCAAATTGTCGTTAATGATTATTTTTCATTACGAAGTTTATTTAATAATAAACAACTTGATATTGTATTAGCGACAAAAGAGATGATTAAAGATATGCAAGACTGCACCTTTAAGAAAATGAAAGAAGTAATTAATTATGCAGTAGTATCTGAAAATTCAGTATTAAAAAACAGAGATAAAATTTCTTTTGAGGATTTAGAGGAGTGTCTGATAACTCTACATCCTAAATTTGTTCCTTTTCAGTATGGAAATAAACTGCAAGAAAAAATTGCCTTACATTCACAGTCTCATTTTAATATCACATGTGAAAATGACCAAGCAGGAATTTTATTAGCAAAATCTGGGTATGGTGTTGCAATTTTCCCAGAATTTTGTATTCCTGCAAATGCAAAAGATTTAATTACATTACCAATTGTAAATGAAGATTTTAGAATAGATTACGGTATCGCCTACCATAAAGCCCCTAAATTAGACTATATAAAATACTTTATTAATAATTTTTATCTTAACTAAAAAGCTAAAGGAAGAAGAAACCTTATTTAGATAACTTCTTCCTTTGATGTTTATTTTACAATCTTCCAGTTACTATCCTTATGAAGCGTCAATTCAAACTGTGAAATTTGTGTCGCCTTTGTCTGATTGTCAATAAGCACTACAGATACTTTAACTTTCTCGCTTTAGCCTTAAATAAAGGTTGGCATTCAGATCAGCGTGCGAAGCGTAAGCTGTCTGAAAATGCCTTTGCCTTACAGGAGTGGCGTAAGCCACGACTGCTTGTAAGCCCCCAGTATCTAACAGGGGGGTACAAAAAATCAGGAAACAGGCAACAAAACACTAAAATCCCTAGTAAGTATGCAGGTTTTGGTGTTTTTTTCATTTTGTCATATATAGGCAAAAATCGGACAATTCTACAATTATGTACTTAACAAGAATTATTTCATTTATTTCGATAATAAATTGCCAATTCACTACATCTCATACGTACTAATGACGAAGAAATAAAGAATCTTTTCTAAAAAGGGCAACAAATTGACCTCTTGTTGGTAGTTATGGTTAGAAAAGAAATTTTTAAAATCTTGCCAATTTACTTACTACCAATTGTACTAATAGTGAAGAAATTAAAAAAACTTTCTAAAATGGTCTACAAACTGTACTTTGTATTTGTGTTATGTAGTGAGGAAGATTTTTATTTCTTTTCCTTGTTCTTTGAAAAACTGAATAAAGTAATCAAATACGTTCGATGATATAACGAGCCTGTGGATTGATACGCCATGACCTTATGTGATAAGTGAGCGATACATATCAACGTTTCCACAAATAGCCTTTGGTAAGGCTATTGCCATGACTTATATCAACGGTATAATGATACACCCGTATGACACGGTTTCGCCCATTAGAATGGGAAAGGTGCAAGTCCTGTGAAGCTATGACCAATAGCTGTTTGATTGCTTATAAAAACTAATTTGCAAGATTATATCAAGTTATAAAAGACGTTCCATATAAAAGTTGCTATAATAGTAGGCAGATAACAGAGATTATCTAGACTACGGAAAGGAGCATTATGATAACAGTCACAAAAAAAGACTTAGTAGAACTAGGTTATGGTAATTCTTTTGCTACTGAAATCATTAGAGAATGTAAAAAGCTAATGATTGAAAAAGGTCATATTTACTATCAGTCAAGAAAACTAGATAGAGTACCGATTGAAGCAGTACAGGAATTACTTGGAATCACTCTAAATAAAGAAATTTGATTTGTACTTCTTGCATGAAAATGTAAGGAGGAAAAATGGCAAACGAACCAATTAAAAAAGCAAAGAATGGAACTTATTATTTTAGAGCTAATCTAGGTTCCCACCCTATTACAGGAAAACAGATACAAAAATACCGTAGTGGCTTTTTATCAAAGAAAGAAGCCAAAGAGGAATATTCAAAATTAATACTGACTAGTGTTGACGATTTAGTGGAAGAAGAAAAGAAAGAAATCACTTTTAAACAATACGTAGATGAATTATTCTTCCCTTGGTATAAAAACCAAGTCAAAGAAAGTACATTCAAAAACAGACACCAATCTATGTGCAAGCATTTTAAATACTTTGACAAGATGTTAGTGAATAAGATTACCCCTATTCATGTACAAAGTTGGCAGTTGAAATTATCAAAAGTCTATGGACCAAATTATGTACATAATGTGCAAGGTATGTTTTCAAGAGCAATGGATAGAGCAATAGTCTTAGGATTAGCAAAAGAAAATCCATCTAAGATTATTGGCAATATCAAAAAGCACAAGGTAAAAATTGAATTTTGGACACTAGAAGAATTTCAGTCTATCATCTCATTACTAAAGAAAGATGATTACTATGAACATTATATCTTCGTATCTTTATGGTTGTTGTTTATGACTGGTTTACGTATTGGTGAAGCGTCTGCTTTACAATGGGAAGATATTGATTTTGAAACAGGTGTATTAAGCGTTACTAAGAACTTATATTACAAATCATGCAATGATTATAAATTTGTTGAGCCTAAAACAAAAGCTAGTGTACGTCAAATCGTAATTGATGATGACACGCTAGAACAGTTAAGGCTTTGGAAATCTGTACAACAAAAAATCATTAAAACTGATTTCGTATTAAGTTACAATGGTACACCTACAAATAAACACTCATTACCAAGAGCAATTGAGAAATTATCACAGATGGCAAACATACATCGTATCAAGGTTCATGCCTTATGCCACTCTCATGCTTCTCTGCTCATCAGTATGGGTGAAAATCCTCTTATTATCAAAGAACGCTTAGGTCATGAAGATATTGAAACGACATTAGGCACATACGGACATCTATATCCTAACAGTAACTTTGAGGTGGCTAGAAAACTCAAAGGTGTGATAAATTATCAACCAGTAGAAACTGTGAAAAATGATAATTCACACTTTGGATTTCATCGAAAAAACAAAGAAATTAATGCAATAACAATGCAATGAGTACCATATGAGTGCAAAAAAAGAGCTCAAAACCCTTATATATAAAGGCTTTTCGCTCTTGTGGGTTTATTCCCACTCGATACTGGTTATTGTATTTATCTTGTTTTCATATGAATTATAGCACTATTTATACATCTTAATCTAATGAATAATGCTTATTCTACATAATATTTTTAAATTATATTGTCAGTGTATTGTCATTTATCTTTTAAGAAAACTTGGTTATTTTTAGTCAACAGATTTCAATGCACTAAGCATATCTAGTTTGCTTAATTTTTTGTTCATAATATAACCTAATATTACTGTAATCCCAACAATTAGCATTACTGGAACAACAAATGCTTTTGCTCCTAATGCCGAATTAAACATAACTTCATCAGGTGGTACTACAGCTAGAATATATTGATAAAGAATATCTCCAAATACAAACCCTGCTAAAATCCCAATGAGAGAGAGTAAAATGGTTTCTCTATAAATATACATTGTGACTTCCTTGTCGTAGAAGCCGAGTACTTTAATTGTCGACAGTTCTCGAATACGCTCTGCGATATTTATATTGGTAAGATTATAAAGAATGACAACCGCAAGCATAATAGCTACTACAATCAACACTTGCATAACTTTATTCAAAGATACAACAATTGTATCAATTTGATTGGTTAATGTCATGTTTTGAACAACACCCTTTACGCTATCAGATTGCATAAATTTACTTGCTTGTACACGAGCATTTTCTTTGGACTTATCTTTCAATATAATCAAATTTGCATTAGGTTCATATTCTTTTGAAAATGATTTTTCGTAATATGAATCATTCATGAAAAGATAGTGACCTGTATACATTTCTGTAATATCAGCAACTTTTAGTTTATATTCTCGGCTATTTGAATCGGATATAGTGAAACTATCTCCAACTTCAACATTTAATAATTTTGCAAATCTCTCTGAGATGACAGCTCCCTCCTTCTCTTTTAAATCTATTTTCTTTTGTGTCTTACGATATTCAAGAGCGATATAATCATCAAATTTTGCTTCATCATTTGTAACAATCAATTTGATTTCTTGCTTATCTTGATTTTTACCAGCTACTTTTGTAAGTGAATCATAATATACTGGTGATTGTTGCTTAACCGCTTCATCCGTTAATAACGCATTCATTTCATTTTGCTTTTCATCATTCAGATTATTATTTTGAGCCACGATTAAATCATATTTAATAATTTCTCCAAATTGTTTCTCATTAATTCCAGAAATAGAATTTTGAACACTAAAGCCGGCAAACAATAAGGTAACTGCTCCACAAACTCCAAAGATTGTCATTAACATTCTTTTCTTATAACGGAAAATATTTCTAGCGGTTACTTTATGAGTAAAACTCATTTTATTCCAGATTGGCTTAATGTATTCTAAGAAGATTTTAGAACCTTTTGCCGGAGGTTTTGGTAATAATAATGTCGCTGGTTTTTCTCTCAATTCTCTAGAAGCGACAATCCAAGCTGGAAGAATAGTACTTATCATTGCTAAAATTAATGCAATTATCGTTGTTTTTAAATAAAAGTGCATTTCTATTTGTGGAACATCAAAGCTTGCCCCATATGCATTATAAATAATTATAGGAACTAATATATGACCTAAGACTATACCTGCGATGGATCCTGTCAATTCAGAAACCAAACCATAAATGGTAAACTTTTTCATGACATCTTGATCTGTATATCCTAGTGCCTTTAATGTACCCGAATTGATTCTTTCTTCATCAACAAAACGTGTCATTGTTGTTAATGTAACTAAGGCAGCTACAAAATATAAGAAGATTGGGAAAACATTTGCCAAAGAATCAATAATTATAGAAATTGTATCATAGATTTTGTAACCATTAGAACCTGGAACTTCTCTACGCGTATTTAAAGAATACACAGGAAGTTCTAATTGATCCATAGTGTCTCTGGCATCTGCTAATTTTTCTTCATTCTCGCTTATTTGCTTTTCTGCATCACCTTGTTTTTCATTAAATTCTTTTAATCCATTTTGATACTCACTCTCTTTTTCAGAGAGTTCCTTCTTAGCGAGTTCAAGTTTTGAAACATTTTCTTTATATTCATTATCTTTTGATGATAATGTTTTAAAAGAATCTTCCCATGTTGCTAAACCACTATAGTAGGTATTTAAACTTTGATTATATAAATTAATACCGTCTTGATATTTAGAGTATCCTTTATTATATTCTAATTCTTTTTTCCCTAATAACTGCTTTTGAACTAATAGTGTTTGTTTTGACTGATTGAGTTTTGCTTCATTTTCTGAAAGTTCTTTCTCCTTCGCCTCTATGGCAGACATCCCCAGAGTATACGTATCCCTCATAAATGATTGATACTCAATTTCCGCTGCTTGAAGTCCTGCATTGACACCCTCCAATTGTTTAGTTATTTCTTTTCTTTCTTCACTAGAAAGATCTGGGTTTTTAAGTTGCTTGTCAAGTGTATCTATACTTTGCTGATAAGAATCAATCGCACCTTCATATTGAACTTTCCCCTTATTTAATGCATGTTTATTAGCATCAATTTGGACTTTTCCAGTGCTAAGTTCTGCTTCTTTTGACGCAATTTCTTCTGTCGCTGTATCAATTTGTTCCCAACCTTGCACAATTCCTAGGTGAGCTGTATTTAGCTGTGATTCGGTTGCTTGTGATGTACCTTTAGCACTATCTAACTCCTGCTTTGCAAGGCGTAATTGTTCCCACTTTTCATTTAATTGAGTTTGTCCAGTAGACAATTGTTGTTGTGCTTCTTGTAGCTTTGTATCTGAGGAACTAATCGTTGCTTTCGCTACTTCGATTTGCTTATTGGCATTTGCTAACTGTTCTTCTATATTTAATAATTTTTGTTTCGCTTCATCAAGTTGTTTTTGCCCATCATCAATTTGTTTTTGATATTCTTTTTTGATAGTTTCTAGTCTCAACTCTGGCTGATTTACTAATAATTTTTCTAATTTACTTTTGTGATTTTGAATACAGTCCGTATATTTATTTGTATATGGATCTATATTTTTTGTATCTTTGAAAGTAATACGTGCTAGCATATAATAATCTAAGTCAAAAACACTATCTTTCACAAAAGCGTATCCTTTTAATTCTCCTGCCCCTGCGCTTGATTGTCCCATATTGATAGAGGATAAAAATTCTGGTGAATTTACAAAACCTACAATTTTAAAAGAATGCTTTTTTAAAACATAGTTTCCAGAAGCATCTTCTTTTTCACTAAATTTTATAGTATCACCAATTTTATATTTATCTGCATACGTATTTGATAAGACAATTTCACTATCTTTGTTTGCATTTCTTCCCTCTATCAATTCATATTTTGAAATTTCATCGGGATTAGAAAAAATACGGATAGCGTCTGTTGAATCTTTAATTTCAACATCTTTTAAATACCCATACTCAATTCTTTCACTACCAGATAACTGATTGATTGCTTTTTGATTTTCTTTATCAATTCCATAATCTCCAATTACCGTAATGTCTGATAGATTCAAATCTTGAAAATAATGGTTTCCTGTATCTCGTATATTTGGTCCTGTTACTTTAAGACCAACTAAAGCAAAGGAACCTAGCATCATCAAAGCGAAGATAGAGATGAATCGTCCTTTTGTGTGAGAAAAACATTTTTTTATATCTTCCCATAATTTTTTCTTTTTCATGAGTATCACCTACCATTCAATTTCTGCTATGCTTTGTGGGTTTGAATTTACTTCTATATTTTTTACTTGAGCATCATGCATATGAATCACACGATTTGCAATTGGTGCAATCGCTGCATTATGCGTTACGATAACAACGGTTGCTCCCTTTTGTGTACACATATCTTGTAATATTTGTAATACCTGTTTTCCTGTTTGATAATCCAGAGCACCTGTAGGTTCATCACATAATAAAATTTTAGGATTTTTAGCGATAGCTCTAGCAATGGCTACTCTTTGTTGTTCTCCTCCAGATAACTGAGAAGGAAAATTATTCATTCGATTTGCCAACCCTACATCTTTCAATACTTGACTAACATCGAGAGCATTTTCGACAATCTCTGAAGCCAACTCTACATTTTCTTTTGCGGTTAAATTTTGTACCAAGTTATAAAACTGGAATACAAACCCTACATCATTTCTTCGATATGTTGTTAATTGTTTAGGTGTATAATCTGATATATCTTTTCCATCAATTACCACTTTTCCTTGATCA
Source organism: Coprobacillus cateniformis (assembly GCF_009767585.1). Classification (NCBI taxonomy): domain Bacteria; kingdom Bacillati; phylum Bacillota; class Erysipelotrichia; order Erysipelotrichales; family Coprobacillaceae; genus Coprobacillus; species Coprobacillus cateniformis. The sequence continues at coordinate 227,083 of NZ_WSNW01000001.1, forward strand.
TTGCTGTCCATACCGCCTAAAATATTGAGCACGGTAGACTTTCCAGCTCCAGATGCCCCTAAAATAATGGCTAACTCTCCTTTTTCAATAGCGAAATTCACATCTTTATTTGCATATATTTTACTATCACCCATTTCATACGTTTTACAACTGTTTAGCATTTCTATATAACTCATAATTCAATCCTCCAATCTTTTGCAATACCATATAATTCATAATTGTTCTTTTCTTCTTTAAGCGTTAATTGAATTGAGCAAAAATCAAAAGTCCCTACTGCTGTATAATTTGATTTACGCATGAGCGAAACTATTTCTCCCTTCAATTCGCACTGTCCATGTTCTAGTATTTTCCCAGACAATACGTTTTGATGATTTAAAATATCAAGATAGCCAGATATATCTTTATTATTTATGTTCAACACTATACTGCCATCCCGTATACCAACTGGTGTCATCATTTTTATCGCGTAACAATATTGTTCTGTATACTCTCCCATAAATGTTTGCTCCTTTCTTGTTACACCATTATTATAAAAATGTATGAATACAAAAAGTATGGTCATATTTGTACAGTTGAGTAAAATACGGTCAAACATAAATGAATTGATGGGCAAATCATTAAAAAATATCCATTGAATCATTTGATGGATAAGTGTATATTAAATTTATACAAGGAGATTTTACCTATGAAATATGAAATCACAAGTTTAAATACCAAAAAGCTTTTTGCTGAAGCATTGAAAAAAATTATCTTACAGAAATCTTTTTCTAAGGTTACTGTCAGTGAGTTGATACGCGAATGTGGTGTTAATAGAAAGACTTTTTATTATCACTTTTCAGATGTTTATGATTTATTAAAATGGACATTAGAACAAGAAGCAATCGATGTTGTTAAAAACTTTGACTTGATTGTTGATTATGAGGAAGCAATTTTATTTGTTATTGAGTATATTAAAGTAAACAATAAATTTTTAAACAACATCTATGATTCTTTAGGTAGGGATGAGCTAAAAAGATTTTTTTATACTGATTTTGTAGGCATTGTAGAAATTATCATAGGCAAAGCCGAAGAGGAAACACATAAAAAACTTACTGATAATTTCAAAAAATTCTTAGCTGCTTTTTATACTGAAGCAATTGCTGGAACACTTGTAGAAAGGATTACGCATCAAGATCAACAGAGCAAAGAGGAATTGGTTACCTATATTTCTACCGTATTCCGCTCATCACTTACTTCTGTAGTAAGAGAGTTCCCTAATAGTTTGGATTCTCTTAACTACAAAAGCGATACTTAGAACTCAAGATTTTATATATTTTGTACTCATATAATAAAAAATAAAAAGTCCATAAAACCTTATTGGATAAGGTTTTATGGACTTTTTGATTTATTCCCACTCGGATAGTACCATTTAATATTAAACATATTTATTCACATTTCACATACTATTTGGCTATTTTTAGCTTGTTTTATCTCAATTATATTGACTATATGAGCTAATGGTATCAAAACGGTAGCAGAATAATTTATAATTATCTGTATAGTGTTCATTGAAACAATTCAATCATTATTTATCAATATTTTCAAGACGTAAATATTATCAAAAGAACTATTCTTCTACTTTATTTTTTTCAACAGATTCGTCCACTCTTCCGACCATTCTTTATTGTTTTTAAAAAATATTTTGCTAGAAGACGCAATTTTACAAAAGCTCTTTAAACATTCATAGTCCATAGTGATATTTAGTAACAAAACATTGGCATTATCATTTGATAATCCACGAATAAAGAAAATATCTTGAAATTCTTTACATATTTTATCTAATTGAAATTTATAATAACATAATTTTATGAAATAAAATAGAACCTCAGCAGAAAATAATGTTTGAGTAATCACTAACAACAATTCAATATTAATTGATTTTATCATTAAAATGATATAAATAATAATGAAGACACTAATTTTTATAGCATATGAAAATATCATTTTATCTACAACTTTCTTTGTGAAAAAAGCACTTTCGTAACAATTAAGTCCAAGTTTTTTTATGGATGGTTTCTCATTATTGTTATAATATTTATTTGTTTTTCTTAAAGTAGTGTTTATATTAAAAGATTCCTTTAAAAGTGACTTTCTTCTTTCCGTTTCAGCCAAATTGCTAAAGTAAATATCATTTAAATTAGATAATGCTACATATCCTAAGGTTAATATAATACTGAATAAACTACCCCCGGGGCAGAGCCCACAAATGTCCACTGGACATTTGCGACGGGGTATTTCAAAACCTTTGTGATTACAACTTTAGTAGTATTTGTTCATAAGAATCTTGTTTACCTTGATTTTTCACATATTCTTTTATTGCCTGCTCACTTACGTTGCGCCCCACGCTCGACACAAAAAAACCGCCGCTCCAAAAATTTCCTCCCCATAGCTGTTTCTCACCTCAGGATGTTCAGCAAATATGCGTTTTGCTGTTATACTTTTGATTGTTCCTATAATCTTAGTTGGACTATAATCCGGTGTTGATTGCACGAGAAAGTGCACATGATCTTTATCAGCACCTATCTCAAGAAATGTTATCCAATCATATCTCAGTTCTATTCCTTCGCATATTTGCTTCAAGCTTTTATCCACATTTTCCGTTATGACTATGCGGCGGTATTTTGTTGGACAGACAAAATGGTAAACAAGATTCGATACATTATGTGAGTTATGAATATAAATACTATCTGACATTTGTAATCACCCCAATGTTATTTTATAACATTGGGCACTACGCCGCAAGCAGCGGGGAAATGCCCAAGAGTAAAAAGTATTCACTGGATACTTTTTACTTATTATAATAAAAACATCTTTAAATTTAAAATCAAACAACAAAATGAAAGAAATACAGATTGTTAATAAATATAGTACATTTACAAAATTACTAATTTTATTTGATTTTTCATATAATTCCTGAATTTCATCTTTTCTTTCATCATTCATAATTAAACCTCAGAAAACACCTTTTTTATTTCTAATAAGGCTGAATAAGGCATACCTTTATTCTCATACTCTAATGATTTATCTATTTTTTCTATCGCTCGATCTATTCTATTCCTAACAAATGTATCATATGTTAGACCCTTTAATAGATTGAATGCTTTTTTGCATAATCTGTATAACTTGTACAAGTAAAATAGGCATACTTCATATTTTCTGAAATTATTTTTTCTATTTCATATGAAGTTAAATCATGATAATTTACATTTACATTCCAATGTTTTATTAACCTAACTAATGGCTTTATTTTATAAGAATTATTATTGTTCGCTTCTACAAGGGTATTATTAAAATCATTCGGATATGTCGCCATCCAACCACCTTTTCCATCAGGAATATAATACGTGCCCCAACTTTTATAAGCTGGAACCAATTCAAATTTTATATGATTTAATTCTAATACTATTGTTGGTGATGACTGATATATTTCAGAAGTAGAATATTTTGTTTCGGCAAACTTTTTTAATCTATTTAAAAAGGTTTGAGGCTTGTAATTCTCTGAATTATCAAAAACAACCATATAATCAACATCCGAATTATCATCAACTTTCCTTGGTAATATTGTTCCTCTAGTGTAAGAACCAAATTTAAATTTTTCTTTTATATTATATCCAAAATAAGATGTTAATCTAGTTTCTAATGTGTTAATAGAAGTAGATATGCTATCTTTTTCAGTTGAAGATAGTACTAAATTAGAAGCACAACTGCTTAAATATGAATTTACTGACATACAATTCCTCCTCGTATCCCTTATATTTAAGTAAAAACAATTAATGTGTTTACAAAAGTATATTATTAAATATAATAAATACCATTTTATAATTTTATATTAATTTCTTTGCTCTTTTATTTTTTTAAATTTCTAAAAAATTCTTAATGTTGTCTCTATTTTTTGTTAGTAAAACATTAATAAAATCTTTTTCAGTAATGCAATGCAGTTTAATATCAAACTGCTCTAATATAGACTGCATTGCATTTGTATTTCTTTCATGGATGACTGGCGCACAGAAGATTCCAACTACATTATTTTTCGAATTCATCTTATGTAATCGTATATGATCTGGAACAGAAGAACCTTCAGCAGCAAATTGTCCAGACTTAGATTTAATTGTTGTTAATTCTAAAACATAATCTGTATCGTCAATAGTAAAAATAATATCTGGTGTACCTGTTTTTCCACCAGGTGCCTGAGTTGGCAAACCATATTTGCCAATTTTACCATTCCAAATCACATTGTCTATAACTTTTAAATCTAAAAGTTTCAACAACATTTTATAAGCATAATATTCAAAATAAGCACCTCTTAAAGACTTATCATTTAATTTATCTAACCCTAATACTTTATTCAAAGTAGAAATGTAATTTAAAGTTTTACCAGAGAAGTTTTGCGATGAACAATGTTCAATAATATCCTCGGCAATCTCTTCTATAGTTTCATCTTTTTCATTGTCATCATTATTTTCTGCATGAATTTCAAATAATCTTGATTCGAAATTTGGAACAACATCCATTGATGTAAGTTCCACTCCAGTATTAATATCAATTACTTTGACATTATATTCCTCATTAACAAACATTGGAAATTGCAATACATCATTTGCATTAATTAAATCATCATACTTACATATATTTTCTTTATAAACTTGAATTAAAAAGTTGCTATTTGTATCATTTTTAATAGTAACACTTATAGGCGGAAACTTCCTTTCTGGATTACCAATGTAATCAATCCATAGCTGTAAATTATCGGCAAAATCAAAAACTTCAGCTTTATTGTATTTCTTATCTAAAATTTCTTTTACATAATCTTTATACTCTTCATTAATTCTTAGTGCTGGAATACTTCTCGTCTTATTTTCTGGATAAACTGTTATTTTATCAATAATTCCTGTAATCTGACATAAAGACATAAAATAACCAGCAGAAGAAGCTTTAACTAATGTTATATTTCCAATATGAGTCTTTTTAAAAGCATTAATAAGTATCTCTCTTTTTTGAGATGATAAACTACGGAAATTTTCTATTTCTTGTACAACAACTTCCACTTCATCTTCGTTTCTTACTTTAAATAGAAAATATGCAATTTCTTCTTTGTCTAAATATTTTAATCGTAATAGAATCTTTAACATGAATCTGAACGGAAAAACATAAATATTTTCGCAATCTTTATTAATTATAGGATTAGTGATTTGCAATTTTTCCATTTGTGTTAGAACACAATCTGATTTAGTAATCAAAGAGTCTTTACCATCTCTTAAATTTGGAATTTTAATTAATTCATCCTTATGTTTATGCCATAAAGCCATACCAGCTTCTGTCAAACAAATTGTATTAGGTGTAGTATCAGTGTTAATGTATACAAACCCTAAATATTGTGGTATTGCTGCAACTAATGTTCTTATTGACTGTTGTGCAACATTTTTACCGTCTAGCGTGGCTCCCCATTTTTTTAAATTAACACCTAAGTTATTTTGCTTTTGAGGATTCCAAACAGTTCCATCATATTTTCTTTCAATTATCCCGTCAATCAAGCAAATTGTTTGATGCAAACTAACTCGTTTTGGGACCAACCATATTTCTTTTGATCTATTCTTTTGTGCCATAATCTATCTCCTTTCTAAGACTAAAACATAGTCATTATTAATTTTTCCACCTTTTTCTTTTCTCGGAATTCTAATATAAGGATTTTGTATAACATAATTGAAATAATTTATTCTAACAAATCCAATATTAGTCGCTAAATCATTTAATACTTTCCAACTTTCGATATTTACTTTTCTAATATTACTATTTCCTATAACAATAATATACTTTCCACCATAATTTAAACATTTATAAACTAACATTAAATTTTTTTCCATATCTTCAAAAAACTTTTTAACAATCAGCGCTCTTTTAACATCTTGTTCTAAAATTTCATTAAAATATTGATTTAACAGTTCACTTTTTTTTAATATCTCCAAGTTTTCTTTTTCTTTTTTTATATCTATTTTTTCTGTCCCCACATATTTACTTTTCTTTTTTCTCAAACATTCTTCTGTCAATGTGGCCAACCACAGATTTTCTAATCTCATTGTTCTACCATAATCAAAAGCATTAATATATGGGGGAGATGTAATTACCAAATCTATATTTGGAATTTCAAAATCCAATGCATTTCCTTCTAGTAATGACGTATTACCAAATTTTTTTATTTCATTCGTTTCAATTAACATTTGTTTGTATCTATTAAAAATGGAAGTAAATTCTTTTTGAACAGTTGGAGGTATTTTAATAACCTTTCTTGAAACATAAGGTTTTGGTGAAGCATCATCAGCATTAGAAACTCTCTTAACAATAGAAACCATACATAATTTAAAAAAATCTCTAATTTCAGAATCATTAATAGAGTCAATATAATTTTTCATTTTCCCTAATTGTTTGATTACATCATTTTGAAACCAATGCTCTAAATTATTTATTAGTGGTATATATGCAATTGCATCTTCTTTATAAATAATGGAAATAATTTCTTCAAAAATTTTGTCTAATTCATTAATTTGATTATTATCTAACCTTGTTGTTTTTACTTTAATGATTAATTTCGCTATATCATCAATTTCAGTGCCATAAGCATTTAAACCATTAATATTTGCTTCTAATAATGTTGTACCACTTCCAGAAAAAGGATCAAATACAATAGTATTCTCTTTCTTTGAATACTTTTTTATCCCCCATCTTGGTATTTCCGGAATAAATTTGCATGGGTATTTAAACATCCCATGAGTATAACTGTTAGGGTTAGACTGTTTAATAATATAAGTTGCTCCATCTACAATGTCATTAGGTAAGAATTCTACATTTATTACTTGTTCTTCACTAAACATATAACACTCTCCCTTAAATATTTTCCAGCGTCTTTAGTAATTTCATATTGCTGAGAACTTGTTATAATATACCGATCTATTTCTATTTTATCTACTTTAAATCCAATGCTTTCTGCATATTGAGCTAAAATTAAATCAGCAGGAAAGACTATACCTCCATATGCTGAATTACCCACTACAATAGAACAAAAGCCATTAATGTTAAGTGCCTCATAGCACTGATCAATAACGTTGAACATATCATCATAATATAATTTCAACATTTTAGGGATTTTTTTATCCCATAATTTTTTTTCACTTAATTTATCTACTAAAATTGACAAAAATTCACTTCGTGATTCCACTTCAGGATTTAAATTTCCATTTAAATGCGAGTGTAAGGATTTGCATCTTAACTTTTTTAAATCTGCATATTCATGAACAAATCCACCAAACCACAATTCTAATTTGTAAATTTCTGTATAATCGAAACAATTTGCATATGGTGGAGAAAAAATAATTCCATCAACGCTATTATTTTTTAGATATTTATTCATATTCATGCAGCTATCGTTTATTAAATTTATATTTTCAAAATCTTTATTTTTTAATAAATCTATATAAATATTCTGATACTGCTCTAACAGCATAATTTTAGCATCTTCTATCGTTAGAATGCGTGGCTTAGCGTATTTTTTTATCTTTAAACCATTTCCAGCTTTTCGATAATTTGACAAAGGTTCTAAACAAGCTAGCCATCCTAATTTCAATAATTTTTTAACCTTTATATCTATAGATTTCTCTGCATCTATTAAATAACAAATAGTCATATAGTATCTTTCTATATTTTTTTCGAAAACTTTTTCACTGATAGAAAGTTTTGGCAATTTATATTCAATTTCACACTTTTCTGCATTTTCTAAAATTGATTCGTAGCTTTTTTTAAATTGATCTATCAACTCCTTATCATAAGTATCTAGTTTACATTGCGCCAAAAAAAATGAAAAAGGATTAACTTCAAAACCAACACTTGAGTATCCCATTTCTTTAGCCGCCAACAATGTACTTCCACTACCAGAAAAGGGATCTAAAATTACTCCTTTTTTCTTGCAACAGTATTCATTAATTAGTTGTTCAACCAGCTCAACAGAATAACCTTCTTTATATCTATACCATCTTTGAAACGACTTATTTAAATCATCAGAATAATTAAGCAAACTAGTATAAGTTGCATTTGGACTATCAGGATAAATCACATTATATCGAGACTCTATTTTTTTATAATCTTCAATTGTTCCTGTAATTCTTTTATGTCTTTCATCATAAGGTTTATCTACATTTTTAGGAATCAGCCATGTTTTTCCTTTTTTCAAAGCACCTTTTATTCTGTTTTCTTCACACAATACTGCTATTCTCCTTGCACTTATCCCCCACAAGACAGATAATTCTTTTGTAGTAACTAATTCCATAAACATCCTCCATTCGACTATTATATTATATTCCGTTATCTGAACAATAGCAAGATTTATCAATTTGCTATAGCAAAAAAATCTAATAAAAATTTTTTAGTTAAGATACTACAATTAATCAATTAAAATAATAAACTATCCCCGGGGCAGAGCCCACAAATGTCCACTGGACATTTGCGACGGGGTATTTCAAAACCTTTGTGATTACAACTTTAGTAGTATTTGTTCATAAGAATCTTGTTTACCTTGATTTTTCACATATTCTTTTATTGCCTGCTCACTTACGTTGCGCCCCACGCTCGACACAAAAAAACCGCCGCTCCAAAAATTTCCTCCCCATAGCTGTTTCTCACCTCAGGATGTTCAGCAAATATGCGTTTTGCTGTTATACTTTTGATTGTTCCTATAATCTTAGTTGGACTATAATCCGGTGTTGATTGCACGAGAAAGTGCACATGATCTTTATCAGCACCTATCTCAAGAAATGTTATCCAATCATATCTCAGTTCTATTCCTTCGCATATTTGCTTCAAGCTTTTATCCACATTTTCCGTTATGACTATGCGGCGGTATTTTGTTGGACAGACAAAATGGTAAACAAGATTCGATACATTATGTGAGTTATGAATATAAATACTATCTGACATTTGTAATCACCCCAATGTTATTTTATAACATTGGGCACTACGCCGCAAGCAGCGGGGAAATGCCCAAGAGTAAAAAGTATTCACTGGATACTTTTTACTTATTATAAAAATGTTTTTTAACGCTCCATAAAAGAACTCTTTCGAGTTCTCAATTTCTTAATTACAAATAAGTTCTTTTAAAATAATTTCTTTCACAACATTATCAATGTTATTCATTTGTTGAACCCATTCCATTTGATCTCGTTCTTTTAATTTTTCAGTAACATTCCATTTAACTTTAAATTCTTCAACAAGTCTCTCATACATTTCATTAGCTTCTTTTTCTACTTGTTCAAGATAAGTTGATAATTCATTCTTAGCCATCAATGAAAATAAATGTCCTTGTTCATTCGTTTTTAAATATTTCAATTTCATTTGTGCAAAATATGAATTTACTTTTACTTCTTCTCGTCCTTTTAAATTCGGAAATAAATAACCATTTACTTCGCTATAATTAATATCTTTCATATCTGTTTTTACCTCTTTCTTTTTCTTGAATAGTTGATATTGTTTGTTCCATTTGTTTAGAACGTTCTTCAATACCATTGCATAATTTCATTTGTTTTCTTAATTCTTTAATTTCTTTTGAATAAGATTTTGCTTCAGTTTGTAATTTACTTTTTAAATCTGTATCCTTACAACGCCTAATTTTATTATAAAGTTTTTGTCTTTGTTCTAACTTTTTGTTTAACTTAGTTTCAATATTCGATTGAAAATTTTCTAAATCATCTATTGTTTTTATATCATATTTAAACATTAAAATCGTTTGATCTGATATTTCATCCATATGTTTTAATGCTCGATAATACTCTTTGCTATACTTAAATCGTCTTGAATTTGGTTTAGGTAAAATACCTAGTACATATTGATAATGCATAATTAATTTTTGAAATCCAGTTAATTCGCCACGTTCATATTTCTTACACCAATAATCAATATCAAAGTTTTTCTTATCATATATTGTTTGTATTTTAATTGGATGTCCTAATATTCTTTCCCGAATACTTTCAAATGTATAACTATTACCAAGTGATTTTACTCGAATAAATTTACTAGATGATATATGTCTTATCTTAAAACTATCCTCAACCCCTCTAACTTCAAATCCCATTGCATCCAATTCTTTCACAAAACTTGTGAACGTTAAACTAATTGAAATTGCATAATCAATAGATTCTTTTGCTAATTCTCGTAAAGGTTTTTCTCGATAATAATTATCTTTTTCTTTTGTTTTATTAATAACTGATAAATGATACTTTCTACATAATCCATCTGAAACTTCTCTCATATTATGAATATCCTTATTAGTATTACAATATCGCTTACCATCAACACATGAAGTTGCATTAATCAAAAAATGATTATGAATATGTTCAGTATTTAAATGTGTTGCAACAACAACTTCAAAACGATCTCCCCATAATTTATTGGCAAACTCAACTCCAATTTGATGTGCAAGTTCTGGCGTAACTTCCCCTGCTTCAAATGATTGATAACCATGAAATGCTAATATTTCTTTATTGTCATTAAACTGTTTCTTCGTATTAGTCATTGAGGAATACGGATCATGATACGCACAGTTTATGCAAGTTACATATTCCTTTTCAAATATCTTTTTATCATTCGTTGCATAATCAATAACAGTTTCTAGTGCAACAGTTTTCTCTTTGTTTGATACATAATCAACCATATGGTCTAATCGACTTCTCACTGCCCATATACGTGTTGTAGCCATTATTTTATTGGTGTCCTTACTTGTTTATCAAGATTTTTAATCATGTCCTCTAGTTGATTTAAAACAGTTCTTACATCGGTTTCTAATATTGGTTGTTGATAAAATTGTCTAACTAATTGATTTAGATTTACTCCTATATGATTAAATTCATTGATAAGTTTATGATATTCAAGTGGCGGTTTTTCTTTTGGAACAATACCACTTATAAGTGAACGAATATATCGTTCTCGACTATATCCTGATTTGATGACTTTGTCATTTAAGAATGACAATTCATCATCGTTTAGTCTAATTTTAATTTCATTATTTCTACTTGCCATCAACATCAACTCCTTTCATTTGGGTTTTAGGGCTACCCTAACTTGTGTATTTCGTCCCCGAAATACGTTGCTTGCTAATACAATAAGACACGATTTTTAGTCTTTTATCATATGATTCTTTCATTATGAAATATCAAGATATACCAGGTATACTGGTTTATGCGTATACCGATACACCTGGTATATTGCTACATTTACTTTAGATTGGTTCATATCCTCGTAAATGTACTTTTTGAATTTTTCCATCTTCTAATTCAACATTCTTTGTTGTATCAAAGTATTTATATACACCACTAGAAACAGTTGAAAATTGTTTTGAAAAATTTGACATATTTTGAGGAGTTACATAATTATCCTTACACCAAGTAATATAAATAGAATAAATATCTCGTGTTAATGTTCTCTCATTTAAAGGTTTCATATCCTTGAAGAATGAATAAATAGGAGAAGATATATCATAAAACAAATCCTTCATTTCATGATCATCTTGAATGTCTGGAAATCTATCAAGAACACATAATTTTTTATAACCCTCATAACACCAATTAAAAATGCCTGATAAATTTTTTATTAACCTTTTTTCTAGATTTCGATTTACTTTCTTTTGATGTTCTCCTTTAGGTTCATCAACATATTGATTTACAAACTTCACATAGGATAATCGTCTAACAAATCCATAATTGATTTCTTTTGAATATGGTATTTCATTTAACGCAAATATCAATTTGGCTCTTGGTTTGAATTTATAGAAATCTTTATTCTTATAACATGCCGAAACAGTTTCACCAACAACTACTTTTTTAAAATTGGCTTCTCCACCATTTGTTGATGCTTTTGTTTCTGTACTGATATTTAAAAGTGTATCCGTTAATTGGATGAGTTGAAACTTATCCCCTAATCCATCTAACTGAAGATAGGATACATTATTTTTATTAAATACTTGTTCAATGATATTTAAGAAAACACTTTTACCATTTGCTCCTTCACCATACAACATGAAACTTTTTTGAAGATGGCAATCATTCATTAAAACATAACCACACATCATTTGTAATCGTTCATATCTTTCTTCATTATCATCACAAATATCCATAACGAACTGATGCCAATCACTATATGTTGCTTGTGGATTATAATCATATTCCATCATAATAGAACATAAATCATCTGCAGAATGTTCATGTGTTCTTCCGGTTGGTAATTCTAAAGTACAGTTTTGAAAATTGAATACTGGTAACAAATTAAATTGAACTTCTTCATAGCAGTCTGCTTTCAACTGTTTCAAAACGGAACTCGCCCTACTTCCAATCTTCCACTTTCCCATTTGTTTGCCAATTACTTTCAACATATAATTATCACTTTTCTTTTCCCAAACTTTACCGCTATAAATATAAATCCCTAATCCATCTACAAACATGATTTTATATTTTCTTATCATTTCTTCGATAATCATATATTCACTAGGTGCTTTTGATATTTGTTTTATAACTAAATCAATCCATGTTTTATCAAGATGATCCATTGACAATAATTTACGCTTAACTTCTTCTCGTTGTTCAGGGTCAAGTTTTCTACATTCAATCAACAAGCAATCCTTCAATTCGTCTTTGTTTTCTAACTGTGTAAGTTTTTGTTCAATTTGGTTTAATACATCATCAGCCATTCAACCACCATCCTTACCTACTTCTCATTTGTTTCTTTTTGATTTTAGTTGAATCAATCTGTGTTTTAGAAAGAACTTTTGTTCCTTCTAAAAATTCATAAACGAAATTATTTGCTTTTGCTATCAGATAGTCAATTGATATAAAATAGTAACTACCATCAATAACAACCAACCCACCGCCGGTTCTAACACCGACATTATAGTCGGTATTAGAAAACCATTGATAGATTTGATTCACATCCATTGTTGCTTCTTCTTTCCAAGATTTACATACTTGCCCACTTTTTGAATTGACTTTCAGTGGAAATACTTTAAAATTATTTTTAGCATAGTTTAAAGCAGAATTTAATTGTGGATTCATTGGCGTGGCTCCATATCTGTTTTAAATTGTGCTCTTTTTTTATACTTAATGCATTTCACAATTTGAAGCAATTGTTCTAAAACCTCAATATCATCTAAAGGTAATTCCTCTAAATTTGTTCTTATTTCTAATTCTTTTAAGAAGTAATCAATTTCGTTTTTTAATGCTTTATATACTCGTGAATTGTGTCCTTCAATAACATATACTCTATGTTCAATACAATGGATTAAATAATCTTGTTTCGTTAAACCACTAAGCAATACATTTCTTTCAAGAACTTCATTTTCTTCTGGTGATAACCTAAAACCATAAGTTTTGCTTCTAAAACGATTTTGTCTATCTAAACTCTTTTTCGTCATAATCTCTCTCCTTTTCTTCGTTTAATGTATTTGCAATTTCCTTACCTTTTGATGGAAACAAGTGAGCATATTTATAAGTGATATGAATTGACTCATGACCTACTCGATCAGCGATTGCTAATGCTGAAAATCCCTTTTCAATTAATAATGAAACATGACTATGACGCAAATCATGAACACGAATCTTTTTAACATCTGCTGCTTTACACCCACGCTTCATTTCACGATACAAGAAACTCTTATTGATCGGAAACATACGATCTGTTTTCTTTAAACCCGGTAACCCAGCAACATAGTCTTTCACTTCATCTACAAGAAAATCAGGAATATCAACAACACGATTACTTTTACTTGTTTTCGGTGTAGTAATAACATCTTCACCTTGAAGTCTTTGATATGATTTGTTAATTCTTAACTTACATTTATCAAAATCAATATCCTCTAATGTTAAAGCAAGTAATTCCCCTTCACGAATACCGGTCCAATACAACATTTCAAATGCCATATAACTGATTGGATTATCCATAATTTCAAAAGCAAATTTTTTATATTCTTCAGTAGTCCAAAATAACATTTCAATTTCATCCTCCGATCCCATTGTTCCAACAATTCTTGCTGGATTTTTATCTAATCTATAATATTTGACTGCATGATTGAAAATCGCACTTAATTGAGCATGCATTGTCTTTAATGTTGATGAAGTATATTTTTCACCCTTTTTGTGATGTTGTTTCATCATATCGTTTTGCCATTTCAAAATATGATTTGGTGTAATTTCACACATCTTGAAATCTTTAAAATAAGGGCGAATTTTTGTATTAATAACATTTTGCTTCATCAAAAATGTGTTTAGTTTTAAACGTTGTTTCTTATCATCGAAATAGACTTCAATAAAATCATCAAAAGTCATATTTAAATTACCTTGTAGCTTTTCAAAATAAGAACGTTCAAAATTTTGTGCTTCTCTTTTCGTAGTAAAATTTCTCTTAAACAAGCGACAATTCTCTCCTTTCCAATTAATATATCTTTTTGATACATACCATGTGTTTGTTTTCTTATCTTTGTAAACTCCCATTTTCTCTGCCTCCTCCATAAATTTTTTCATAAAAGAATTTACGATTGATTTTACCTTCAATCGTGATAAAACCACTCTCTTTCATTTCTTCATTCAATTTTTGAATGAGTTTATAAGCGTACGCTTTAGATGTCCCCAATTCATTTGCCACCTCCTGTGCATCTATAAAGATATTTCCATTCATTCTCAACACCTCCTATCATGAATAGTGAACTTTTTTGTTCACATATATTATAGTAAACAAATTTGTTCTCGTCAATAGGAATGTAAACTTTTTTGTTTAATTTTTATTTTAGACGTGTTATACTAGTAATAGCGAATGGTGGTGAGATAAAAAATGAATATAGGAAAAAGAATTAAATATGTACGTATGCTAAGAGGAATGCGACAAGAAGAACTTGCCGGTAAAGTAGGTCTTGGTTATAACGAAAATGGCCGTACTCGTATCTCTCAATATGAAAATGGGAAACGAACGCCTAAAGAAGATATGCTTGAGAAAATTAGTGAAGCATTAAATGTTGAATCATATTATCTAAGTACAAAAGAACATACGGCAATTTTGGACTTCATTTTTATGTTGTTTGATTTTGATCAAGATGACCTATTTAATATTACAAAAGAAAATGAACGTTACTTAATAGACTTAGACTATAACATCTTACTCGATGACTTAATGGAAGAATGGATGCAAAAAAAAGCTGATTTAAGAAGTGGTAAAATCAGCAAAGAAGAATACATAGACTGGAAAATCAATTATACTGGTTAAAAATAACTAACTATTAAAATATACATAACTAAGTCTAGTGGTATCAAAATGGTATCAAAACAACCATTAAATATGCTAAAAACGCCCATTTCTAGGCGTTTTTTTGAATTTCAATTCTTATTCCCACTCAATTGTCGCACATGGTTTAGGTGACATGTCATAACATACACGATTGACATGAGGCACTTCAGCCAAGATACGATCAGTAATCTTCATCAAGATAGACCAATCAATTTGTTCAATCGTTGCCGTCATAGCATCCACAGTATTTACAGCACGAATAATGACTGGATAATCATAACTACGCGCATTGTTTTTGACACCAACTGATTTAAAATCAGGGACAACTGTAAAATATTGCCATACTTTTTTATCTAAACCAGCTTTAGCAAATTCATCTCTTAAAATAGCATCACTTTCTCTCACTGCTTCTAAACGATCTCTTGTGATTGCACCTAAGCAACGTACACCAAGCCCTGGACCTGGGAATGGTTGTCTATAAACCATTTCATATGGTAAACCAAGTTCAACTCCACAAGCACGAACTTCATCTTTAAATAATTGGAATAAAGGTTCAACCAATTCAAATTGTAAATCTTCTGGTAACCCACCAACATTATGATGTGATTTGACCATCTTAGCAGTCTTTGTTCCAGATTCAATAATATCAGGATAGATAGTTCCTTGAGCTAGGAACTCAATACCATCTAACTTTCTCGCTTCTTCTTCAAATACTCTAATAAATTCAGCACCAATAATCTTACGTTTTTGTTCAGGATCAGCAACATTTTCTAACTTAGTTAAGAAACGTTCTGTTGCATCAACATACACTAAGTTTGCATCTAATTGATTTTGGAAAACTTCCACAACATCTTCAGATTCACCCTTACGCATTAAACCATGATTCACATGTACACAATACAATTGTTTTCCAATTGCTTTCACTAATAAAGCAGCAACTACTGATGAATCAACACCACCTGATAAAGCAAGTAAAACTTTTTTATCACCAACTTGATTTCTAATAATCTCAACCTGATCATTAATAAAGTTTTTCATATTCCAATTCTTTTCAGCATGACATTCATTGAAAACAAAATCAGATAAAATATCTTTTAATTCATCTTCATTAGCAGGATATGTTCTATTATCTACTTGAGCCAATCTATGTTCAAATGCAAGAATAGGATATCCAGCAGTATATAGTTCACTAACAACATCAATCTCTTGTCCATCAATTATATTATTAGGACCACCATTAATAATAATACCCTTCACATTTGCTAAAGTATTTAATTCATCAACAGTAATATCATGTGGCTTAATTTCACTATAAACACCCAAATCTCTTATACAACGTGCAATTGTTGTATTTTCGTGACTACCTAAATCTAAAATGACAATCATGTCTTGTTTCATCTTTCTTCTCCTTAATCTGTGAAATTATCAAAATAACCTTGAACCAATACAATTGGAGTTCCTTTATCTCCAGAACCACTTGTTAAATCACATAATGAACCAATTAAATCAGTTAATTGTCTTGGTGTTGTTCCTTGAGAAGCCATATTGCCAACCAAATTATCTTCTTTTTCTTTAATACTCTTTGCAATAGCATCTCTTAATTCCTTACCACTTAAATCCTTAAAATCATTATCAGCTAAATATTTTAACTTTAATTCATTAGGTGTTCCAATTAACCCCTTTGTATAAGCAGGTGAAACAACAGGATCAGCTAATTCCCAAATCTTTCCTTGAGGATCTTTAAAAGCACCATCTCCATAAACCATAACTTCCACATGTTTATCAGTTAATTGTAAAATTTCTTTTTGAATATTTTCAACCAAATCCTGACATTCTCTTGGGAATAACTTAATCTTATCTTCAGTAGATTTATTTGAACCTAATAAACCATATTTATCATTATATCCACTACCATTAACAGATGCAGTTAAAATATCATCCAAACCACAGATAGCTTTTGCTCCTGCTTCTTTTAATAAACGTTTTGTTCTTGCACGTGTATGTATATCACAAGTTAAGACACAATCAGTATATTTTATAATCTCCTGAGCTCTATTTGCAAAAATAATTTCCACTTCTGCACCAGCTTCAGTAATAATATCTGAATAATATTGGACATAGTCAACACCTGTAAATTCATGTTTGTTTTCTCCAAACAATTCACGATATTTTTCTAAAGTTAATACATCACTATAAGGATTAATTCCAGCATCATCTAATTGATCATAAGTTAATAATGCATTTCCAACTTCATCACTAGGATAACTTAACATCAATACAACTTTTTTAGCTCCCATAGCAATTCCTTTTAAACAAATCGCAAAACGATTACGTGATAAAATTGGGAAAATAACCCCAATTGTTTCTCCACCTAATTTTGCTTTTACATCATCAGCAATATCTTGAATTGATGCATAATTTCCTTGTGCTCTAGCTACAATTGATTCAGTTAAAGAAATAACATCCTGATCTCTTAAGCCAAATCCTTCACTATATGTTGCTTCCATAACACTATCCACAACAATTTTACATAAGTCGTCTCCTTCTCTAATGATTGGACAACGAATTCCTCTTGAAATAGTTCCTATTCTTCTATCCATATAAGTACCTTCCTGACTTTCATATTAATATACAGTGCTATTATAATATAATTCGCCTCATTACGCTATTATTTTTTATCATAATGCCTAGAATTTGTCTTATAATCGACATTTTTTTATTTCCAAGTTATTCCATGTAAAAAAAGGAGTTAATAAAATACTAACTCCTTGTATTGAAGAGATTCTCTATGACATTGGTTTTAAGTTCTTTTCTAAACGCTCTATCATCCAAGTTAAACGCTTAACACGACCAGCATCAGTTTTGGCATCAAAATATGCTCTTGTATAAGTCTTTTTCACAGATAAAGACATGTTTAAAAAATTGGTATATGCCAATTTATTATCCTTAAGAAGTTCAGATACGATGTCAATTTGCTCATCAGTAATGCCAGATGGTTTTGTAGCAAGATCCCATTGACCATTTTTCTTTGCCTCTTCAATTTTTATTCTTCCAAAATCTGTCATTAATCCACGTGATTCTAAACTTTCAACAAGTTCCTTATTTTTTATAGACCACTTGCTGTTAGATTTACGTGCTGCAAAATATTTCTTATAAGAATCTTCATTAATTTTCTTCATTAAGCCATCAATCCAGCCATAGCAAAGGGCTTCCTCTAAAGCTTCACTCGCTTTTAATGTTGGCAGTTCTTTTGTTTTGCCAAATAACAGCCATACCCCTTCATGTGATTGACAATTTTCAGATAACCAATTTCTAAAATCAGCACGTGTTTGAAAACATAATGGTTCGCTCATATGATATCCTCCTGCTGCAAATCATTTTTCTATCTCTATAATTAAGATTATATCATAGTTATGATTTCTCTAAAATGATTATCATTGTTTCCACATTACTTTGTTTCATTTTAATACCTGAACAATGCTATATTTAAAATTTTTATCATATGTATGTATTGGAGGGATTTATATGGATGGATTAACATGTATAAAGCAATTTGAAATTCGTGAAGATTATTATTACGCAGGAGTGAAAGTAGTATCATGTCATATTTTTTATCCTCAATTCATAGGACATCACCCTGCTTTAGATGCACTCAACAATAAATATTATTTACAAGCAATCAAAAAGAAAGACAATTGTACAAATGTACTATATCCTGATGCTGTTCAAGCTTTGTTGCAAGGTTCAAAGGCATTTCCTTATGAGATGATAGTGACAATCACTCTAACATTACAAACCAATGAAATTGCCAGTTTTTATCAGCAGGAATATTTATATACAGGTGGTGCTAATGGTCAGACAACAAGAATAGGGCAAACAATCAATACACTCACTGGAGAAGTTAAACACTTATGTGATTTTCTTCAAAATAAAAAGAATTGTGAGACTTGTATCAAAAATAACATTATCAAACAAATAAAAACAAGTGATGACCCAAGTATCTATTTTGATAATTATCCAAAGTTAGTTGAAGAGACTTTTCACCCACAGAACTTTTATTTAACAAGTGAAGGTGTCGTTGTCTTCTTTGCCTTATATGATATAGCCCCACATTCTACAGGCATACCAACATTTCTGATACCCTACTCACAATGTTAATTCATATGTACTTGTATTATACGTTTCTTAATACAAGTACATTTTTATTAATTATAAAATCATAAATATGATAAAAGTCATCACTCCAATTGTAAGTGCTGGAGCATCAATATAAGTTCCTTTATCTGCATTCAAAATATGATGACATCCGATATAGAAGAATTGAGATAGTATTCCTAGAAATATAGCTAACATGATATTATTCGTCAGCATCATTGTGTATCCTACAACTAAGCAAATATGATGTATAATAGGAAATTGTGGATTATAAAAAGTTATAAAAATTGAAATAGCAGATATATAGAAACCAATTGTTATCGTATTTGTTAATTGAACAAAGAAAATAGACACAAAAGATATAAGAACTGCAAAAAATATTTGATATATAGCGAAAGATAACTTGAAATCTTGTAAATCTAACAAAGAGGGCAATTCAAAACCTTTTTCTCTAAAAATACATAATCGCCCCATAACTCCTATAATAACAATAACCAATGAACAGTGATCACAAGGCAAAGTAAGAGAATCAAAAAACTTTAATAACAGATAGCCACAAGTTCCTGCGATACCCCCACATAAAAAGACCACTCTATCTTTTGTAAAATACAGACTTCTGTTCACTTCTATTGCCTCAATATCATATTTTTTTGAAGCATAAGCCGTTGCTAAAACAGCAGCATTAAAAATAATACAAGGTATAAAAATAATATTTAAAGATATTTCCAAAACAATAGGAACTTGAAAACCAACTATAGGCAGTAGAAAACAAATGAGACCTATGATACCATAAATAACAAAACTTCGCACCCCACCTAAAAAAGTTCCTAAAATCCCAGATAAAAACGCCAAAATCATATATATTAATTCCATATATTTTCCTTCCTATAAAGTGATGATAAAAAGCTATGCTTAACACATAGCTTCATACTGAAATTTTTCATTTACCTGTAATGAGATAGAAACTGTTTTATCTTGTATCAATAAATCAATTGTTAATGGACGCGTTGCTATGATTTCAATATTTGATACTTGACAATCTTTCCAACTCATATTCAAAACAGCTCCAGACTTTAATCTCAATCCTTTCAATATCCCTTCAGGCATTTCATGAGATAGTGCTGGTAAAACATAAACCTTATTTTCATAATCTTGAATAAGCATTTCTAATATTGCATTGCTTCCACCAAAATTCCCATCAATCTGAAATGGTGGATGATTATCAAAAAGATTATCAAGAGTTGAATTTTTTAATAATTTCAAGAGAGTATCAAAGGCCTCTTCACCCTTATGTAAACGTGCAAAAAAATGAATAATCCAGGCACAACTCCAACCTGTATGACCTCCGCCGTGACTTAATCTTCTTTGCAATGTTTGATAGGCCGCCTCAATAAGCTCTGGTGTTTCACTATATTGAATATGTCGACCAGGATATAAAGCAAACAATTGTGAAATATGACGATGACCAATTTCAATCTCATCGTAATCTTCATGCCATTCCATAATTTGACCATATTTTCCAATTTGTATAGGTGGTAACTTCTCTAAATATTCATTTATCTCTGCTTCAAGATCGTGCCTATTTAACTCTTTAAGAAGTTGTAAATAAGATGTAAAAAATTCTCTTAAAAGTTGAATATCCATTGATGGGCTTAAGCAAACTGTTGCAGCCTGCCCATCTTGAGTCATATAGGCATTCTCTGGTGAAACAGATGGTCCTGTTGCATAAAATCCATTCGCATCTTTAAACATATAATCAAGAAAAAACAATGCATTTTCTTTAAGAATAGGAAAATATTCTAAAATGAATTCTTGATTATGAGTATATTGATAATGTTCAAAAATATGCAATGATAACCATAGTGAACCCATCGGCCATAATGTTGAAGGAACATAGTAATCTGCTGGTGCGCAGTCTCCCCATATATCTGTATTATGATGAGCACAAGTTCCTCTACAACCATACATCTCTTTGGCAATTTTTTGACCTCGTGGCAACATTATTTTTTGAAGTTGCATGAGTGGTAAGTGTAAACGAGATAATCCCGTTTTTTCAGCTAGCCAATAATTCATTTGAATATTGATATTAATTGTATATCGACTTCCCCATGGAGGTTCAAATTCACCATTCCATATCCCCTGAAGATTCGCTGCTAAACTCCCTTCTCGACTTGAAGATATTAACAAATATCTACCAAAATGAAAGTATGTTTCTATCAAATCAAGATCAATTTGACCTTCTTTCATTTTTTGTAATCTTTCAGGTATACTCATCATATTTTCATTTTTATGATCTCCTAATGTGAGTTCTAACTGATCAAAATAGTTCTGATAATCTCGAATATGATCCTGTTTTAAATTGCGATATGATTTGAGTAGAGTTTTATCCAATTGTTTTTGGCACCATTGGAACGGATTATGACTTCGATAACTTGTTCTTCCAACAACATAAACAATGGCTTCTGTTGCATTTTCAATCACCAAACGTGAGCCATATTTTTTAAGACAACCATCTTTCAACTGAACAGTCGTTGCCATGGTATAACTGATACCATTTTTCTGATTTCC
The DNA here is from genome assembly GCF_009767585.1 of Coprobacillus cateniformis. Classification (NCBI taxonomy): domain Bacteria; kingdom Bacillati; phylum Bacillota; class Erysipelotrichia; order Erysipelotrichales; family Coprobacillaceae; genus Coprobacillus; species Coprobacillus cateniformis. The sequence continues at coordinate 249,145 of NZ_WSNW01000001.1, forward strand.
ATTGTATCCTGATAGATATAAATAGTCTTTTTCAATATGTATATCATCAACATATGATTCACTTCTGCCTGGTCTGATATCTCTACGTGTCAGATACAAATCAAAATTCAATTGCTGATTTTGACTTGCTTTAATTTTATAAACAAACACTTGATTAGGATACGATATAAAACATTCTCTTTGGTATTCAACATTGTTATATCTATATTGGATGGAACCTATACTATTTTTTAAATCTAAGACTTTTTGATAATCTTGAACGTTTTGATGATGAAATTCCATCCAGACTTGGCCAAGTGGCTGATAATGTCTAGGATGTGGTGTTGTTGCATAAAAGTAATTAGGTGCTTTTTTCTGTGCTTCCTCAACTTTACCATCCAACAATAAAGTTCTCATTTCATCTAAATGATCTAATGTATTTGGATTTCCTCGTTCAATAGGTCCTCCTGAATATAATGAATCTTCATTCATACAAATCAATTCTTTTTGAGTCTGTCCAAATACCATGGCCCCTAAATAACCATTTCCTAAAGGCATAGCCTCTTCCCACTGTAAAGCAGGTTTATTAAATATGAGTTTTTTCATGTCATTCATCCTTTTCAATAAGTGATAAAGTATATTGTAAAACCCTTTTTCCATCACCTATTCCATAATCTAAACCAGGGATATCGCCTACCGATATCCCTAACGGTTCACACATTTCCTTTGCATCTTTTAAAATATAAGCTACCTGCGGTCCCAATAAGACAACATCGCAATCATCTAATTCTTTTTCAAGACTTCTAACAGAGTGAGCACTCACCTCAACAGCAATATCCTTTTCTTTGGCTGCCTCTCTCATTCTTTGAACCAATATACTTGTTGACATACCAGCACTACAAAATAACTTAATTTTAATCATATTCTATGCATTCCCTTCCTGTAATTCCTTTTTTTCTTCTTGTAAGAATTGCTTATCCATCGCTTTTATAAATGGATAATAACCAATACATCCCACAACAATTAATAGAATCTGAATCACGGCTCCCATAATATTAAAATTCGTTGAGAGGAAACCACTTAAAATCAATGGGGTTGTCCAAGGAACAGGTACAACTGGTATTGGTGCAATTTGTACAACTGCCAATAAATATACTACTATAAATTGTAACAAATATACAAATATAAATGGAATAAATAATAAAGTATTTAAAACGACTGGCAATCCAAAGATAAAAGGTTCATGAATACAGAACATAGCTGGAACTATAGAAAGTTTTCCAATTGATTTTGCACGAATAGATTTACATACAAGAACCAATAAAAGTGGAATTGAGAAATTGAACACTGCTGAATAAACACCCCAGAATGTATCAGATACGATATAAGGCAAAGGCAATCCTGCTTGGAAAGCTTCCATATTCGCAAGTGCCATTGTTGCCAATAAAGGTTTCCATACTGCCCCAACAACATTAGCCCCATGAATTCCAAAGAACCATAACAATTGTTGAATTAAGATAAAAATCATAACAGCACCAACACTATCTCCAATTGCTAGTAAAGGTTGAGATAGAACTTGATTGATAAAATCAGGGAAATAAAGATAAGGTGTCATTAAGAATAAATTTCTAATCACAAGGAAAATCAAAACAACCAATGCAAATGGAATTAATGAACTAAAACTATTTGATACATTTGGTGGAACCGCATCAGGCATCTTGATTGTTAAGTTTTTCTTTGTAAAGAACCAATATAAACGTAATGAAACTAACGTTGTAATTAAACAAGGAAAAATCCCTGTTGAACTAAATAATGATGTTGGAATCACTCCATAAACTGTCGCATTTTTAACAACTTCACCATTGACATAAACATCACCAATATATGAAAAATTAGAAAGCAATAGAAAAGCAATCAAGGCAACAAGTACACCATAAACCTTTTCTAACTTTAACTGCTCACAATAACTGGCTGCACAAGAAACGATGATAACCAACGTTAAGAGTCCAATTGTTACACTACTCACTTGTGAAATAGAATTTGCTAACCAAGCTGCCAAATCTGGTGCAAATTGATCTAAATATGGAAAATAAGCAATAATTAAAGCAATGGCCCCAATAATAGATATTGGTGTTGTTGCTATCATACCATCACGAATGGCAGAAACTTCTTTATTACTATTTAATTTTGCTGCGACTGGTCCTGCATATTTTTGAACCAATTCAACTAATTTATCGAACATTCTTTTTCCTCCCTTATTGTTCAAGTGTGTCTATTTTCTGATATAGACGAATCATTTGTCTACAAACAATCTCAAATAACTCTGCATTAGCTAACTGATCTTCAGCATGAGCCAATAACAATGAAACTGAGTGTCCATCTTCTAAAGAACTCTTTTTTAGCATATGAATATGTTCTTCATAACCAACTTGGAGTTCTTTTTTTCCTTGCTCTTGTAAACTTTTTGCCAATTCAAACTGTCCACTATGAGCGGCATCAATTGCTAAGATATACTTTGTCTTTGCACTTCCTGACATGGAAATCATTTTCATACATGACTCTTCAACTTTATCCATTTAACCTCTCCCTTCCTGACAGCATTATCTTATCATTGTTATTTTTTTGACTCCATACCAAAAGATACCACATTGAATGTGGTATCTTATTGCTCTTTCATTAATTGTATCAAAAAATCATAGGTAGGATTGGATATAAATGCCTGTATTGCCTCAATGTTAAGAGAAAACTGTGAAGTTAATTCATAAAATTTTTGAATAGAATCATCAATATCTTCACCAATTGCTGTTAAAATAATGAGTTGAACTATATTTCTACTCCATAAGATTGGTTCCTTTAAAACTGCAACATAAACAAACGTTTCTTTTAAGAAAACATCTTTAGGATGAGGTATCGCAATATAATTTCCAAAATCTGTAGATTCTATATCTTCTCTTTCTAAAACTGATTGTAGGAAAAGGGAATTGACCCCTTCTTTTTCAACAACAATTTGACATAGTTTTTCTAGTGCTTCTTCTTTTGAAGAAGCTTCCAAATCTAATATCATACGTTCAGGACAATAATACTTTTTAATAATCTCATCTTCATTATGCTCTAATATTTTCTTAATTCTTTGAATATCATCATTTTCTAAAAAGTTATTGATCTTAACGATAGGTTTAGGTATTTCTATATTGATGGGAATTGTTGTAAAAACATAATCAACCAAATTATAATCAAAAGTATTCATTTCAAAACTATCACATACATAAATATGATCAATATAATCTTTAAACTCATGCTTGTATCTATACATCAATAAACGTGAACTGCTTTTCCCAGTCGAACAGATAATGAGTATATTTCTTTTTTGAGATGATTTCTTTTGCTCAATAGCCAATTGGAAAATCAATGCAAAATATCCTATTTCATCCTCTGGAATTAATTTCTGATAAACTTTTTCTAATAGAGGCCGGATAAACAATGCAATTCTATATGCAAAACTATAATTTTGTTTAATATCTTCTAACATTGGATTGGCAAAAGGGATATCATACCTCATACGAATATCAAAAGGAACAAGATGCTGATTTAATCCCATACGTATATCAAAATTAGATCTCATATCAATTTGAAACTCTTGATATATAGCATTAATCATTTCCATAACCAATCTATCAATCTCTTCTTTTATCACAAAATTACTTTCATTATTATTAACATTTCCCACATTTCTTTTTCCTGCAATATGAAGCAGAATATAATTTTGTTCATAAAGAGGATATGTGAGATGGAATTCATTTTCTAAATGTTGGACCAAATCATTACAAAAAGCAATTTCCTTAATTCCAATACTTAGTAAATTTTCTCCATTATCACCTATCATAAAATGTTGTTTTATTCGCTCTCTTTGAATTAACAGATACTCAATAAAATTTTCAAATGCAGTCTCAGATAAATGTAATTCGTATTCTTGTAAAAGCGGTATGACAAGATTGGCTATTTCTTTTAATTCAATATCCTGATTTTCATAAAATGATTTTTTTAATTCATTTGTATTCATAAAATAATCACAAATGAGTCTTCGTTTATCAAATTCATTTCCTTTGATTGCAATTCCATAATTGGGTTTCCTTTCCAAGCGTAAATAGTAACGATTGGCTAAAAATTCAACTTTTTTGAGTGAGGCAGAGATACGATTACGTGTGATATACAGTAATTCTTCTAGATCATCAACTTTTATATAATCATCATGATTAATCAAATAGGAAAGGATAAACTTTTCTCTAGCTTCACTATTTTCTGGAATATCCGATTCTTGAATTTGAAATATTTTAGAATATAATAACGGTTCTTCAATAACTAGCTGATACCCATATCGGGGTTTAGATACAATGTCTGCTCCAAAATACTTAAGTTCAGCACGTAGGTCTTTCATTCTATTTCTCACAATTTTTAAACTGATTTGAAATCGTGTAGAAATATCTTTTGCTGTTATATATGTATCAGTTGACATCATATCTAAAAGTTCTTTTAATTGTGACTGCATTTTTTCACCCCTTTTTCTTCAAGTATACATCAAAACTATTGATTTTGAAATATTTTTTCATTTCGACATGTTTTGACATTATTTAATTCTTTGTTTTATATTCGTTATCATATCAAATGATATTGCTTTATACGCTTATGCATGAAGCATATTGTTCAATAAAGAAAAAACAATCAATTGTATAAAAATTGACTGTTCATTTTATCTTTTAGAGGAATCTATCATTATATTCTGTTTAAGAGTTAATAATGGAACTTTATCAAACGTATTTTTTGACTCAAGAATGTCTCCATTCCTTAAATATGTTCTTTATTTAAACTCCTTTTAGGATTAACTATGCCAATTTCAACTTTTGAAAAAACACATTGATGATAATAATGCAAATCGTTCAATGAGCTCTCTTTGTGACTACAAGTCAAGTGAATTGATAAATCACTGAACTTATTTCTGTATGCATTCTTCATTATTTGATTCCGCCATTCAAATGGAATGATTTCAAAGTAAAAAGGACAATGTTTTCTTTCTAAACTATCGCCACAATCTATAAAGGTTATTTCTTCATAAAAAGTATAATGATATTGATCTGCTTTGATAATTGATTGAAGATACTTCAAAACAGACTCTATAGAAAGACATACTTCTGGTTACTTAAGAATTATTCATATATAAGTTCTGACATATTTTTCTCCTCACTTTTTACTCTTCTATTTTTCAAACAAAACATTATTCACTTTTTCTGTTATCCATATTTCATCATTAGAAATCTCTATATGATATCCAACGATAACATCTGGTGAAAAACAGTTAAATAATTCATGAAACTCTAATGCAGTATTTAACTTCCTTGGAAAACGAATATATGTTTCAAAGTTATTGAGGAAATGAAAGTCACTCTTCTTTCCAAATATCTACCACTCTTCTAGAGTATAGAATTGTATATGTCCATCTTTTTTCATCTGCATATATGCATCTACAAAACGCTCTTTATCATTACAGTTGGGCGCTGGATCAGCAATAAAAAACTTAGCATTAGATTTTAGAACTCTTTTTATCTCTTGAAAAGTATCTTCAATAACTGGAAAATGATGTAAAGCGTATCTTGTGATTATTAAATCAAATGTCTCATCTGCAAAAGGGAGCTTGACACCATCATAATTCTTAAACTTCAAATGATGTAACCCCATTATTTCAGCCTTCCTTTGATTCATTAACAATGTTTTTTCAACAATATCTAATCCAACAATTTCTATTTGAGAATGTTTTTGGGCAATTGCAAATGCAAAATATCCAGTTCCTGTTCCTAAATCAAGAATCTTCATTCCATCATGAATATCTAAACAATTTAAAATTAACTCAAGATGTTAACTATCCTGAGTTTGTCTATCATAAAAATCACTTACCTGAAAACTTTCTTCAAAACATTGTTTTGTTTCTTTAATACTTTCATATGTCTTTTTCTGCATGATTGTTCTCCATAACTATTTGATAAGGCTCTATATAGAATATTATTCATACTCTATTTTAAGACCACTCATATAATCAGTATATCACAATTTTACATCTTCATCATATTGTCAAAAGATGAACTTCTTCTTTTACTCGTAAAGAAAAGGTACTTCACATTGAAGTACCAATCATTTTTATCATTAATAGATTTATAACCTATAATAGTTTTTTACGTAATTCTTCACCAGATTCAACATGTAAATAAGCAGGTGCAATATCAAAGACTGTCTTGCAGCCACACTGTCCTTCTTGATGCATACGATAAGCAGCTCTTGCATAAGCAACCAATACACTAGATGTAAACTCTGGGTTTGAATCTAATGTTAATTTATATTCAATGACATGTTTATTTTCATAATCAAATCCAGTTGTTCCACTTCTTAAGACAACCCCACCATGAGGAATCCCTTGATGATCTCTCATTAATTCTTCTTCACTTATAAAATGAACTGTTGTATCATAATCAGCAAAATAGTTTGGCATAGTTTTAATTGTTTCTTCAATCACTTTCAAATCTGCCCCATCTTCTGCTACAACAAAACATTCACGTGTATGTTTTTCTCTTGTTGTTAAAGTTGGATTCTCGCCATTACGAACACTTTCTAATGCAGCATCAACAGGGATTGTATATTGCCTAGCATCTTTAACCCCTGCAATTCTTCTAATCGCATCAGAATGACCTTGACTAACACCTTTACCCCAAAATGTATAATCATTACCATTTGGTAAAATAGCTTGTCCATATAAACGATTTAATGAAAACAAACCAGGATCCCAACCAACAGAAATAATACTAATATGTTTGCCTTTTTCACTTGATTGATTCACGTTTGAAAAATGTTCAGGGATTTTCGCATGTGTATCAAAACTATCAACAACATTAAAATATTGAGCCAATTCTACTGTTTGTTTAGGAAGATCATTAGCACTCCCACCACACAAAACAAGAACATCAATATCACCTTGCATATCATAAAGTTTTTCCATATCATAAACTGGCACATCCGTATGTGTCTTCACTGTTTCAGGGTTTCTTCTTGTAAAAACACCTGCTAATTCCATATCTTGACTATGGTGAACTGCACATTCTACACCACGGCCAAGGTTACCATAACCTACGATTCCAATTTTAATCATATTCTCACTCCTTCAAATATATACATTTATTTTACCATTAAATGTATAGAAAAGCACGAATATTTCATACAATGATATATTTTTTGTATTCTCTATAACTATCTTATATAAAAATTGATTTTCTTATCATTCGACATTTTTCATTTTCATTCAACATAAAATTTAGTATGATAAATATATACTTAGAAAGGATAAAGAAACTATGGCAGAAATTATTGAATACAAATGTCCAAATTGTGATGGTATCATTACCTTTGATAGTCAAAGTCAAAAAATGAAATGTCAATATTGTGGTACTGAGTTGAGTGTTGAAGCTATTCAATCTTATAATCAGGCTCTTACAAAACATGAATCACAATTGAGTTGGCAACCACCCAAAGGAAGAGAATGGGATACACATGAACAAGCAAATTTAACACATTATCTTTGCCACTCTTGTGGTGGAGAAATTATAACAGATAAAGATACAATTGCTACAAGCTGTCCCTATTGTGACAATCAAATTGTGATTGATGATCATATCCAAGGTTTACTAAAGCCAGATTTGGTTATTCCATTTCAAATTGATAAGAATATGGCTAAAGAAGCATTAAAAAAGCATTTTGAAAATAAAAAATTATTGCCCCCTCTTTTTAAGAGTGAAAATCACTTAGAAGAAATCAAAGGGATTTATGCCCCTTATTGGTTATTTGATTGTAAAGTAGAGGCGAATATTTCTTACCGTGCCCATCGTATTCGCAATTATAGCGATAGTCGATATAATTACACACAGACTGATCACTTTATGTTGCAAAGAGAGGGAAGTGTTCGATTTCAATGTATTCCTGCTGACGGCTCTTCAAAGTTAGATGATACATTAATGGATTCACTTGAACCATTTGATTATCAAAAAGCTACTGATTTCCAAAGTGCCTATTTAGCTGGTTATCTAGCAGATAAATATGATGTGAGTGCTGAGGAATGTACAGATAAAATCAATCAGCGTATTTATACCAGTGTCAAGCAACTCTTTGACAATACAACGACTTCTTATTTAGGGACACGGGAAATAAACAAAGATATTCAATTCAATGAAAATCAAGTTCATTATGCATTATTACCAGTATGGATTCTCAATACATCGTGGAATGGGGAAAAATATATCTTTGCAATGAATGGACAAACGGGTAAGTTTGTGGGAAATTTACCTGTTGATAGAGGACTATATTGGAAATACTTTGGTATCTATTTTCTTATTGGCATGCTCATCACAACGTTGCTTGCTGTTTTATTTATCTAGGTGATTGCTATGAAATTATATAAATATTTACTAGCAAGTTTCATTGTTACATTGACAATTGTATGTTCTACTCATATTGTCTATGCTAATGATATCAAAGTGATTGATCAATCCCACATTTTAGATACCGATGAAAAAAAAGCTTTAACAGATAGAATCAATGATGTTGTTACAAAATATCAATTTGATCTGGTTATCCTTGTTGTGAATTCCACTGATGGAAAAGATATTAACAGTTATGCTGATGACTATTTTGATGAGAATGGTTATGGTATTGGCAGTCAATATGATGGTGCATTATTTATTTTAGATTATATTGGCAGAGAAATGGCTATCAGCACATCTGGTTATGGTATAACTGTATTTACTGATTATGGTATTGATTATGTTTTTGATGAATTGGTTGATGATATGTCAGCTGGACATTATTATCAAGCCTTTGATAAATATATTACACTTTCAGAAAAACTGATTAGAGATGCTAAATATGGAACTCCATATGATGTTAAACAAGAAGCCACTGAACCTAAAAATTATCCAATGGCCTTGACTATAGGAATTTGTGGTGGTCTTATCATAGCCTTAATTGTCACACAAAACATGAAATCAAAACTAAAATCAGTGAAACCAGTTAATAATGCAGGGCAATATATTGATCAAAATGGTTTCGTTCTTTCAAACTCACAAGATATTTTCTTATATACAACACTCACAAAAACAAAAATTCCTGAACCTACACAGTCTTCCTCATCTTCACAAAGTCATTCTAGCAGTCCCAGTCGAGGAGGAAGTTCAACTCATACAAGTTCTTCTGGAAGAACACATGGTGGCGGATCAAGAAAGTTTTAATGAAAAAGCAGACAGATGTTGACTTTGTGATAAGCGACATCTGTTTTTAAATTATTTTAAAAATATTAATTATATACAGCGTATTATCTTGAATGCTTGACAGTCAGTCAAAGTTTTGTTATGATAATTACAGACCAACCGTCGGTTTATAAGGAGGCTATATGGGAAGAAAGAAAAATCCAGAACAAACAATAGAACAAATTATAGCGGTTTCTAGCCAACTTTTTGTTGAAAAGGGATATGAACAAACAAGTATACAAGATATTCTTGATGCTCTTGATCTTTCTAAAGGAGGCCTTTATCATCACTTTAAATCTAAAGAAGAAATTTTGGAAGCAGTTATGCATAAAAGAGCTCAATATGTTATTGATAGGCTTTATACTATTATTCAAAACACAGAAGCTGAAAACGCCAAAGAAAAGTTAAAAAAAATTCTTTATCAACTTGGAACTGATTCCAAGACACATGAACTTGACTCTGTTTTAACTTCACAGATGATAAATCCTTATTTTGTTGTTGATGGTTTACAAGCCAGTATGAAACAAGATGCTCCTATTATTTCTCGACTTATAGAGGAAGGTATAAAAGATGGTTCTTTGCAAACAACACAACCAACTTACTGTGCAGAAGTCTTTCTCATTCTTTTAAACTATTGGGCAAATCCAGCTTTGTTTGGTCGTAATCATTTAGAAACAAAGGAGAGAATGAAATATTTACAATTTGTCACGAAACAACTTGGCTTAGATATTATTGATGATGATTTCATTGATACTCTTCTTGGTGCTTATACTTAATATATAAAAATAGCTGTTCTCACAGTTTATTTTTTACCGCAATACAAACCGCTAGTCGGTTTCATATGGAGGGAATATGAAAAAAATGTCATACAAATAAAAAATATAACAAAGAGTTTTGAATCAAAGGAAGTTATAAGAAATTGTTCATTATCAATACTAGAAGGTTCAATATATAGTCTACTTGGTATTATAATGGTGCTGGAAAAGCAACTCTTTTTAAGTTGCTAATGGGTTTGTTGAATCCTGAAATGGGAACGATCGAGATCCTAAATAGTAATATGTTAAAGAATCGTGATACTATGCTTTCACAAATAGGTGGATTTATTGAATCACCAATTTTCTATGAACATCTTTCTGCCCATGAAAATCTGGCACTTCATCTTGCTTACATGAATACAGCTGGTATGGGTATTAAAAAAGCTTTGAATATGGTAGGACTATCTCATATAGGTAAGCAACCAGTTTCAACATTTTCTTTAGGGATGCGACAACGTTTAGGAATTGCGAGAGCTATGATTCATGAACCAAAGTTACTTATACGAAATGAACCTATTAATGGGCTTGACCCTATAGGAATAAAACAAATGCGTGAATTGTTTGTTACTCTTTCTCAAGAAAAGAATATGACTATTTTAATTTCTAGCCATATTCTCAGTGAAGTTGAACATATTGCTGATACAGTAGGAATTATGAGTGAGGGAAAAATTTTGCATGAAATAGATTCTAAACAAATCAAATCAAAATATCAGGGGAATTTAGAAGAATACTTCTTTTCTCTTATGACAGGAGAAAAATAACGATGATAAAACTTATAAAATTAGAACGACAACATCTTCATCTTAAAACTTATGTCATGACATCACTGATCCTTGGTCTGTTTATACTTGTCTTTACTTACTTTGTTGCAAATGTAGCACAAATTGAACAAGAAACAGAATTTATGGTATATGAGAATATTTTTCTCTTTTCTAGTATTATCAGCACTCTGCTTTTTGGGATTTTATCAGCAACAATGTATAACAATTTAATCATTAAAGAATATACAGGTGAACGTATTGCACTGCTTTTTTCTTATCCAGTCAATCGTAAAAAGATATTTATGATAAAAGTTTTAATTATAGTTTCACTTGTATCAATCTCAATGCTTATTTGTACACTTATTCCGATTATTATTTTTATCATCACAGAATCTATTCATCCTATTGTATCTGATACCATAACTTTGCCTTTAATTCTGAATACTTTCAAAATAATTATATTTTCTACATTCTCTGTAAATGCAGCTGGAATACTTGCAATGGCACTTGGATTTATGAAAAAATCAATTTCTGTAACATTAATAAGTGCATTTGTTCTCTTATGTATATATTGTAATCTCATGATAAGTACCAATAGCAATCCTCTTACTTTCATGTATATCATAGGAATTTCAACTCTTATTATTTTCATTATTGTTATTATGCTCTCACACAAAATAAATCATATGGAGGTTCATTAAATGAAACAGAATCAAATACTTGAAAACACAAAGAAAATGACAGATAGATCATTAGAATTGACACAATCTGTCATAGAAAAATCAAAAAAATTACGTACCCCATCCCCTAAGATTGATAAAATTGGAACGACCATTGGTTATGTTGCAAGTACCAGTTTATTAATAGGAGGAGTGATTCAAATCATTGTTGGAAAACCAACTTGGGCATTAGGAAGTTTATCAGCTGGAGCCATAGCATTGTTATCGAATCGATATCATTATCACCACATAAAGAATAAAAAAATAAAGGAAAACCATAGTCATTCATATTCAAAGAATCACTGTGGTTTTCTTATTTTCAATATTCATTATTGTTTTGAAAAAATCTTGGTCAAAGCATTTTAACATAGAGACTCACTATGACAATAAATTTCTTTTTCCATAAATTTTTATATAAATACAAACAAGAACAACAAGATTAGCAAGAATAATGAGAATGCTCTGTGTTGGAAATGGATGAGTTGATAAGTTTGTGAGTATATCATTAATTTGTTGTGTATAAAGCCATTGTCCAAAAGTTTTAATATTTTGATTAAACATCGAGAGCATAGGAACAAAAGAACAGATCAGCATGGCAGGGACTGAAAGTGAATTGGCAGCCATTTGATTTTTAGAAAGAATGCCAATAATACTTCCAAGCAAAAGAGATATTAGTAAACCAAGACTACATATTTCCATAAAAGAAAGCAATTCCATTCCCTGATATCCACCAGTTATTCCCATAATCAAAGTTCCTATTAGGCAACAAAGAAATACCAATGTGCCAACTCCAATCATATATTCTACTGGTTTCACATTTGACATAATCATCATTCTTAAACTTCCCTGCTCTTTTTCTTCACTCATGATACTCGCCATAATAATAATGGGTGCCATCCCCACATACATCGTTGCAAACAGTATAACAAAATAAATTCCTGGTATTTCTACACTACTAACTGATGATGTTAAAACAATACAGATGATTGGAAACATGAGAAATTGAATCAAAATACTCTTATTTTTAATTGTATCTTTCCATTGTTTACGTATAATTGCAAATATGATTTGTAGATTCATTTATACCAACTCCTTTCCTGTTAATGTAATAAAGACATTCCCTAATGTAGGTTCAGAAGAATGAATAGATTTAATTTGTTCTAAAGCAATCAAGTCATATACAAACTGTGCATTTTCCTTCTTATTTTCTATAATATGTTCTTGATTGTCTTTAGTCATAATCACCATCTTGTTCAACTGATTATAGCGTGAACATATATTTTCAGGTCGATCATACTCAATAATTTGACCTTCATTCAATAAAGCAACTTTATCACATAAAAGTGATGCTTCTTCCATATTATGAGTCGTTAAAAATATGGCAGTTCCCTTTTTCTTCAATTGTAATAAAAGTTCATGAATTTTAAGTGATGTCGCAGGATCTAACCCAGAAGTTGGTTCATCAAGGAATAATATTTGTGGTTCATGCATAATTGCTCTGGCAATCACAAGTCTTTGTTTCATTCCTTTAGATAATTGATTGACTATTGTTTTTTTATCATTACAAAGATGAACATGTTTTAAGACATCATCAATTTTATGATGGTCTAGATGATATATGGATGCATATAAGAGTAAGTTATCATAACAAGTTAAACGATCATAGAGTCCAGGTTTATCTAATACAAGTCCAATATGTGTATAATCCTCTTTTGATAATTGTAAAGAATTTTTTTGCATGACATAAGATTGTCCACTATCAGCCTCCAACTGTCCTGTTATAATATTAATCAGTGTTGTTTTTCCTGCCCCTGATGGTCCTAATAAGCCAAATATTTCTCCAGATTGTATCTGAATAGAAATATCAGTGAGAACTTTCTTTTGAGAAAATGATTTATAAATATTTTCAACTTTAATAATTTCCATAAATAACTCCCCTTTTCTTGTCATTATCAAAATCATTATTTCTTGTTTCCAATGGACTTTGATATCAATGATCTTACTTGCATTATATTTTATTTATTGAATTGAATCCATAAATTCAAACTCACTTGCTTGAATGTTTAACCAAGTTACATAACACAACCTTTTGCAAAAGAAAAAGCCCTATAATGGGCTTGTGAGAAATTATATATTTTGAATAAAGACTAAACTTTCATAAGCACGAAGTTTATGAGCACAATCATCATAATTTGAAATTAAAATTTTAGCATCATCATGAATATATGAACAATCATAATCTAATTCCTGAGATGAAAAGTTACAATAGATAATAAGTTCTTGATGATCTGAAATACGTTTATAAGCGTAGATATGTGGATCATCTTCCATAATTAATTGATATTTTCCATCTGTTATAATATCATAGTCTTTTCTTAATTGAATCAGTTTTTGATATGTGTAGAAAATAGAATTTGGATCTGACAATTGAGCACTTGCATTAAGAGTTAAATAATTAGGATTCACCATAATCCATGGTTCTTGATCACTAAATCCTGCATGAATGGTTTCATCCCATTGCATTGGTGTTCGTGCATTATCACGGCTTGATTTTCTCAAATATCTTAACATATCTTCATGTTTGACTGTTTTTTCTATTTCTACCAACTGTTTGTAACTGTTAAAACTTTCAATGTCACGATAATCTTCTAAAGATTCAAAAGGAACATTGGTCATACCAAGCTCTTCACCTTGATAAATATAGGGTGTTCCCTGCATCATATGCAAACAGATTGCTAACATTTTAGCAGATTTTTCATGGTAAAATGGTGTCGATACATCACCAAATCGAGATACACATCTTGGTTGATCATGATTATTCCAAAATAATGAATTCCAAGCTTTTTGATACAAACCAACTTGCCAACGAGTCATGATTCTTTTTAAATCTAACAGTTCAAATCTTTGGTCAGTCCATTTGTTAACTTCAGCACCATCTACATTCATCATTTCAAATTGGAAAATCATACTTAATTCACGACCATCTAATGGTGCAAATTTGATACCATCTTCAATTGTGACTGCTGGTGTTTCTCCAACTGTTAGCAATGGTTTTCTTGATAACACCTGTTGATTCATCTCTTGAAGATAATCATGAATGTGTGGACCATTTGCGCATACTTGATGACCTTTAATATCACTATCAGTATAATACTTATCTTCATCTTTACTGATTAAGTTAATGACATCTAATCTAAAGCCATCAACACCTTTGTCTACCCAATAATTCATGATATCAAAACACTCTTCTCTCACTTTTGGATTTTGCCAATTGAGATCAGGCTGCTTTTTTGAGAATAAATGTAAATAATATTGTTGTGTTGCCTCATCGTACTGCCATGCTGAACCTTGGAAACAACTTGTCCAATTACTAGGTACATCTCCATCTTTTGGATCTTTCCATATATAATAATCTCTATAAGGGTTATCCTTTGAACTTTGACTCTCAATAAACCATTTATGTTTATCACTTGTATGATTAAATACCAAATCCATGACAATTTTAATTCCTCTTTGATGTGCTTCTAATAAAAGACGATCAAAATCTTCCATTGTTCCATATTCATCTAAAATATTGCGATAATCAGAAATATCATAACCATTATCATCATTAGGAGACTCATAAATAGGTGTTAACCATAAAACATCAACCCCTAATTTTTCTAAATAATCTAATCGTGATGTTATCCCATTAATATCCCCTATTCCATCATGATTACTATCCTGAAAACTTCTGACATAAATCTGATAAACAACACTCTTTTTCCACCATTGTTCCATAATTTTATCCTCCATTTCTTTTTCTATATTACCACATGATCACTAACAATTCATAAGCTTTCAAATTTTGAAAACAAGTCTATATAACGTCATTATAAAAACTCCAGAGAAATAAATTTCTCTAGAGCTTTTATAATTTAAAGAATTGTGGCAAATATTGTTTATGTGCCTCTAACATTTCATCTAATATTTTTTTAGCAATCATTTCACTTTGAACCAATGGATTAATAGTCATTGTGACCAAAGCATCATCATAATTTCCACTTACTGCAACATCTGTTGTTAAAATTTCAAATGCTTTTAATTGCTGAATTAATCCAACCGTTTGAATTGGTAAATCTCCAACAGGAATTGGTTTTGGACCATCCTTAGTGATAACGCTACTCACTTCAACAACAACATCATCTGGAAGATTGGAGATAGCTCCTTGATTTAAAGTATCAACAACTTGAATATCACCCTTATTATTATACAATGAAGAAATTAAATTACACGCTGCATCACTATAGTAAGCACCACCACGTTGTTCCAGCTCTTTTGGTTTCATATCAAGATTTTCATCTTTGTATTTTTCAAATAATTCTTTTTCTACTTTCTTAACAACTTGAGCACGACATTGATGTTTTTTAGCATCTTCTTGACAATGTTCAAGCATTTGTTGTTTTTGGAGGTAATAACGGAGATATCCAATACCTAAAAAGCCATAGCTCCTTAAGAATTCTGCACTCCAAGGAATATCTACAATATTTTTTAATGATTCTTCTGTTCCGGCATGAATCATCTTTTCAATCAATTCTTTGTTTGCATTATGACCATTATATTCAATATCTAAGGCATAGATCATATGATTAATACCACCAATTTTTACATTCACCTGATCTTCTGACTTAGCTCCAAGAATTTTTTCAATATCTTTAATCATATTCACTGGACCATTACATAAACCAATAAATTTCTTCCAGTTTGTATGTCTAAAAACAGCTTCAGCATTCATTCCAGATGGATTGGTAAATGAAACAATCCATGCATCTGGACATAATTCTTGACAATCTTTAATAATATCAAAAATAACTGGAATTGTTCTCAATCCTTTAAACATTCCTCCAGGGCCATTGGTTTCCTGCCCTATAACACCATATTTTAAAGGAATCAATTCATCTTTTTCACGAGCATCCAATTGTCCAACCCTAAATTGCGTTGTTACAAAGTCAGCATCTTTTAAAGCAGCACGACGATCTAGTGACAAATAAATATTCATGTCAACTTCAGCCTTTTTAACCATACGTTTTGCAAGATGTCCAACAATCTCTAATTTTTCTTGACCTTCTTCAATATCAACTAACCATAATTCTTTCACTGGTAACTCATCATATCTTTTGATAAATCCTTCAACCAACTCAGGAGTATAACTGCTTCCTCCACCAATTGTTACAATTTTAATACCTTTCATCATCTTCCTCCTTTAAGCGTTTCTTAGCCTCTTAATTTAAAAATAGTACTCTACATATTTTGGATATACTGTAGTCATTATTTTTAATTTCATGATATGACTTTCTTATTTAATTATACTATAATCTTTTATAATCAAACAAGTCACTTAAACCCTCATAATATTTTTTGTCATTTCTTCCTTAAAGAAATGTGTATTTTATTTTTATAACATTATGATATAATAAATAAACAAGAGAGGTGTTTAGATGTTAGCAAGATTATATGTTATTATCTCTAGTGAAGAAGACAAAGATTATAAAACAATCAAAGATTTATTATTACAAATATGCCCACAGTTTTGTATTTCACCAATGCGTGAATATGCTGGATTAAAAAATCATAGTGAGTTTTATATCACTTGTGATTTAAGCGAAGATGAAGTTCAACCATTGTTAGATCAATTAAATAATGATTGGGATGGTGAAAAAGATGATTGTATTTGTTATGGATTTAATACAAAAATGTTCCATAAACTTGTTTATTACTTAGAATTTCAATTATTTGATTAAGAAGTGTTATATATAATAACCTTCTTTTTTATTTACAATTAAAAAACACTTATTTATAATATAAAAAATCTTCAAATAACTTTATCATATATTCTACTTCTTATTATTTAAGATTCATTCTCAGAATTTGAGAACGCTAATTCTGATACCTATGTTATAATAAAATAAGAAAAGGGAGGATAATACTATGAATGAAAATACATTTTCTAAAAAACTCATATCATTAAGAAAGAAGTATAACTTCACTCAACAAGATTTAGCTGATAAACTGGGAATATCAAACAAAACAATTTCTAGGTGGGAAACTAGTGAAAGTTATCCTGACATCGATTTACTACCAAAGATAGCTGATATTTTTCATGTTTCTATTGATTACTTATTAAAAGAACATGATGATTTCAAAGAACTTGATAAGTTTGATATTATTTCATATATACCCTGGATCATATCATTAGTTGGTGTTTTAACTTACTATATTTTTACGAAATTGTCTATTCCAAGTCTCTTTAGTTTTATTATTTATTATTTCATTATTAAGTTCTCGTATATTTTTTTAAAAAAATATACAGACAGAAAGAATGGAAAGACTTTGGTCAACCTCAACACTATAGCAAATTTCTTTGTAAGTCAGGCACTCATTTCACAAATTCTTTTGATAATTGTATTTATGAGTTTGACAAACAACATGGCAGTTGTTGGCAATCTCAATATTGACTTAGCAAGTACGCCTCAATTAATTGGACCATTTGTATTCAGTTATATCATTGCTGGAATATATGCTTTTATTCATTACAAAAGTCATAAAACAGATGAATATTGTTTATAAAACAAAAAGATTGATTTTTCCTATTAAAAGGATATCAATCTTTTCTTTGTATAATTTCAAAGATTTGTTATAAAAAATCTTTTATAAATCCTGCAATCGTGAGTAATGAAGAACTTACTTCGATCAAATGCATTGTCTTATGACTTAACTTCTTTAATGCATTTTTGAGACCATCAGTGTCTTTCTCTTCTGCTTTCTTTTGTGCTTCATGAATATATTCTAAATCTTCCTTTTGAGATTGAACTTCTGGCATGCTAAGAAGCGTATTGAGTTCTTTGCTGATTACTTCATAGTTGATTTCTACATTCGTATTGAAACTATTCACAATATTTTCTTGACTATTGTCAGTTTGATTAACATGTTGGATACTGTTGTCTCCCTTATTTACAACAACCTGACTTCCTTTATAGATTTCATTGTTGTCACCTTTAACAATATCTATCTTACAACTATTAAAATTAATTTCATACTTTCCTTCTGCCATGTCCTTATTCTCCATTAATTCCTTAACTTTTTCATAACTGTGCTTAATAAACTCACGATCCAATGAGGTAAATGCATAGACCTCTCCAGAAGATAATTCAAAATTCAATGTGTAATTACATAATGTATAAACATAATATGCAATAACTAAGAGTGTAGCTATGATAACTAACCATCCAATTGCTGAAAATGGCGTACTCAGCACCGCCACACCTATTAACAATGCAATAACTAAATTCAATATTGGAATATCTACCTCTGGTCTTCCATGCCATATACGTGTAATATTTCTAATTTGAATAAAACTGTCTTTTGAAATAATAACTCTATTGGCTATTACTAGTGATTCTTGTCTAAAAATCTTAAGCTTCTTCATTTTTTTCTTCCCCCATATTCTCTAAAGATGTAAAGATTACCTCTAAATCATCATCTTGCTCATTTTGTTTCTCAATAATATCTAATAACTCTGTATACATTGTCATAGCTTGAATATGATCCTCAAACACAAAAGAATACTCTTTTCCTGATGTAAGTTTCATATAAATTGCTTTTGTACGATACCTGATCAAACCTATAACAAATAGAACAATAGCTCCAATTAATAATATACAACCAACTAATTTGAATTCATTCGATGTTTGTAATATATATCCTACAATGGCAGCACCAGCATATTTATACAAAGACGATAAAATCTCATATTGATATCCATAATGTATTTTATTGATATTTTTAATTTGAATAGTAAATGCTTCACCTACTATTAAAGTCCCTTCTATCCTCAATTCATTTTCATAAAAGTAATGACCAATAACTTGAGCTAATTTTTGATATCCTATTTGTACGATATGTTGTATTTTGTGATATGTTTTTTTAAATCCAAATCTCCATAGACAACCAATAATGATTGCAATAATGAGGAACAATGCAACAAACGTTATGAAACGATATGAAGTATACGTTGTATTTAAACTGATATTAAAATAACCATCATTTAATTCTTGAACAGTTAGAGGCATTTCAGTGTTTTGATGAATTGTTTCTCCTTCAGCCAAAGAAACTCCATCTACATCTACAACTATTTCAACAGGATGAATTTTTTCAAGTCCAAATAATGAGTGAAAATTGAGTTGTAAATTTAATGTTTGTTGATAATCATCTTTTATAAACGAACTCTTTTCAACACTTTTTGAATTACCATAACCAAAGCCCTCACCAAATACTGAATTGAATGTCATAAGTGAGTCTTCATGCGATAAATCAATATTGCTCATTTGAATATCATATTTCATACAAGAGATATCATTATAAACAACTTCCTCATATTGAAGATTAACGTTTCTCTCTTTCATAAATGATGATAAATTTTCTGTAAATTCTCCAACTTTATCCTTTGCAATAATAAGACTCATATAGAAATTGATTTGATTTTCTTTTTTAATAATGATTTTTACATTATTCTGAGTAATTGGAATAATTGATTTGCCTTCATATTCTTGCTGATAAGAATATGAATTATATTTTTGACCATCAAAAAGAAATTGATAATTTTGATTATGTATTAATGAATCCTTATGCTCAGAATCTATACTTCCTGAATTCAATAATGCCTCTTTTAGCCAATTTAATAAATGAGATAAATCATCTTCAAACTTAATATTCTGATATGTCTGAAATGGTGATTCTTTTGAATATTCTCCAATATCAAACGTACTAGATGATGTTTCACCTGTTATTGATTTGTATTGTGACAAATAATCATCATAACTTATAAAGGTGAATGTAAATATAAATTTATTTTCATTATCTTTATCTACATCAAATTCAAGATTATCAGGTTTTTCTTTTTGCATTATAGATACAAGTTCATCTCTTCCACCTTTTATGTATTTATAATCAGATTCATCAACCTCTAACGAAGTTCTTATCTGAATTGATTTTGCCTCTGTATTCACATCTATCCGATAGTCAACATTTGCCCCACATCCGACTAAAAGAAGTAGAATGAGTACAAGAATAGCATACTTTATCTTCTTCATAAATCCCCCTTTACTAACCCTAAATAATATTTGAACCTATAATAAAATAACATAATTCTACAATTTATTTCAATATAATATTTTCACTTCTACATTATCGTTATAATTGATGTCATAAACGTATATAAACATCCTCTTTTAACCTATTTAATGATTGCCCCAATCTTAAAATTCAATAAAAAATATAACACTTACCAATATAATCAGTAAGTGTTAAAGATATATACTATTCTTCTAACAATCTTAAATAATGATTAGCTTCCCTCAAAACATGGTCAGCTAATAAAGGTACAATTATAGAACGTATTTCACAACTTAAAATACCTTTTGTTCCTGCTGTTTTGAATTCTTTCAGTTTCTTTGTTTCATCATATGGATTACATTCTCCATTGACAATAGCTAAGTCACTCTTCATTGCTGCACATTCTAGTAACTCTTGGTATTCTTTCACAAAATGATTTGAAGTCCTAATCAAGTCTGCTTCAGTAGGATCTAATAATCCTCTTATAAACAGCGCATGTTCCATCATAATCTGATTCCAGAATATCTCTATTTCTTTCATCGTTTGAATATCATCATTCACACCAATTTCATAATTGCACAAATAACAATGATATAACTTCGCTTCACGTAAAATATGTTCTAAAAGCAATGGGTAATTCATTGTGAACATAGCACATGATTCTACGTTTGCTATAATCGTTTCTTTAAACTGAATAAACTGTTCCAATAAAGCAAGAACTGCCTGATTCAATTGAGATATCTGAGAGACGATATCACAACATTGTGAGAGTTCCTGATGAGGATATAACTGGTATTCTTTTTGTGTAATATCTGTGTCAATATCTATACCAGTAAGGCACATTGTTTGTCTCTCAGCGTTCAATGTAAATTCAGTGACAATCTCACCTGAATTCAAAACATTTGAACGTATCATACCTTGACTTAAGTTAATTGTACAATTCAGTAAAATTTCAAATTCTTCTTTAAAACATTCTGCCTGTTGTGCAAAATCACCATTTGCTTTGGTAAATCCCGCTTCTAAAAATAATGCATGCTCTTTCATAATTCTTAAAAAAAATAAATTTAATTCTAAAGACGAAGTACAATATTTTAAATTATCTTCCACATTTTTTCCTCCTACCAAGACTAATATATTGATAGAATATAAAAATATGTTGATTGATTCATAAGTTTTAAATATATGATACAAATCAATACTTATATATCAAAAACATAAGAGTATTTACCCTTATGTACTTGTTAAAATATCTTGAATTTGATATAACAGTTCACTTGCATCCATAGAACTATAGAGCAACAATAGAAGTCATATCTAATGTTTTTTCTTAAAGATACTCACAAAAGAGAAAGGTGATTTTCAACAGCTTTCTTTGGTATATTTGCAATTCTTCATTCTTTAAGCGGTTTTTCAATGAAAATAAAAATTGCATATCATTACAATAATAAACCTATCAATTGGTTTGGTCATCCTATTAATCTAATTTTACTTATGACTTTTCAAGATTATCATAAGAATTTCTCTAAAACTTATAATCTCTTGTTTGATATTCTTATGGACAATAAACTTTATCATGAATTTATACAAAATCAATCATATAATGAATTTATAATATTTATAGAAAGAAAATAAACTAATCAAATAAATCTTCTAATGTAAAGGCATTTAATAATCTTGATATAAAAGTATATCTACTGCCTTGAGGAGCCAAAAATGTATTATCCCCTAATCGAATTGGCTTCTCTAATTTTATTGGTTCACCTTCAATGATTATTTTCTTATACCCATGAACATTATCAGAGTCAACTATTTCTTTGATTTTTGCATAATATGTTATAGCAGATACAGGTGCAACTTGATATACTGCTATATATTTCAAATTTCGCATTCTAGATTGACTAATTCTAATATCATACCATTGATTCTGTCCTAAAAAAACTGTATTGAATCCCATTTCTCTTGCTGGAACAATAATCGTATCTTCTAGAGCAGATTCAGATAAATCAGCTAAAACATCTTGATTAATATTTTGATTTAATAATTGTGCTAATTTAATAATGGGAATATGTATAAAGTTTTTTCCACCTGTTTCTTCAAAAAATTCTTTTAATAATTCTAAATTCGTTGTTAAAATCTCTCCATCATCACTTTTTAAACACCAATCTGCTTTCTCATCATTACTCACAAAAATAACATTTGACTTTAAGCTCATTAATTCTTTCCACAATATATAATCACCATATTCGTTCCCATTTGTCTTATTTTTATCTTTAAAACCTGGAGGTATTTTATTTTCAAACCTCCTTCTACCTTCAATTTTTAATTCTTCCAATTCGTCATTAGTATAATTTTTAATAATATTTCCTTGAGCTGTATTATAAATCAAATTAAAAAAGCTATCATCACTTACAAGTTTCTTTAATTCATCTTTGATAATTTTAAGTTGATCCCTATATAAGTTTATGTACCTTATATAATCTTTTTGAATTTCCTGAGTTTTCATATAAATTTCTTTTCCATTTAATATTGGTATAAGTTTTTCTAAAGGTGTTACATTTGTAAGCATATCCATTTCATTTGCTACATCATTTATCCTTTCACGAATTAAAAAGACTCTGTTTTTAGAAAATTCTTTTATAACTTGCATGGAATATTTCAACTTATTCTCATTATAAAACTTATTTATTATTTTTTCTATTTGTTCCTTGGTAGCATTACGCCATTGGTATGCAGCTAATAAAACATTGGTATCAAAAACAATATACGTGTCTCCCTGATTTATCAAGTCATCTAATTTCTTTTCAGTTACAAAATATTTATCAATCTCAGTTTCCAACTTTTCATTCCTCCCAATTCCTATTTTTATTCATTTTTAAAATATCTTAATTTGATTATAACTATTTACTTTTTTAATTTCAATTAAAAATTCAATCTTCCGAAATTCCTTGATTTTTCAAGGCTTACCGCCTATCAAATATCAAAACCTTATGTATTTTCCCTTGTTTTTGCCCTTATGAGCCGAAACAAGGGAATTTTTTATGCTTCGCCCACAACCTTATCCAAGAGCCTTGCGGAAGTCCGCTTCGCTTCTCTGGTAGAGTGGGCATAAATGTTCATTGTGGTACTGACATCAGAGTGTCCGAGAAGTTCCTGCACATCTTTGGGTTTTGCACCGCCCGAAAGCAGATTGCTTGTGTAGGTATGGCGGAGTGTGTGGAAATGAAAGTCCTCCAATCCCTCAACCTCTGCTTTTGCCTTGCGGCAAATCTGACCGACTGCACTTGCAGAAACAAAAGCACCGTCCTCTTTTAAGCAGACAAAGGATAATTCTCTGTCATTTTCGGGCGTTTCCTGTGTTCTTTGCAGACTGTAAACCTCATAATAAGTACGCCCTTTTTCTTTGACCGTCTTACAGTAGTTCAGATGATACAGTTCGCCATAAAGGAAACGGTTTTTATGCTGTTCTGTTTTTACTTTCCGTAAGATGTCCGCCAATGTGTCACAGAAATCAACGGTACGGACTTTACTGCGTTTTGTCGTGCCGACTTCGTGCTTATGCCTTGTGCCATTGTACCGCATACTGCGTCTTACGGTTAGATACTGCTCGTCAAGGTTGATGTCCTGCCAAGTCAGACCGCAGACCTCTCCGATACGCAAGCCTGCATAGTAGGCTATCTGCACCGCAAGCAACGCAGGGTGTTTCTTTTGGGTTAAGAAGTCCGTCAGTTTTTGGTATTCCCCGTGTGTAATGGTAGGAACAGGAACAATATCTTCTTCGCTGTCCGAGAAAATATCTGTTTCCTCTTTTCTGCCACGCAACTTCACATACTGCATCGGGTTAAAGGTTATCAGCCTTTTCGGAAATACAGCAAAACGAAATGAATTTTGCAGTACCGCCGAGAATTGCAGCATATAGCCTTTACTCATCGGCTTTGAAGTTGTACCGCCAGGATTTATCCCTCCGTAACTCATCAGGTCGATAAACGACTGTAAATGGTCGGCAGTCACGGTTTTCAGTTTTCGGCTGCCAATGGGATATTTTTTAATCTTTTTGACTGCCGCCATATATGCCATAACCGTACCGTTGCTAAGGCTGCCGGGCTTCAGTTCTTCCTCTACCCACATATCCAGCATTTCGCCAACCGTGATGTTTTCGGCTTTCCCGACAAACTTCTTTTCCTCATAGTCAGCGATTGCTTTTCTGAGCAGGGCTTCTGTTTCAGACTTGCTTTCTGTTCCCACAAACTCTTTCTGTACTTTTCTGCCGCTTTCATCTTCGATATAGAAGCGTGCGTACCACTTTTTACCTTTTTTTCTTACAGAACCTTTTGCCATAGATAAATTTCTCCTTTCTATCCGTGGCAATCGGGACTGTGACATATGGTGTGCGTAAAGTAATAGTGTCACTTATGCCGATGAATGTCAATCGGCATTTTCACTTGTCAAAGTGCCACGGAATTTTTCTTTTTCAGCAACCCTTTCCTCGGCTGCTGTCACTATCCCGAACAGGTCGCCCATCTTTACAGCGGTGCGTCCCTCATCGTAGATATGTAAAATTCCATCTAAAAACTGCTTCATATTCTCGATAGGAAGTTCCATTTCTTTACGGTAAACTCTTTCCATAATCGCCCCTGACTCAATCGCATAGCGGCGTAAGGACTGCTTTAAGCCCTCGTCCTCCGCTACACGGTCAACCTCAGCCATAGCGTCTGCAAAGTGATAAGTCATAACCGTATAGAGGTCAATCATCTTTCCGAGGAATGTGGTGAGCAGCTGTTGGTGCGGTTCTCCCTTTACCACAGAAGAAACGGTATCAAGATAATTTTTGATATGTTCCTCCATATCCTTTGCACATAAAGTGCGGCTGTCGTATTCCTTATCTTCGGAAAGTCCTGTCAGCCATTCGGGAGTGGTCAGGAGTGCTTCTGCCAGTCCGTTGATAATCATTGTACGCTTCGGGTCTACACCGTCCGCTTCATATCTCTGAATGGTAGATTTGTTTACTCCGACACGCTTACCAAGTTCGGGCATTGTTAAGTTTAACTCTGTTCGGCGTTCTTTCACTCGTTCACCGACCTGTTTTGCGGTGAATGTAATTTCTTGTTTCAAGGTTTTCACCTCCTATTGATGATAGTATAGCACAAAAAAACTTATTTTGCAACCATAAATTTAATAATAGGCAAAAATATTTCTTGATAAGTTGCAAAACAAGTTGACAAGAGATAGCAAAATAAGTATAATTACAGATACATAGTTGCAAAATGCGTATTTTGAAAGGAGGTTGATAAAATGAGCAACATCAAAATGGGTTTAACCATAGAAGAAGCCGCAGAATGTACGGGTATCGGAAGAAATACAATGCGTAAGTTGGTAGACTGGGGCAAACTTC
Source organism: Coprobacillus cateniformis (assembly GCF_009767585.1). NCBI lineage: Bacteria > Bacillati > Bacillota > Erysipelotrichia > Erysipelotrichales > Coprobacillaceae > Coprobacillus > Coprobacillus cateniformis. Next base: position 275,293 of record NZ_WSNW01000001.1, read on the forward strand.
CCGTCCTCAAGGTCGGAAGAAAAGCGATTATCCGCAGGGATACTTTAGAGCGATTTATGAGCGTCAATCAGGGAAGAAACCTGCTCAATGAAAACGATGTTCGCAAAGTAGAATAACCATTCTCCAAGCCCTCGGCGTTTGAGAGCGAAATACACCCCTCGCACAAATCTTCGAGTTGTACTCTGGGTATTTCGCCCTTGCAGGGGGCTATGTATCACAGCTTCGGACAATGCACCGCCGCTATGATACAGAAGAAAACAGCACGCTGTTTTCTTCGCTGTCCGTCTGCTTACGCTGCCGAAACAGCAGCAACCGATTTCTCGGTTGCAAAAAGAGTATGCCCGTCACGGGAGGAAGGAGTATATGGCAAGACACAGTTTTATACAGATGTCAAAGCTACCCAATGTCAAGGGAAGAATATCCTATATCACAAGCCACGCAAGACAGGAAAATCTCTATGCCACCTACCGCACCGCCGACAATGAATTTTGGAGTAACCTTGCAAGGGAAAGCCAGCAGGAATTTAAGCGAAGCGGTACGGAGGGCAAATGTATTGAAGCAAGGGAATTGATTATCGCCCTGCCCGAAGTATATACAAAATACGAGCCGCAGGAAGTCCTTGAAGATTTTACGGAGGAGTTCCACAGGCGGTATGGTGTAGAGTGCGTGTCAGCCCTCCACCACAACAAACGCAAGACAAACTATCATATCCACCTTATCTTCAGCGAAAGAAAGCTGCTTCCTGAACCTGACATCAAGATAGCCACACGCAGCGTGTTCTATGATGAAACAGGCAAAAGGGTACGCACCAAGAAAGAAATCACAGGGGAGGACGGACAGATACGAAAAGGCTGCACCGTCATTAAAAAGGGCGAGGTTTACGAAAGCCACCTCTTTACCGTGAAAGATGATAAATTCAAAAGCGAGCCTTTTCTTCGGGAGGTAAAAGAGATTTACACTGACCTTATCAATCGCCATATTGCTGATCCCGAACAGCAGTTAAAGGTATTTGATAAGAACAGCGTTTATCTTCCTACCAAGAAAATCGGTAAGAACAATCCCAAAGCCGCCGAGATTGAAGCCGACAACGCCGCAAGGCAGGAATGGAACAGGACGGCGGATATGGCATTGTTATCGGGGATTGAGGAAACAAAGATACTGGAAATCAAGAAAGAGGAAATCCACCAAAAGGCAAGTCAGTCCATTAAAGAAAAGGGCTGGCTGCCTACCTTGTTCCGCAGCATTATCGGCAGGGCAAAGGAGCTTCTGCAAAGCCTTATCCGAGAAAAGGATATGCCGCCCAAGCCTACGCTGGATATGGATATGGCGGAATTTCGACGCATGAAAAATCTGATGATAAAGGCGCAGGAGGGCGCAAGGGAAATCCGCCGTTTGCAGGACGATGTTCTCCCGAAACTGAAAGCGCAGCTTGCAGACACAAAGGGGCTTTTCAAAGGCAAGGAGCGTAAAGCCCTGTCCGAGCAGATACAGCAGACGGAAAAGGAAATCGCTGCAAAACTGGATATGCTGCCCGATATTCTGAAAGAGGACGGTTATCCCGATGTGCAGGCGTTCATGCGTACTTTCCGAGAAATGGAAAGCGTTGTGGAACAGTACAGCCGTGACCTTGCCGAGTGGGAGCGTCAGACCAGCAGGAAACCGTCAGCCGCCGCCAAAGAGCAGCGCAGACCACCCGAAAAGCAGAGCGTATTAAAACATTTGCGGGAGATACAGGATAAAAATAGGCAGAAACCACCCCAAAGACAGCGCAAAAAATCCATTGACAGAGATAGCCGATAGATATGGAAAAACCGCCGTTATGGTGTTACCCATAGCGGCGGTGGTACATAATTATTTGCTGACTGCAAGCGTGATTTTCATATCCTGAACATTGATGATTGTTTCTTTTTTGCACTTCGGACAGTAGAGAGGAAAGTTTCTCATCTCAGTATTTTCCTGTATCATTGTTCGGGTTTTATTGCCGCAGACAGGGCAAAGTATCCATTCTGTTTTCATAATGTCGACCTCTTTGCGTTTCTCACTAATGGGAAAATATGAAATCTATATCATTCAATTTCAGTTAGAAATCTAAATTCCCCAATCCTGACTAATCATTTGCAGCTTTACCATATGCGGATAAATTTTGCCTGTGTTCATCAGTTTTTCCGGCGTTCCCTGTTCGGCAACCGTACCGTTTGAAAGCACAACCACTTTATCTGCGCCGCTTACGGTACGCATACGGTGGGCGATAACAAGTACGGTCTTGTCCTTTATCAGTCTTGACAAAGCAGCCTGTATCAATGTTTCATTTTCCACATCAAGACTTGCCGTTGCTTCATCAAGTAAGATAATAGGGGAATTTTTGAGAAAAGCGCGGGCGATTGAAATTCTCTGCCTTTCCCCGCCAGACAATTCGCAGCCATTTTCACCAATCATACTGTTATACCCGTCTGGGAGCTTTTCTGCAAATTCTTCACAATTTGCTAGTCTTGCCGCCGCAATTACTTCTTCGTCGGTCGCGTCCTTTCTGCCTATTCTGATATTCTCCATGATTGTGTTGTTAAACAGCGTCACATCTTGAAATACGATAGAGTACAGAGACAGCAAGGTTTCCGGCTCTATTTTCGATATATCCATACCACCGACAGTAATCTTCCCTTTGTTTATGTCCCAAAACCGCGAGGCAAGACGCGACACCGTAGTTTTTCCGCCGCCGGACGGTCCGACTAAAGCGGTAACTTCTCCCTGTTTTGCCGTAAAAGACACATCTTTCAATACGGTTTCCCCAGTATTATAAGCAAATCCTACATGGTCGAATACAATGTCATAACCTTTATTTATCAGTTGATTTTCCCCTGTCTGAATAGGTTGGTCAAGGATTTCGTTCATGCGGTCTATGTTCGTTTTCGTAGAGATTACCGCAGCAAGATTTTGCAATGCGCCTTCAAGCGGGGCATAAAGCCTTGAAGCTACAAGCAAGAACATAAAAAACAGCGGAATATCAATTTCTCCACGAATAAGCAGCGTAGAGCCTACAAGCGCAACCGTAGCAATTCCAAACTTTAATATTAGTGTTGAAGAAACAACAAAAAGTGCTGTTCCAAGTTCTGTTATAATGTGCCGTTTTTCTACATAGTCAATTTTTTTGTCAAGTCCTTTCAGATAACTTTCTTCCGCATTGTTTGATTTCAAGTCCTGTAAACTTTCGATACACTCTTGTACACCGCTTTCAAGCGCGACATTTGCCGCTACAGATTTACAGTTGAAGTATTCCTGTATGCGAGCTGAAAAGAATGTGATTGTAAATGCAATCGGTAAAACCCACACCGCCGCAAGAGCCATTCGCCAGTCGTAAGCAAAAAGGCAGATTGCAATTAGTGTTGTTGAAATGAGGGAGCCTGCCAATGCGGGTACATAATGGGAGAATGCAGTTTCAAGCGTAGCACAGTCTCCCATAATAGAATTGGTTAAATCCGCAAGGTCTTTTTTGCCAAAAAAGGACAACGGGATTTTGCGTAGCCGTTCCGCTAAGGATATACGCCTTACCCCGCTTTCCACATAAGTCGCTAAGTAAGTGGCGTTATATTGAAACCAAGTCGCAATAAATATAAGGCATAAGCAAACCAAAGAACCAACCGCATAAAAAGCAATGCGGCTTCCATTCAAGTTCCCATTCATGGTGTCAATGACAAAGTAATAGAGCAATCCCACAGGGAGCATAAAGGATATATCCTGTACGACGCAGGCAATACAGCCTTTTATCAAATCGACAGCCCCCTGTCTTGATAATGCAAAACGTCTTTGCAATGTCTTAATCATGCGTTTACCTCCTTTGCAATCTTCCATTCTGCCGCTTCGGAATAATCCTTCCACATTTTTGTAAATATGCCGTTTCTTTCTATCAGTCCGCTATGTGTGCCGCTTTCGACAATTTCACCGTCTTGCAGTACATAAATGCAATCCGCGTCTGTGATTGACGACAACCTGTGTGCAATCATAATGACGGTCTTTCCCTTTGAAAGCGCGGATAAAGCCTGCTGTACGCGCACCTCATTATCGGGGTCGGCAAATGCGGTCGCTTCATCAAGGATTATGATAGGCGCATTTTTCAAAATCGCGCGGGCAATCGCTATTCTTTGCTGTTCGCCGCCGGACAGATATACGCCTTTTGCGCCGACAACCGTATCAATGCCATTCGGTAATTTTTCAATAATATCCAAGCACTGTGCAGCTTCCAAAGCATGGGCGATTTCTTCGCGTGTAGCGTCAGGCTTTGCCATACGCACATTTTCCAATATGGACGCTTTGATAAGTCGGCTGTTCTGAAATACAAAGGACACCTTATTCATCAATGTTTCTTTCGGAATGTCGCATATGTCGATATTCCCTATCAGTACGCGCCCTTTTTGCGGGTCAAAAAATCTTGTGACGATATTTGCAAGCGTTGTCTTGCCGCCGCCGGACGATCCTACCAATGCGACTGTCTGCCCCGGTTTTATGGAAAGAGATACATCATTGAGCGCGTTTTTCTTTCCGTCATAGCTGTAACTAACGTGTTCTAATGTAATCCCATTATCTTTAGGGATATTATTCACGCTGCTTTCAGATAATGGTTTTTCGTTCAGCACTTCATTAATCCTGTTAATTGCGTCGCCTACAATCATTGCGTCCTCGCTCATAAACATAATTTTTGTGAGCGTCGTACCAATGACGGGCGTAATCACAATATAGAAAATAAGGTTTAACAGAAGTTCATTTGTTACGCCGCCCCTTGTAAAGAGAATACCTCCGGCAATCAGAAACGCGAATACACTGTTAATTGCCGTTGTATAGAACATCATAGGCAGACGCAGCCCCTTTGTGTATGCGATTACCCATGTTTCGTAATTGTCTATCGCGTTTTTGAAGCGTTTGAAAGAAAAGATTGTCTGTCCGAAAGTCTTTACTACGGGTACGCCCCGCACATATTCAACGGCTTCATTTGACATATCGGCAAGCGCATTTTGATATTGTTCCATTCGCTTTTCCATGTCTTTTCCTGTCATTTTCATCATAATCAGAAAACCAAGCACAACGGGAACAAGGCTTAAAAGCCCTAACCGCCAGTCAAAAGCAAGCAACAGGAAAAATAGCCCTATAGGGGTGGCAATCGCCCCCGCTTTGTCGGGAAGCCTGTGTGCAAGATACGTTTCCGTAGCAGCACTGGAACCGTTTACTATTCTCCGCAGCTTTCCACTTCCATACTTCTCCGTTACTCCGAGCGGCAATGCTGCAATATGGCGCATAAGCTCTTTTCGGATATTAGCGGCAACCCGGAACGCGCTCAAATGCGAACACATCAAAGCGGCTATGTAAACAACAATAGAGATAACTGCAAACAATACGGCAGACCAACCGTAGCCTGTGACATTCTCCGCCTGTGAGAAGTCCGGGGAAACCTCCAGTATGTCGTGAATAATACACCATATATACCAAAAAGGTACAAGAGCCAACAGTGCACTCATTACAGACAGTACCCAAGAAAGATAGGTCAATATCTTATGCCCTCCGGCATAACCCATCAGTCTTGATAGATTTGACTGTTTTTTCATTGATAAAACCTCCTTGAAAATTTTTTATGATACGAGAACAAAATGAACGTCCTCCAATATCCTCATTTCAGTTAGTGTTGCCCTTGTGAAGTTAGCAGTAACTAACCTGTGTATAAAAATTATAGGGCAGATTGCCCTAACGAATTTATTCATTTTTATTGCCCCATAATTTTCATCCACCCGGCGGTATAGAAATCTCTCATTTCTTTCAAATAGTGCTTTGCTTCTTCAAGAGGCATTTCATGTATAATCAACTCAAAAAATGTATTAAACATTCCTGTAATCAAGATATGCTCCAACCGTTCATCAATGGGGGGAGCAGGTCTGCCTATCTTTTCAAGAACTACTAAATAATCATGTGTTCCTTTTGTTTCTATTTCCACCATTTCATCAATCAATTTTGAAAAACGTGTTCCCTCCGAACAGCAAAGTATGAGCTTAAATTCATTCAAGTGTTCATAGGCATACAAGAGCATTTCATACATACATTCGCCGGAAGTAGAAGTAAGATTGTTAGGTTGTTCTTCTGGCGGAATTTCAGCAAATTCTTTTTGAGCCTTGCAAAATCGTTCCAGTAAAAAATTGTAGTGTTCGCCTACCAATGCTTCAAACAAGTCCTCTTTACTATCATAATAGCCATATAAAGCCCCTGTGGTTACGCCTGCTTTTTTAGCAATATTTCGTAATGAAGCAGATGTGAAGCCTTTTTCAAGAAATTCCTGTATAGCAGCCGATAAAATCATCTGCAATGTCGTTTTTTCTTCGTTGCTCATTTTTAATCCTCTTTTTATAACACCGTTATATAACATCGTTATAATAGCACCTCGCAAAAACTTTGTCAATTCCCCAATATTATTTTCCACTATCCAAATATCATTTTCTGTCTGCTCAGAGATGTAAATTTCATTATCTTTTTGTTTGAAAAGGTGTTAAATGACCGTCTTTCAGTTAACACCCCTTGAAAGTGCGTTTACCCCCCCCATATATTCAAGGACTTTCGCCTGTTTCGTCCATTTGCCCTCGTAAATTGTGCCCCTTGTTAGATAACGGGGACTTTGAATGGCTTGCAAGCATGACGGGATTACTTCGCCAGTTGCTGAAATTGTGAGCGTATCCGTTAAGTATATCAGGTAAAATTTAAAAATTGTTTTACTTTCGAGCAACCACACAAAGCCAGCCTTTAGCATTTTTGTTCGTTTCTATATGCGTAAATCCTGCTTTTTCCAAAGAATATTTAATCTCTTTGGAAGTATAAATTTTCATTCCTTTTATAATCTCTGTCCATTTTTTATCTTTGTCATTTTCGCCATTTGACTCATTACAAACCATAAAAATTCCACCTTTTTTTAGCACTCTATATATCTGGCTAAAACTTTGGTCAATATCAGACCAAAAATATATTGTTTCAAAAGCAGTTGCTAAGTCAAAGGTTTCATTGGCAAAAGGAAGTTCCTGCACATTTCCTTGCAGAATTTCACAATGCTTTCTTTCTACTGCAAATTTATTAACTTTTTTTGATTTTCTAACACTAACCTCTGAATAATCAATGCCAAAAACTTTACCCTTTGGACTTTTTTCTAATAGTTTTTTTATATTTGCACCACCACCGCAACCAACGTCTAATGATATATCGTTCTTATTAATTTTTATATGCTTCAATCCCCATTCTGCCATAGGAGAATGACCTATATTCATCATATTAACCATAAGGCTTCCGCCAAGTCCTTTAGGTTTACAAGTGTTTTGAAAAAAAGACATAATTACACCTCTCCTTACATCAATCAAGTTAGCTTTGACTAATTCATTCTATCATTATTATAAAATTCGTGCAATAAAGTCTTAAAATAATTGCAGAAATGAGATAGTGTATTTACGCAGGTTTTCTCAATTTAGTATCTGTTTTCAAGTCAAAGAGGGTAGACAAAAAATATTATCTGCCTACCCTCTTTTTCATCTTATAAGCGTTACATTACTATGCGTAGATAATTTCTGCATTGACGATTTCTCTTGCTCTTGCCTGTATCTCGTTTATTCTGCCAACCCACAACATCGGGCGTTCTGTTTTGAGCTGTTCAGTAACGCCCTCCTTATCAGCCATTTGCTCAACCAATCGAAACATCATCTCCGTTGCCTGTTCGTCAATATCAGCAAGATAACTGTTCAATCTGCCACTTGTGAGTAGCGTGATGTAAACTGCTTTCTTGCATTCCTGTAAATAGCGTTTGTGTCGCTGTCCCCATAAGCCGATAGGCTTGTTTTCTTTTTCGGTTGGTAAAGTAAGGCAAGGAATATAATAATCCCCCTGCAATTCATACCAAAGTCCGTTGCTTTCATCGTAAATATATTTCTCCATAGTGTTATCCTCCAAAATAATCTATTCGCACATACATCACAGTTTCCCGATTACCACACTTTGTTATATTGTGTTATCAGATTTTTCTGCCCTTGATTTTGCCCTTATGATTGTGCAGAACAAGGGTAACATTGTGTGAAATCATATAAAGGGATAAGGTGGACTGATTGCGATAAATCCTTTATTTTCAAGGTTTTCGGAGGATTTTATTAAAACTCTATGAGGTGCGATAAACACCTGTGAAATTATGAATTTCTAATTACAATTATTTATAATAATACTTGTGAAAAAAACATATGCTATTATGATACTTTTTAAATGAAATGATTTTATAATAATATAAAAAAGGAATAGACATACTTCTATTCCATAAAATATCTCTTTAATTCTATTAGAACAATTATTATTCATTAATATTTGCACTTTGAATAACCAATTGACTTGCTTTTACACGATTATAATCATGTTTTAAATCAGCAGCACTTACACGTTCTAAGACTTCTTCTTTAGTCATTTGGTTTTGTTGAGCAATCATTTCAATTTGTTGATCAATTTCTTCATCAGTAGTTGTTAAGTTCTCTACATTTGCAATTTCATCAATAATAGCTTCAAATGTTGCTTGTTGTTTTGCTGATGGTTCAATTTGTTGACGTAAAGCTTCTTCCGTGCTTCCCATCATTTGTAAATATTGTTCCAATTGCATACCTTGTTTTGCTAAATCCATACGTATATGTTGAATATGCTGTTCCATTGCTCTTTGAATATCTTCATCATTAACTTCTACTTCACTATCTTCAATTAATTTTTCAAAAATAGCGTTTTCTACATTTGTTCTATATGTTTGATCATGTTGAGATTGAAGTTGAACTTTCATTTGATTTTGTAAATCTTCAACTGTTTGCATATTTGGAACATTTAAAGATGCAACAAATTCATCATTTAATTCAGACTCCTGTTTATTTTCAACTTTATGTAATTTCACTTTAAAGACAACATCAGCACCAGCTAAATCAGCCATCCCATAATCTTCAGGGAATGTAAGGTTTAAATCCTTAGTTTCACCTTTTTTCATTCCAATCATTTGTTCTTCAAACCCTGGTATAAATTGACCTGAACCAATTTCTAATTGATGACCTTCTGCTTTACCACCTTCAAAAGCAACTCCGTCTTTGAAACCTTCAAAATCAATTGTTGTCATATCACCATGAGCTACTTCTCCATCTTTTTCTACAAAAGTTGGATTTTGTGAAACCATTGCTTCAATTTGTTGATTAACTTCTTCATCAGTCGCAATATGTTTTTCTACTTTGACTTGAATACCTTTGTATTGTCCTAATTTATTAACTTTTCCCATACCTATTTCCTTTCAATTTGACATGTGCACATTGTAACACAGATAACATAGAGAAATCAAATTTCTTTCAAATAAAGTAAGAATTCAATTCTTATAATTTCTTTTCATCATTCATGATTTATTAAAACTATATGTGCCTTATATAAAAACTATCATTATAAAAAAGCAACTTTAAAGATAACTATAGACATACAATCTTCTATAATGATAATATAGATTTTGTATTCATAACAATTATAAGAAAGGTATACTATTATGGAACCTAAACACAAAAGAAGAGTAAGATATAGTGGGACTCATCCCAAGAAATATAATGAGAAATATAAAGAATTAAATCCTGATTTATATCCTGAAACCATAGAAAAAGTTATTAAAAAGGGAAGTACACCAGTAGGTATGCATCTATCTATTATGGTTAATGAAATCTTAGAGTTTCTAGATATTCAAGAAGGTCAAATTGGATTAGATTGTACCTTAGGCTATGGAGGACATACTTTAAAGATGCTTGAATGTTTAAATCATACTGGTCATATGTATGCTTTAGATATTGATCCTATAGAAAGCGTTAAAACAAAAGAAAGACTTTTCAATAAAGGATATGGTGAAGAACTCCTAACAATTAAACAATGCAATTTTAAAGATATTGATTATGTTTCAAAAGAAGTTGGTTTATTTGATTTTGTATTAGCAGATTTAGGTGTTTCTTCTATGCAGATAGATAATCCTGAGAGAGGATTTTCATATAAAAAAGAAGGTCCGTTAGATCTAAGATTAAATCCTGAAAAAGGGATTCCTGCATCACAAAAATTACAAGAATTAAATAAAACACAATTAGAGCAACTTTTCATTGATAATTCAGATGAACCATATGCTAAAGAAATTGCTAAAAATATAGATTCATTCTTAAAAACTGGGCGTCTGATTGAAACCACAACTGACCTATATAAAATTATTGAAAAAAGCCTTTCTTTCATTCCTGTAAACGAAAGAAAAGAGTCTATTAAAAAGTCTGCTGCAAGAGTTTTTCAAGCATTACGTATTGAGGTCAATAATGAATTTGATGTTCTTATTGAATTTATGGAAAAACTCCCCAATATTCTTAAATCAGGCGGAAGAGTTGCGATACTTACTTTTCATTCTGGAGAAGATAGAATTGTTAAAAAGGCCTTTAAAGAAATGAAGAATCTTGGTATTTATAGTGATGCTGCAAGGAATGTTATAAGACCTAGTAAAGAAGAATGTCATATGAATAGTCGTGCCAAATCAACCAAAATGAGATGGGCTATTAAAGATTAATTAAACTATGTTATTAGAATAAAGGTGGAGAAAATTAACTTTGAAGTAAAGTCCTTCTCTTTTTGTTATTTCTTCACAAAATATAATTAAATAAATCATTAAGTTTCGAAACATCATATGTTGGTATTAAACTATAATCTTTAATTCATCACTTGTATAGTCAGTATTTCAAAACAGCATTTAAATTTACATTCCAACTATTGGTTATATTATATACGAGACCGCTAATTTAAAGATTAGAATCAATTCATATGGATTTACATTCCAACTATTGGTTATATTATATACTAATTAACAATACCTGTAAAAGCAAGAGGAACATTCAAATTTACATTCCAACTATTGGTTAGATTATATACCACCTCCTATAGATATATGCGTGGCTTTGCGATGCAAATTTACATTCCAACTATTGGTTAGATTATATACAGAGCAAGACACAACACAATTAAACTGTTCTCTAAGATTTACATTCCAACTATTGGTTAGATTATATACAGAGAACACTTAAAATTAGAAAACTTATCTTTATCATATTTACATTCCAACTATTGGTTAGATTATATACCAAAGCAAATGTAGGGAGCACATCATTTTATGATAAATTTACATTCCAACTATTGGTTAGATTATATACCAAGGACCAGCAAGCAAGTGCCGCAGCGACATTATTATTTACATTCCAACTATTGGTTAGATTATATACAGGGATCGCTTGTTATTCTAGGAAGCACTTTAGAAGGGATTTACATTCCAACTATTGGTTAGATTATATACCATTCAATATAGACTTTCTATCTTCATCTAAATCAAAATTTACATTCCAACTATTGGTTAGATTATATACGATTTTACAATCTTATTTCCTAACTCACTATCTCCAGTATTTACATTCCAACTATTGGTTAGATTATATACCGAACCGCTAAACAAGACATGAATACCCATATTTATTTACATTCCAACTATTGGTTAGATTATATACTGGTTAAGACTTCACTTGCATTATCTTTAAAAGATGATTTACATTCCAACTATTGGTTAGATTATATACCGCACCCATAGCAAGAGTACCAAGACCCGTAAACAAATTTACATTCCAACTATTGGTTAGATTATATACTACAACAAATTAACGAATCAAATTGTGTATAACTTATTTACATTCCAACTATTGGTTAGATTATATACTATTGTCTTTATTCTAAACAACTGTCCATTTCCTTCATTTACATTCCAACTATTGGTTAGATTATATACAGCTCCATGATATCCAATTTCAAAATCATATTCATATTTACATTCCAACTATTGGTTAGATTATATACTGGAGCGTATTTTCGATAAGTATTATTATTGTTCCAAATTTACATTCCAACTATTGGTTAGATTATATACATCACTAAGCATTAGATTTGTACACAACTTACATAAATTTACATTCCAACTATTGGTTAGATTATATACATCGAGGAAGCACGTTCAAGCGAAGCATTAGTCCCAAATTTACATTCCAACTATTGGTTAGATTATATACTAAATAACATATCGTAATCAGCAATAACTCTAATATATTTACATTCCAACTATTGGTTAGATTATATACGTTAATAGTTCTCTTATTTATCACATCATGTCTAAATTTACATTCCAACTATTGGTTAGATTATATACCCATAAATACTACACTATTTTTATATAAATTTTATATCTAATTTTCGATTATCCGTATAACTACTGTACTTTCAAGCATTTTGAAGTATAAAAAAGCATTCATTTTACCACGAATTTACCACGGTTGAATGAGCCTTGATATGACTATAAAATAACACTCAAAAGACATCATTACTGAAATGGTGTCTTTTTAAAAAGCAGTCAATCCTAAGACTAACTGCTTTGTGTGTATGGATATGAAGTTGTCAAACTGGGATTTATCGCACTCCTGTCAAGATAAAATTCATTAACTGCTCTACATCATCAAAATCATCATAATCTCCGTTTATGCCATCTCGATGATACACAACTCCATTTTTCTCATTTCTCTCTAAACAATCCAAAAGCTTTTCTTCTCCATATTTTTTAGCAAATAGAGTAAATGTGTATGGTTTAATTTTTCTCAATAATCCTTTCTTGCAATTTTCTTCACACTTATAACAATGTGTCAAATCTTTTACAACCGAACATTTTTTATTTTCACAAGTATCATTACCTGGACAACCGTTTGAGCCACAACCATTGCACTCAACATTTTCTGAACACAAACAACATGCAAGACCACATCTAGCAATTCCTAATTCTCGTTTCATAGGATACCTCCAAATTCTAATTTGTCGCTTTCTTCATATTCATATTATAACAGTTCCATATATCCGCTACAATAAAAATCAGCATACCCTTTGATATTTTTTCTACCTTGAAAAATACACACTTTTTCTTTCTTCCTCTTGATTACCCACCACAGAAAAGGAAAAGCCCTGTCAAGAGCATTGCCGCCATTGGTGGTGCTTTGCACTCTTTACTGGGCTTTTTGTTTACTGTATCTTCCATGCAAGAGGAAATCAAAGACCTCTGTTCCATTTCGCCTTTAGGCGAACGCATAGGGCGTATATGTAACACCGCCCTGCGCATACATGTCATAGTACCTAGAAACTGTGATAAATAAAGGAAAAAACACGATTTTTACCCCGCAAAAAAACGGGAAGTACGAAAGGAGTAATGCACTATAACTACACACAAAAATTTATCCGTTAAGATTGATTACATCAGCATTGTATTTGAAACCGCAACCGCAGAAGATGTCATCATGCACATTTTAGGTTTACCGACTGACATTTTCAATGTCTATCCGGCAAGCGTTAAATTCAAGACTTATCAAGCACGCTGGCAGATTGGAGATATTTATGTATCAGGGGACGCAAGAAAGACAGAGGACAACCCACAAGGGCTAGGCTGTTATCTTGTTATGACTGGCAGAGGGTGTGATGATATTTTCCGTATTCTCGACAGTAGGAATTATACCTTTGGGGATATGTTCAAACATTGTGAGCGAAGATACGGACTGGATAATTTCCATTTCACAAGGCTTGATATTGCCATTGATGATAAGAACGAAAAGCCATTCTTTACCATAGAGCAGATAAAGAAGAAATGCGAAAAAGAGGAATTTATCTCGAATAGTGAGGGCTACCACTTTGATGAAAGCAAGTTTGACGATTTCGACACCGCAAAGACTGTTTATATCGGTGCTGGAAAGTCGGGATTGTCCTACCGCTTTTATGACAAGGATAAAGAAGTCTGTTCAAGATATAATAAGACGCTTGATGAAGTCGGCAGTTGGAAACGGACAGAAATGCAACTGCGTGATGATAAGGCTCATGCCTTTGCCATGACATTCAAGGACAGACCGCTGGAACTTGGGGAATTGGCTTTCGGGCTATTGGCAAACAACCTACGTTTTGTCGTAGCAAACAGAAATGAAAGTAATAAGAGCCGATGGAAAACGTGTCGATTTTGGGAACGCTTTTTAGGGGCTGTGGAAGTCTTGAAACTGCAAGTATCAAAACCATATAATTCCCTTGAAGAAACACAGCAATGGCTCACAGAGGGTGGCGTGATTTCTGCTGTCAAAAGTTTCTATTTCTTGGAAGAACATGACGCATTAGGTGGACTTGAAAAAGTGGGAACTATGCTTGACAAGGCAAGATACAGCACTTCCCTTTCCAGTAAACTAACTGCACATTTACAGAGGATAAACCGCACCGACCTTATCCCCTATATCCAGTATGACACGAAACAAGGGAAAGGGGGTATCTGATGAATAACAACGATATTCCCGTATGGGAAAAATACACCCTTACCATTGAAGAAGCGTCTAAGTATTTCCGTATCGGAGAAAACAAGCTAAGACGATTGGCAGAGGAAAACAAGGACGCTGGCTGGCTCATTATGAATGGCAACCGCATACAGATTAAACGCCGACAGTTTGAAAAGGTCATTGATAAATTGGACGCAATCTAATGCAAATGAGCCTTGTATGTGTTATGATGAACACAAGTCATATCAAGGCTCTTTCCAACAAGGAAAGGAGCAGACACCATGAAAGAAAAAAGACGGGATAGCAAAGGACGTATCCTGCATACTGGAGAGAGCCAACGAACAGACGGAAAATACTTATATAAATATGTGGACGCATTTGGAAACACAAAATATGTGTATGCTTGGAGATTGACACCCACAGACCCGACACCAAAGGGAAAGCGGGAAAAACCCTCACTTCGAGAACTGGAACAGCAGATAAGACGGGATATTGAGGACGGTATCGACAGCACAGGTAAGAAAATGACGCTTTGCCAACTCTACGCCAAACAGAACGCACAGAGGGCAAACGTGAAGAAAAGCACACAAAAACAGCGGGAACAACTTATGCGGTTATTAAAAGAGGACAAGTTAGGTGCTAGGAGCATTGATACGATAAAACCCTCTGACGCTAAAGAATGGGCGTTACGCATGAAAGACAAAGGCTTTTCCTATAACACCATTAACAACCATAAACGCTCGTTAAAAGCGTCATTCTATATCGCCATACAAGACGATTGTGTAAGGAAAAACCCTTTTGATTTCAAGCTGAGTGAAGTCCTAGAAAATGATACGAAAGAGAAAGTCGCATTGACAGAGGAACAGGAACAAGCCTTACTGTCATTCATCAAAACGGACAACGTGTATCACAAGTATTATGATGATGTGCTGATACTGTTAAAGACTGGACTTCGTATCTCGGAATTGTGCGGACTGACAGTAGCCGATATTGATTTCAAGAATGAGGTTGTGGTTATCGACCACCAGTTATTAAAAAGCAAGGAACAGGGCTATTATATTGAAACGCCTAAGACAAAGAACGGAATAAGGCAAGTTCCATTAAGCAGAGAAACGATACAGGCATTTCAACGGGTCATAAGGAAACGCACAAAAGGGAAACTGATAGAGATAGACGGATACAAAGATTTTCTGTTCATCAATCCGAAAGGCAATCCCAAAGTGGCGATTGATTACAACGCCTTATTTGTCCGTATGGTAAAGAAATACAACAAACACCACGAGGACAATCCCCTGCCACATATCACACCGCATACGCTACGCCATACGTTCTGCACGAGATTGGCAGGCAGGAACATGAACCCGAAAGATTTACAGTATATCATGGGGCATTCAAACATCAGTATCACAATGAACTGGTACGCTCATGCGTCCATAGATACCGCAAAATCAGAGGTTCAGCGTCTAATCGCATAGAAGTATTTACCACGATTTTAACCACGTTTGATAGAGAAAATATAAGAAGATAGACCTAGATATATGAGGTTTACCGCAAATGCAAAATGCCCGTAGAGCCCATAAAATAAGGCTTTGCGGACATTTGAGAAGATATAAAAAGATAGTCAAAAAGACATATATAATTTCAGTAAAATCATTCATTTCTTTAGAATTCATAGAGTTATAATATATTTTATACATATCGATGTTCCCATTTTCCGAATATTCTTTTCTGTGTATTATGTAATCCTCTGGCATATATAATATTCTTAAAAATTCATTATAATCTTTTCCAAATGCATGTTCAAAAAAATCTCTATTTGGTCCTACAACGCCATGAGTGGCACTTAAAACACACTGTATTCCTCTCAATAATTTTTTGTTCCAATATTTTCCTACATATTTTCTGTCTTTACAGTGTTCTCCCTCTAAAGGCATATATTTCATTGGAAAAGACCAAATTCGTGTTTTTAATCCTTGACTTTCAAAATCCTCATTTAATTCAATATTAATTCTTAATCTATAATACAATTCATATGGTGTATCTTCAAAATTAAACAAAATATAGTTTGATAGAACTTTAAAATTATATTTTGCTGCTAACCTCTGAGCATTAATATATAATTTAACATTTTCTTTATCTGCATGATCAAAAGCAATTCTCAAAGGTCTCACTTCTAATTTTGATAGTAACTTTATCGTGTCTTCTGTAATTAGTCGTGCATCAGTACCTTGATTAAAATCAATATATCTAGTTAATTTTCTATTTTGAGAATTAACATATGATTTATTTTCCCTTCCGAAACCTAGTTCAATCAAATCATCTACAATATCTTTCAATTTATTTGAAGCTAGTATATTATTATCCATTAACATCAAATGCCTTTTTTCACCAAATGTCTTATTGATGCATTGAATCTGTTCTTTTATATCTATATAAGGACAATATATTGGTTCCAAAGTCTTTACTGCACAAAATTTACATTTCCTAATACATCCTTTTGTTGTAGAAGTTATATATGCATTTGTTATTTTATATTCTTTTTTTAGATATGAATTTTTTGTTATATCAATAATATCATAATCGGGAGTAATCCTATCTACAACGATTTCATTATTCCCAAGAATACCTGGTTGGTCTAACAATCCTCTCAAAATAGTAATACCTTGCAAAGATGGTTCATTATATAAATCCTCATATAATAGTGTTGCTAACACTCCTCCAACATAAATATTATTCCTTTGCTCGACGCTATTCATATAATATCGTATAGTTCTTATTGTTCTGTTCCAATAAAAAGTAAATAATGTTGTAATATATATTCTATCCCATTTCATGCCTTTAAGAGACTTTTCTTCTCCTTTTACAAAAATAACTTCATCACCTAAAGCCTTATGATAAGCACTTATTTTCATCAATCCTAGTGGGGGATATTTATTTTTATACCCTGGTTCTACTAATAAAACTTTCATCTGCCATCCTCTTTTTCCTGACTCAAATATCTTAACTAAATTTTCTTTTTGCCATTTTTATAAAACTTATTAATTTATTAAAGATTATAAATCTATCTTCTATTTCTAAACTTTTTTCTTTTAATTAACCCATTATCAACTAAATTACTTTTTTGAACTAGTTCCTTTAACAAAATTTAAATCCACCTTGCCATCAATCCAAAATATTAATAAAATTAGTAATCAGACATCTCATATTTAGTTCCTTCACAGATTATAATATTTAATATTTCTTTAGAATTTTTTTAATCATACTTTATTTTTATAAATTTTATAGTTATATAATCTCCCAATAATGAAATTTAATTTCTATAAATTTTAAATAAAATACTTTTTATCAAAATTTATCACTTCATGTAATAAATTATAACATTCTATTTTCTAAAGACAACATTTTTACTATTTCACAAAAAAAATTGTCTATATAAATATCAATTTTGATAAGAATAAATTTTAATTAATCAGTTTCTAATTCATTCTAGAAATGTTCAGATAATTAATAAAGTAATAATCCAAAGAAGAAACTGTCTTTCCTTTCTTCAAATTTTTCATAAAATACTAATCCAAACTGATTTTAGATTTATTTTAACAAACTATTTCTACACTACTTCAACATCCATTTTAAATTATTAATGATGATTTTATATAAAACTTATGCTAGATGAAATATATCTTTTGTCATGGCTTAATTACTTGCTAAATGTATCAATTAGAAAAGTACACACACATTATGTTTTTTTACTGTGCTCCTTATCAAAATATCATGTTAATTTACATGATGTCCGTCCTATTATATCACACATATTACAACGATTATAAAAAACAGAAATTTTCTCATTTTTTTAAATTTCTTTCAAAGGACAGTTTGAACATGTGCGAAGATACAAATCATATTGGAAACTTATGGACATTTATATGCAAACACCTGAAGTTACTAGAGAATTAACTTTTAATCTTCGATACAATAAATTACACAAAATATTGCGAATTACACAAGAAATTAGCACACTGCCATTTACCAAAAAGAGATAAAAATATAATGAAATCTGTAAATAATAAAAAAACTGCAAAACCCTGTAATTAAAGGCTTTACAGTTTGATTCCAACTATTCAAACTCTTCACATCCATAGTTTTACTAAACATATTTGCTTAATAAAATCGTCTTTTCTGTCCTTTTTCGTATATATTTTATACTATTTCTACATCATTTACAAGCTAATGGTATCAAACTGGTATCATTTTATTGGTATCAATAATTAGTTACCAACGTATGATAAGCATTAAAATATTTTAATTTTAATAAGTACTTTTAAGTCTACATTTATATTAATTTTATCTTAGTATCTTCTGATTATTTTTATTTACAGCACGTCTTATTACCAAAATAGTACCACAAATTTAAAAAATATTTAATACTATTCAAATTTGATCTATACATATCACTTTCACATATCTTATGATACATTTCGATATTTATTTTCTCTAATATGTATTAATCACATCACTTTTTAATATTTTGAATTATATTGAGTTCCCAAAATGAACCATAATCAAGTACATAATTTGGCCTTTAATATAAAATAATAACTATAACATCAGTTGTTGTAAATCATGCAACAACTAATTCATATCATAAAGTATCCAACCTACTTTAAAAGTATAGCATTCTTCAGATTTTTTTACACTACTCCATCAATACCTCTTCGACATGCCATCCCACTTCTTGTAGAGGTGGCATTATGTTTTTACTCTTCATCGTCTTTATCTCTATAATCAAGTTCAGAAATTATTTTTCTTACTACAAATTGTTTTTCTACATTAGCCAAAACTGCACAATCACAACCTCCATCATTTTTATAAAGCCACTCTGTCACATCTTTAATCGGACATTTATGTTTCTCTAAAAACTTTATTGTAAGTTGTAAATCTCTTTTACATCCTTGACTTGATTTATCTAGATAATCAAAAAGTTGTATAAATTTTCCAACAGGCATAGGCAATGAATTCAAAAATTTTAGGTTCTTCATACATTTCATCACATATTCACGTATAACTCATATGTTCATCATCATTATCATATTGTTTAAACATCTCATGATTTGCAGTAAAAAAATCTAATATGTATTCTTTATTCATCCTACAAAGAAAAACAGATCAAGACAATCTCATAGGTTCAAAAACACTTTCTGAAGCTACGACAGGAATGTTATTGCTTTCCATGAGAAAAGAATTCGAAACTCATATTAAGAAGTCATAAATCTATTATCAAAATCAAAAAAGATAACATTAATTGGATATTAGATACTGATGAACACTCAATAACCGAGGAGATACCAAAAAACATTCTCCTATTGATTAATACAGTGGTAGGTTTAGAGAAACATGAACATGTAGGAACTTGTCAAGAGATTGTTCAAAACACAAAGATGGAACTGAATCCTAATTATCTTACAAAGTGTCTAAAACAGAATAAACCTTATTTAGATGAAAATCATATCACTTTTATTAATGCTAGAAATGGTCAAAAAAGAATAATGAAAATAATTTATCATGAAAACGACAAAATGACAGGATGACAGATAAAATCTCTATAGAAATCAACTGTCACACTGTCATAAAACAAGAACGTTGAAAATTTAATGTAAAGCCTATCGGCAATCTTTATAAAGAGAGACCAAAAAATTTGTCTAGTGAACTACACCCGCATACTCTGGAGCGGTCGATGAGAACTTAACTTTGTTAAGTACTCTACAAAAAGCAGTGTATTTAAGGTAATTAAAAAGCATATCATGGTATAAAAATGTATAGCTTGATATGCTCTTATTTGGTATTTGGTGGATATTTGGTAGATTTTACTGAACTATAAGTTTAGGGTGATTTTATAAATATTTTTATTATCAATCAAATAAATTTGATTGATCCCATCGCTATATATCCAATCTATGGTGTTTTCTAATGATTTCTCTTTTTTGTTAATTGAATTAATAACCTTATTCTCTTTGATATTAATAAAATAAATAATGTTTTCTGTATGAACAACAACAATATCATTTTTTAACAAAGCAAAATCACTTACTTTTTCTTGATCAAATAAACATACTTCTTTTTCATTCTTTAAATCATGTAAGTACAAATAGTGATCATCATTATTTTGATATATGATAGAATCATTAATAACAATAAAATTCCCAAAGTTTTCTTGGAACTTTAACGCTTCAGGCTTTTCATCTTTTAAAATGCAAAGTTGATAATTTGAATCTTTTTTAACCTTTAAATATACAGAATCATTATTGATATCATTTTTTGATAAGAAAAAAACAGATTTTAATTCAATAAAATCATTCGGATTTTCTAAATTAAATAAGTTATTATTCAATTTATAATAATATTTATTATTGTATTGTATAAATCTTGGATAGGCATAAGGATCTTCTATAGAATAAGTTTTTATTACTTTTTCTTTGTTATTTTCAAATATACATAATTCAATATAAAATTTTTCGTTATTTTCAATAAGATTGAAATAATATAAATTATCTCTATATTCTATGAAATCAACAATTCTCTTATTAGTTGTTATTATATATTTATTATCCTGTTGACCATCTTGATTTAATATAACTATTGATTTTGTTGTAAAAAGAAATGGATCATTAAATGTATTTAATTCATTCAAAATTATTTTATTATGAGTAACTCTTAATATTTCATATTCAATATCTGAAATTTGTGATAATTTTGTTAAATCAAAACTTTGTATATCGTATTGTATGTTTTGTTTATTACTACATCCTAATATACTAGATAATAATATAAAAAGGGTTATTATTTTTTTCATTGGCATTCTCCTCGTATAAATATTTGGTATGTCAGTGACTAATATTATTTAATTAAATTTATTATAAATTCAATTAAAACAAGTAGGAAAAGTGTTATCAGTTAAACATTAATTTTACCATGAAATCGTATGCGATAATTTGAAAAAGAATGCTTTTTTATAACTAATAATACTTTATAAAGAATTTATGCAGAATAAATTAAATATCTTTTCCCCCACTTTGTAAGTGCTAGATAAAAATTAGATAATTTGTCAGTATGATTTCCATATACACTTCCTTTTCCATAATCTTTATAGTATGGATCATTATAACTAACTTTAACACCTGGATCATATGTTGGATCAAAAATTGTATGTCCAACTACATAATGACCTAAGTTTGTTCCATTATACATCTGTAACGAACCAGTTTTAGCATGAAATATTACCGGAGCTTCTTTTGCGATAGATGCAGTAACCTTTTTTTGTAAGTCACTTTGACTAGATACTGTAGTATAAGCATACTTATATTTAGATTGTTTTGAATTCAAAACATCTCTCATTTTATATACATATGTACCTATCGAACTTGCTGTACCTGCACTTGAAGCCAAACTGCTCTGAGAATATTTTGTACCTGTGATATGTTTTAAAGTCATTTGAAGAGATGCTGGACCACAATAATAACCATTTTCTTGTTTATATGTTGGTACTGTTGGATAACAAGATTCACCCCATCCCCTTGTTTGTATAATGTTGTTTTCATCAAATGTGGAAATAATTTCCTTATTCTCATTTCTTTTAGCTTCACCACCACTTTGGACTTCCAAATAATTTTCTAAATCATCTACAGGAAATTCATCATCTGCAAATACAGAAGTAATGTTCATTGCCATCATAGATAATGGAAGAGCCACCAAAAAAAATTTTTTAATACCTTTTTTCATAATTACATGCCTCCTTTTTATTATTTGTAATTAAACCATTTTTTAGGAATACTAAATAAATATGCGCTGTTTGAAAATTAATGTAAATTGTTTTTATTAAGGTAAGAACAATCTTATCGCATATTTGTTTCATTTTGTCTAAAAATAAGATATTAATGTTTTTGAAATAAATTTATGATAATTATGCTATTCTTCCCTCCTTCATATTTACAAACAAATAATAATATGCTTTTAGTTTTTACGAATTATATCCAACTATTAGACTTTAAATGAAAGCCCTTACTTTACAAATCTATTTTATCAAATTTAATTATATATATCAAGAAATACATTTTTACTCTATGTATTGATTTTAGATTATCATTGTAATATAACATATTAGAAAGTTATAATAAACTGATAAGAGGAATACAGAATATTTCAAGCATAGAGGGAAAGCTGCTTTAAGTTTTATTATACGGGATAGTTTCTGTATAATAACCTTTATTTTATAAGTATTATTTTTGACGATTTTTAGCCTATTTATTACACATTTTTCATGCATTTACAGCTATTATTTTTATTTACAAATTTTTTAGTACCAAAATAGTACCACGATTGAAGTTTATAACTATATTTTAAATACTCCTTATTCATCAGAGTTCTCTTATTTGTATATATCTGTTATACACTATTTAGTAGAAAAGAGGTAAGTTTTTAACAGTTATTTCAAATCAAATCCACCATTTTTCTACCATATTTTTTGTTACCTACTGTTTTAATGTAAAAAACAAAGCTTTTGTCCTATTATAAACAATCAAAACCTAAACTACAATTTAAAAAGTTCTTGTTCTATCATTTGATAATATTGATTCAATAAAACATTATCTTTGTCACTTTCTCTTCTGATTTCATAAATTTGCATTATTAATTCTGGTGTAGGTACACCTACTATATGTAATGATTCTTTCATTTGATGACTCATTGGTACTCCTATAGAATAAGCATTTGTTTCACTCACAATTTTGCTTCGTAAAGAATGATGATCAACTTCAATTATTTTATGAGGATTGATATATTGTTGATATGTATCATAAGCATTTGGTCTTTGATTAATGAAATC
The DNA here is from genome assembly GCF_009767585.1 of Coprobacillus cateniformis. Classification (NCBI taxonomy): domain Bacteria; kingdom Bacillati; phylum Bacillota; class Erysipelotrichia; order Erysipelotrichales; family Coprobacillaceae; genus Coprobacillus; species Coprobacillus cateniformis. The sequence continues at coordinate 298,576 of NZ_WSNW01000001.1, forward strand.
AACAAATGGATAATTCCATAATCTTTCCTTAGAAAAATTATCTAATAAAGGATGATTTTCTCTTACATTAATTTGACAACAAATATCTTTTAAACAACGAATCAACAAATGATGTGATAATGCAAAGTCTCTTACTTGATTCTCCATTGAACGAGGAATAATAAAATAGGCTACATCAATAACATGCTGATATGTTTTCTCTAGTGCTTCTTCTACTGAACAATTGATAATTGTTATTTGGACTTCATCTTGAACAGTTTGATCATTTAACATTCTATATAATGGAGATAAAGCATAATCTCCATTACCAATAGATATTTTTAAAGATATTTTCTTATGATCAAAGTTAATATTCATTAGATTTTCTTTTTCCTTCATAATATTATGTGCTATCAATAAGACTTGTTTTCCTTGTTCTGTAAAATGAATTCCTTGGTGATTTCTATAAATCACAGGATAACCCAACTCATTTTCAAATGATGTTAAAAGATTGCTTAAATTCGGCTATGACATATATAAGTGTTTTGCAGCCTTATTTAAAGAACCATACTTTTCTATAGCAATCAAATATTCAAACACTTCAAGTTTCATAAACATCCTCCTTTTATTTAAAAAAAATAATCATTTTTATTTAATTCAATATAGTTATAACTTTTTATTATAATATTATACTACATTCATATTTTTCAGATATCAAAAAAAGACCTATAATAAAAGCGAAAAGGAGGAAAATATGAATACATTTAAGATGAGATTTGAAAAAATATCAAAAATAGATATGTCACAAGGACAACCGTTAAAATTAATAACTCTATTTGCTATACCACTAATGATTGGTAATTTATTTCAAATGTTTTATAACATGGTTGACACAATGGTTGTAGGAAAATGCGTTAGCACAACAGCTCTTGCATCAGTTGGAGAAACAACACCTGTTGTGGATTTATTATTAGGTCTGGTTATTGGACTTTCTAATGGTCTTTCTATCGTTATTGCTCAAAGGTTGGTGCAAATGACAAGACATCTACTAAAAAAGCCATAACAAATGGATTTTATTTAATTATAATATTAAGCCTATTGATTATGATATTGGGATTAAGGTTTAATAAAAATTTGTTTGCACTTATTCATCTATCACAAGAACTACTCCCTGGAGCTATAACATATTCGTCAATTATTTTTATTGGAGCAATATTTGCAGCTGTTTATAATTATGAATCCGCAATATTAAGAGCTCATGGAAATAGTGTCATTCCTTTATTATTTTTGATTCTATCTGCTATTTTAAACGTCGTTCTTGATTTGTTTTTTGTGATTATTTGTCATATGGGAATTGCTGGCGTTACCTATGCAACAATCATAGCGGAATTAATTTGTTGTTTATTATGTTATATGTATATGAAGAAAAAATTAGATATTCTTGATTTTGAAAAAAAGACTATTGTTTTGACTTACAATGTATAAAAGAGCATATCAAAGTAGGTATGCCTATGGCCTTTTTTCAATCACTTCTTTCTATTAGTTTTCTAGTTGTTCAATCTGCATTAAATACACTAGGAAGTGATGAAGTTGCTGCGTATACTGCTGCATATAAAATGGATTCTATGATGATGCAAATTCTATCAGGATTTGGAACTGCAATTTCAACTTTTACAGCACAAAATTATGGTCATAAAGCCTATAATCGTATCCGTAAGGGAGCAAAAGAAACTTTAAAAATAACAGTTTTATTAAATTTAATCGTTGCTATTTTTGCCCATTTTTTTGGAAAAGAATTTATGTCATTATTTGTTCAAAATAGTGAAAATCGTGTTATTTCTTTAGGCATTCAATATATTTCATTTACTTCACTTTGCTATTTTATTTTAGGAATAAATTTTGTTGTAAGATTTGTCCTAACAGGTGTAGGTGAATCCTCTGTGCCATTAGGTGTAGGTATTCTTGAAATTATTGTGAGATGTCTGGGTACATACTTTTTGATTTATCCTTTGGGATTTCAGGGAGTGATTTATGTTAACCCATTATGCTGGTTGACATCAACATTCTTGATTATATGCTTTTATCCATATCTCTTAAAAAAAGCCTTTAATGACTAATTGTAGGAATTTCCTGCTTTTTTATACTATCAATCCTTTCTTTATCACTCAAAGAATATATAAATGAGTTATCAAAAGAATAGTATAGTCTAAAAAAATATATAGTATCAAAATATTATCATTTGCACTTGAGAAAGCAAAAAAACTCCGATAATGGAGTTTTTTATATCACTCGAACTCTATTGTTCCTGGAGGTTTAGATGTAATATCATAGAACACTCTATTCACACCTCGAACCTCATTAATAATACGAGACATCACTTTATTTAAAACTTGATAAGGAATCTCAGCAGATTCAGCTGTCATAAAATCAATGGTATTGACAGCACGTAAGACAACTGCATAATCATAAGTTCTCTCATCACCCATAACACCTACAGAACGCATATTTGTAAGAGCTGCAAAGTATTGTCCAATTGAACGATCAAGTCCAACTTTTGCGATCTCTTCTCTATAGATAAAATCAGCATCTTGAACAATCTTGACCTTTTCTTCAGTCACTTCACCAATAATGCGAATACCAAGACCTGGTCCTGGGAAAGGTTGTCTAAATACCAAATATTCAGGAATACCTAACTCTAAACCAACTTTACGAACTTCATCTTTAAATAAATCTCTTAAAGGTTCAATAATTTCTTTAAAATCTACACAATCAGGTAATCCGCCGACATTATGATGGGACTTAATGACAGCAGATTCGCCACCTAAGCCACTTTCTACAACATCAGGATAAATTGTTCCTTGAACTAAGAAATCAACTGTACCAATCTTTTGAGCCTCTTCTTCAAAGACACGAATAAACTCTTCACCAATGATTTTTCTCTTTGTTTCAGGATCTTCTATACCTTTTAATTTCTCATAATATCTTTGTTGTGCATTAACTCTAATAAAATTCAAATCATAATTACCATTAGGTCCAAAGATAGCTTCAACCTCATCACCTTCATTTTTACGAAGTAAACCATGATCAACAAAAACACAAGTCAATTGATTACCAATGGCTTTTGATAATAAAACAGCCGCAACTGATGAATCAACCCCACCAGATAAAGCACATAAAACTTTGCCATTTCCAACTTTTTCTCTAATTGCTTTGATTTGTTCCTCAACAAAACAATCCATACGCCAATCACCTTGACATCCACAAACATTTAAAACAAAGTTTGATAACATCTTTGTTCCTTCTTGTGTATGTAAAACTTCAGGATGGAATTGAATTGCATATAAATTTTGAGCAATATTTTCACAAGCAGCAACTGGACAATCAGGAGTTGTTGCAGTGATCTCAAAACCTGGGGCAATCTGAGAAATATAATCAAAATGACTCATCCAACAAATACTATCTTTAGCAACATCGCTAAAAAGTGGAGAATTGTTGTTAACAGTTAAATTTGATTTTCCATATTCTCTCACATCAGCACGTTCAACTTTTCCACCCATTACATGCTGCATTAATTGTGCACCATAACATAAACCTAAAACTGGAATCCCTAATTCAAATAACTCTTTTGAATATGTTGGTGAATTCTCTTCATAACAACTATTTGGACCACCCGTTAAGATAATCCCTTTCGGATTCATTTCTTTAATCTTTTCAATATCAACTTTATATGAATAAATTTCACAATAAACATTACATTCACGCACTCGACGAGCAACTAACTGATTGTACTGTCCTCCGAAATCTAAGACAATCACTAATTCTCTTTTCACACTTTCCCTCCTCTAAATCACTTCTTTTAATATAATTGTTTGTTCTCTATCAGGACCAACTGAGAACATTGCTATTGGACAATGAACCAATTCACTGATTCTCTTTAAATAATTTTGACAATTTATAGGTAATTCTTCAAATGAAGTGACATGCGTAATATCTTCACTCCAGCCAGGCATTTCTTCGTAAATAGGTTCAACCTTATCCAACTCTTGAATAACTGCAGGTAATGCATGAATGATTTCACCATTCAACTGATAAGCTGTACATAACTTTAATGTTTCAATACCAGTTAAGACATCCAATAACATTATAGATAATCCAGTTAAACCACTCATTCTTCTTGACTGATTCACAACAACAGCGTCAAACCATCCAATACGACGTGGACGTTTTGTCACTGTTCCATATTCTCTTCCAACCTCACGAATACGATTTCCTACTTCATCATCAATCTCTGTTGGAAAAGCGCCTGAACCAACACGTGTTGTATACGCCTTGACAATACCAATAACTTCATCAATATTGACAGGACCAATTCCTGCCCCTTCACAAACACCATTGGCACCAGGATGAGAACTTGTGACATATGGATATGTTCCATAATCAATATCTAACATTGTTCCTTGTGCACCCTCAAACAAAACTTTCTTATCTTGTCTAAAATATTCATCCAATAATAAACCAGTATCAGTGACCATTGGTTTTATCATTTTAGCATATTCTTTATATTCTTGGAAGATATCTTCCACATGAAAATCTAATTCTGGATATTCTCTTAATTTTAAAGGCAAAACTTCTTCAAGTCTTGAACGAAATAATTCTTCATGAATAAATTCTCCAACACGAATACCAATACGTGCATATTTATCAACATAAGTCGGACCAATACCTTTTTTTGTTGTTCCAATATTTTTATCTCCACGCAATTTTTCCTGCATAGCATCTATTTCCAAATGATATGGTAAAATGACATGCGCACGATCACTAATCTTTATGCCATCAGTAGAAACACCAGCATCATTCAAATACTTCATTTCTTCTAGTAATGCCTTAGGATTAATCACCATTCCATTTCCTAATATCACATTCCCAGATGTAAAGATTCCTGAAGGAATTAATCTTAAAGCAAACTTCTGACCATTAAATTCAATTGTATGACCAGCATTATTTCCACCTTGATAACGAACAACAACATCAGCCTTTTGGGCAAGGTAATCAGTAATTTTCCCTTTTCCCTCATCACCCCATTGGCTTCCTACAACAACAATTCCAGACATAATATCTTCCTTTCTTTATAACATAATCTCAATGATTTACTTATTCTTTTCAGTCAATTCATTGACGAATTAACAGCAATATTATATGATACTTTTATCTATTAGTAAAATTAATATTTAACAAATATGATATAAGGAGAACTAATATGAATATCAAACTTGAACAATACAAAATCTTTAACGAAGCCGCCTCAACACTATCCTTCTCATTAGCAGCCAGAAATCTCTTTATCTCACAATCAGCTGTCTCTCAAGCCATCCATACTTTAGAAAAAGAATTAAACACACAATTATTCATTAGACAGTCTAAAGGGGTCCTCTTAACCAAAGAAGGAAAGCTATTAGCACAAAAAATATCAGCCGCCTTGGCACTGATTACAAGTGCTGAAAACCAAATTGTCAATCAACATGAACTCACAAAAGGTGAACTCACAATTGGTGCTGGAGATACATTAAGTGAGAATTATATTATGCCCTATCTTGTCAAATTTAATAAGCTTTATCCCCAAGTCATAATTAAAATGGTTAATCGTACTAGTTTAGAAATCATTGAGTTACTCAAAACAGGACAAATAGAAATTGGTTTTATCAACATGCCTTTACATGATGATACAATCATCATCCAAGAATGCCTCCAAGTTCATGATATCTTTGTCTCCAAACAAGAAGAAAACAAAGTTTATTCTTTACAAGATATTTCTCATGCCCCTCTCGTCCTTTTAGAACGTTCATCTAATTCACGTCATTTTGTTGATAATCACTTTGCGAATAACGGGGTTCTTTTAACCCCTACAATTGAACTAGGTTCACATGACTTACTCTTAGAAGCTGCTAAAAATAATCTTGGTAAAGCATGTGTTATCAAAGAATTCTCATTAGATGCCCTTCAAAAAAAGTTGATTTTCGAAGTCCCTTTATCAACACCGATTCCAAAACGCAGTATTGGTTATGCTCATTTAAAAAGAAAGACTCTCACTCCCGCTACATTAAGATTCATAGAACTTATTGAAACATAGAAAAAGGAACGATACCCCTAATCATCGTTCCTTTTTCTATATTATGATCTATAGAGCTGCTGTTCTCTATATTTGTTGGACTGCTGCCTCCAACAAGTGATCATTTATATGAGTAAACTCATATGAATACTTTTGTTTGCTGAGTGTATGTCGAGGAATATTATATGACATACATCATCCCTTAGGACAATTCCCATTATATGTATATTTTCTATTTACGCAAGTAAAAATTGAAAGTTTGTACATTTTTATAAAGATTTTTCACAAACAAATCATTTGTAAACTCTTACATACTATAAAGATAGGAATAGTTTTTAAAAGTACCATATTTTTGATATTATAAAAAAAGAAGCACAAAGCTTCTTACAAGATAATCACATGAGATTCTTGTGTAAATGTATGTAGAGGACCGCGATTCAATGCATTCATTAAATCATCACGGGTATTGCCATCTTGTAATGTGACAATTGCACCTTGATCATCCTTTTCAACATTTTTTACCAATGAGTCTAAACTCGATAATAAATCCTTAACCAACTCATAATGACAATTATCAATCTTATATCTCATTCATATCCCCCGATTCTGTACTTCAAAAAGTACATTGTTATTATATACAGAAATCAGGAAAATACAATTTTTTCATTGCATTTCACATTAAAATACAGCACAATTTTCAAATTATGAAAATAAAAGCGTTTACACACCTAAAATATGGTATTTATCATTTCTGAGATAAAAGATATTTATATAACTGTGCTACAAATCTAGCCTCTACTTTGCCATAAGAATACCTTGCTTTCACAAAAGTAGGTACTTTAAATACATAGTCATCATTAAATTTAAAAACAACAACTTCTCCAAGTTTTTCCTGTCTCGTTTCTACAACAATTCTTATTTGTGGTTGAATTGAAAAGAAAGGTTTTAAAAATTCATCTTTTAATTGAAATGTTCCTTTGTATTCAATAGATAAAGATGGAAGTTTCTTTAATAGAGCCTCTTTTAAATCTTTTTCAGCAATCATATATTGACCAATACGCTTTTCAATCTCTGTCTTTGTTGTCTCCATCATTTGATCAGCTTGCTGTTGTGAGTGCGTTTTCACTGCTAATCTAATTCTCACAGTTTCTTCACCAGCATAGAGGGCAATAGAAACATCACCTTGAGCATCAATCAAATCTCTTAGAATTTCATCAACTCGACTTTCTCCAATAAACATTGTTGTATATTCAAAAGTAAAGATTGTCTCCTGTTTATATTGTGAAAGATAAGGTAATAACGAATGTTCAATAACATATTGTATCTCCTTAGGTGGTCCTGGTAAGTTCACAATCATCTTACCATCCTTTTGCATCACACATCCATTTGCTGTACCCATATCATTTTCTAGTATATAAGCATCAGCTGGATAATAAGCTTGTTTAAAATTGTTACTTGAAATAGTAGAAGAACTTGAACAATACTTACATTTCTCTTCAACTTTTTTCGCTTCCATTTCATTATAAACCATGTCTAAATCTAAATATTGAGCAGATAATTCTTTAGTTAAATCATCACTGGTGGGACCTAATCCACCTGTTGTCATAACGCAATCAGCACCACGATCAAAAGCTAATTTTAAGCAATCATACAAACGTTCTGGATTATCACCAACAACTGTTTGAAAATAAACATTAAAGCCTAAATCTTTACACATCTTTTGTAAAAGTGTTGCATTTGTATTAACGATTTCACCTAATAATAATTCTGTACCGACATTTATAATCTCAACATTCATATTGAATACCTCCAAAGTTACTTACAACTTTTCTTTTCTCTATTCATTATGTGTCTATTCTATACCAATTATGAGTATTTGTGAAATGAATTTATTAATCATGGTCTTTGATTTTTAAAAGTTCTTCTACAAACTGTTGTGATTCATTTATCCATGGACTATGACCTGAATGTTCAAACCAAACAATTTCTTTATAGGGTGCCTTTAAAATACGCTCATAATCTTCTACTAATTGAATAGGTGCATTGATATCATGCCTTCCTAGAAAAAAGTATACAGGGACCTTCAGTTCAGCATGTGTTACTCGCAAATCAATATCATATAATTGGGGATAGACATGATTAAATGTCGTGACAATTCCTCGTAAATAATTAACTTTATCAATGATTCCATATTCTATAGAAAAAATATCTCTCATTGTATTATAGCCACCATTATGAATTTGAGAATTTTTAGTCATATAAGAGGACAAATAATTTAAATATTCAGCACTCTTCCATACCATATCTGAATCATAATAAGGTGGATATCCATTTGATTTTAATTTTTCAATCTTTTGAGTATCTTGACGAATCTCTGCAATTTCCAATGCTTTTTCATAGTCTAACTTTTCAGTTTCCAAAAAGTCAACCATTTGGCCAGTTCCAATAACTGCATGATAGTCTTTTGGATATTCTTTTGCTAAAAAAATGCCTAATGCACTTCCCCATGATTCACCAACAATATATATTTTTTCTTCTGAAAATTTTTCCTTTAGATATTTTGTTAAAGCATGTCCATCATCAATATAAGTTTGAATGGTTAAATCAGATTTCTTGATTGCTTTATAGGATTTACCAGATCCAGGCTGATCCCATCCTACAACAATAAAATGTTTCTCAAGTTCTGATAATTCGTAGCGAGTTGCTGCCATTTGGCTTCCTCCTGGACCACCTGCCAAAAACAGTAACACTGGATTATGAGTGCTTTCTCCTCTTATACTAATCCATTCTTTTCTACCATTTAAATTGACTTCCTTGAGTTCAGCAATGCTCCCTTCAATAACTTGATTATGTTTGTTAACAATGGATGGTGTATCAGCAGTTATCTGTGTCACCATTGTTAAACATATAGTCATTACAATTCCTCCAATGAATAGAAAACCTCCTTTTATTAAACGTAGAACCATCTTTTGATATTCTCTTTTTTTACACCTTCTATAAACAATTCCCATTAACAAAACCAAATTATATATAAGCAATCCAATACAAATCAACATCAATAACCCCCAAAGAATTACATAAAACATATGTCTCCTCCTTTTTGACCAACGGTCAACTTTTCTTTATTATATACATTTTTCGACCACTGGTCAACTTTTATAATTTATGCTATAATGAGACAAGGTGGTGAAGAACATGAATAAACGAGATTTAATCTTAGATAGTCTTGAAGATTTGTTAACTGAAGAAAAAGGAGCATCATGCTCAGTGAGAGAAATTGCTCAAAAAGCTGGAATCGCTAAAGGGGGAATCTATTATTATTTTCAATCTAAAGAGGAGATATTTGACGCTCTTGTAGAAAGAACTTATCATAGTATTATTCTACAATGCCAAGAACTTCTTAACCAATCACAAGATAATGCCATACAAAAACTCAATCTCTTGTATACATATTATCGAACTTCATTTGTGTCTTCACAATTAGATGAATACTTGCACCAGCCTCAAAATGCTTATATACATCAAAAATCTTTAGCAAAAATTTTATTGTCTTTATCTCCAATTGTTTCCCAAATTATCAAAGAGGGAATCCAAGAAGGATTATTACATTGCGACTTTCCTGATGAAATCAGTCAAATCATTTTGTCTATCTTTTGTTTCTTGTTAGATCCAGGAATATTTACTTGGAGTCCCCTACAGGTCCAGAACCAATTAAAAATGCTTGCAACACTGATTGAAAATGGTCTACATATCCCTGAAAAAAGCCTTTCTTTTTTCTATCAGACAAATTTCTAATTATAATAATAAATATACAAACCACACAGGAAAAGAGACAATAAAAATATGTCAAACAAAAAAATGATCCTACACTTTACACTATTAACATTTATCATAGCCTATTCAACATCAGGTCTTTTAATTATTCTCGGACAATATGGATATAAAGTTTATAATTGGGTCAATACATTACAACAATTTATAATGAATATCCCCTTTGCTATTTATATTCTATCACCAGCCATTGCATCATTTGCTATTCTAAAAAAATACAACAAGATAACAGATATCAAAGAATGGTTAAAAACTGTTTTTTATGCAAAAAATAGTCTATACGCTTATTTATATGTTATTGCCATTCTTACATTGTATTTCTTAATTCACATGTTTGTAACTGGGAATACAAAAATAGCACTTCCTTTTTATACATTTTTCTTGTCTTTACCAGGCTGTCTTATGATTGGTGGTTTAGAAGAATCTGGTTGGATGTACATATTACAGCCTGAATTCAATAAGAAATATGGTTATATTTTATCATCAATTTATACTGGTATTATCTGGTTCTTCTGGCATATTCCCCTCTTTTTTATTCCTGGAACAAATCATGGTGATGGTCTTATCAACTTTTGGATGTTTGCAGTACAAGTTATGTCGTTTCGTTTTTTGATTGGGGCTATCTATAAGATATCAGGAAAAGGTTGTATTTTTATGTGTGTATTATTTCATACAATGTTTAATGCAGCATCTCCTCTTTTTGGGACTATGACAATGACTTGGCTTGGAACAATCATAGCCAATATCATTATTGTATTGATTTCAATTGTAACAGTTATTATACACAATCAAAGACATGAACAATTCATAAAATAAGCTATTTTATAAGAATTCTAAGCAGTTTATATTGACTGCTTTTTTATAATAAGATAAATCAATCTCTAAAATAAAAAAAGTAGCATTTCTGCTACTGTAATTTCCCTAATCCTAAGACAATGACTCCACCAAATACAAATGCCAACAATGAAGTCACTATAATAAACACATCATATGTAGCATCAAATGGAATCAAAACAAGTGAAGAAGCAATGATTAATCCTAAGATAAAACTTAAGAATCCAGCCTTATAATGCTTAATGAAATAATCACATACTTTGGCACTTAAAGCAATTCCAATCAGAACACCAATACCAATAAAACACAAAGGAATAAGCACATTCAATTGAAAAGTTGTCACATTAGCTAAATAAGATTTAAAAAGATAATACTGACCAATAATTAACAATACCATAGAACCACTCACACCAGGCATCAGCATTGTCGCTCCACCTATCATACCAACAACAATCATAGTTAAACATAACATAACATCAACTGTTGGAAATGCTGGATTGACATTCACACTACCTTCACCAGGATTTAAAAATTCTAATGCAAAGATAATTGCTAATCCACAAATCAAAGGAATAATCTTAAACTTTTCACCCTTCATTTCCCCTTTTAAAAATAAAGGAATACTTAAAGCAATAAGTCCAATAAACCAATACATTGTTTGGGTAGGATAATGATTGAATAAAAACTCTAAAATTTTCGCAAATCCTATTAATCCAATAGCAGCACCCAATAAAACCTGAAATAAAAATAAGATATCATCTTTACGATGAGCATTTTCTTTCTTTAAAATACCTGAGATAGCCTCCATTGTTCTATTAAAGATTCCAAGTATAACCATCATAGTTCCACCACTTACACCTGGAATTACATTTGCAATTCCAACAGCAATACCACCAATTAAATTTTTAATCATGAATCCTGTCTCCTTTATTAAACATTAATGGTATTATACATAATTTGTATAGAAATGGCAATAAATCATTTTAACAATCTCCTTAGATCATCAGAAGTCCAAAAAGATTGAGTATACTCAATTAATTCATCTAACACCTTATGTTTCAATCGATAATAACTTGCTCTTGAAAAATAAGGTATCCACCAGTCAGGATTATAAAAATTCAAATATTCACTCTCAATAAAGGAATAAGATTCTTTAGACATATGTGAGTGAATCTGATTAATCATAGAAACAAAATTCTCTAATTCCTGTTTTCTCTCCATTTGTTGTAAAATCATTGCATCAGGTTTTTGATAATTCGTATCTCCTTCTTTAACTTTAAAAATATCAATCTGAGGATAATAATTATAATGCTGACTCAAATATAAAATATCTAATTGAGCCCTCTGATAACTTTTATAAATTTTTTTTGCCAACTTATCTTTTTGTTTTAATGTTAATTCTTTTTCCATAAAAAAATACCTCCTACTATATATATTCATAAGTAAAAGGCTATTTTTCTTTTTTAAATTGTAAAATTTTCAATTAATTGCTCAATTTCTTCATTTTTAAGTCCGATTTGTAACAAGTATTCTTTACTACTTCCATAATGTTCTCTTAAGTAATCAAGTAATTCCATCATATATCTTGGGGAAGATTTCAAATATTGCTTGGCTTCTTCATTCTCCATCATTTTTGCCAATTCTTCATTGATTTCAATATTATTTTCATAAGACTCACTATAATCTTTAACGATATCATACTCATGACATCCCATAAGATCAAGTAACAAAGCAGCTGTTATCCCTGTACGATCTTTTCCAGCTGAACAATGAAACATCACACCATCATATGGATACTTTAAGAATATATCAAATAAATCCTTAAATTTATTTTTCATTCCTTCCAACATATAAATATAAACGCCACCAAGATCTTTATACTGCTTGACTTCTTCTGGTACAATTGAGGCTTTCGTAGAATCAAAAAGATTCACTTCATAAAAATCAATATCCTGATCATCTACAAAAGGATTGACTTGTTGTTCTTTTTCAAAATCACTTCTTAAATCAATAACTGCTTTCACACCATAGTCTTTTAATGCTTGAATATCAGCTTTTGAAGCATTAGCTGGTGAAGATGCACGAATATATTTATGTGATTTTGTATATGTTCCTGCCTGTGTTTCATATCCACCTAAATCTCTTGTATTAACCATCTTTTCTAAAACTATCAAACGTTCTTCTCTTGTCATATATAACATCTCTATTCCCTCCTATTCTTCAAATGGACGAACACGCAATGTCACTCCAAGTTCATCACATATATTTTGACATTTCTTTATTTTTTCTTCACCAATGATATCAACTACACTCAAGACAACATGTGGTACATAATCCTTACATCTCACTGCAAAATCTAGCATTGCCTGATAAGAATCAATACCAAAACGACTTCTTGTTAATTCATAATATTCTTGAGCATCAGGAGCATTCAAACTGATTGAAATCGTATCAATACGTCCTTTAATCATCGGTGTTATATCTTTTTTATGAATTAAGTTTCCTAAACCATTTGTATTCACGCGAATTGGCAAATCCTGACGATATAATTTGAGAATACCTGCAATTTGAATCATATCATCGACTCTCTCAAATGGTTCTCCAAAACCACAGAAAACAACTTCTGCAAAATCATCTAAATCATACTTTTGAAACTCATGAACAATCTCCTCAACAGTAGGCTCCTGTTTTAGCCATAATGTATTTGATTCAGTCATTTCTTTGGTTTGACGTAAACAAAATGTACATGCACATGGACATCTATTCGTCATATTTACATAAACATGCACATTTGCTAAAGAATCTAATTCACCAATATCTATATAACTATTCTTGTATAATGTATATAATATCATCTTTACTCTTCTCCTAATTCGTATAAGTATTCCTCAAAACATAATCCATAATAATTGGGAACTTGTGTTTTTTCACAATAATCAATACATTTGGAAGCAAATAGGGTTGCTCTTTTGACGCTCTCATAAAAACTATATCCGTTTAAATAACTGCCAGCAATCACTGAAGAAATAACATCTCCTGTTCCACAACGATCTTCACCAATGCGATCAACCATAACAATTTGGTAATCTTCACCTTGATTGTAAATAAAATTTAATATTTGTTTTTCATTAAAAGGAATACCTGTCACAACAATATGTTGTGGTCCCTGTTGAGAAAGTTGTTGACACATTTCTTCAAGTTCATCAAAAGTTGGTAAAGTTGTTGGATAAGGCCTATCAACAAGTGTAACCAGTTCTGTTAAATTAGGTGTCATTAAATCAGCGTATTGTACCAGTTGTTTCATTTTTGCACACATCTCAGGTGTATAAGTTGTATAGAGTTTGCCATGATCACCCATAACTGGATCAACAAGCACAAATACTCCCTCCTGTTTAAAGGTCTGAATAAAATCAATGACAATATCAACCTGCTCCTTTGAACCTAGAAACCCTGTTGCAATTGCATCAAATTCTAAATGTAAATCTTTATATGTCTGAATATAGTCACTCATTCTTGATGTGTAATCATCAAAATAAAAAATTGGAAACTGTGTATGAGTAGATAAAATAGCAGTTGGAATAGGCACAGCCTGTATTTTCATTGCCGAAACAATCGGTGCCATTGCTGCAATAGAACATCTTCCAAAACCTGTAATATCATTAATTAAAGCCATACGTTTTTGTCGTTGCATTTGATTCACCTCATTTTTGTACATTTTATCATATTTCAAGTCAAAAGAGAATGAATTTATGTTATGATAAAGAATGAGGTGAAAATATGAGAAAAGCAAATCTTTCAATGACTGAAAAATCATCGCTATATAACCATATTGATGAAGAGTTAGTTCAATTCATGCAATTTGAAAATGAAACATTAACCAATAGACAAGAACAAGGAAAGGAATTTAAAAATTGTTATTTTGAAAATATCGTATGTGAAGATGTTAATTTTGAAAATAGCTATTTTATGGATATTATTTTTAAGAATTGTGATTTATCTAATGTAAAATTCTATTCTTGTTTGTTTCGAAGAGTTGAATTTGTAAATTGTAAACTTATGGGTACAGATTTTTCAGAATCAGTTTATGATAATGTATCAATAAAGGATTGTCTTTGCCGCTTTGCAAATTTTGCTTTTATGAAAAATAAAGAAGTCCAGTTTATCAATTGTGATTTTCAAAATGCAAGTATTATAGAAACAAACTTAAAAAAGACAGTATTCCAAGAATGTGCTTTCCATCAATGTGAAGTTCAACATTCATCATTTTATAATATAGATTTATCAAACTGTGATTTATCAAACATTATAACAACACCAGAAGATATCAGAGGTGCTATTATTGAGAGTTATCAAGCATCGTCATTAATACATCTTTTAAGAGTTAAAGTCAAAGAATAAAGTCAATCGTTCAGATTGACTTTTTGATTATAAATATTTATTAAATTCGTCAATAGGAAGAGGTTTAGAAAAAATATATCCCTGAATCATATCGCACCCAATTGTTTGTAAAAACTGCTGTTGTTCTTTAGTTTCAACACCCTCAGCAACTGTGTATATATCTATACTTTTTGCCATATTAATCACCGATTTAATAATTTCATAACTTCTAACCACATTATAATTATCCTTTAAGAAAAAGCGATCTAATTTAATGACATTAATTGGTAAGTCTTTTAAGAGATTTAAAGAAGAATAGCCACTACCAAAATCATCAATTGAACAAAGGAAACCATGAGCCTGTAATTCAGCAACAATAGTTTGAACTCTTTTGACATCTTCTAATAAAATATTTTCTGTAATTTCTAATTCTAATAATTGATCAGGAATTTGATATTTTTCTTTAATTTTCACATATCTCTCAATAAAATCATGTTGATATAAATGCAAACGTGAAATATTCACCGAAATAGGAATAACATTTTGATGTTGAGAAATACGAGAAGACATATATTGACAAACACTTTCAAAAACATACTCATCTAATTTTAAAATAAATCCATTCTTTTCAAAAAGTGGAATAAAATCATTAGGCATAATCATTTGCTGTTGAGAATCAATCCAACGTACCAATGCTTCTGCACCTAAAATCTTCTCACCATTCACATTAAATTTAGGCTGTAAGAAGAAAACAAATTCTTTATTTTCTAACGCTTTATCCATCTTTGATTCAATATCAGCCTCTTTTAATAAATGTTCACGCATCTGAGAATGATAAAAGTAATAATACTCATTCACATTATGTGATAATGCATTCAAAGCAAGATGACTGCAATCTACCAAATGATCCATCGTATGTATATGCTTATCATCTTCCTGACAACAAATCCCAAATTTCATAACAGTTTCTCTTTCATATCCATTGTTATGAAGAAATTGCCTTAAATCCTGATTGATTTCTTGACATATTTTGACAATATCTTTTTTATTATGATAATGACACATGAATAAGAATTGATCAGCATTCATGTGACAAGCTATACAATATTCAGTGACATATTTTTCTAACAAAGCAGCCAATTCTTTTAAAACAAAATCACCAAACTGGTATCCATTTAAATCATTAATGATTTTAAAACCATCAATATCAATATAAATAACTGCCCAGCTTCTATTCTCTTGAGCAAGCAATTTTTGCCCTTCCATTTTAAATTTCTGATAATTGTATAATCCTGTAAGATGATCATAAAAAGCTAAATTTTCAACAACTCTTTTATGTTTTCTATGATTTAATAAATACAGCAAAACAACAAACCCTATAGAGCCTATAATAATTAATGATAATACAATAGTATGTAAAATAATATTATTAGCCTGTTCCATAATTGCAGCATTAGGAATAATAGAAACAACATACCATTGTTCTCCTATTGACATTGGAACATAACAAAACACATTTGTATTATCATGATAATTAAACAATGCAATTCCCTTTTGCTGATGAGCCAATGAGTTTTTAAACGATTCAATATCAGCATTATTATTTTTTTCTAAATCAATAATATCAAATAGATTTTGAAAAGTCCTATTTGCATTCTTATGATTTGTTCTAATTAAGACATCTCCATCTGTATTAACAATGTAAGAAAACCCTAAATTATTATAGAATGATAAAGAGAATTTATCAGCTATATAAGAAACCTGACTCTCTTTAATCAAATATCTATGTTCATCCCTAACATAAGTTCCTATAACCTTTATTCCAGTCTTATCATTAAAAAAAGGATCAATAATACCACTTTCTTCTTTATACAATTGACTTAATTGCAAGATTTTATCACGATCGATTGCATGTTCACCCGTTTTATCAATATATTTATTCTGAAGTGTATCAATATAGAAATAATTGATATATTCATGACTTGGAATTTCTGCAATTTTTTTTGCCAAATGATCTTTTGAATTGACAATATTATTTAAAACATTCCTTAAATTTTCAGTATCCTTTTGTAAATAAATATTCAAAGACTTCTCTTCTTGTGATGTTGTTTCTAAAATATCATCTACTGATTTATCCCATAAAGATTCCTGTACATAATCAATATAAGAAATCATTGTTATTGTAACAATAGCAATCGCAAAAAGACTGCCTAAAATAAAGACAGGTATTTTCTTATTCTTCATCTTCACCCCTCCTTATTTTTACTTTTTTATAAGTTCTAACGCTGCTTCTACAGTCTCACCCTGCAAAAGAAGCTGTACGCCAGATCTCGTATGAGTCCACATTTCATAATCAATTAATTGATTACTACCAAGAATACTCTGTTGATCATTCAAATATTTATTAAGTGGTTGAACTGCTTTATTAGTAGACAATTGATTATTATTTAAAGGACTAAAAGAACATTGATTATCAACAAATTTCCACATTTCTTCAGTTTGAGTCATATACTCAATAAATTTTTTAGCTTCTTCAACATGTTTTCCTTTAGCATTCACGCAAAGTCTTGTATCAATATTCGTCACCAAAACTGACCCATTATCTAAAATAGGATAAGGATGAACTTCGAACTTTAATTCAGGAGCCATCTTTTCCATTCGTACTGCAGCCCAAGCGCCAGTAAGCATAAAAGGATTTTCACCTTTACTAAACTGTGTTAAATCATCTTGAGTTTTTTGTGTTTTGAGAGTTGCTTTGGCATCTACAAATTTATTTTTTATGAGTTTTTCTACAAGTTCATAACCAGGTCTCATATAATCTTTTAAGATTTGAGAATCATTATTCATTTTTTCAATAATTTCTCTATAATTTTCTTCTTGATAAAGCGGATATAATCCTTTAGCAATGGCTATTGTTTTTAAAGATATATCATTATTGGCAACAAGTGGTGTTATTCCTTGATCAACAAAATATTGACAGACTTTCATGAACTCATCTTCATTTTGAGGGATTGATTGATTATGTTTTTTCAAAAGATCTAAATTACAATACAGTCCAAAAGCAGAAATCGTTGATGGAACATAATAAATCTGACCATCCTCATCTTTCATCTGCTCTAAAGATCTCTGACTAAAGTTTGAAATTGTTGAAAGATCAGATAAGTCCTCAAAATACCCACTATTTTTAAATTTTTGAAGATATTCTTTATCAATCATAAAAATATCATCAATAGAACCATTCTTTAGTCTTTTTGAAAGAATATCATAATAATCTGTTCCTTTAACACTTTCATATGAAATCTGAACATGGGGATGATCTTTCATATAATTTTGAAGTGTTTCTTCAATCGCAACAACATTTATAGCTTCACTTTTATAACCAAAAAAAGATAAATTTATAGTTTCTTCATCTTGAGGAATAATAATATTTCTTGATTGATTGTTTTGACATCCTAGACATAATATGAATAAAGAGAATGTTATTATTACTTTAACAAACTGTTTTATTTTCATAATATCATCCTCTCTTTATCAATTTTTTCAAATTAATTATATCATTGAAAAAATTGAAAAGCAATTTAATCAGTATACTAATAATAAATTAATGAACTCATCATTTCATTCTCTTGCTTGATAGATTACTTAATCTATCAATAAGACAATCATAGCTATTTTTCTTATCCATCGAATCATTTTGATTGTTTATAAACTTAATCAATTTCTATCGTATCCAATTGATAGCTAGAAAAACATGAGAGCAAATTTAGAAAAGACTCTCTCAAAGACAATAAGCAATTAGACAAAAAACAAGCAGAACAATACAATGCTTTATACACCACTTATTGGAAAATAAAAAAAGGAACAATTTCTTGTTCCTAGTAAGCTCTTGCAAAATAAACAATATGCTTAGCCTTTTTACCACATATAGGACATACGCCATCAACTTGTGCTTCTGTGTCAATACAACGAGATGTAGCAGCCGTTTCTTCTTTGATTCTGACTTCACATTCTTCATCTCCACACCAAGGTAATTTAATATAACCACCCTTAGTATTTAAAATATCCTTGAATTCTTCAAATGTTTTTGCATTTGTAATATGGTCATTTCTAAATGCTAAAGCCTTTTGATACATTTCTTCATGTATATCATCAAGTAATTGTAATAGTGTTTGAGATAAGTTCTCATCTAATGATAAAGTGATTTTTTCACCATTAACACGTTTAGCAACAACACATTGACCATTTTCTAAATCTCTTGGACCAACTTCTAAACGTAATGGAATCCCACGCATTTCTGCTTCTGAAAATTTCCAGCCAGGTGATTTATCAGTTGCATCTACTTTGACTCTTATTCCATGTGCTTTGAGTTGTTGTTCTAGTTCATAAGCTTTATCTAAAACACCATCTTTTTGTTGTTGGATAGGAATAATCATTACTTGCGTTGGGGCGACTCTTGGCGGTAATACCAATCCATTATCATCACCATGAACCATAATAATTGCTCCTAAAAGTCTTGTTGAAACTCCCCAAGATGTTTGATGAACATATTTCTGTTTGTTATCTTTATCTAAGAATTGAATACCAAAAGCTTTTGCAAAACCATCTCCAAAATAATGAGAAGTTCCTGATTGTAAAGCTTTACCATCATGCATCAAAGCTTCAATTGTATAAGTCTCTTCAGCACCAGCAAATTTTTCTCTTTCAGTCTTTTTTCCAGTTACCATAGGAATAGCTAAAAGATTTCTTGATGTTTCCTCATAGATATCAAGCATTTGCATCGTCTCAGCTCTTGCCTCTTCTTCTGTTGCATGAATTGTATGGCCTTCCTGCCATAAGAATTCAGAACCTCTTAAGAAAGGTCTTGTTGTTTTTTCCCAACGGACAACACTACACCATTGATTATATAATTTAGGAAGATCACGATATGAATTCACGATCTTTGCATAATGTTCACAAAACAATGTCTCAGAAGTTGGACGAATTATTAAATTTTCTTCAAGATTATCTAATCCACCTCTTGTAACAACTGCACATTCTGGTGCAAAACCTTCTACATGATCTGCTTCTTTTTGTAGTAATGATTCAGGGATTAACATCGGCATATAGACATTCTCATGTCCAGTTTCTTTAAATTTTTTATCCATGTATGCTTGAATCATTTCCCATAAAGCATATCCATACGGTCTATAGATTATGAATCCTTTCACACTTGAATAGTCCATCAGCTCGGCTTTACGACATACATCAGTATACCACTTTGCAAAGTCAACGTCTCTTGATGTGATTGCATCATTTTTCACTTTGTTATTTGCCATTTTTATACCCCTTTTTCTTTCAATATTTACTTTTCTATTATACAAGATTTTATATAAATTGCAATCTTGATATCACATATTCTATTGAGTTGTCATTATTTTCACTAAACCATATTATTCATTCTCATTAAAGTCCCGTTTTATTTTTAAAATCAACCTTTTTTCTCATAAACTTCCTAACTTTATATGGAACAATAAACTTCTCTTGAGAGTGCACTGAGAGAAAAATGTATCCAATTGAGTAACAGGTTAAGACACAGAAGAATTTTATGTTCCTATTATGACAAAGCATATCCTTAATATCAACAAACAATTAACCATGTGCCATAAGCAAGATGAATAACCAGGTATTAAAAAATCAGGAAACCAAGTCCTGATTTTTCTTTGAGGAACTCACCTAAGTGAAGCCTTTGTTTTACATTTACGCACTAGCGCTCATTTCAAATTTAACCTTTAACAACAATTCTTAATCTTTTTCAATATGTAAAGTACTTCCCATCTTCCCCTTTTCAACAACGATTTGAGTGTGAATCCTTTCTTTCAGCTCATCAACATGTGAAATAATCCCAATCACTTTATTGTCATTTTTCAAATCTAACAACACAGATAATGCCTGATCAATTGATTCGCTATCTAACGTTCCAAATCCTTCATCAATGAAAAGTGTATTTAACTCTATGCCACCAGCATAACTTTGAATCATTGCTGACAATCCTAAAGCAAGAGATAAAGCCGCCTTAAAAGATTCACCACCTGATAAAGATTGAATATCTCTCATCATACCTGTCTCATAATCCAGAACGCTTAAATCTAAACCCTGCTGCTTTGCACCTTTTGTGTCTTGTTTACGATACAGAGCGAAACGTCCCTGACTCATTTTTAAAAGTTCCACATTGGCATACTCTAAAATATGTTCAAAATAAGAAGATAAGACATATCTTTCAAAAGACATACGTTGCCCATTTTTTCCAGATGTGATATCTGCTAAATCTTGATACATCGTATACTTTTCAAAAACATTCTGATTTTTTTGATAATCTTTTTGTAAATGATTGATTAATGTTTCATTTTGTTCATAAGTATGAAGATAGACATTGTACTCTTTTAAAGATTGTTCTCGTTGTTGTTCACACTCTTTAAGTTTATCCTCTTCCTGACTTAAATCAACCAATTTACAATTTCTTGTCGTTTCTTCTAATGTTTTTAAACGATTGGAAAGCGTTCTTTTTTGAATTATATATTCTTGATATTCATCTTCTTTTTCATTCAAAGTTGATAACATGTTTTCATAATTTTTTAATTGCTCGCTTGTTTCAAAATATTGAGATACAAACTGATCGTATTGAATCTGTATTTGTTGTAAAGACAATAACACTTCATCTTTATGTTTGCATAGAATATCTTTTTGATGTTTAGTGATTTCAAGTTTTTGTTGACATTGATGATAATCATTATCTATTGTTTGAATCTTCATATCTAGACTCTTTAAATTTTTAGTCTGTCTAGCTAATTCTTCATCTAATTCATTGGTTAATAAGAATTGATGTGAACTTTCTAATTCAGATATTTTGGTTTGACAAACAGCTAATGATTTTTCTAATCCATGAATATCTGCTAATTCCTTTTCAAGATTCTGTGCTTGTTTTAAAAAGACAAGTTGGTCTTGTTCAAGAGACTTTTTAACTTTCCTTAAATATTCAACTTCATGATGTCTTTTCTGATATGTTTTCTCCTGTTGTTTTGTGACTTGCATAATATCTGATAATAAACGGATAAATACTTCTTTTGATAATTCATCATCAATACCTAATTGCTTTTTTAAAACATTAATTCTTGTTTTAATATCTTGAATATGTTCATTTTGAGAAAGTGTTTCTTGGTAAGCTTCCTCTTTTATAACTCTTCTTTTTTCTAATTCCTGATTTAATTCTTCTAATTCATTAGATGACAAGACACTTTGAGAGAGAGAGGCTAAATGAGGATGATGACATGAACCACAAACAGGACAAGGTTCATCATCTTTAAGAGTAGAAGCAAGGATACCCGCTTGCTGGCGTTTAAAGTTTTCATCTTCGTAACGATACTTTTCAAAAGTCTTTTGATATATATTATCAGCCTTTTGGTATTTATCAGACAATTCAAAGTGTTTATCCTGACTTTGTGTAAACTGATCAAATAACTCACTTAATTCATGAATAGAGATCCGTTTTTGATTGATGTCTTTAACCATTTGTTCATTTTGCTGGAGTTCTAATTGAAGTGATGGTAACTGATTAACATTTTCTTGGTCTCTTTCCATTCTTTTTGACATTTTTTGATGTTTTTGTAAATGTTTCTGATATTCACTCTGTAATGAAAGATTCTTTAATTGCAGAGACTGCTGTTGTTTAAGCATATCTTTATATTCTTTTTGTTTTTCTATAGATTGTTTCATTTTATCTATTTGAATTAGTGATATATCTTTTTGAGATTTTAGTTCATCTAATCCTTTATACGCTTTTTCCAGTTTCTTAAATTCTAGAGAGAAATCTTTTTCTTTTTGTTGAAGAATGAGAAGTTCTTTTTGATTATTTTCAAAATCTTCATTAACTTTTTGATATTGATATAAAAAAGACTGATGCTGTTCAATAATCTTCATCTTCTCAATATCTTTTTGATAAATATTCATATCTTCTTGTCTTGTCATTAAGGTTTGATATTGTTCCTTAATCATATGATATTCCTGAATATCCTGATTCTGTTTTTCCTTTCGATAATATGTTTGTGATAATTGATCATATTGATTTTGTAATGCTTCATACTGAGATTTTGCAATTTGAAGTTGATTATGAAGCAATTTATTTTGTTCAATAGCATGTTCAATATAACTTGGATGAAAACCAGCAGTATGATTCTCCATAAACTCTTTAGAGAAATTTAAAAGCTGGAAACGTGATAATAATTGCTGACTAGATAGAAGATACTTTTCTTTATATATTCTCGTTTCTTCTTTTAAAAGATTCTCAAAAACAACCAATGATTCACTATGAAAAATATGTCTTAATACTTTTTCTCGCTCTTCACTACTTGCATATATCAGTTTTGTAAACTCTCCTTGGGCAATCATAACAATTTGCTTGAATTGATGAACATCAACACCTAATAATTGATTTATCTTCTGGTTAACTTCTTTAACACCTTCAATCATTTCATTGTTATAACTTAAATATGCATTTGCCATTTTAGCACTCTTATAGCCGGGACGTGTATAAGTTGGAGAGCGTTTCACTTTATAAATCTTTCCATGAAGTTCAAAGACCATTTCTACATATGTTTCATCCTTAGCATCAGCAAAATCACTTCTAAAATAAGACTGATTGCGATGACTTCCACTTGCAACCCCATATAAGGCAAATGTCATAGCATCAAAAATAGTTGTCTTACCAGCCCCTGTAGGACCACTAATGAGATAAAGACCATTTTCAATCATATCTTCAAAATCTATTGTTGTTTGAGATTTATAAGTCATAAAAGCATTCATTGTTAAACTAATAATTCTCATGATCTTCACCTACCTTTTCAAGTAATTCTAAGACAATCTTTTGTTGTTGTGATGATAATTCACTATTTTTCATATCTTGATAAAATTGAGTAAACAAAGCTGGTGTATCCATCTGCTCAATAGATTGAATCTTCTTGATTTGTTGATGGGTCTGCTGATTAATTAAATATGAATAAGTAATTTGTAAAAGTCGTGGATACAATACTCTTAATTGATCAATAGCATGGGGTATAAGTGTTTGATCCTCTAATTCAAATGCTAAGAAATCATCTTTTTTATAAATATAATGAGGATCCATAAACTGTTCAAATGTTGCTTTATATTTTTCTAATGTCACTGACGGATGTAATGCATATGTAGTGACTGACATATCATCAGTATCTACAATCACAATTGATTTTTTTTGTTGAACTTCATCAAAAGAATATCGCATTAAAGATCCGCTGTATCGCACAGTTTCCCTTGATACTTTCTGAGGTGCATGTAAATGACCTAAGGCGACATAGTCAAAATCTTGAAATAAAGATACATCAACAATTTCACTACCACCAACACTTAATGGAATTTCAGATTCACTCGTTACACTTGAATGCCCAACAAACTGATGAGTCATCATTATATTTTTATAATTTTTGTCAATATGCTGATGCGACATATATAGGCTTAATGCGTCTTGATAATTATTTAACTCTTCTACTTGATACATACCTTTAATCTGTGAAGGTTTTACAAATGGTAAGAGATAAAACCTAACATCATCAATTTCCACATACTGCATTTCTTCTTTTAAATACGTTTCAATATGTAATCCTTGAGCTGATAAAATAGAACTCGCAAAATGCATACGATCATTACTATCATGATTTCCACTAATCATAAAAACTTCTATATTATATTTCAAAAGTGCACAACTCAAAAAATCATCAAGGAGATTAACTGCCTCCTGACTTGGAATAAAACGATCATAAACATCACCAGCAATGAGCAATATATGAATATCTTCCTGATTCATAAACTCTAAAAGTTCAAATAAGAGTTCTCTTTGAATATCTAACAAAGAATACTGATGAATAACTTTACCTAAATGTAAATCACCTATATGAACAAACTTCATAACTAACCTCCTTAAAAAGAACTTCATGTTTTCATGAAGTTATATTCCACCTGTATATCATTTTCTCACATTCATCACTAGCAAACAACTTTTTTAAATGCTGAGGAATGATTTTTGTCTCTAAATATTCACACCCTAATTCCTCAATAGTCTTTATAGAAGCAATATTTGTTGGATCACATGTGATTAACAAATGATCCTTATCAATAACTTCCTTTAACAATAAACATGCTTGAACTGCGTAATGATGTCCTCTGTATTCTTCATCTATATGATAGCCAATATGTCCATCATAATAACATTCCTGATCACTACCTTCACGCAAAATGATTCTTCCTACTTCTTTTTCTTCAATGATGATACTATAAATAGAATAAGGCAGAAAACCTGCTGGTAAATTGACTTTCACATATTCAATAAGTTCTAATTTCATATTACACCAACCTTTCTTCTATTGTAGCACATTCATATCTAAAATTCACAATATGTTGACAGTTTTGTAGAATGTGTTAAAATAGGAAACATAAAAGGGAGTAGTTAGCATCATTTGATGTTATATAGTCGTCACCACGCTGCAAAGCCGGTTTATATATGAAATAACGAGACTTTTATTACACGGAGTGATACTGGTCTTTTTTTGTATCACAATATAGGTCCAATACAAAGGAGAGTGATTATATGGACTCTATCCCCTCGCAATTGTTATTACAAGCAATTTTAATTTTAGTCAATGCATTCTTTGCTGCAACAGAAATCGCAGTCTTATCATTAAATGCAACACAATTAGAAAAGAAAGCTGAAAAAGGTGAAAAAACTGCGAAACGTCTTTTAAAATTAACTCAAGAACCATCTGGATTCTTATCAACAATTCAAATTGGTATTACATTGGCTGGTTTCTTAGGAAGTGCCTTTGCAGCTGATAACTTTTCTGGTTATTTAGTTGATTGGATATATAATGACATAGGATTTACTGCACTATCATTAACAACGTTAGATACATTAGCAGTTATTGTCATCACACTTATACTTTCTTATTTTACATTAATATTTGGTGAGTTAGTTCCAAAGAGAATTGCGATGCAAAAACCATATGAAGTTTCTAAATTATCATGTGGAGTTGTTTTGGCAGTCGCAAAAGTCGTTAAACCAGTTGTTAAATTCTTATCAATGTCTACAAATGCTATATTAAGAATATTACATTTAAAAACAGAAGCTGAAGAAGATACAATTACTGAAGAAGAAATACTAATGATGATTGAACTTGGAGAAAAACGTGGTGTTTTAGATGAAGATGAAAGTGAATGGTTACAAAACATCTTTGACTTTGATGATACTTGTATTCGTGAGATTATGACACATTCTGTTGATGTCATCTCTATTGCTTTGGATGCAAGTGATGATGAGATTATTAACATTATTAAAAAAACAGGTATTTCAAGATATCCAGTTTATGATCATGATGATGAAAATATTATTGGAATTCTTCATGTTAGAGATTACTTACTGAATTTACAAACTAAAGAAAAGAGTTTTAAAGATATCTTAACCCCTGCTTATTTCATACCTGATTCTATGACTGCTGATGACTTATTTGAAGATATGCAAACAAAGAATATCCATTTTGCTATTGCAATTGATGAGTTTGGTGAAATGAGTGGTATTATTACATTAGAAGATCTTGTAGAAGAAATTGTTGGTAACATCTATGATGAACATGATGCTTATGAACAACCTTCTATCCAAACAATTAATGATCATCAATGGAAAGTGAGTGGAAATGTTAATATTGAAGACTTGTCTAAAGAGTTAGATACTGAAATTCCTGTTGATGAAGATTATGATACGATTGGTGGTTATATCTATAGTCATCTAAGGTCTATTCCAAAAGATGGAACAACTAAGACTATCAAAGCTGATAATTTAACATTTCAAATCACCAAAATACAAAACAGACGTATTAAAGAAGTTATTATTACAAAACATAGTGAAAACAAGTCCCAAGGATAGGGACTTGCTTTTTTATTTAGGTTTTAAATTATCAGCACTAAATTTCATAGTTACATCACATTTATTGCTTGGCTCCACTGAACTAGATTGAACTACTGTAAAATATACGCTTCCTTTTGTACATCCTAATTCTGAAGCTACACTAGGAGTATTCATTTTTAATCCAATAATTTCGGATTTGCAATCTTCTACACTATTAATTAAACCGCCAAAATTACCTAAAGCAGCTTCACCAAATGTTTTCATAACTGTTGCAAATTGCTCAGTTGTAGTTTTCTTGCTCCCATAATAAGTATCAGTATGTGCTCTTCCATACGCAGGAATATCTTTATGAGTTACTGTTTGATATTTAGTTCCAGATACATATACATATGCTGATACACTTGTAATTGCTCCTGCTAAAAATAAACTACTCAAACTTAAAATAGCTATTTTTTTATTTAATTTCATCTTCATTCCTCCTTTCCAATGACAAATTTAACAAAAAAATGTAAAAATTCGTAGGAAATGTACATATTTACATGAGTTCGTGTACATTTTACACACACAATTACCAAAAATTGGTATACAATAGATATACAGCGCAAATTTTTGTGTTGTACGAAATAGAACGTCAAGGGGAGGAAATTATTTATGAGGATTGCAGTTTGTGATGATGAAAATTATTTCGTTGAAAATATTATAGAAAGGATTAAATCATATGGTATAGAAGATGTTTTACCCAATAAGTTTGATGGATATACTGATCCATGCCAATTATTAAATCACTTTAAAATGTTTGATTACGATCTAGTGTATTTAGATATTAAAATGAATGATAAATGTGGTGTCGATGTCGCAAAAGAAATAAAGAGAATTAAATCTAATTGTATTGTTATATTTGTTAGTTCTTATGATGAATATATACATGAATCTTATAGAGTTGAAGCTTTTCAATTTTTAAAGAAACCTGTTGAAGAAGAACTTTTTAATTTAGAGTTAAAAAGAGCTATTACAAAATATAAGAGATTAAATAAAAGTTTTGTATTCACTACATCTATTGGAAATAAACTCATTAAAGCTAATGATATTATTTTCTTAGAAACAAGTTATGGGAATTATAAACTTTATACAACAAATGATACATATTTTGGTACATGTAAAAGTATAACAGATACAAAACAAGAACTATTAGATTCACATTTCTATCAATTGAATAGAAGTATAATTATTAATTTCAAACATGTCTATACTTTTACAAATGAAGATATAACCATGTCTAACAAAGAAATTCTTCATATTACTAAAAAGAAACGTAGAGACTTTAAAGAGAAGTATTTTGATTATATAGATAATGAGGAATAGAAATATGAATTACATAATCAATATATTCTTAAATCTTATAATTACTTTTACAGACTTATTTCTAATAGAATATTATCTCAAAAATAAATTAACATGTAAAAAAGAATCGAATTTATATACATACTATTTTATTCAATTCATCTGTTTATTCGTTCTTAATAGTTTAATAACAAATAATAAATTAATTAGTTTTTTAATTTTATTATTGTCATTATTTGTTTCAATTCATAAATATAAGTATTCACTAACAGACCTTATTAAATTTCTTATTATATTTTTATCTTTAAAAATGATAGTCGAAGTGTTAATTTCTTTGTTTTTTGAATGGATATTTGATGTTACACTATATGTATATAAAACAAATAAATACTTTGTATATAATTTATTTATTAGATTAATTAATAGATATATAATGTTTATATTCATTCTCTATTTTACCAAATACTATTATAAACAACCCATTAAGAAATTTAAATATTTTAAAATAATTAGTCTTTTTTTATCAGTATATTTTAGTTTAATTGTTATAATATATAATGATAAGATATTTTATTTTGATAATATAGGTAGAACATTTATATTTGTTATTTTATTGTATAACTTTGCACTTATAGCCTTTAATAAATACCAAACAATTCATGAAATATTAGAAAGAGATATGTTACAAACAAATGAAAGAATTCTTGCTGAAAAAAGGTTTATAGAAAGAAAAGTAGAAGCTGATGAAAATATAAAAAGAATGAGACATGATTTAAAAAATAATTATTATATTTTAAACGGTTATGCTAATGATGGAAATATAGAAGAAATAAAAAAATTCTTAGAAGCAAGAATTGGTATACTGGATAAGTCATCATCATTTATACATAGTGGTCACTCGTGTATTGATAGTATTCTTAATGAGAAAATATTTATTATGAAGGAAAAGAATATCCAATATACTGAAAATTTAGCACATATGTATATAGGGGACAT
The DNA here is from genome assembly GCF_009767585.1 of Coprobacillus cateniformis. Classification (NCBI taxonomy): domain Bacteria; kingdom Bacillati; phylum Bacillota; class Erysipelotrichia; order Erysipelotrichales; family Coprobacillaceae; genus Coprobacillus; species Coprobacillus cateniformis. Next base: position 327,999 of record NZ_WSNW01000001.1, read on the forward strand.
CGATGTTAGTGATTTATCCTTATTAATTGGTTTGGCATTGGATAACGCTATTGAAGCGGCAGAACAAGTTAATGACTTTAAAGAAATTGACCTCACTGCTAAAAATTATCAAGGTTATCTGGTTCTGTATTTCAAAAATTCAATTATTCCTAATAGTTATCCAGATTTTAATAAAACAAGCAAATTATCTGATTCCTTCAATCATGGATTTGGAGTCAAAGGAATTAAACAGTTTGCTAAAATATATAATGGAGAAATTAAATATATTACAGAAAAAAATAAAGTCATTCTAAGAGTGACTTTAAGTGTGAGTAATGGCTGAATACTTTGAATATTCAGCCATTTTTTATTGAGATTCTAGATATTTAAAGAGGACTTCTTTAAATTCTTTATATTTCTTTTTAGATATAGGTAACATATCTTTATTTGTCATTGTGATTGTTGCACTATCAAATCTTTCAATATGTTCAAGATTCACAATAAAACTTCTTTGAATTTTAAAGAAATCACATTCCAACAATGCTTTCTTAATTTCTGTAATGGATTTTATAGTTCCATAGAATGCACCTCTTGTAGAGTGAATTTTATATTCTCTATATGCTGTTTCTATGTATAGTATTTCTTTTGTATCAAAAACTATGTTTCCTTCTGTTGTATGAAAGACAAAAGATCTGCTTGTATCCTCTAACCTTTTCATTGCTCTTTCTAATTCACTAATAAAGAACTGTTCTTTTACAGGCTTTTTCATATATTGAAATGCATTGACAAGAAATGATTGATTAAAATAATTCATATGACTTGTAATAAATATTATCATACACTCTGGCTGTATATTATGAATCATCTGTGCAATGTTAATACCATTGCCATCATTTAATTCAATATCTAAATAAACCAAGTCATAATCTTTTTTCATAATACTATTCATTAATTCTCTTGAATCATAAAATGAATCTACATATAAAGAGACATCATCATTTGTTTCCTTATATGTCATTAAACGCTTGAAGATATCGTTCACATAATATGCTTCATCATCACAAATTGCTATGTTCATAAATAAATCTCCCTCTTTATTTACTTTCTTTGTTTTCTTAAAAATTCTTCAAATTCTAAATGGTTTTGAATTAACATTCCTTTACTTGTTGAAAAAACTTCTCTTGTTTTGAGTATTGCATTTCTGTCAGTTAGAAAGTCAAGACATTTCATATTGATTAGCACACTTTGATTGACTTGAATAAACCATCTTGCTCTTAGTGCTGGTCTAAGTTTATAACGATTCTTAACATGGGTCATAAAATGTTCTTCATTAACAGTAACAATTTCTAAATCATTGTAATATGTTTCTACATATTTAATTTCATCTACACTAAAAACACGCTTTCTAGCAATATCTCTTATTGGAACAACAAATTTTATGTTTTGACTTCTATACCAATCTAATGCATAATTCATGACATCTTTAAATTTATTTGTGTCAATTGGCTTTAATAAATATTCTAAAGCATGTACTTGAAATGCTTCTTGAACTTGTCTGTATTTATCACTTATAAAAATAACACGACATGCTGGATTAGCTTTTCTCAGTATTTGTGCAGCTTCAACTCCTTTCCCATTTTCTATATTCATTTCAATAAATGCAAATTGATAGGAATGTTTCTTTACACTGTCTATCAAATCCTTAATGTTTGAATACGTGTATGTATTCAATGGTATTTCCTTTTCATCGAAGCATTGAACTATCTTTTTCTCGATTAAATTTAGATAATCCAATTGATCGTCGCAAACCACTATGTTCATTATAAATCCTCCCCTTCATATTGAACTTTGCATATCTTATTTTACCTAATATTACCAAAATAGTCAGTACACTTTTATGCCCATTTTGGGTATTTTTACGCCTATTTGTCGAAAATTGTATTTTAGCTCAAATTTTCACATAAAAAAACATTTGCAAAACGCAAGAAAATTACCTAATGCAAATTCTATTAGTGTATAATATGCGCAAGGTGGTGAAATCATGAGTATTGGAGAAAGATTAAAAACATTAAGATTAGAAGCTGGATTATCACAAAGACAAGTTGCTGAAACATTAAAGATGTCTAAACCTATTGTTTCACAATATGAATCTAACCAGAGAACACCTTCTTTAGGAAAATTAATTCGTTTCTCTCGTTTCTATAATGCTTCATTAGATTACATTTGCGAAAACGTTGATGAAAAGAATGCGTATTTTGGTGATATCAAGTCATTACTCGAAAAAGACAAAAAATAACATAAAAGGTTGTAGCTCGACATGTTACAACTTTTTATTTCAATTTTTTCTGACGAATTTATATGAATCTAAAACAAAATAACTTCATATCTGATTTTATTCTTTCTTATTTGAAAAATGTTGATATAATGAGTCTTGTCTTTAAAGATAGTACCTATGCAAAAACAAAACCATAAAACATCAACAGAAAATGAACTTAAAATAAAATCAAATTTAGAAAGGGATTTTTCTCATCAGCAAAATTGTTTTTGTATAGAAGATACATTGATAATAACGACTTAGCCTAAAAGAACCTGGCTACTCGGCATTATGAATGTATAGATGAATCGATTCCTATCAGATAAAAAGATTTATCATGTCTACATCAGGTAGACACCAAGGTTGTTTCTAAACGTATACCTAGAAACAACCTTTTTATTAAAAAAACATAGCATTAATATATATGTAAAAAGAGATAAGATTGACTTATCACCAATGGGGTCAACTTAAGCATGAGTTTAATTTGATCTTTTTTTGCTATCTTATATTTCATTTTTCTTTACTTCATCAATATCAATAATCATTGTAGTTAAGTTTGTATTTATCATGTGGCTTTATTATATATTAGTTTCGTTTTATAATGTAGTTAAGGAAAGAGGTGATTCTATGTTTGTTAGAGCTATTAAAAATAATAAAGGTGATCCTCATACCTATTTCTGTGCTCTTGTTCAGTCCTACAGAGATCAAACTGGAACTCCTAAACATCGTGTCCTTATTAACTTTGGTCTTGTCCCTGCTGATAGTGTTCCTTATCTTAAGGCTGCTTTTTCTAAAAATAAGCCTAAACTTGTCTATGAAGAAAAATAGTGTAGTCAAGATTTCTGCTATCTCTCAACTTCTTTTTGACTTCAATTCTTACATCCAATCTGATTTGATTCAATCTGTTACTGGTAAAAGAAAACAGGATTTCACCAGAAATAGAAATATGATGATTTTAAAGTTGATGCAAAAATTCTATTTTTCAATATTGTAGGGCTTTTTAAAAATGGGTTGAATAAGCAACTGGAAAAGAATTACAGGAGTGATGAAAATCAATATCTATACAATATAAACATTGTACAGTTCCATGAAATGATTAAAGAATCAGATATAATAGAATCAATGATAAAGAAAAAGAAATATTCAATTCAGAAGAAACTCAGAAAGATAAGCTCATTAATTGACAAAATAAAAGTGCCTATCCGTGAAAATAGGCACAATGAACGTTGGTGAAAAATCGTAGTCAGTGGATTTCCATACAGATTTACCCTTGATGGTCGAAACTATCCCAAACTCATAAGATATAAAGGAACATTAATGACCAAACGTCCGTAGTTAAGACTATAATTAGTATAACACGATGACAGTTCAGAAAAAACAGTAAAAATTCATATAGGGCTTTTACGTTCTTTTTTTTATAGAATGAGATGGAAAATGAGATAATGATTTATAATTTTGTTTTCCCACTAAAAAAAACGGAATCAGCTTTCTTAAGTTGACCCCATTGGAGATGCATTATTATTTAGCATATCTAATATGATTTTCTTTAAATGATTCAATATCAAATACATATATTATTTTTTCAATCTCATCCACTATATAATATCATTTGTATCCAATGTCGATAATAATGGCTTTTCTAATATTTTTCTTACCAAGTACCGCTGGATATAGATATGGATTTGTTTCAATTCTTTTAACAACATTCTGATAGATAAGACTGACTATTTTATTAGCATAGTTATTATTATGGTATTCACTGATATAAAAATTGAGTATTGATTTTAACTTATTTTAAAATTCATCTTCAAAAATAACTCTATAAGCCATACTGCTCGTTCAACAGTTCTCCAAACTCTCTAGCATCAATACCTTCAACTTGACCCAATCTGATTTTCTTTAGTTTCTTTTCATTTCTGCTTAAGACTTTTAAGTCCTCTAATTCTTCATCTGTTATGAGATTGTATTCTGTACCATCTACTATTGTTCTTCTATATTCCATACTAATCATCTCCTTATTTCATGTTAATTATGTCATAATTTCTTATAAATGCTATCAGTAATAATATGATTTATACCTAATTAACATCACTCTCCTGGTATATTATAAATGACTTATTTAATAGTCATGATTAATATACCTTTTCCTTTCTCTATATTTTGTTTAGAATTGAATTGTGAATGTGTACTTTGATTTTTCTCTCCTTTTTAGTATTATCATTATTCATGAAAGTATTTTCAAAAACTTCAATAATCTCTCTATCTCTAATCTGCTTCACTTTATTGTTTTCTATAAAATCCCATGTCATTGCCAATGCGAATGCACCTTTTACATCTAAGGAATTATATTTAAGTTTTATCTCTTACTTCAATAATCATAGATGATTTGGATATACACCTTTATCAATAAGTTTATGTATACTTTCTTTCACAGATTCTTTATCTTCTTTGTATGTCACTCCAAACCACTCATCTTGTGATTTTAAGACTTCAACCCTTATTTGTTGTTCTTTTAATAAATCACCTATAATTGTTGGTAAAAGATATTCTGTTTTTAGATCAGTTGAGTCTAACTTTTCTAAGAATATTTGAAATTTATCTTCTAAAACATTAATAAACTCTGGATAAAGCCCCCACATATTCATAGATACAATCGAATCTAAATCAATAACCTGATCATTCACGACTGCATGATTATTCCTTTTCTCAATATTATGTGTTTCTACAATGTCAACTAACTTGTGATCTAAACTCACTTGACAGATTCCTCTTGTGACACCACCATTATCACTCAATGTATTCTTTAATATAAATCCTACCATACATGCTGGTAATACATCACATTCATGTTTTGTGGTTAAATATTGATAAGCAACTTGATAAGCTTCTTTACCATAATAATCATCTGCATTAATAACTAAGAATGGTTCATGAATCAGTCCTTTACATGCTAAAATAGCCTGACCTGTTCCCCATGGTTTCTTTCTCTCTTTAAATATCTCCTTGTATTGAGTAGGAATATTTGATAACTCCTGAAATGCATATTCAACATGTATTTTCTTTTTCATTCTTTGACCTATGATTTCATCAAAATCTTTTTCTAAGTCTTTTCTAATCACAAAAACAACCTTATTAAAACCTGCTTGAATCGCATCATAAATAGAATAATCCATAATAATTTCACCATTTGGTCCGACTGGTTCTAATTGTTTAATTCCTCCACCAAAACGGCTTCCAATTCCTGCTGCCATGACAACTAATGTTACATCTTTCAATTGATTCTCACTCCTTTTCATTATTGTATAATGTATAAAAACAAATTACAATGATAAAAGAGCATTAATAACTATAATTGAATGTAGCATCTTTAATTATTATCATCAACATCTAAACCTGTTCCATCTAATGCGCCTGATTCTCGTAACAACTGATTTCCAAAATAACCACATAATCGTTCTAAAAAATAATTATTTCTCATATAAATTTTTAAAACAGTGTAGTATGCTACTGTGTTTGGATCTTGATGAGGATTTTTTATAAATGCATAAATAGAGCGCAAATGAATAAGCGAAGTATTATATTTATTTATTAATTGTTCTTTTGACATTATTTTCCTACCCATACTTAATCGTCTTTGAGTGTCGATGAGATTGAATTTTTTATCAAATATATAATGACGTAAATCATATGAAAACTGATCTATTTCTACAGATATTTTTAATTCTTGCATGATATGAGAAATAGCATTATCAATATTATCTTGTTTAGAGTATATATCTATGAGATGCGAAAATACTTTCCATATCATGATTACGTTTTCACGTTTAAGTTTTAATAATGATAAATCTTTTCCTAATAATGCTTTTAGTGAATCTGCTGTTATATCTATAGTACCATTTATATTAATCTTGCTTATTATCCAATGCGAAATTTGTTTTGAATAAATAACAGATAACTCTAGAAAATCTAATTGTTGCTGTGTAAGTGTCTTTTTTAATGGACTCACATGACCTCGTGATGGATGATAACTTCTAATTCCTCCATATGAGTCTACAATTAATTCAAATAAATTTCCTTCAATAGATTCATCTACTGCTTTTTTATCTACTTTAACCATACTCATAGAACTTAAAAACTTCTTTTCAAATGCTTTTATGGTAGGGGTCAATTGCATAGCCCAGTAACTTTTCACCCATGTTCTTATTGTTTCAACATCACGATTTCTAACTTTTTTATCAGAATTGGTCAAACATACACAATAAGATCTATAAACTTCTCTAGTCGGCCCAGATGGATGAATTAGGCGTAATCTTCCTCCCTCAAAATAAACACTTCCTACTTTATCATCATGTTCTGATGTAAACAATGGTTGACTCCCTAAAATAACACCACTTTTCGCTTCTACCAGTCTAGGCAAAACAACAGGTGAATCATCTTTATCAGTAGTAGTATCTTGCTTTTTAGAGATTTCTGGTTGTGCAGTTGCTCTTAAAGGTGGGAGGGTTAATTTTGTTTCACTTCTTTGAGCGGTATCTTTCTTTATTGGGGGCATTGGTATTCTATCCATTCTTAACTCCTTTCTCTTATCTCGTTAAATGATATATAATAATTCATTATTGAGATAAAACCATATCTATTTATAATATTACTTTTTTCTTGTATGTAATTTTGTTTGGTCAATGACTTGTGTTTGTTCTAAAAGCAAATTTGCTAAATATCCTTTCATATAATGATAAAGAGGAGAACTGCTATCTTTAAGCCAAATATCAAAAATCTTATGCCCCACAAATTCATGGATATCTTGATTGAAATCTTTTGAAATATCTTGAGCCGTAGATATAAGCCAACTGTCTTGATAAGGTGTTATCAATTTTTCATATAGTTTTTCAATATCTTTTGAAGTTGTCGCACTCATAAGGCAATAATCATTTTTTAAAAGTTGTTTTTGATTCTTCTTTTTAAAAGCTGTAATATATGAAATAAATTCATCAACCCCACTAAACTTTAGCGCATATTGATAAGCCTTTATAATATTTTGAGGAATAAAAATATCTCTCAATGCAGTTTCAACACTTCTCATTGCCATATCTTCTTTATCCTCTTCATTATTTCTTGGTAGTAAACTTCCAAGAAAATAATAAATTTCTTTATTGGCAGTAATATAATCTATTCTGTTTGCAAATGAACTTATAATTATAACAACAATTTCTTCTATGTATTTAATAACATAATATAATAAATCTGTGTCAAGGTTCACACCTATTGAGGTATAAGGAGTAACCCTTCCTTCTGATGGATGAATTCCAACAATAGTCCCTTCCTTATCAAGATGTAATTCATATAACTTTCCTATCATAACTTGCTGCGGTTCTAACAATGAACCAACATCTTGAAATATCTTTTGAGTATAATAGTTGCGAAAATATTGTTGAAAATCACTTAATTTCGGAAGAAATTGATGATCAGAACAAAAATTCTTAATCCATATCTTAATTTCAGAATAAATTTCTGGTTTTGAAATAGATAGACGATAAGGAATATATTCTTCTACCGTTGGTCCCATAGGATGAAACAAACGTATACGTCCTTCTGGATAGTAAATACTACCAACACCTTTACTTCCTTGTGATACAAATAATGGTGATGTTCCAAGGATTTCTGGTTCTCTTGGCCTAACTAGCATCCTTTGTTGTGGGAGCGAAGTTATTTCAAACATAGGAACTGGCGGTAGTGGCGAAATTGTCTGTTCTTTCTCTGCATCTTTTGTCAGTTCACCAGATGTAGTACCTAAGTCATCAATTGTCTTAAACATGATAAACCTCCCTTCTTATTCATCAACATGCTTTGGATTTAATCCCATATCTAAAAGAAGATGAGTTGCATATAATAATTGATTTTTAAAATATCCAATGACTCTTTTAAAATATAATGACTCCCTTTGCATTGCAGGATCTATTCTACAAAAATATTCAATATTGATATGATTATTCACAAATTGTTGTGGGTCATTTAAATCATTTATTTGAAATATACCATCAAGAGTTGGATAACCAAAAAAGAAATCAGAAGTAAGGAAAGTATGAAGGGCTATTTGACATTCGGGAAGTTGCTGTTCTTCTAAACTAGGGAATTGAGCTGTGATTTCTGATATTTTTTCAATAAAATTATTTTCTGGAAAAAATTTTTTTATTTTCATCATAACTTCTTCAGTGAAAATTGGAACAGCCAGTGGATATAATCTTATTAGGTTTGAATTTTCCATATTATGACTTAATGGAAATGTCCCTAAGATATCTTTTAATGTGACATCACCAGTTGCAAATATTCCTATAACTTCATTTGTAAAAGTATTAATATCATTAACAATATTGTACAATTCATCCATTCTTTCATATTTAAAATTGGGTGCCATAGGTACTGCACTACCTCGTGAAACATGAGAACCAATAATTTCGTTTCCATTAACAATCAATTCAAAAAAAGTCCCTGATATTGCATTTTCAAGTTTTCCTTTTGGAATCTTAATGAACCCAGGCTTTGCTTGAAATTCAGATTCAAAATCTTTTAACTCAATCTTTTTTTTAGCTATTATATTATCATTTACCCAATGACGAGCTTCCTTTGCATCTTCCTCACTATGAAATGAAAAGTATAAAGAATCGTATTCAAATACTTGTGGCCCACCATCTTCATAAATCAAGCGTATATGCCCACCATCATAATAAACACTTCCATCTTCTCCTTCTTTTTGGCTCATAAAGAATGAATCAAATCTTTTTGAAGAAATAAGAGAAGGTTCTGATACTTGATCAGATATTTCTTGACTTGTACCTGTACTTACTTCGCTTAAAGGAGTTTTCATAGAAACAGGAGTCACTCGTGGTATTCCTTTCATATTAGCTAAACCTAATAAACCTTTGGGAGTGGGTCCACCAAAAGTTCTTTTTCTACTCATTCCTGTTTTTTTCGTCAAACCTGGTTTCTGTGAATTCATGTCCATTGTTATTCACCTCTCCTTCTACATATTATTTTTTATCTTATTATTAACATAACACTTTTAACATATAAGAAAGCTTTTTTTAGATAAAATAATGAGTAAACGTAAGTATTAGCAGTTTTAACGTCTATAAATATTTTCTCAATCATTTTTCATTATAATGCTTACATTCACTAAAAAATCACTCATTTTAGATTCAAATAAAAAAAGGAAGTGCCCTTAACACCTTCCTCTATATACTGATATGAGTTATTCCTTTTTATTATTTAATATGCGATTGCTCATATATAGTAGTCATTTCATCTTTAATAAGACTATAGAAGTCCCTTGCCAACTCTTTTTCAATAATATCCTCATCTCTTTTATTGTCATGTAATGTATAATAGACATCATAAACAAAAGATGATTCTCCTAATAAGTATTCAACTTTCATGATATAATCATCATTTTGATACTTTGTCTCTAAAACAACAAATTCAGGCTTTAAAACATCTATCTCTTGTTTTTGATATTGAATAGAAATAAGATCATACTTATTAAAGACTGCAATATTTGTATTATCTACTAAAGACATATCAGTTTGATCATTTAACCAATAAATATACCCTAAAAATAACCAGGCTAGAGTCGCTGATAATGAGTAAATATAGAAAACACCAAAGTCTAATAATCCCCCTATAAACTCACTCACATACATCATAATAAATAATAAAATAATATAATAGGATTTCTTATTCTTATATTTTATCAATATGTCTCTTGTTGTAAATAATGTTTTAATAAAGAAGATAAAGAATAATAAGAAACCAAAGACTCCAGCAGTTATTAATGATTCTAAGAAAACATTATGACTATGAAGAATTTGCTGTCCCCATGTATCATCTGATGTTGTATTTACAAGCATCGGTCTAAAATTACCTGCTCCAATTCCTTGAATAGGAGATTTTTGCCAAACGTCTAATGAATCTTTAGCAAGAGTTACACGCCCACTGCTCACGTCATCAACAAGGTGAATTATCTTAGGTATATTTTGGAGCTGCCCACTCATTGTTAAAGAAACAATTTCTTTCAGTTTAGAAAGCTGAAAACGTCCACCATCTTCCTCAGTAGCACCTTGCAACTGTGGAATGATAAATGCAACCTTATTCACAAGAACCGTTCCAGATAAGATACATAAACACATGACAAGATTCAAACATATCTTTTTCACTTTTGACATTTCTTTTGCTCTAAAGAAATGATAATAAAGAACAGCTGTAACAACAATAGCTAATATAATAATCGCTGCTCGACATTGTGTTAAGATAATATATCCTAATTGTATAACAATATTCATATAATAAAGAAATTCACCTTTATAATGATTCTTAATTGCAACTAATGACAATAAAATAACAATAACTGCTAAAAATGATGCCGGATTACAATTGAAATAAACTCCAAATAAACGCGTCCCTACTAGCCCTATATACCAGCCATTTTGAGTACCTGAAATATTTAAGAAGTACATACCTAAAGATATGAAAGATGCAATACCTACAAGAATACAAGTCAAAGGTATTATACATTGTAATTCTTGTTTTAATTTCTTAAGTGTCATTGATTTTGGTTGACCAAAAATCAATAAAAAGATAATCATTTGCATACCTGCAATAAGAAAAGAATTCTTATTTGAATACTCTTTATTGAGATAAGTTGCTATAAAAAGCAATAAACCATATAATCCAATAATCAATAAGTGATTCTTCGAATAAAAGAATTCTCCTTTAATCAAATTATAAATGAATATGACTATACCATATCCAAACACAAATAAACATAATGGATTAAAAGTTATTCCAAAATATCCTAATGCTAATGTATTACTAAATAAGTAAACTATAAATAATAATTTAAAATATTTTCTATCTCCTAATAATTTATCTAACATCTTTATCCCCCCCTCTATATGCAAAGTGGATACCCAAAGGTACCCACTTTTATTTATTAACTTACTGGTTTTCCAGCTAATACATTTTGTATTGCTTGTTTATTTTCAGCAACACTAGCTTCATTTGGAATCATATAATATAATTTATTATTTGGCATATATGCTCCACCTGTCATTGTTTTCCCAGTTCCAGTTAATTGTTTTTGAACAATCGTCCAAGATGCCATATCACTAATTTGCATTTGTAATAAACCTGTAATATCTCCTGATTCCATATTCGTTTCAAATGAACCATTAATTGAACTTAACACACTAGAGTAATTTGTGATAATTGAAGGAGAAATCATCTTTTTAATCATTCCCGCCATAACAACCTGTTGATTATGAACACGTTCATTATCACCACCACCAAATGCATGACGCTCTCTAGAAAATTCTAGTGCTTGTTTACCAGTAATATGATTAGTTCCTTTCTTAAAAGAAGTCCCATCATATCCAGTAAAGGCAACAGTGCTATCAATGTTAATTCCACCTAAAGCATCAACAATTTCAATGACAGAAGTAAAATTAACTCTTCCATAATAGTTAATATCAATTCCCATAAAGTTTTCCATTGTCTTGACTGTATTTTCAATACCACCCAATCCAGAATGCGTTAGTTTATCTTTTTTACCTTTATTTGCTAAAGTTACATAGTAATCTCTTGGAATACTTGTCATAAGAATTTGTTTTGTTTTTGGATTCACTGTAAGAATCATATTAACATCTGATCTTGATACTGTTGATACACTTCCATAAGTATCAATACCACTGATATAGACAACAAAAGGATCTTTTGTAACATTAACATTTTTAGAAATATCTTTTGTTTTTTCTTCAATCTTATATGTATAAATGACATCAGTGTCATATTTAAAGTTCTCATGATTTGTTTCTAACATTGCATAATAAGCTTCATTAACATAAATTGCTTTTGTCTTACCAGAATACAAATCATCAGCCATTGTAGCAAATTCTGCAACTTCTTTTGTTTTAATTGAAGATTCTTCCTTTTGAAGACCCTCAATAGCTTCCTTCATCTTATCTGTTTCAGCGGATGTATTGACTTCAATTGTTTCGCCTTTTAAATCAGATAATTTTTTATACTTACTATCTTTCATAACAACAACCGAAATACGAGTTATTTCTGTATTAGCTCCAGTAATCGCATCAATAAGTGAATTTCCTTGGGCTATATATAAAGAACCTACTAATAAAAGTACACTTAGTAAAATACTTACAAACTTTCCTATAACAGTACGAACTTTTCCTTTTTTCTTATTTTTAGATGGTTTCATTAAAAAGAAAATTCCTACATTTAATAACGCAACCAATATAATAACAATGATTGCATATAACATAGGCAAAGCACCTAATTTAAATAACAATCCAATAAGTATTAATGAAGCAATAACTTGAATACCTAAAATAACTCTCCATTGTGTCACTTTTTGGATTATATTCTCTTTTTTAGACATAACAATCCCTCTTTTCTTAATTCTCTAACATATTAGCATAACAATGTGTACTTTTCAAGAACATCTCTTATGCATAATATGAATAATTGTAACTGTATTTTATATTCGATATGTATCCAAGTTGTATATACTTTCTTGATTTGTAATAAATTTTTTAATAATCCTCCATTAATTTATTAGTCGACTTGATTCCAAAAATCTTTATAACTGAGTGTTTCTTTTTTTATTATACTCAGCAGCAATTATATTATCCAACAAAGGATAATAGCTAGTTATCCTTTATAAATAGGAGTGCTGTTGGGTTGAATCGTTGCATTGTCACGTTTGTCCTGAAGTATGGTCATAGATGTGATAAGTTGAACATATTGAATAAGTTCAATAGGCGAAGCCTACCCTCTTATATGAGGAGGTAATTGTATGAACTGGTATGTCATACAGGTAAGAAGCGGTCATGAAAGAGAGATTGCTGATAAATGCCGTTTTCTGATTTCAGATGATATATTAAAGGAATGCTTTATTCCTGAATATATTTGTAAAAAGAAATTCAGAGGTGAATGGCACGATGTCAGAAATGTCCTCTTTAGAGGATATGTATTTCTGATCAGTGACCATATTGATGAGCTCTTTAATGAGCTGAAGAAGATACCTGACTTTACCAAGGTGATTGGAAAGAAAAAGGAAACAATCTATCCGTTAAAGGATGGAGAAGTAGAATTTCTCAAGACATTTGGAAAAGATGATCATATTGTCGATATGTCAGTAGGATTTATTGAAGGCGATAGAATTCATATCACAGAAGGACCACTACAGGGCAGAGAAGGTTTAATAGCAAAGATAGACAGACATAAGCGAATTGCTTATATCAGTGTGAACATATTCAATGAAGAGACAACAGCCAAAGTCGGTTTAGAGATTATCAGCAAGAATTAATTGATTCTTGCTTTTTTATTGGGAGGAAATATGTATAGAAACTGTATAAAGAGAATCATAGATATTATCATGAGCTTTCTAGGGATAATTGTTCTTTCACCTGTACTGATTGTTTTATCTATCTTTATAAAGATGACATCACCAGGTCCAGTGCTTTTCAAACAGGAAAGAGTTGGAAAGAATAATAAGAATTTTAAAATATATAAGTTTAGAAGCATGAGAACTGACACACCAAAAGATGTTCCAACACATATGCTAGAAGATCCAGAACAGTATATTACTAAAATTGGAAAGTTTATGAGAAAAACGAGTCTAGATGAATTACCGCAGCTCTTTAATATATTGAAAGGAGAAATGTCAGTAATAGGTCCAAGACCAAGTCTCCCTAATCAATATGATTTAAATGAATTAAGAAACAAAAACGGTGCTTCATCAATCAGACCTGGATTAACAGGATTAGCACAGATCAGCGGAAGAGATGAACTAGAGATAGAAGTGAAAGCGAATCTTGATGGAGAATATGCCATGGAAATAACACTTTTTAAAGATATAAAATTATTCTTTTCAACAATTTTGAGTGTTATAAGAAGTGATGGTATTAAAGAGGGGAAGATAGAATGAATATGCAGCCACTTATTAGCATCATTATACCTGTTTATAATTCTGAAAAATTTATTTTAAAAACATTACAATCAATTATTGATCAAAATTATCCCAATTGGGAGGCTATCTGTATAGATGATTGTTCAAGTGATGAATCTGTTATTCTTATTGAGAAATTGATGAAAAAAGATGAACGAATTAAGTTAATTAAGAATGAGTTAAATTATGGACCAGCCAAAAGCAGAAATATAGGATTGCATTATTCTAAGGGAGAATATATAACGTTTTTAGATAGTGATGATTTTTGGAATAAAAATAAGCTTAAGTTACAATACGAATTCATGATAAAAAAAGATATTGATTTTTCATTTACAGCATATGATTTAGTGAATTTGAAGGGTGAATCTTTACATACTGTTATAGATGTTCCAGAAAAAATTAACTACACTGGTTTATTAGGAAGAACTGTTATATCCACAATTACTGTCATGGTTTCAAAAAAATTAAAAACATATCTATATATGCCGGAAAACTATTCAAATGGTGAAGATATGGCAACATGGCTAAATGTATTAAAACATACTGAGTATGCTTATGGTTTAAACATAGTATTATCATCATATAGGCAAGTAGATGGATCATTATCTTCTGGTTTATTTAACAAATTAACAAGGATGTGGAAAGTATATAGGAAAATTGAAAAATTATCTTTATATAAGAGTTGTCAATATTATATAAAATACATCTTTAATGTTATAAAAAAAAGGAAAAAAAGTTACAAATGAGGTATATATATGAATAATGTTGAATTGTTGTTATCCTGTATGACACAATCACCTATGGATTTATTAAAGAAAAATAATATAAACTGTCATACATGTATTGTCAATCAGATTGATTATAATTCTTTTGAAAATAAAATCGTAGATGGAAAGGTTATTAAACTTATAAATAGGAATGAAAGAGGTCTTTCAAAGAGTAGAAATCTGGCACTGTTTTATGCAGACAAAGATATTGTTCTTTTAGCAGATGATGATGTGAAATACGTTAATGATTTAGAACAAATCATTAACCAGGCATACATTGATTTGCCTGAAGCTGATGTAATTATTTTTAATATTCATGAGACTGGAAGATTTGTAGGAAATAAAGATTTTAATAAAGTTAAAAAAAGTAAGAAATTTAGAAATTATGGTTCTGTAAGAATAAGTTTTAAATTATCTAGTATAAATAAGAAAAATATTAGCTTTGATGAAAGATTTGGAGCTGGCTCAATTTATAATTGTGGTGAAGATTCAATTTTTATTCAGGATGTTAAAAATTCTGGTTTAAAAGTTTATGAATTTCCTGCATTAATAGGAACTGTAGATTCATCAGAATCTTCATGGTTTGCTGGCTATAATGAAAAATATTTCTTTAATATTGGAGCTGTTATTACACGTGCATATCCAAAGTATTACTGGTTTTTTAAATATTATTATTTACTGCGTTTCTATAAAAAAACTGAGTTAAGTTCAACGACAATACTTAAAAATATAAATAACGGAATTAAATCTTATAAGATGGGATATTCTTTTGAAGAATATCAAAAAATAAGGAAGAGTTTATTATGATGTTACCTTATTATCTTGTATTTATCGTATTATTATTGATGGCAATATCTGAAAGTAGATTCAATTTAGAAATAAATCTTAATCAAAGGAATAAAAAATTATTTTGGTCTGTTTTTTTGTTGATATTTGCTTTTGTTATACTAAGAGGAAATGGTGATGGAGATTACTTTAGTTATAAAGAGTATTGTCAGGAAATCAAGACATTAACAGATATTTTCAATTCATCTTTTCCTATGGAAATTGGTTTTCGTATACTTTCATATATAGTGAATTTATTCCATCTAAATCCACAATTTATAATTATTTTTATGAATAGTATTTCACTTACCCTTATATTTATTTTTATAAGAAAATATTCTACACTTCCTTATTTATCTCTTCTTGTATATTTTCCAAGTCTTTTGCAATATGATATGCATGCAACACGAACTGCTGTTGCATATAGTATTTTAACTTTAACTTATCATTATTTTATAGGGGATAATATAAAATTCCGTGATAGTAAAATTGTCCTAATTATTCTTTTAGCGAGTTTATTTCACAAAAGTGCACTCATCTTTTTACTTGTTTTAATGTTACAAAAAATTCCATTTAAGAAGATGATTTATGTGATAAGTTTATTAGGAAGTTTTATTTTTGTGCTTTTCTTTAATATTGATCAAATCATTTTGAGTATATTTAAAATTTTAAATTTAACAAGTTTTTATGCAAGATATTATCAATATGCTTATGTTGATGTTAGTGGGTATCCATTTAAACTTTATGATCCTAGACTTTTAATATTAGTATTTCTTTTTGTTTTAGGAATTGCTTTCTTTCAATGGACAAAAAAGGAGGAATTGTGTCTTAAAATATTATGGTTAAATATTATTATTATGATTCTATTCTCACAACATACAGTATTTGTAACAAGATTCTCAACATTTTTTAATGTGTTTATTTTAATTTATATTCCTATACTTATAAACAAAATTAGAATGCAATATGGTAATAAATTAAAACTCTATTTTTGTTATTTTATTACATTTAGCTATTCTATTTATGGGATAGGAATAATTATGAAAAGTGTTGTTTATAAGTTGTTTTTTTAATTACTGAGGAGGAAAAAATGAAAATTTTATATGTTACTGATTTATGGGCAGCCTTAGAAGAGTTGATAGTCAATGGAGAGAAGGAAGAAAAAGGTTTACCATCCTTTATAAACCCTCTTAAAGAGTTGATTTGTCGTGGTCATGAAGTAGATATAGTGATTGTTTATCCTGGTGATAAAATCAATACGTTTAATATCAATGTTCATTGGTTGAAGAAAAGTCAAATAGTTGGAGAAGTTGTATGGAACCGTCACTTGTTCGCTAAACCATTAAATAATTGGCGTTTATCACATTTGCTTAAGGAACTCAACCATAAAAAGCAATATGATTTTATTTATGGACAAGGGCCTAGTACATATATGGCAAATAAATTTGCACTAAAAAATAATATCCCATATGGTCATAGATTGTATGGAAGTTTTCTATATGGAAATATTTGTAAAAGGGGAATATGGAAAACAAGGTTTTTGCATTATAATGAAGCAAGTATCATGAAACAGAAAAAGAATTTCTTATTGATTACTAATGATATGTCTCATGGAGATTTAGCAGCTTTAAAATTAACTAATAATCACCCTCCTTATAATCTTTATCACTGGGTAAATGGAGTGGATAGATACGAAATTCCAAGTTTAAATGATATCGATAAGTATATTAAAGAACTTAATATTGAATCTCATAATATCTTATTTTACCCAGCACGAATTTCAAGATGGAAAGGGCAACATAAAGCTTTAGAGGCAGTTAGCCTATTAAAACAAAAGGGTTTTATTTTTGATTTGTATTTTGCTGGTCAAATTACTGAAAAAGATTATTATGAAGAATTACAGACTATAGCAAGAGATAAAAATATTGAGAATCAGATCCATTATCTAGGAGTATTAAATAAACATGAAATTAATATTATGGCGAATATCTCTTTAGTTTCATTTAGTTTGTATGATATTGGAAATTTAGGTAATGTTTTTCATGAACTCTTGGCGATGGGAAGTTGTATTATTTCGTTAAATGATAGTTCCTTGGATGACTTTATTATCCATGGTGAAAATGGATTTTTAGTTGATAATATAGCAGAAATACCTAATATAATCCTAAAATTAAAAGATGATGAAAGTTTACAGAAGAAAATAAGATACAATGCGAAATCTACTTCACAAAATAAAATGTTAAGTTGGAAAGAACGAATTGATAAAGAAATTAGTTTAATCGAAACATCATGTTCAAATAAGAATTTGGAGGATAAATAAATGAGATATGCACTAATTGGTTGTGGACGAATTTCACCAAATCATATTGCTGCAGCAATTAAAAATAAACTTGAAATTGTAGGGATTTGTGATATTAATTCACATAATATGGAGATATTGCTAGAAAAATTTAAAATAAATAATTCGAGTATAAAACAATATTCTGATTATAAAAAAATGATTGAGATAGAGAATCCTGAACTGGTTGCTATTGCGACTGAGTCTGGACTTCATTCTGAAATAGCGCTTTATTGTATTGAACATGGTATTCATTGTATTATTGAAAAACCAATTGCAATGAGTATGGTAGATGCTAGAAAGATATGTGAAGAAGCAGATAAATATAATGTGATTGTATGTGCTAATCATCAAAACAGATTTAATAAATCTATACAAAAAATTCATGAAGCTGTAGAGAATAATAAATTTGGAAAAATACTTCACGCTGCAGCACATGTGAGATGGAATCGTGGGAAAGCCTATTATGATCAAGCTAAATGGCGTGGAACATGGGCTAATGATGGTGGCTGTTTAATGAATCAATGTATCCACAATGCAGATTTATTACGTTGGTTGATGGGTGATGAAATTGAAGAAGTCATGGCATATACAGATAATTTAAATCATGATTATCTTGAAGCAGAGGATTTAGGTTTAGCAGTTATTAAATTTAAAAATGGGTCTTATGGTCTGTTTGAAGGAACTGTAAATGTCTTCCCTAAAAATCTAGAAGAAACATTATATATATTTGGGAGTACAGGTACAATTAAAGCTGGTGGAAAATCTGTTAATTTGATTGAAGAATGGAACTTTGCAAATGATGGTGAAGATGCTGAAACCGTTAAACAACAAAATAGTGAACAACCTCAAAATGTTTACGGGTTTGGACATAATCCATTATATACAGATGTTATTAAGGCTATAAGAACAGGTACAAAACCATTGGTTGATGCTGAAGCAGGAACAAGAGCTTTAGAATTGATTCTTGCTATATATCAATCCGCAGCAACAAGAAAACCAGTAAAACTCCCTTTGGGGGATATTTCTTCAACAGATTTTATGGGAAGATTCAGGAGAAAAATATGAAAAAAATATTAACAATCGTTGGTGCTAGACCTCAATTTATCAAAGCAGGTATTACAGCAAAATCTATAAGAAAGAATTTTAAAGAAATATTAGTTCATACTGGCCAGCACTATGATGCCAATATGTCTGATGTTTTTTTTGAAGAAATGAAGATTCCTAAACCTGATTATAATTTAGCTGTTGGTTCAGGAAGTCATGCAGTACAAACAGCTAATATGATGATTAAAATAGAAGAAGTTTTATTGAAAGAAAAACCAGATGGAGTTCTACTATATGGGGATACTAATTCGACTATCGCTGCCTCTATTACAGCTGCAAAATTAAATATTCCAGTTTTTCATATTGAAGCGGGAACAAGAACACATATTTTTGATATGCCAGAAGAACAAAATAGAATAGTAACAGACCATTTGTCTTCAATTTGTTTTGCTCCAACACAATTATCTCAAGATAACTTGATTAAAGAAGGTTTAGAAAATAAGTCTTTTTTTCTAGGTGATGTTATGTATGATGCATTACTTTTCTATTCGAAATTAGCTGATGAAATATCAGATGAAGAATATATTTCCAAATTAATGCCTCTATTTGGTCAAAAAAAAGATGTTTCAAAAGGATATTATCTTGCAACAAGTCATAGGCCAGAAAATACAGATGATAAAACTAAACTCATTAATATTTTAGATGCACTTAATGAATTAGATAAACCTGTCATATTTGCTGTACATCCAAGAATTAAAAATTTTATTCAGTCTCAACATGATAAATATCTGAATATATTTTTTGTTGAACCATTAACATATTTTGAAACATTACATTTCCTTAAAAATGCTTCTTTTGTAATTACTGATTCAGGTGGTTTACATAAAGAATCCTATTTAATTGGTACACCGTGTGTAAGTATACTAAGAAATGGATGGGAAGAAACTTTACATAATGGGTGGAATGAATTTGTTTCTCCAAACAAAGAACAAATTCTTAAATCTATTTATGAAAGAAATATTGACTTCAATTCTATTAGAGATGGTTTTGGCGATGGACATAGTTGTGAAAAAATCGTAGAAAAAATTAATGATTTCTTTATAGGAGAGTGAAAAAGATGCAATTTATAGATTTAAAGAGTCAATATGAGAATTTGAAAGATGAAATTAATACAAACATTCAAAATGTATTAAACTCTGGTCAGTATATGATGGGAGATTATATTCAGCAATTAGAAAAAGAATTAGCAGAGTATGTTGGTGTGAAATATTGTGTAACTTGTGCAAATGGAACTGATGCCTTACAGCTTGCTTTAATGGCATGGAATATCAAGCAAGGCGATGCTGTCTTTGTACCCTCTTTTACTTTTTATTCAACAGCAGAAGTTGTATCACTAGTTGGGGCTACTCCTATCTTCATAGAGACTGATCCTAAAACATTCAATATGGACTCAAACCATTTAGAAAAGGCTATAAAAGATATTATTAGCGAAGGAAAACTAACTCCTAAAGTTATTATTCCTGTTGATTTGTTTGGACAACCGGCAGACTACAATCAAATCATTAACATAGCTCATAAATATAATCTTTATGTACTAGAAGATGGTGCACAAGGTTTTGGTGGTTCAATTAATGAAAAGATGGCATGTAGTTTTGGAGACATTGCAACGACCTCTTTTTTTCCTGCTAAACCATTAGGATGCTATGGCGATGGTGGAGCGCTTTTTACTGACAGTGAAGAATTTTATCAACTACTCATATCATTAAGAGTGCATGGAAAAGGAACTTTTAAGTATGATAATGTGAGAGTTGGAATGAATTCAAGACTTGATACTATTCAAGCTGCTATTCTCTTGCCAAAGTTACATGCGTTTAAGGAATATGAACTAGATAAGAGAAATCAATATGCTAAGCTATACACTGAATGCTTAAAAGAATATGTTAAGACGCCATATGTCCCTAATGGTTATGTATCTAGCTGGGCACAATATACAATTCTTTTGAATAGTGAAGATGAGAGAAATTATCTGCAGCAAAAACTTAAGGAGAAAGATATTCCAACTATGATTTATTATCCAACACCAATGCATAAGCAGTCTGTATATAAAGATTATAGTTTTCATTTAGATGAACTCAAAAAATGTGAGGCTATATCAAAAACATGTCTAAGTTTGCCAATGCATCCATATCTAGATAATGAAACTATAGTAAACATTGTTAATATACTAACAACTATATTAAAGGAGTACAGAAATTATGGATAAATGTTTTGTACATGAATCTGCCTATATCGATGAAGGATGTCAGATTGGAGAGGGAACAAAAATATGGCATTTTTCACATATTATGGCAGGAGCAATTGTTGGAAAGAAATGTAATCTCGGTCAAAATGTAGTTATATCACCCAAAGTAGTATTAGGAAATAATGTAAAAATACAAAATAATGTATCCGTTTATGAAGGCGTTATCTGTGAAGATGATGTCTTTTTAGGTCCAAGTTGTGTATTTACAAATGTTATTAATCCAAGAAGCTTTATTTCTAGAAAAGATGAATATAAGCAAACAGTTATACATAAAGGTGCATCAATTGGAGCTAATTCGACAATTATTTGTGGTCATGACATTGGAAAATATGCATTTGTCGGCGCAGGAACAGTTGTCACAAAAACAATTCCTGATTATGCGTGTGTTGTTGGAAATCCATGCAGAATATTGTATTACGTATGTGAGTGTGGAGAACCACTAGATTTTTCAAATAGTAATCAATGTAAATGTAAAAAATGTTCAAAAGATTATATTAAAAATGATGAAAAAGTGGAGGAAATCTAAAATGAAAGAAGAATTACTTAAGAAAATTGAAAACAAGGAAATTGTTGTAGGAGTTGTAGGTTTAGGGTATGTTGGATTACCTCTAGCTGTAGAAAAAGCTAAAGCAGGATTTAAAACAATTGGTTTTGATGTTCAAAATGAAAAGGTTAATTTGGTAAATCAAGGTGTTAATTATATTGGTGATGTCGTTGATTCTGAATTGAAAGAATTAGTTGAATCAGAAATGTTATCTGCAACTACTGATTTTAGTTTTATCAAAGATGTAGATTTTGTAGCTATTTGTGTTCCAACACCTTTAGATGCTCATCAACAGCCTGATATTAGCTTTGTAAAATCTAGTTCAGAAGCTATTTCAGAATATCTTTCTAAAGGAACTATGGTAGTTTTAGAATCATCTACGTATCCTGGAACAACTGAAGAATTAGTGAAACCAATTCTTGAAAAAGGTTCAGGATTAATTTGTGGTAAAGATTTCTATTTAGGTTTTTCTCCAGAACGTGTTGATCCAGGTAACACTGTATATCAGACAAAAAACACTCCAAAGGTTGTTGGAGCAATTGGTAAAGATGCGACTGAAGTTATTGCTGCAATGTACAGATCTGTACTGGAAGGAGATATCCATGAAGTATCATCTCCAGCAGTTGCTGAATTAGAAAAGATTCTTGAGAATACATATAGAAATATCAATATTGGTTTAGTTAATGAAATATGCATGTTGTGTGAAAAAATGGGTATTTCAGCATGGGAAGTTATAGATGCTGCTAAGACAAAACCATTTGGATATCAAGCATTCTATCCTGGACCAGGATTAGGTGGACATTGTATTCCATTAGATCCATATTATTTAACATGGAAAGCTAGGGAATTTGGGTTCCATACATCTATGATAGAAAATAGTATGATTATCAATGATAAGATGCCTGAATATTGTGTAGAAAGATGTTATAAAGTTTTAAATAGACAGAAAAAAGCAATGTCTAGTTCCAAAATATTAGTGTTAGGTGTTGCGTATAAAAATGATATTGATGATTATAGAGAAAGTCCAGCATTAAAGTTAATTGATTTATTAAAAAAGGAAGATGCATTAGTTGATTTCTATGATCCATATATTTCTGAATATAAATATCATGGTAAGATATATGAGGGAATAAAAGGAATTAATCCTAAAACATTATCCCAATATGATTTAATCATTATTGCAACTGCTCATAAATCTTATGATTTAGATATGATACAAAAAAATTCTAAAGTCATTTTTGATACGAGAAATGCAATGAAAGAAATAACGCATCGTGAAAATATAGAGTTAATTTAATATGACCTTATTCAAAAATAATTATTTAAAATCTATATTAACTTTAGCATCTGGCTCAATTATTGCTCAGCTTATTTCATTTCTTTTATCTCCAGTTATAACCAGAATATTTACACCAGCAGAATTAGGAATATATACTTTATTACTTTCTGCTGTAAATATTTTTTCACCTGCTATTAATTTGCGCTATGATTTAGCAATAGTGACAGTAGAGGATGATAGAGAAGCTATTATTTTGGTAAAACTTTCGATCTATTTAATGATACTTATAGATATTATTGTAACATGTGGTACCGGTATTTACTTTTTTCTTAATGGTGAAAATTTGGTATTTATTATTCCTATGTTTTTTCTTCTTTTACTTGTTTCAGGAATTACCAATATATTAAATAGTTTTAATAATCGATTAAGAGAATATAAATTAATTACATCCGTTTATGTTATCAGAACATTTTTTCAAAATATTCTTCAAATTTTTTCAGGGATTTTACTATTTGGGAGTTATGGACTTATTTTTTCGAATTTTATTGGACAGTTAGCAGGGATAAAACGACAAAGCAAAAGTTTAAGTCCCTATTATGAAGAATTGAAAAATGTAGATTATACAAAAATGAAATTAGTTTTTTTCAAGTATATAAAACAACCTCTTTATTCTACACCAGCTGCTTTTGCGAATAGTTTTTCTTATTCATCAATCAATTTATTTATACAAGCTCTATTTAATGATACTATTTTGGGTCTCTATTCTCTTTCATATAGAGTTTTAGGACTACCCCTTACAATGATAAGTGGCAATGTATCAAAAGTATATATGGAAAGTGCAACAAAAGAATTATATGAACAAAAAAATTATTATAATTCGTTTAAAAAAACAACACTTTTATTGTCAATTGTTGCTATTTTGATGGTTATAGTTCTTTTCCTTTTTGCCCCTTTCCTTTTTCATATTGTATTTGGATCAAATTGGAAAGAAGCAGGTATTTATGTGCAAATATTAGCTCCTATGTTTGGATTAAGGCTAATAGTAAGTGCTTTAAGTGTAGGAACAATTATATCTCAAAAACAAGATCTTGAATTAAAAGTACAAGTTATGTTTTTAGCATTCTCTTTTATTTGTTTTTTTATTTCAAAGTATTTTCAATTGAATATATATTTATATCTAGCCGTTGTTTCTATAACTTATAGTATTATATATATATATTACTTTATATGTCTAAAAAATATATCACAAAAAATTATTGATTAAATGTATGAAAAAACATATTAATAATGTGAAATCATCTAAGTTAAATAAGTTAATATTTAAAATCACTTTAATTTTGTTTTAAATTTTTTCTGAATACTCACACTTCAAAGGAAAACTATTTTTCTATTTTACAATTTATTTAGCCTTTACTATTTCTTTATAGTAAATTTTTAAAGAAGCATTGTTTTTTTTATCAAAAATATCTATTCTTACTACAGATGGAGAACATAATCTTTACATATTAAATTATAAAATAAAGGTTATAAATGAAAAGACAAATTATGAGGAAAAGAATTATAGACTATTTTAGTTAAATATTACTATAAGAAATATTAAAAATAATATGACTGGGATGTATCATGGAATAACAAAGAGAAAAATGACATTATTTATAAATGAACAAGAATAGTAGGGATATAGGAAGTAATATAATGGATAAAGTCAAAAAAATCAAAAATTTTTTTCTAATAAGTCATAGTTAGATTGTTTTTATACTTCATATCTCATTTTCATATTCTTCATTTGCCTATTCGTTATGAGAATTTAGATATTTTTTCAATTAAATGAATTTTAATTATAGTAAGTAAAGCTAGCTACTTATTAAGATAATTTATCCAAATTATATCAGAAAATTAAATATAAGTTCTAAGCGTTAAAAAATTAACAATTATTGAAAATCAAGCTAATAGCGGATTAAGCATTACTCAATTTTGTTTTATAAAAACAGGAAGAAATTCTTAAATGGAGAAATACTGTTTTCAAAGTTTTCATTCCTGTTGAAGTTTCTGAAGAAAAATATTCATTCATCTCAATGAATATTAATGGACATACTGTCAAATTTGATTGTGCATTGCTTGATAGGATTATTGAATTCTCAAATGATTATTAATGCTGATGAAGTTAAAAACATCTATGTTGCCAACCAATAAATGTAAGAAGATCAATAGATGACTTAACTCAAATTGTTATTCTGCAGTTTCAAATGAATCATAGTCTTTTCATTTTTACAAATAAGGCAAGAAATCATATTTAAAATTCTATATTATGAAAACAATGATTTCTGGTTGCTGTTAACAAGGGTCATATTGAAATATCAAAAAATCGATTCTAAAATTCTATTTGGCTATTCTATATCGATAGCAAGAACTGGCTATTCAGTGATACATCAATAATATAATAGCAGGAGCAAAGCCATCTGCAAGAATCTATTCACTGCTAAAAACGGCTAAGCTCAATGATTTAAAGCAATATGATTATTTTAAGTATCTTTTATTAGTAACAATAGATACAGATATTAATAATGAGTAATCAATAGAAAAAATAAAGCTAAGTCAGTGAGATTAGGTAAAAAAATCGTAGAAATAAGATCTTTTAGTTGTTGTATAAAACTAATATTTAATTTCCCAAATAAATTTAAATACTCTATCTAATTACAGTTCTATTATAATGTAGCTAATGGGGCTTTTTTATTTGACATTTAACTAAATATATAAAAAAAGGCAGTATATTAAATACAACAAGTGTAATATAATATATTGCCTTTTTCTTATACTTGTGGTTAATATGAATATCATCAAAACAACTATCAAATTATAATTCAGATAAATTTATTAAATACTATATATATTAAAATTGTTTATTATTTACAAGCAAATTGGATATACACCTTTATCAATAAGTTTATGTACACTTTCTTTCACAGATTCTTTATCTTCTTTGTATGTCACTCCAAACCACTCATCTTGTGATTTTAAGACTTCAACACTTATTTGTTTATCTTTTAATAAGTCTCCAATGATTGTTGGTAATAGATATTCTGTTTTTAAATCTGCAGATTCAAGGGATTGTAAAAAGTCTTCAAAGCCTTTTTCTAAAACATTAATAAACTCTGGGTAAAGACCCCACATATTCATAGATACAATCGAATCTAAATCAATAACCTGATCATTCACTACTGCATGATTATTCCTTTTCTCAATATTATGTGTTTCTACAATGTCAACTAACTTGTGATCTAAACTCACTTGACAGATTCCTCTTGTGACACCACCATTATCACTCAATGTATTCTTTAATATAAATCCTACCATACATGCTGGTAATACATCACATTCATGTTTTGTGGTTAAATATTGATAAGCAACTTGATAAGCTTCTTTACCATAATAATCATCTGCATTAATAACTAAGAATGGTTCATGAATCAGTCCTTTACATGCTAAAATAGCCTGACCTGTTCCCCATGGTTTCTTTCTCTCTTTAAATATCTCCTTGTATTGAGTAGGAATATTTGATAACTCCTGAAATGCATATTCAACATGTATTTTCTTTTTCATTCTTTGACCTATGATTTCATCAAAATCTTTTTCTAAGTCTTTTCTAATCACAAAAACAACCTTATTAAAACCTGCTTGAATCGCATCATAAATAGAATAATCCATAATAATTTCACCATTTGGTCCGACTGGTTCTAATTGTTTAATTCCACCACCAAAACGGCTTCCAATTCCTGCTGCCATGACAACTAATGTTATATCTTTCATTATTATCTCCTCGTATTTTTATTTATTCATAAAATCAATATTTATTAGATACTTTTTGTTATTCAGTATTTTCAGATTATATAAATAACTTTTTCCAACTTATTCGGTAATATTTTATTAAAAATATAAATAGCAAATATGCTCATTATTTTTGTGAAATAAACTCAATTGGTATGGATAACCTAAAAATTCTAAAATAAAGGTGTTAATATATATTATATGTATTAAAAATAATCTTGCGTTTTTTATAAATATCCTTTCTGTTTGTATAATTTCATTCTTATTAATATGCAGATAAATATTCTGTTTTTATATGTAGATTAATAAGAATGAGACACAACAACATTGTTGTGTCTCTATTGATTAATTTGTAGGACCAGTTTTTTTAGAACTAAAATAAGCATTTAAATCTACTCTACCTTTAATTCCATTAATGCTTCCTGAAGAAGTATATTGCCACATTCTGTAAGTTCCTTTATATGTACAATTTTTTATAATTGGTTCACTTTTGTGTCCATACTGTGCAACCCATTTTTCATATTTATTTAATGATGAATCATATAGTTTTGTATTCCAATAATTTAGGTTTGCATAAATTCCTGGCGTATAACCTGCATTAGAAATGATTTGGCAATATTCATTTGCCATTTGAGTATATGTACTCGCTGATATTGATCCAGCGGCATCTGTATATTCTAAGTCATAAAATACAGGAAGAGATAATTTTCTACCTTGAATTAATTGTAAAGTTGCTTGAGCTTCAACTCTTGCTTCAGCAACATTTGTTCCATAACTAAAAAAGTATACACCATAAGGTATACCTAATCTTTCTAATGCATCAGCATTCTTTTTAAATTTTGAATCAATAACAATCTTATTACTCTCAAATATAGAACCATTTCCTGAGAAATCATAATATCCACATCTTAGGATCACTTTATCTACAAGACCCTCTCGTTTGATAGTATCCCAATCAATATCACCATTCCACTTTGAGATATCAATGACTAACGCATCAGCTCCAGTAATATATTCTCCATAACTATTGTAAAGAACTTTTTTGCCATTTTGAGTTATCCATCCCATGGGACAAATTCCTCTATCGTCAAAATGGTAAGTAATTCCATCAATAATTTGAGTCCCAACATACATAGCTCCATCATTGCCAAAATAATGCATACCATCACTATTTTGATACCATCCAGTTGTCATGATCCCATTATTATCGAAGTAATACGTATTCCCATTAATAGACTGCCAGCCTTTAACAGTATTTCCATTGCTATCAAAGTATTTTCTGCCATTTGATGTATTACACCATCCATTTTGTTTCATGCCATTTGATCCAAAGTTATATTCTTTGCCACCAATAACTTGATATCCTGTCAGCATGTGTCCTTCACTGTTAAAATAATATTGGTGACTATTCTGAGTCAGCCAACCTTTTGTAATAACTCCACGATTATTAAAATAATATCTTTTACCATTAACCGTTTGCCAGCCAATTAACATATGACCTTCCTCATTGAAGTAATGATATCCTTCATCATTATAATACCAACCAATTGTATATCCTCCATCAGGATTAAAAAGATAAGTATATCCATTGAGTGATTGCCAGCCATTTAATGTATTCCCATTGTTATCGAAATATTTCCAGCCAGTTTCAGTCCATTGCCAGCCTAATCCTAATTCGCCATTAGATTTAAAATAACGTATCTTACCATCAATAGTAACTGTACCAGTTAACATATGACCCTCATTATTAAAGTAATACTTTTTCCCATTTTGAGTCAGCCAACCTTTTGTAATAATTCCACGATTATTAAAATAATATCTTTTACCATTAACCGTTTGCCAGCCAATTAACATATGACCTTCCTTATTGAAGTAATGATATCCTTCATCGTTATAATACCATCCAATTGTATAACCACCATCTGGTTTGAAGAGATAAGTATAACCATTTAAAGATTGCCAGTCATTTAATGTATTCCCATTGTTATCGAAATATTTCCAACCAGTTTCAGTCCATTGCCAGCCTAATCCTAATTCACCATTAGATTTAAAATAACGCATCTTACCATCAATAGTAACTGTACCAGTTAACATATGACCCTCATTATTAAAGTAATACTTTTTCCCATTTTGAGTTAACCAACCTTTTGTAATAATACCACGATTATTGAAATAATATCGTTTCCCATTAATAGTTTGCCAACTGATTAACATATGTCCTTCATCATTAAAATAATGATATCCCTCATCATTATAATACCATCCAATTGTATAGCCACCATCAGAATTAAAGAGATAAGTATATCCGTTTAAATTTTGCCATCCATTTAACGTATTTCCGTTTTCATCATAATATTTCCATCCAGTATCAGTCCATGTCCAGTAACCATTTTGATGATCTGCTGCATATGTTTGAGAAATAGTAATAAAAGATAAGAAACAAACCATAAATAATATTAATACTAATTTTTTCATAATAAGTTACACCTCTATCTTCTAATTATATTCGTCATTTATGTATGATTTTTCTATAAGTTCATCCTCATCATAATCACGAATAGCTTTCATTCCTAAAATTTTATACCAGTTCATAGGGCTTAATCCGTTGCCAGGACGTTTACATGTTATGTTATCTAGATTAAAAACTTCTCCCTCTTTTATGGCTTTTTTAGCAACAATTGATTTTCTTGCAATATTTATATTTTTCTTTTCTGAATTAGTTACTCTTTTTATTCCGTTCCCTAACATAATTTCTGCTCTTCTTATTGAATAGCAAAGAGTTTTCAAATCGTTTGGCATAATTGATGCTTTATGATCTGGACCTTCCATATTACAATCCAAAGTAAAGTGTTTTTCTATAAAACAAATACCATATGGTACAGCAAGAATTGGTGCAACAAATCCTTTTGAGTGGTCTGAAAAACCTATTTTATAGTTAGGAAAATTTTTATGCAAATCAGTTATTGCAGATACATTGACATCTTCATCATCAGTAGGATATTCAGTATTACAATGCAATATAATAATCTCCGAAGAGGTTCCAAGTTCTAAAATATCAAGTGCAGCTTTTATTTCTTCAATAGTAGCCATCCCTGTTGAAAGGATAATTTTCTTATTTGGAATATTTAAAGATGATATTTTTTGAAGATATGGTAAATTGGTAATTTCACCAGATGGAATCTTCCATACATTTTGTTTAATTGAATATAAAAAATCAATTGATTCTTCATCAAATGCTGTTGAAAAAACATCTAGCCCTAAAGATTCAGAATATTTCTTTAAATTAAGATAATCGTTATGTGAAAGTTCCAATTTCTCTGTCATTTCTAATTGACTTTCTTGGTTTCCAGTGTTTTTAATTTGATAATCTGCTTTAGGTGCGTATTTTGAAATGAGAGCGTGCGAATTAAATGTTTGAAATTTTACTGCATCAACACCACACTCCTTAGCAGTCTTTACCATTTCATAGGCTAAATTAACATTCCCATTATGATTACAACCAATTTCAGCTACAATGTAAATGTTTGACATAATCATCACTCCTCCTTTATTGTAAAATTAATATCATAGAATGATTTTTTTAAGTTAATACCATCATTCAAATGTTTTTTTATTATTTCTATAATCTGTTGACTCGTTGTTCCATTGCCATAAGGACTTTTTAAATCCACTAATTCATTTCTGAAACTTTGGCTTAATCCTTTATTCATAGCTTTAATAATCTCTTCTTTTTCAGGGATACAATTGATAATACTTTTGCATTGAATTCTTCCTTTTTGACGATCACCAATATTAATTGTTGGAACTCTAAAAGACGGTGCTTCTAAAATACCACTTGAAGAATTTCCAATTACCATTTTAGAAAACTTCATAGCAGTCAGATATCTAGTCATTCCTAAACTAAATTCTGTATAGAACTTATTTGGATATTTACTAACATAGTCATCAATTATGTTATTAATTAAATTTCCTCCAGCATCTGCATTTGCTTTAGTAATGATAAAGTTTAAATCTTTAAACTCTAGAAAGGCCTCCAACATTTCTTTTACTTGATTGATAGCTGTATCATTTTCAAGTGTAACTGGATGGAAGGTTACAAGAGCATAATTAGAAAGTGAAAATGATAAATTTTGTTCTAGTTCTGTTTTAGACATCAATTTTTGAGTCATTATATTTTCAACACCTAAGCCTCCGACATTATATACTCTGTGAGGATTTTCTCCTAACTGAATAACACGATGGCGATATTCTTCGCAACATGTAAAATGTAAATAACTACATTTTGATATTGCATGACGTATAGCCTCATCTATAGCTCCTTCAGTAGTCTCTCCACCATGAATATGAGCAATGGGAATATGCTGATTTAACGCAGGAATTACTGCACCAAATAATTCATAGCGATCTCCTAAAATTAATAACAAGTCTGGTTTGGAACTTTTAAAATACTTACTACATTCACATATACATTTAGATATAGCTTTATCCATGTCAACCAATTCATCAGTATCATCTAATATTGGTATTTTTTTGTTAATAGTAAAATTATCGTTTTTAATATCATTAACAGTATAACCATGCTTTTTACTTAAATGAGCTCCAGTTACTATCAAGTCTAAATCCAATTGTGGATCATTCACAATTTTCTCTAAAATTGAATACATGAGGTGATATTCAGCTCTTGTTCCTGTTAGAACACTTATCTTTTTCATATTCTCTTATATTCCTTTCCGAGTGCATTTATAGGTATAAATAACTCTAAAAAACATTCTTAATATAATTTTATTTAACAATACCTACCACTGTTTCATTATCTTTTATATCTCGTAAAACTGTGCTTCCAGCACCAATAATAACATTACTTCCAATATTTAATCCTTGTAAAATTGAACAATTTAATCCAAAATGACATTCATTTTTTACAGTAATATCTCCCGTTAAAACAGCACCTGGTGCAATATGTATTAGATTCCCAAGACAACATCCATGTTCTACGATACTGCCAGTATTAATGATGCAATAATCACCAATAGTAACATCTGTATTAATTATAGCTCCTTTTCCAACATATATCATTTCTCCAAGTTGCACATGATCGGCTACAATAGAAGTATTATCAATGATTGAAATTAGTTCGAATCCGATTTTTTTTGCTTTTGTTATTAACTTTTTTCTTAAGTTACAATCCTTTACACTTCCAACAGTTATATGAGCATAATGCACACCTTCATCATATAAACCTTGCAAAATGGAATCATCACCCAACACAGGGATTGCATTAATAAAAGTTCCTGAATTTACGATAGGATCAGTAATTCCTACTACTTCATAATTGTTATATAGATCACTTTTAAAAAATGAATCTAATACCCCTCTACAATAACCTCCTGCTCCTATAAATACAATTTTATTCTTTGACATATATATTTTCCTTCCATTTTCTTATTCTAAATAATAAAAAAGAACTAAAAAATAATGTTAAAATTAAGATTAAAAATAAATATAAAATTGAAGCTCCACGCAGCTGATATCTATAAACAATAAAATTTGAGCTAAATAAGGCTAAAAATCCAACAATAATATATCCAATGAGAATAATTTTCTGATTTCTCATAAGTGTTATAATAGTTGTAAAAAAACCTACTAATGCTAGTAACCCTCCACCTAACATTAATATTAATAAATCCAGTCTAAACAAAGATAAATCACAGTTATATAATAATGATAGAATTGGAATTCCTAAAAAAAATGAACCTAGTAGAGCTAATACAGTAATAAAGATAATAAAAATAATTTGCCTCCAGAAAAATGTTTCAAATTTTTTTATATCATTTTCTTCATAACAGATAGTCATTGTAGTCAGAATTGGCTGAAAAGCAAAATTATTCAATAATCCAATTACAAAAACAGGCATTGATATAAAGCCATAATATGCTTGTAATTCTGAAGTTAATAAAGCATCTATGGCATATTTGGGTGCATTTAGAATATAAAATGATAAAAATGAGCCACCGAAAATAGGGAAACAATATTTGAGAATCAACCATGATTTGTTATAGGAAATATGAATTTTAGGTAAGGAAAATATCGGATACGATATTTTTAATAAGTAAAAAAGGATTAATGTAGTAAATATACAAGTTAATATAGAAGCTATAATTAAGTTTTGTGTGAGAATAGAGAATATACATAACATTAATGTAGAAATAATCAATCTTACGGAAATACATTTTCCTGCAATATCTAAACGATTTTTTTGTTGATACATCCCATGAAAGACATCTTCCACTGAGTCAACTAATTTTAAATAACACATTAAAAAAATGATAATAATTTTATCCAGACTATAATCATTAGTGTATGTTTGAAAAGCGATATATACTATTGTAAAAATTATCATGAGTACAGAGACAAGAATACGATGACTAAGATAATCATTAAAAGTAAATTTTTCACTAATATCTGTAACTTGATAATTTCTTACTCCATATTTTCCAATTGTTATTGCCAAATTTGCAATGGCCCATGCTATAGTAAAGATGCCTGCCATTTCTATATCTAAAACACGAGTTAATACAATAAGAATGATAACAGATTGAAATGCATTAATTAACCCACCAATTATATTCCAAATGTAACTATTTCTTTTTATTGAATTTTTATCTCCTAATATAAAT
This sequence comes from Coprobacillus cateniformis, assembly GCF_009767585.1. Lineage (NCBI taxonomy): Bacteria > Bacillati > Bacillota > Erysipelotrichia > Erysipelotrichales > Coprobacillaceae > Coprobacillus > Coprobacillus cateniformis. Next base: position 361,912 of record NZ_WSNW01000001.1, read on the forward strand.
TGTTGCATAGGTTACTTAATCCTTTAACATTAGTGAATCATATTCTTCTTTACTTATAAATGGATACATGTCTTCAATGGAAGGAGTAACAAACTCCCCATTAGCACCAATTCTTGACATAACCTTAGGCGTAATTGGATCATCAAGTCTTTGTTCAATTTCTAAAATAACCTGACCAGTTTGTTCAAATAACCATTTTAAGCACTCATCCAAATCACTGTTTTTATAACAACATTTATAATTAAATCCGAATGTATCTGCAACTTTAGAAAAAGAAGGAAAACTAATACCACTTTCTGCATCACATCCCACATTAAATCCATTAAAGAAATTTTTACATGTTTGTCTAATCGCATTATATCCATCATTTGAAAAAACAACAATTTTAATAGGTAGATTATAATGTTTTATTGTTTGAAGTTCTTGTAAATTCATCATTATACTACCATCACCAGTTACACAAATAACATCTTTTTTACATGCAATAGCAGTCCCTACAGCGGCTGGTAAATCATACCCCATAGACCCACAATTATTATTAGCAATAATCCTTGATTTCTCATATTTAACACCAATTTGCAATTTAGAGCTAATACCAGTATTATTACCTAAAACAGTTATACTATCATTGTTCTCATACTCTTGGTACTTTTTCCAAAACATATAAGAACATACTCTTTCATTGATATTCAAATTTTCAATTGCTTCAAATGGTGTAAATCTATTCTTTAATTTGTGACAATACTCTATCCATTCATTATTTACAAATGTATTACTTAGTTTAGGTATACAATACTCAAAAAATTCTCTTAAATCCGAATTAATAAAACAATCAACTCTAACACCTGGTTTTTTAACTTCATACTTGTCCACATCTATCATTATAATTTTAGCATGAGGCGCAAATTTGTCTTGGGTATATCCTGTTGTTTTAAACCCAAGACTAGTACCTAAAGCAATAATCAAATCAGCATTTTGCAAAATAAAATTTCCTGTTCTTGGACCAATAAATCCAGATAATCCATAATATAAATCATAATCATCATACATTACGTCGGCTGCGATTGCTGATGCAACTATAGGTATTCTTATTTTATTTGCAAATTCTCTAAACAATGATAAATTACCACTATTTGCAATACCATTACCTGCAAGAATTACAGGCCTTTTTGCTTTACAAAGCATTTGATTTAATTGAACAAAATCTGATTCATTGAAATTCGGTGTATTCTCAATAGAATCAACTGGATATAAGTCAGCCTCATCAATAAGTACATTTTGGATATCTAACGGAATATCTAACCAGACTGGTCCTCTTCGTCCAGACAAAGCAATATGAACAGCTTTATATATCTCTTTCTTTATTGAAAATGGATCTATAATCATTTTAGAATATTTTGTCATATTTTTAACAGAACCTATAATATCAAATTCTTGATTTCCTCTAAATCTTAATGGTAATCCTGTTTTTGCTACTGATAATTCATATCTCATTTGACCAGACATTATAAACATAGGAACACTATCAACCCATGCGCCCATAACCCCAGTCAATGCATTTGTTGCTCCTGGTCCACTAGTTACACAAACTGCCGCCATATTCCCAGAAATTTTAGCATATCCTTCTGCAGCAATAGAACATGCCTGTTCATGATGTTGAAATACAACATTCATGTTTTTATTTAATCCCAATGCATTATCTAAATGCATTGCTCCTCCTCCAACAACAGCAAAGCAATCAGTAATTCCATATTCAATTAAAGATTCTATAACTATATCTGCAACTCGTTTTTTCATATTAATTTTTCTCCAATTCACTTTCAATCTGTAATTTTATACCTTCATCTAATTGAATAAATTGATAATCTCCTATTTCATCCAATAATCTTGAAATATCAGGAGTATACTCATTATTCATCCCATCTTTTAATATATTAATCTTTAAATTGCTATCCATAATATCTAAAACTTTTTCAGCAATTTCGACAAGAGTATATCTAGAACCACTTGCTATGTTGTAATCATGATATTTAGGTTTATTCTCAATAAAATAAGATAATATATTTGCTAAGTCATATACTTGAATATAATCGAAAATACAGTTCTGATGTATTGTTATATCTTGATTAGATAAAACACTATGAATACAATGAGTTATAAATTTTGATTCCCAATCTCCAGGTCCATAGCACGCAAACAGTCTTAGATTATAAACATTTTCACTACTTAAAGCTAAATGTGACATTATGTACTTAGCAAAACCATATTCATCTTTTGGAATTGATCGGTCAAAGTCTGTCTCACTAATTTGAATCATAGATTTACTTTTATCTAATTCAGCACCTGATCCAATAAATATTAATTTTTTACAGTATTCTCTTACTCGATAAAAATTCATAAAACATCGCAAACTATTCTCTAACATTGTTGCATTTTGATCTAAAATATTTTTTATTGGGTTAGGATTAGCACTATGAATTATAATATCAAAACAATTATCTTTAACATATTTCTCAACTGCCTTAGTGTCTAATAAATTTAATTCGTTTCTTGTTGGAGCATAAATATTATATTTAGTTTTTAAAATTGGTACTATGTTAATTCCAATTAACCCAGTACCTCCTGTAAATAGTATTTTAATCATTTTTCCCTCCATCTCGTGGCGCTTCGCTCCACGCCACAAATATTTCATTAAACCTACTTTTCCTAGTTAACGTTCTGTGCTACCATTAAAGAGAGGTGGTATACTACAGAGCATGAGGAGGAGAGTAGGCAATTCTACTCCATTAGAATATCCTGAATTTTTATAAGTCGCCGTTATCTTTTCAAGCACAAATAAGTAGGACTTAGAGCCTGGACACTTAAGATTGTTTCAATCAACACAGTGATATAGCTTAGATAACAGTCAATGTCACCTCTCTTCTTTTTGAAAGGAGAGATTTTTTATGTTAAAGACTGTTCGCTACAACTGTAGTGGTATGGATATTGACAAGAATTCTATTGTCGCTACTATTGGCATCACTAACAAGAAAAACAATGTCACTGAATATGTCCAAGAAACTTTCTCTACTTTAAATTCTGATTTGTTTCGTTTGAAAAATTGGCTTATTTCTTATAACTGTAAAGATGTCTGCATGGAATCTACTGGCGAGTATTGGATTCCTATTTTTAACATCTTAGAAGATGACTTTAACGTCTGTCTTACCCATCCTAAATACGTTAAGGCTATTAAAGGGAAGAAGACTGACAAGAAAGATTCCTTATGGATCTGTGATCTCTTTAAACATGATCTTGTTAAATCTTCTTTTATTCCGCCCAAAGAGATTCGTGCTCTTCGTGAACTATGTCGATATCGTTATAAACTTATTTGTATGCGTTCTTCTGAACGTAATCGATATCAAAATAGTATGACTGTTTCTAACATTGGCTTAGCCTCTGTTGTAACTGATCCTTTTGGTAAAACGGCTTCTCGCATCATGGATGAAGTTCTTTCTTGTAATATCCTTGATGACGATAAGATACGTAAACTTATCCATGGTAGTTGTAAAAATAAGGATAAGATTTTAGAGTCTATCAAAGATTGTAACATTGAAAGTGATCAACATTTCAAAATGACGGAAGCTAAAGTTCATATGCAGGAACTAGATCAACACATTGAAGCTTGTACAATAGAAATAGTAAAACGCGCTTCTCCACTATTGGATCAATTTATACATATTACAGAACTTCCAGGAATTCAATTAACATCAGCGATTATCATCCTTTCAGAAATTGGTTTAGATATGACACAATTTGAAAATGATAAACAACTTATGTCTTGGGCAGGATTAGCTCCTGCGAATAACGAAAGTGCCAATAAAAAGAAATCCGTTCGCATTTCTAAAGCTGGTCAATATCTCAAACCAGTACTTGTACAATGTGCACTAGCCGCTATCAAAAATCCAGATAATTACTTTGTGATCAAATATAATCGCATCAAGAAAAGACGAGGACACAAGAAAGCTATTATCGCTATTGCGAGAATGATACTTACCAGTATCTATCATATGATTCTTACAGGTGAGACCTTTAATCTTTCCGATTATGAATCCTTTAAAAATCCAACAACAAAGCCAAAACAACAACCAGAAATGACAGTAGAATCAGCCTTAGAATTTCTCAAACAATCAGGAATAGGCGTTTCGACAATTCAGAATAATCTAATGTAAATATTTGGTTTTTTTCTACAAAATCCGTACTTGTTTTTAAGTCTGCCTTTTTTTATACTTTTTTCTATATTTTTGTTTCACACTTAATCCTCTTCATATTTTATTTTGTATACACACATATCATTATTTCCATATTGATTTGGAAACTGTCGCTTTATTATTTTATATTTTTCAAATTTTATATTTGGAAATGTTGTGTTTAGATATCCGTCAACATTAGCATAATCAAAATAAAATTTGTATTTACCTGATTTCATTAACTCGTATGTTTTTTCACGACTTTCTAATAAAGGAATAAAATTGTTATATAGTGTAAAACCATTTTCATATTCGCCAAGAATAATTTCATCATCAAATTCTCTTAAGCTTATCATAGCTTCCTTCTCTCCAAAATTAATATGCTTAAAATTATATCTATATATAAATAAAGAATTTCCAAAACAAATAAGTAAAAAATATATAATAACTGCATTATTTATATTATATATTTTTGGATAAATTAAAATAATAATTATAATAATACTAGGTAATAAAAAAAATAAAAACGATATTAAAATATCAGTGCTATTATATTGTGTGTATCCAATATTTCCAAAGAAAAATTTTTTAATAAAGCATAAAATTATAACTAGTATAGTTAATAAATTTATTGATTTTAGTGTGTTAATTTTTCCTTCAATTCTATAATAAATAAATAATTCATAAAACAACATACAAAATACTGGTAATAATACAATAATTTTCCTATTAATAAAGTCTTCTGTAACCAATGTTTGAATAAATAAAGAAAAAATAGTTAGTGTAGAAAATATAATTGTTTCATTTTTTTCTTTAAAAAAGCATAAAATTTGTTTTAAAAAAATAAACAATCCTATTAAAAATGGTGTACAATATATAAATAAGTTTGATGTAAAAAAACTGATTACTCTATTAAAAAATATCAAGAAATTATTGTTTGAAATTGCATACATTGTATTATATTGAAAATCATTCATTATCATAATTGTATTTGTCAAAAAATCTGTTCCCCAATACATATAATAAATTTGAGATATAAAACAGCCTATACCTATACCTATTATTCCAAACAATAAACATTCTCGTGCTTTTTTGAATTCTTTCATATAAAACAAATAAATTATAAATAATATAAAAGAAATACAAAGAAAAGAATTTGTAATATATACTAAAAACATGGATATAGATGTTAACAAACCTATTATGAAACTGCGTAATTTATTTTTATCACTTAATTTAATAAACAAGTAACATATTAGACAAACAAATAACATTCGAAATATAGTTGGTTCAACTGTTCTGCTTGCATTATAAATAATAAAATTAGAAACGAGAAGAAACATAAATATGATTTTTAAATTATGATTTTTAAAATTATACTTTTTCTCAATTTCTATAAATATAGCATAAATAATTATAAAAGTAATAAGTGTAGTTATGACAATTGGTATTCTAAAGCCAAAATAGTTATCTCCAAAAACAAACAACCCTATCATAATAAATATATTTCCAATAAAGTTAAGTATAACTTGGCCACTCATATTTATAAAGTCAACTCCAAAATATGAATTTGGATTTATAGAATTAAAGTTTATAGTATTTAATGCTAGATTACCATATATTCCTTCATCTACTGGTGAATAATCTAATAAACTATTTGGTGGAATGTCTCCGTCCAGAAATATTAATCTTACAAAAAATAATAAAAGTAATAATCCTAAAATTAGAAAATAACTTTTCTTACTTTTAACAATGTGTATAATTTTATTCATTTTTTCCTCCACTTAATTACCTCTAGAATAAACTTTTTATTCTATATATATATATAGAATTTATATTTAATTGATAATCACCTATTTTGACCTATTAAATGTAATTATTTAAAGTATAATTTACTATCTTGTATAATGATTTATACAATAATTATAAGTTAAATTTTACCTAGTCACTTAATAAATCTACTTACTTCAAAATAACATCTAATTTCTTTGCTCATGGATTTGTAAAACTAAAATATGAAAATTACAATAAAAATCAATAAAGAATATATTTTTATTTTTTAAAAACTTCAAAATTTATATTTTACTACAAATAGCTAATTGTTAATCAAAGATATATAAAATATATAAATAGAATAGAACATTAGTTTTTATCTATATGACATTTAATAGTATTCACAACCTATAAATAGGCCTTTTGGTTTATAAGTTCTCATTATTAGATATATTTAGTTACCTATTAAATATCATCAAAATTCCAACTTTCTTCTAATACTACCAACGGAAATTGTTTAGATCTTTCCAATAATTCACCAATATATTCTCCTATAATCCCAATACATCCAATTATAATTGATAAAAATTCAAATAATATACAAGCTATGATATATATTATTATCTCACTAAAACAATAATTGATAATAGAAAATATTATTATTCCTATGTTTAAGATAAAAAAGAAAATAAAAGAGAGTAAACCAAAAATAGATATAATTCTTAATGGTTTATTTGAATTTTCCACAAGTGAAATAATTGCAGTATCTAAATAGGAAAAAAAGGTATAACTTGATTTTCCATGTTCACGTCCTGGTTGAACATAATCAATGAATTTTACTTCAAATCCTAAGGAGGTAATTAAAAATCTAAAGTTAGGATTGGGATTATATATTTTTTTCATTTCATTAACAATTTTTCTATCATATAGTCCAAATCCTGTTATTTGATCTAATTCATTTTCTGATATAAACAATCTCATAATTTTATAGTATTGTTTCCTGATAAAATACATTTTCTTGCTTTCTTTACTTGAAATTTTTCTTCCTAATATTAATTTATTTCCAGCCTCCCATTTTTTTATAAATTGTGGTATAAGTGATGGAGGATCTTGTAAATCACATGCCATTGTTAATATAGCATCTCCTGGTGTATTAAAAAAACCAAAAGCTCCTGATCTTCCAGGACCGAAATTTCTTGTATTCATTAAGACAATCACATTTTTATCTTTAAGTGCAATATCTTTTAATATAGTTCTTGAATTATCAGTTGATTTATTATCAATAAATAAAATTTTATATTCATATTCTATATCTTTCATTTGTTTTTTTATTTCAGTATATATTCTAGTAATATTTTCTTCCTCATTATAACAAGGTATACAAAAGCCGATTGTTTTCATAAAAACCCCCTCCTAATGTTTTTTGCTATGATTCTAGCATATATCATCTCATATTTTATCTAAAAAAAATTGTTGAACTAAACATTCTTTCTTTTTTCTTTTTCGGATTGTAATTTTATTATTTTCATTCGTTACAACTGCATCAGCGGGAATTTTTTGATTATAAATACATACATTTGCCCCTATAGATACACGATCGCCTATAGATTGATTTCCAATTAATTTTGCACCAGTTCCAAAAAAAACACCTTTTCCTATTTTAGGGGCAGTCTCACCATTTTGATCCAATGCTGTATTAATAGTTACATTTTGGAAGACTACTAAGTAATCAGAATAATCAGCATTTCCTATTACACTTCCAACTGCATGGTAAAATACAAATATCTTTGGTAATTTGCATTTATATGTCACAAACATTCCTGAAATAATTCTTATTAAGTTAACCAGCTTAGAACATATTTTTTCATCACCGCCATCTAACCATATTTGATTACCTAAAAAATATAAAAATTGGGTATATTGATCAGTATGAAGATGATTAAAATATGTTTCTCCATCTTTTTTATAACCAGGAATTTTAATTGGACGAAAACAAAATTCTAATCTTTTTAGAGCTATATCAAACGAATGTCTTATTAATTCTTTAGATATATCATTTTCATCAGGGAAAAAGGTATTTAACTGATTTATTACATAATCAAGTAATCTTTCATTAGTTAGAGAACAAATCATGTTAATTTACCTCCCTTTTCTATTTCGGTCAAAATGATTTTTGCAGAATTTAATTCTTCTATTTGCCCCATATCTAACCATTTATCTTCAGTTATTGGATAAACTCCGACTTTTAGATTATCATCTTTAAGTCGATTGATAACTGTAGGGAAATCAACGACTTCTTCAGTACCAATGTAATCAAAAATGATAGGCTCTACAATATAAACACCTGTATTCACTAAAATCATATATGTTGGTTTTTCTTTTGACTCAACAATTTTTTGATTTTCATCAATTGTTATGACCCCATACGGAACATGTATAGATTTAAGGGAAACTACCATAGTTACTATATTATTTGATTGTTTATGGTATTCATATATCTCATCATAGTTTTCTAAAACTAAAATATCACAATTTGTAAGAAAAAAAGTTTCTTTAATTTGCTCTTTTACATAATATAATCCGCCACCTGTTCCAAGTTGTTTAATTTCTTCTCCATAATAAACATTATACTCATGATTGTTTTCTTCAAAATAACTTTTTATCATTTCTTTTTTATGATTTACAATCAAGTAAAAATTCTTACTACCGTATTCATAAAATGAATCCATAATCATTTCTATCATTGGTTTATCATGAATAACAGGAACAAGGGGTTTGGGAAGAATCTTTGTATATGGATAAAGTCGGGTTCCTAAACCACCAGCCATAATAACAATTGGATAATTATATTTATGTTGATGGTTTTGTTTTATTGGAAAATAAATATCAATTAGTTCACTCTTACTATTGATAATAGGTATTAAGGTGTGTTTTGAGTGTTTATATTTAGCTTCAATTTTGTTAAGGCAATATTCAAAATTAATATTAACAAAGGGCTCTATTGTAATATTTCTAACACCAAATACATGTGAACAATCAACTAAATCTCGACGTGTAAAAACTCCATAAACTTTTCCATTTTTAAGTACTATTAATCCTTTAACACTATTGTGCGTCATTTTATTGACTGCATCTGATAATTGTATGGTTATGTCTACAACGTAATCTTTTAAATTCATATTAATTAATACTCCTTAAAAAAATTTTTAATTGTATTAATCATATAATCCAATTTATCGTCAGTCATACCTGGATAAACCCCTATCCAAAATGTATCCATCATAATTCGATCAGAATTATGTAAATCGCTAATTACTCGATATCCGTAATTATCTTTTCTTAATTGATCAAAACATGGATGTTTAGTTAAATTTCCAGCAAAAAGCATTCTTGTTTGAATACTATTCTCTTCTAAATATTTTACTAATTTATTTCTACTTACTCCTTTTTTACATGTAATTAAAAATCCAAACCAACTCGGATTTGAATTTGGGCAAGGTGAAGGAAGAATTAAATAATCAGACAAACATTCTAATCCTTTTAATAATCTATTAAAGTTATAAATTCTTCTTTCTACAAATGAAGGGAATTTTTCTAATTGTGCAACACCAATTGCAGCTTGCATTTCAGTTGCTTTTAAATTATACCCAAAATGTGAATAAACATATTTGTGATCATATCCTTGTGGCAATTCACCAAACTGACCATCATAACGATGTTTACAATAATTATCTACCCCTGAAGGACAAATACAATCTCTTCCCCAATCACGTAAAGATTTAATAATCTTATTCAATAAAGGATTATTTGTATAGACAGCTCCACCTTCTCCCATAGTCATGTGATGTGGAGGATAGAAACTAGATGTACCAATATCACCTATAGTACCTGTAAATTTCTCCTCACCATTAATTATATATTTCGAACCTAATGCATCACAATTATCTTCAATCAGCCACAAATTGTATTTTTCACAAAATGTTTTAACACTTTCTAATTCAAAAGGATTTCCTAGTGTATGTGCAATCATAATCGCTTTTGTTTTTGAGGATATGGCTTTTTCTAATTGAGAAATATCAATATTATACTGAGGTATAGTAATATCGACAAATACAGGAACTGCTCCATATTGAATAATCGGTGTTACGGTAGTAGGAAATCCAGCTGCCACCGTAATTACTTCATCTCCTCTTTTAATTTGACGATCCTTTAAAAGGGGAGATGTTAACGCCATAAATGCAAGTAAATTAGCTGACGATCCAGAATTAACTAAATTAACATACTGTATTCCTAGATATTCACCTAATTCTTTTTCAAATTTTTCACAATAACTGCCAGAAGTTAACCAAAATTCTAAAGCAGTATCTACTATATTAATCATTTCTTGAGCATCATAAACTCTAGCAGCATATGATATTTTATCCCCTTTTTTATATTCATTTAAATTTTCATGATAATCTTTATAATATTTCTTTACTAAATTAAATATTTCTTGCTTTTTTTCTATTTGATTCACTTTAAAATTCCTCCATAAAAAATTTTCTAACTTGGTTTAAGATAACAAATTCTAGATTCTTATTATTCAAATAGTTTTTAGACCATTCAACAGTCATTTCAATAGCTTGTTCAACATTTGTTCTTGGTTTCCAATCAAATATTGATTTTAATTTTGAGCAATCAAGTTTTAAGAAATTAGCTTCATGAGGCCCATTTTGATCAATTGCCTCCCATTTTACATCATTTCCCCATACCTTACAAAATAATGTTGCTAATGTTCCAGTAGTAATACAGTCTTTATCATTTGGGCCAATATTATAACTTCCAGCTAATGAGTAATCATAATATTGTTTCATTGCAATTAACATATATGCATATAAAGGCTCTAACACATGTTGATAAGGACGAACTGAATTTGGATTTCTAACTTGTATATTCTTTCCTTCCTGTATAGCTCTAACACAGTCTGGAACAATTCTATTATTAGCAAAATCACCACCACCAATGACATTTCCTGCACGACATGTTGAAACAGGTAATTTCATTTGATAAAAATATGAATTAATATATGATGATGTTACTAACTCACTACACGATTTACTATTTGAATATGGATCAAATCCATTAAGGCGATCACTCTCACGATATCCGTAAACCCATTCATTGTTTAGATAGACTTTGTCAGTTGTAACATTAATAACTGATTTAACAGTCGGCGTAAGCCTTACGCATTCTAATAAATTTACGGTTCCCATTACATTTGTTTCGTATGTATATTTAGGATTTTGATATGATTCTAAAACAATTGGCTGTGCAGCTAAATGAAATACAATCTCTGGTTTTTCTTTCTTAAATACTTGACATAAGATATCAAAATCACTTATATCTCCAATGTAAGATGTCATTTTTTGATTAAGTTGTGTAAGATTAAATAGTGATGGATTAGTATTAGGTTCTAATGCATAACCAATAACATTTGCACCGAGTTCTAATAAAATTTCACATAACCATGTTCCCTTAAAACCAGTATGTCCTGTAACTAAAACTGTTTTTCCTCTATAAAAATCTTTCATTCTTTATCCCACACTTTCCACGAAGCCTTATTTTCTCTTAAAAGTCTCTCTAAATAGTCTTTATCTCGCATTGTATCCATACATTGCCAAAAGCCATCATGCGTAAATGCATCTAGTTCTCCAATACGTGCGATTTTTTCTAATGGATCTTTTTCAAAAATTGTAGAATCATCATTTATAAAATCAAACACTTTTGGTTCTAAAACCATAAATCCACCATTTATCCAACCTCCATCCTCTTTACTCTTTTCTCTAAAAGAATTAATTTGGTTATCCGGATTAAGTTCTAATATACCAAATCGACCGCCAGGCTGTACTGCAGTAATAGTCGCAATATGATTCATTTTTTTATGAAAATTAACAAGTTCTGTAATATTGACATCAGAAACTCCATCACCATAAGTTAATAAAAAAGTCTCATTATCAATATATTTTTGTATTCTCTTAATTCTTCCCCCAGTCATAGTATTAAGCCCAGTATCTACAACAGTTACACTCCATGGCTCAGATACATTATTATGAACAACCATTTTATTATCATCTTTAAAATTAAAGGTGATGTCAGATTTGTGTAATGCATAATTATAAAAATATTCTTTTATAATATGTTGTTTATATCCTGCACATATAATAAATTCATTAAACCCATAATAACTGTATAATTTCATAATATGCCATAAAATAGGTTGGTCACCAATTTCAATCATCGGCTTTGGTTTCAAATGAGATTCTTCACTAATTCTAGTGCCAAATCCTCCTGCTAAAATAACAACTTTCATTTTAATTTCCTCCCTTTATTTTCCAATATATTTCCCAAAAGTAGTATTACTATAATTAGGTGCTACAAAGTTAATGCTATTTTCATCTAACTGAATATTTTCTATTGTTAAATTGATCTGATGGTTATTTCTTACTTCGTGATATCCTCTATATAACTCAGTCAATGGAGTAAACATACCAACTGATAAACAACCTAAGATTAATAATCCTTTTTTCGAAATGAATACACCTTTATCCTTAAACTGAAAATGAAAAATCATTTCTTTTATAACAAGTACCATTAAACAGAACAGTAAAGGTATTGATGCTCTCATCTCAAAATCATTTGTTGTCCCAAAACGGAAAGCAGCTATAAATGGTAATGCAACAGCAATTGCGTAAAATAAATAATTCTTCTTGTTATTCTTGTAGACAAGAAATAAATAGACTCCACATTCTACTAATATAAAAACAACAAGCATAAACCAGTCATACCAGGAAGAGCCACCAATATTTAAATTAAACAACATTCCTTGTCCACCAGAAGACCTTGTGTTAGAAAATATGTAAGTTAATAGTATTGGAGCTAGAATAAAAATCCCTAAAATATTAGGTATTGTTAATAAATCTTTAATTAATACATGTGTTTTTTTCTTTAGCAAGTAATTAAATAGAATCTTAAATACCACTATCACAAAGCATCCAAATAATGGTAGCGGACAAAAAAGAATTAATAGTATTCCAAAATATGCATCTAATTTAATATCATTAAAAGATATAAAAAGTATGGTTCCAAGCCAAGCTGGTATTGCCTGATTAAATACCCAAAATAGCTGAGTTGTTTGAGAACTAAACTGATAGTAAATATTCCAAGTTTCCAAATGAGTAGAGAAGTCAGTATTTCTAATCAAAAGGCCTATAACGTCTAGACCACTAAAGAATATAAATATAATTAATGCTAGAAGTATATACTTATTTTGCGTTATATTAATATGAAAAATCATTAATGAAAAAGTAAGTAAAATACCTAAGGATGTCCAAAGTAATAAAATAATATTACTTATACTCCAAACTATATTTTGACTTATGCCTATAAGACATAATAGTTTTCCAAAGGTCATAGGAACAATCCAGTGACCAATATAATAGGATAAGAAAGTATCATTCCCGTAAGTTATTGGAATATCTTTAAAAATCATATCTTTAAAAATAGCATTCCTCGCCCCCCAGTCAGAAGACTGATAATATAGATTGCCTTGTCCACCCAAAATGCACCATAATATAATAATGGCAGCAATGATGATAAGGTATTTATATGGTATTTTTATAATTGCCTCTGAATGACTTTTTTGTTTTATATATTTAAGATGAATAAACAATATTGTGGCAATACCTATGAGGGCAATGAACCATCTGCACCATAAAACTAAAAAAAGAATAATTGGAATCTCTAAATACAAAGCAGATAAATTCAGAACATTCTTTTTCTTGATATTAATCATCATTCTCTCCAAATTCTTTTATACATGTTTGAAGTGCTTCTTCAATAACATTATGCATATCAAAATATTTATACATTCCTAATCTTCCACCAAAAATAATATTTTCTTCTTTATCAGCTAGTTCTTTATATTTCGCATATAATTTATTGTTCTTTTCATCATTCATTGGATAATAAGGTTCATCACCTTTTTTCCATGTTGCAGGATATTCTTTTGTAATGATTGTTTTTGGCTGTATACCAAATTCAAAATGTTTGTGTTCAATAATTCTTGTAAAAGGAATTTCATATTCGTTATAATTAACAACAGCATTTCCCTGATAATTATTAAGTTCTAATATTTCAGTCTCAAATTTTAAACTTCTATATTCAAGTTCACCAAAACAATAGTCATAATATTGATCAATCATTCCTGTAAAGACTACTTTTTTCGCCATAGATATATAATCTTCTTTACGATCAAAGAAATTACAATTTAATTGAACATCTATCCCATCTAACATTTTCTCAATAATTTGTGTATAGCCTCCAATTGGTATACCTTGATATAAGTCGTTAAAGTAATTGTTATCATAAGTGAATCTTACTGGTAATCTTTTAATAATGAACGAAGGAAGTTCATTACAAGGTTTTCCCCATTGTTTTTGTGTATAACCTTTAATCAACTTCTCATAAATATCTTTTCCAACCAAAGAAATTGCTTGTTCCTCAAGGTTCTTTGGTTTCATAATTCCAGATTCTTTAATTTGCTCATTGATTTTTTCTTGAGCTTCTTGTGGAGTTACAACACCCCAAAGTTTATTAAAAGTATTCATATTAAAAGGCATATTATATATTTCATCTTTATACTTAGCAATTGGTGAATTTGTAAATCTATTGAATTCAGCAAATTGTTGAATATATTCCCAAACTCTTTTATTAGAGGTATGAAAAATATGAGCACCATATTTATGAACCTGTATTCCTTCAATCTTTTCTGTATAGATATTTCCACCTATATGATTTCGCTTATCTATGACAAGACATTTATAACCTTTCTTATTTGCTTCATAAGCAAATATAGAACCAAATAATCCAGCACCTACTATTAAATAATCATATTTCATTTTTCTTTCTCCCTTAGTCTATCAAATAATTTGTCAACAATTACAGAATCAGTATAATAATCAAATTTGCGTATAAAAAAAGAAGTCTTGATTTTTTTAATATCATCAAAATCACTCTTCCTAAATGTATATGGATTACCTCTTTGCCAATCAACAAATCTTCCTAGATGAATTCTTCTGTTCGAAGACTCCTCATTGTAATAATTATTTTCAATAAATTTTGATTGTTCTAAAAGCGTCTGTAAAAATAATTCATCAGCGCAACATGTGTTATGAAAATGTTTATGTATCCATGATTCATGATCAAGAACATATTTAGCAAAATTGTGAGTAATATCAAACCAGTTTGATCCATATGAGAAATGGATGTCTTTACAACGATTGACATTTAATTTTTTTTGTAAACTTAATAGGCTTTCTCTAATAAAAGTTTGAGGTTTTCTTACCAGAGGGTTAGAATTTCTTATTGAATTTTGTAGAACATAATAATATTTCACTCGAGATATAACATCATTTTCTATTGCTATTCTATGAGGAGAGAACTCGACAAACTCTTTTCCTTTATTCTCCTCAAAAAAATTCAAGAAATCATTTTTTGTAAGGAGAGGAATATCACATCCTGATATCAAGTGATAATAATCATAATTTCCACAAATAGAACTCTTTAAGAGTAGCAGTTCACATTTAATTTGACTATATGTTCCCCAATAAACATTAATTCTCTTTGTAAAATAAATATGTGATTTTTTGCAGATACCATAAAATAATTCATGTTTAAAATGCTTGGCCTTTTTATCAACATGAATATAAAAATCTATGTTTTCATCATCATATAATGATAGAAATTGTTTTGTTATTTCTTCATTATTATGTGTGGCAATTAATATAGCATGCTTCATTTTATCTCCCCTTAAAGAAACGTGTTAATGTGTTTATAACTAAATCGTCTTTTAAAATAATAAGTAATCCAAAATATAAACTAGATCCTATAATAATTAATAAAAATGTTGTTATTACTGTTGAAACTAAATATTGAGAAAGAAAATATATACATATAAACATAATTATTGAAGATATAATATATAATTTTGACTGTTTCAATACCTCTATAAAATTTATCTCTTTACGTATACAATAAAGTTGGAATATTGACACACCAAATTCTGCAGTTACGGAAGCAATAGCAGCTCCAGCAGATAAAAATATAGGAATCAGAAGACAATTAAGAATTAAGTTAACAATTGATCCTATAATTGTTGAAATTGTATAGATTTTTTGACGCTGTGTAGGTATTAAATATTGAAAGCCAATAATATTGCTAATTCCCATAAAAACAACAATTGGTGAAGTAATCATAAGGATTTGTGAAGAATTTATGAATTCTTCACCTAAGAACCATGGAATTAAGTTAGATGATATGCCCATCAATCCAAACATAATAGGAAATGCAATTATAAAAGTATATCTTAATGATGTTTTTGTATATTGGACGATCTTTTTTTGATCATTTTGTACATATAGATGAGCAATTCGTGGTAACATAACAGTGCTCAAAGAGGTCACTAAAGTAAGTGCTAACTTTACAATTTTTTGAGCTTGTTCATAGTACCCAATTTGAATGGTATTATTCGTTATAATTCCAATCATAAAACGGTCTAAGACTGTATAAATAGATATTGCAATTTGAGGGAAAAATAACACTAATGTTGGACGAATATGTTTTTTTATATGCAGTTTATGAACAGGTATAAAATGAATATATTTATTTATCGTTAACCACATTGAAAGATTTCCTAGTAATAATGACAATGAATAAATAACTGCATAAAGTGGTAGGTCTGCTTTAGTTTTGACAAATGCAAAAATGCATACAATTCCAATAATTTTAACAAGTATATTCCTAATAACAATCTTCTTAAAATCTTCTATTCCTTGATAAAAATATGTAATATCAAGCATATTTGCAATTAAATCAATAATTTGTATATAGAATAATATTTTATATTGATTCATAATTTGAATAGTAAAAGCAAAAAAGAAAATGCTAATGCTCATAGTACATATTTTTAACAATAATATTTCAAAAAAAGATTGACTTCTTTTGTCTAAATCATTTTGGTGATAGGCAATTTCTCTTTGACCATAAAGATTTAATCCAATGCATCCAAATAAAATAAAATAGGTTGTTATTGAAGTTGTGTAACTATATGTTCCTACTCCATCAGGACCTAAAACTCTTGAAATGTAGGGAGTTGTTATTAATGGGAGAACGATGACTAATATTTGATATGATAAATTAAAAATATAATTTATTGTTAATTTTCTCTTCACCAATAACACCTTCTTTCTTTTTTTAATCAATATATTCTATTTCTGGTTTGAATTTTTTCCCAGCTTTTACACTTTTCAATATAATTCTAATTTTCTTCCATTTTCCTTTTTGCGAACTCTTAATGATTTTTTTAATATCTAAGAAAATACCATATCTATATAATAACATGGATAATTTATTTCCTTGTTGTCTATTCACATAATACATGTTTCTATATGAAAATTGATATCTAAATAATCTATCAGGTGAATCCTGAGAAATGTCAGTTGGAATATTACTCTTCATTTTATGAGTAACAATACTTTTAGAGACAAAATAAGATGGGTATATGTCACTTATTCTCTTAGTATACTCAGCATCATCACCCCAAACAAAAAACTCTTTAAATGGGAGACCAATTTCTTTTACGATTTTACTAGTGAAAAAACATGATACAAATGAACACTGTTCTACTCTTAATAATCCATCTTTGATAAGTTGTGTATTTTCAATCCATTGCTTTGAAACGTTAGGGACATTCATGGCACAGGGACTTCCATCAATCCATTTTACATCGCTACATAGAAAACCAAAATCATCTTTTAAGATAGTTTTTGCTGCTAATAATTCTTCTAAAGCAGTTGGTTTGGGTAGGGTATCATCATCCATAATCCATAAATAAGAAAAACCGTTTTGTACAGCTTCTTTTATCCCAAAACTAAATCCACCAGCACCACCTAAATTTTTACCAGTATTAAAATAATATAATCTATCATTATCTAACATATCATTGATATATTCATATGTTCCATCTGTACTAGCGTTATCTATAATATAGATACTAAAATTTTGATAAGTCTGCTGAAACAAAGATAGAATTGATTCTTTCAATAATTCTTTTCGATTATAAGTCACTATAATTGCTACAATATCATTAGTCATATTATTGTCCTTTCAATTTAGTATTAATAAGAATTCTACTTAATGGATATAATTTCCAACTCACAAGGAAACAAACTAATTTATAACCCATCGACTGTTGTTTAAAATAGTGATTTTGCTTCCATATAGGATATCTTTCCTTTAAAATGTTATAGGCTAATTTCATCTCATCATATCTGCGTAATGGAATAAGTCTTAGTGCATTCTGAAATAATAAATTACTAATAAATAGATATTCTTTTTCTTGAAAAAATTGTGTATCTGAAACTTGCTTATCAAACATCTTCATAGCAATAATTATATCCATCATTTTTTCATGAAAAGAATGTTGTTTCATAATTGAATTTTCTCTTTGCCTATAATAATATAAAGGTTGTTTAATATAATACAATGATTCACAATAATTAATATAATTTGCTGTAGTTGCACGGTCTTCATACCATATACCTACTGGAAAATAAATTTTGTTATCTTTCAAGATACTTGTTCTTATGACTTTATTCCATGCGGCAGGATTCATTAATAAATAATCTTTTTTTGATATATATCCTTGATTAATAGGGGAGATATGAACGACTTCTTCTTTATTAGTCCATTTATGAGTATAATCAAATATGATTAAATCAGGATGTTTTTTTGTAATAATATTTGCTATGATTTCTATAAAGTCTTCATAGAGAAAATCATCACTATCTATAAAAAGAGTATATTCTTTGTTTAAATAAGATAATGCAAAATTTCTAGCATCACTTAAACCTCCATTCTCTTTATAAAGATAATGAAATAATTGAGGATATTCATTTGCATACTGCTTAGCAATGGTACTAGAATGATCAGTGGATCCATCATCAACTAAAAATACCTCTATATCATGATTTCGACTCTGCTGGTAGACAGAATCTAAGCATATTGCCAGATAGTCTTCTACATTGTAAATAGGAATAATAATTGAAAGCATAATTAACCTCTCTTTGTAACTTTTCTTAAGAATAGTAATAATTGGCAAAAAGTATAATTTCTTTTGGTTAAAAAATAGCAATATATTTTAAAAAGTATTGGTTTATTTTGATAATATTTATTGCATTTCCAATTAGGAAAATTCTTTTCATGCTCATTTAAACATATTTTTAATTCATTAAATGCTTTAAATGGTATTAATTTTAAACTAGAACCATAAAACAAATGAAGTAACGATAAATACTCTAATTCAGCATAAAAACTAGTTTCCAAATATTTTGATAGATTATTTATTGATTGAATCATATCTAGAATCTTTGGATTATATCTCACTTGATTCATAATTGATTGATTTCTAAACAAATAATAATAAACACCTTCATTTAGATATCCAATTTTATCAGTATACCTAGCCAATCCTGGAATAACTGCTAAATCTTCATACCAAATTTCAGTTGGAAAAAGTATATTATATTTTTGAAATAAAGATGTTTTAAACATTTTATTACATGCATTAGGAGTAGAAAGAATATAGTTTATTTGAGATATACTTTCTAAACTTTTTTCATGAATCGTTTTATCATCATATACTTTTATGAAATCGTAAACAAGAATATCTAAATCATTTTTATCCATATATTGACATAAGTGGTTTAAACAATTTGCCTTCAGATAATCATCACTATCAATAAATATAATATATTTACCTTGAGCATATGGTAGTGCATAATTTCTTGAATCTCCAAGCCCACCATTTGGTTTTATAAAACTCTTTATGATATCTGGATATAAATTATTAAACTCATTAATAATATTTTGAGAATCATCTGGGGAAGAATCATTAATGATTAGAATTTCATAGTTAGTAATATCTTGATCTAACAATGATGTTAAACACTTTCTTAGATATTTCTCAGTATTATATACTGGGACGATAATACTTAATTGAATCATGACTGTAAATCCTTTCGGTATTTTTTTTGCAAGAAATGAAGAACAAATATAAAACAAATTGCAAAACTACCATGCCAAATGAGTTCTCTATAAATTGCTCCAAAATATCCTCTAATCCAAAAGAATAGGAGAGGCATACTATATGAGAATAGTAAGTATGTAAAATAATTTTTATCTTTTTGACTTTGACTTATTTTAAATGAGATATAACCAATAAGAATACCTAATACAATAGCAAATATCCACCCAAACCAATGAAAAGAATAAAATAATTCTGCAATATAAGAACCGCCAATAGGCTGATTGAATGTATTAATGTGTTTAGTAAAAATCATTTGATTAACAACTCCCGAATTAAATCCAGCAATATTTGGTAATACAAGAATAATTGGAAAAATATAATTTAATCCAAAAGTTGGAGAGGGATTGGATTTTATTGTAAAGCAGAGTGTTGAGAAAGTTGAGCCAAATTCTGATAATGCAGTTACTATTTGATTATCAGAAAAAGATACCCATAATATATGCAAGATTTTATCAATTTGAAATGAAGGTATATTACGCATAGATGCAATAAAATTTAAAAGAACTAATCCAAAATATCCAATGATTAATAAATATATAATCTGTTTAACTGATAAATTCATAACCAAATTTTCCCATACAATAAAAAGTCCTAATAAAAAGACAATAGCTTCTCCACGCCCTCCACTGGACATCATAATCAGTTTATAACCAATAGTAGATACAAAAATAATATTAGCTACTTTTCTTTGTTTAGAATAGCCTATAATCAATGCAAAGATTCCAAAATTAAAGAAGTTGGCAACAACTTCTATAAAATCATGTATGTTTAAATTAAATGTGTTTGTATAACCACCTTGAATAAATAAGATAAGCTTGGATATATCAATATAAAGAGTTGGAATCAAACCAATAGCAATACACATATAACCTAGAATTCTAATTGTCTTTAATGATATTTTTGGTAACTGATGATAAATCTTTTGGCTATTTAATATTTTTTTTTGTGTAAATCTGATAAACAGATAAATACCAAAAAATATCATCATTTGACTGAGTAAAGCAAACAAAGCAGACTTTTGATATGTTGGAAAATCAATATACCACATAGGATATAAAACATTTTTACCAAATTCAGTTCCAAATGCTTTTAACGGAATATGACCAAAATTAAAAATATAACTAAGAATCATAAAAAAAATAGGAAAGGTAAAAAATTTCTTTTCATTTGCATAAAGAAAAATAAGGTGAATGATTAATTGGAGTATTGAAACGAGAAAGAATATCATAAACCAACTGTTTTGATGATGAATAAATAGAGAAAGACAACCTAAAATAACAGTAAATAACTCTAAAACTATAATAGTAAATGTAGTTTTGTTTTTATTTATTAATTTTTTAATAGAAATATCCATATTTAATTAATCCTTTTATACATGTTCATTAATACCGTTGGAATACAGCCTACAAAGAGCGGTTTTATAGCATATAAATACGTTATAATAGGTACTTTCTTTTTTTTCATCCAATATTTTTTTAATTGATATTCTTGTATTCTATATCTGTACTTCCTTTTTTTAATCCCAGAAATCCCTTCTCTATAAAGAAAAAGAATTCTATCAATATTAAAAATTTTATAACCTTTTTCAAGTAACTTACACCATAAATCATAATCTTCAGCTCGTTGTGTTTTTTCATCAACTGTATATCCAGACACCTTTAAAAGAGCAGATTTTCTCATCATTACTGTTGGGTGGATAATCTGAGTTTTTTTGATTGCATCTAATAAAGTAACTTCACCTTCATGGATTAGAAATTCTTTTCGCTTTTCACCTAAATCATCTATAACGTTACATTTACATCCAACAACAGCTATTTCAGAATGAGTTTTTAAAAAATCTAATTCTTCTTTAAATCTATTTGGAAGACTAATATCATCGCTATCCATACGAGCAATAAATTCACCTTTAGCAATATCTAAACATTTGTTAAGCGATGTTGCTAATCCTAGATTATCTTGATTATTTATAATAACGATTCGCTTATCCAACATAGCATATTTTTCAATAATAGAAAGACTATCATCACTTGAACAATCGTTACATATGATAAATTCAAAATCGTTATATGTTTGATTCAATATAGATTCAATTGATTTTTCTAAATATTTTGAATCATTATATACACTCATAATTACTGAAATTGTGGGACTCATTCTATTACTCCAATCCATATATAATTCTCATTTTCTCTAAAATAGTATCAAGACTGTATTGATTTAACTTTTTTTTATTGTAATCAATCATTTTGTTATAGATATCATCTTTTTGTAATAAGATGGAAGGCAATTCTAATGTGAACTTATCAAGATCAAGCACATATCCACCTAAATGTTTATCAATTAAATCTATATTTCCTCTAACATTACTTACTATACAAACCATTTCACATGCCATCGCTTCCATCAGTGCTACAGACAATCCTTCTCTTTTTGAAGGAAATAAAAAGAAATCACAACATTTCATGATTTCATATATATTTTTTTTATAACCTAATATATGAACTCGATCATCTAATTCTAAATGATGTATTTCTTTTAATAATTTAGTTTTATTATCTCCATCACCGCAAATAACATAATGAAAATAATGAGGAAGTGTTTTCAAGGCTTTTAAAACAACTATATGATTTTTATTGGTATTGAGTTCACCAACAGATAATAATATTTTACTTTCAATAGGAATATTCAAACTATTCATAAAGGTATTTTTGTTGAATCGAACTTGATTAATATAGTCTAAATTAATACCAACACCAGGAATTAGAAATAACTTTCCATTATTTTTTAATTGAAAATGTTGACCTGCATTATAGTCTTCTTGATTAATTGTAATTAATATATCTGTATATTTAGCGGCATACTTTTCTATATTTTTAAATAAGAAATTTTTAAAAAAATTATTATTATTAAAAAAGTGAAAACCATGAGCAGTATAAATGATTTTGGTATCTTCATAATAATTACAATTCTTGTTTGCTAGACGTGTAATAAACCCACCAACTGGAGTATGACAATGTATGATATCGTAATTGTTTTCATTCAATATCTTTTTTAATTGGGTATATGCTCTTAAATTATCCAGTGAAAAAGGGGTGCGTTGAAAAGGTAAATTATATTTATGATCACAATATTTAAATTTAGAATTTCCATTTGAAGCTACATCCACTATATAATCATTATCTTTAAATAGTTTTAAAAATGGAATATGAAAAGCTTGTATATGATTATCAATGTGAGCGACAAATAACACTCTTTTTTTATTCTTCATATTTTAAATCTCCAAAACATTTTGTTATGAGTTTGTTTTTTCCAATCATAAATCGAATAACTGGATTAAATATTGATATATATATAACTTTTACTTGCTCATTTTGCATCTTCTTTTTGACTATATTTACGGTACACATATATTCATCATCTTGTGGTAAATATATTCCATTAATACCTTTATCAATATAATTCCTAATTTCTTGACAGAGCTTACCAATTGTAATTGAACTTCTCTGATTATTAATTGTAGGAAATATATGAAATTTTCTGACTGCTTTCAATAGTTTTGTCAGATTCCCTGGTGAATCCTCTCCATATACCATTGGTGGTCTTACTATACATACTTTGAATTCTGAATCATTCAAATCATTTAATAACTGTTCAGCTTCATATTTACTTTTTCCATAATATGTATTAGGCTGACATGCAGTGTTTTGCGTTATCTTTTCTTTTGAATATATCAATCCATAGACGCTCATCGAAGACATGAATATAAACTGATGAACCCCTTGTTTTTTTGCTTTATTTGCTATATATAAAGCCAAATCTCTATTGACTGTATAATAAAGTTGCTCATTCTCTTTTATTTCTTTCATGTGTGCTATACCAGCCACATGATACACAACATCAAACTGAGAAAAATCAAACTCTTTCCAACTCTCATTTCTGACATCCAATTCCTCCACATAATAGTCATCAGGATATTGTTCAAGATATTTCTTGAAGTTCGTTCCTATATAACTATCTTTTCCTGTAATTAATATCTTTTTCATAAGGGCTCCTCCTTATGAAGTTCTCCCGTTCCTCCTTCTACAACTCCATCAGATTTTAATACTGATGTGATTGTTCCAAGGAAACATTTACAGTCAAATAAAAAAGACATGTTCTTCACATAGTCTCCATCTAACTTTGCTTTTACGTCTATCTCCAGTTCATCTCGTCCATTGATCTGTGCCCATCCTGTTAATCCAGGCTTGATTTCATTAGCTTGATATTTATCTCTTTCTGCTATTAAATCTTCCTGATTCCATAAGGCCGGTCTTGGTCCAATGATTGCCATTTCTCCCTTGAGGATATTTATAATCTGTGGCAGTTCATCTAGTGATGTCCTTCTTAAGAATTTTCCTGCTCTTGTTATATACTGCTCTGGATTGCTCAGCATATGTGTAGGCATATCGCTTGGTGTATCAATCAACATGGTTCTGAATTTCAGTATGTTGAAGTATTCCTTTTTCTTACCAACTCTTTTCTGCTTAAAAAGAATAGGTCCCTTACTGTCCAGCTTAATCCAGATACATAGAATGAGAAATATAGGACTGAGTAAGATAAGACCAAGCAGTGACAATATAAAATCTATACATCTCTTTATACAGTTTCTATACATATTTCCTCCCAATAAAAAAGCAAGAATCAATTAATTCTTGCTGATAATCTCTAAACCGACTTTGGCTGTTGTCTCTTCATTGAATATGTTCACACTGATATAAGCAATTCGCTTATGTCTGTCTATCTTTGCTATTAAACCTTCTCTGCCCTGTAGTGGTCCTTCTGTGATATGAATTCTATCGCCTTCAATAAATCCTACTGACATATCGACAATATGATCATCTTTTCCAAATGTCTTGAGAAATTCTACTTCTCCATCCTTTAACGGATAGATTGTTTCCTTTTTCTTTCCAATCACCTTGGTAAAGTCAGGTATCTTCTTCAGCTCATTAAAGAGCTCATCAATATGGTCACTGATCAGAAATACATATCCTCTAAAGAGGACATTTCTGACATCGTGCCATTCACCTCTGAATTTCTTTTTACAAATATATTCAGGAATAAAGCATTCCTTTAATATATCATCTGAAATCAGAAAACGGCATTTATCAGCAATCTCTCTTTCATGACCGCTTCTTACCTGTATGACATACCAGTTCATACAATTACCTCCTCATATAAGAGGGTAGGCTTCGCCTATTGAACTTATTCAATATGTTCAACTTATCACATCTATGACCATACTTCAGGACAAACGTGACAATGCAACGATTCAACCCAACAGCACTCCTATTTATAAAGGATAACTAGCTATTATCCTTTATTAAAATAGTTTAAAAAAAATCAACTATTTTAATTATCAACATAATACTACAAAATACAAATTAATGCAACCTTTCAAGGCAAGTTTCACGAGTGACACATTGCCTTGTCAGAAATAATTAAATCAAGAATTGTTTCTCTTATTTCTGCAGGAGAAACATCTTTTTTAGCTAATAACTTATGTAGAATTTCTAATCTCTCATCCATTTCCTTTGGTGTTATTTTCATAGCAGCATTTTTATAGATAAGATCATTTTTTGTTCTTGTTGTATCTTCACCATCAAGACGTAATTCTTCAAACATTTTTTCACCTGGTCTTAACCCAATCTCTTTAATTTCTATATCTTCATAGGGTGTAAGTCCAGCTAATCGAATCATCTTTTCTGCTAAATCTAAGATTCTGACTGGCTCGCCCATATCCAATACAAATATATCGCCTTGGTTCGCATAATAACCAGCTTGTAAAACCAATTGAGCAGCCTCAGGTATTGTCATGAAATAACGAATAATTTCCTTACTCGTCAGAGTCACAGGGCCACCTTCAGCAATCTGTTCTTTAAAAATAGGAATTACAGAACCATTTGAGCCAAGAACGTTACCAAATCTAACAGCTGCCATTTTAGTAACTCCATTATGTCCATTTGCTTGCAAAAGCATTTCTGTCATACGTTTTGTAGCCCCCATAACATTTGTAGGGTTGACAGCTTTATCAGTACTAATCATGATAAATCTCTTGACTTTATGCTCAATACATGAATGAATAACATTATTTGTACCAAACACATTATTCTTAATCGCTTCCATAGGTCTTGTCTCCATGAGTGGTACATGTTTATGTGCAGCTGCATGATAAACAACTTCTGGTTGATATCTTGCAAATATCTCATCAATAGCTTTCTTTTCTCGAATAGAAGCAATCAATGATTTAATTTCAATGTTCTCACTCATCTTTTCATGAGCTATATCACGTTTAAACTCTTGTTCTAGCATATAAAGATAATTTTCATTAATATCTATCATAATCAGTTTTCTTGGTTGAAATTTCACAATTTGTCTGCACAATTCAGAACCTATGCTTCCACCAGCACCTGTAACTGCAACAATCTTATCTGACAAATAAGAACTAATTTCAGTCTGATCAAGATGTATCTCCCCTCTTCCAAGAAGATCTTCTATCTTAATATCAGCCACCAAATTACCATTGCGTGTATTGTTTTTAAATTGGAAATTCATAATTTTCGTTTCTAATCCAGCACCAATACACTCATCATATATTCTTCTTAAATCTATTTGATTCACATGTGAAATTGCAATTAAAGCACCATCTAAATTATGTTTTTCTTTTAACGCATGTATATCATGAGTAGTCCCAATAACTTTATAACCACCAATCATGATATTCTTTTTATAATCATCAACAAATCCAATGATTTTATAATTCAAGGTATTATTTTGTGCCAATTCTTTCAGTAAAAGATTTCCAGCATCACCTGCTCCAATAATAATTACTCTTTTACTTGCAACATCATTCCCATTTTGCATTTCAATTCTTCGCAACATACGATATCCAACTCTTAAGCCAGCCATAAGAATCAGTGAAAAAATACCTGCAATAAATTCTACACTTACAAGTGAAGGAACATTAAAATAAACCATTGACCCTAACATAATAATCACAGTTGCAAATCCACTTGATAAAGTCAATCTCAATAATTCATCAACACCAATATACTTCCATAAACTCTTATATACTTTAAAGATATAAAAGCTTAATGCATAGATCAGCAAGATAATTAACATCATTGTCAATATTGTTGAAGCATTTATTATCATATGTAATGAAAGCTGAAAATCATTTTTTATCCAACTTGCTAAGACATATGATATTAATACAATACATAGATCTAAAGACATTAATATCTTTTCTCTATGCTCTTTATACATTTTATTTTCAAAGGCTTTATGAAACATTCTATCCATCTCCCAAGTTATATCCTAACATATTAAATTGCGTAAAACAACATTCCTCGCTATTATATATGAATTTATTTGACAATTCAAACATAAAATGACAAGTTTTTTAATGTCTACTTTTTAGTATACATATTATGGAAATATATGGAATGAATTATTCAAAAAAAGTAATCAAATTGATTGCTTTTAGCTATGAATTGTGCTTTTTAGGATAGTTTTTTTAAGTAGACATTTACATACTTTTATTATAAATAACATGGATATTCACGACTTGATTTAACTTATCAGTTAATATTAATATATACAATGAAGAGCATATTTTTATTATATCATAAAGTTTTTAATACAATGAAGGACAATTCTTAACTATTTTATAGTACCTCTTAATTAATCTTTATTTATAACTTACTTTCCTCTTCAATAATTATAGTGAAATATATATATTTGGATTATTTACGTTAAAACTTTTTTCATATTGTTTACCATTATATGAAAAAGACATGCTATAATTCTCATTAACCTTTAATGTTAAGAAATCTATTATTTGTCCGTTAATGCATGATAATTTTTCTATTTTATTTCCATTCATAAGAGAAATAGAAATGTCATCAACATTTATTTTTTCATTATTTTTATCAATAAAATATACATCAACTGTAATGTATTCTGTATCATTATATTTACTAGACGAAAACGCTAATTCTTCTTGAAATCCATCATTTAAATCTGTTAAGTCTACATCGTCTACTATAGTAAAGTTACTTCTATTCTTTATAGTAATTTTAAATTTATGTGCAGGTATTTTTTCAAAATACCATTGCTTATTATTTCTTAATTCTGCATAGTAATTCATTTGAGTTAAGTATGATGTTAGTTTCACATATTTAACATCATCTATGTTTCTATACAAGTATTGTAATTCAATATTATGTGCTACAGATATTACACCACACCTGTCTCCAATATCTATACTTAAGGAACCACTTTTTACATCACTAATAAAATAGTTATAATCTATGTAAATAAAACTAAGATAAGAAATTCCACTTAGCATTAAACAAACAACTATAAATATTAATAATTTATATTTTTTTGCTATCAACAATGTTGAAATAAAGTGGATTAAAAATAAAATAATAATTAAACTTAAATTTATTAAACTTTGATCACTAATAATAAAAAAATAATATAGACACACACATACAATAAATATTATATTAAAAAATAATTTCTTCATATTATCAACTTCAAATATTTCAAATAAGAATCCCATAGATGCTGATACTATTGAAATTAAAATCAGAAAATATGTAAATTCATCAACTAACATCATAATTTTATCACATACTCCTTCCCATCAATAATATGGTCTAACTTAATCACTTTAGAAGTTTCATCATCACAAATATAAATAGGATTATTATCTAATTGTATGTACTTTTTAAAGATATACCCATCTTCATTAGTTGAAAAACCAATAAACTCATTTTGAAAATTTTCTACTGCTAAACTAATATGTCTACCAATTAACGGTTTTCCATTTTTATCAACAAATTTTATACTAAATTGAGCAGTTATCTGACTATTTTTTTTGACTAATGAAATAGAATGGACAGCAATATCAGAATAAACTTGATTTAATGGATAGTTTTCTGGATATAAATTTATATCAATTTCTTCCACTTTATAATCAGTATTTTTATTATCAGCTACAAATTTATAACTTCCTAAAGGAATCTGCTTAAAGGTGTAAAGATTTTCTTCTGGAAATACCCAATCATGAGTAATTTTAAAATCAGTGTACACTTTGTTAGTTATCCTTGATATAAGAAAGACATTTTCAATTTTTTTATTTACACTAACATGTAGACAACTTTTGCTATTATCAAAATCAATAACATAGTATTTCAACTCATTCACTAAGATACCCACATTCTTTTGACTGTACTCAGGATTATCTTTTTCTATTTCTTTAGGCTCATAATTATATGAGTCTAAAGAAATTTTAACATTATTAAAATTAGTTAATTGATAATTTAAAATAACTATTATAACAAGAAAAATAATATTTATTGATAAAAAAATATGTATTCGATATTTTTTCTTATTTGATAAGAAAAAAGTTGACATTACTATAATTACAATCAATGGAATTATTAGAGATACATAATCTTTAAACAACAATTTCATCTTCTCCTTTCTTATTTAAAAGTTAATAATTAAGTCCTTATTATTTTTCAAATCAGAAGACGTTATTTTTGCAATTGATGCTTCACCATCTCCAACTGAAAAATAAAATTCTAGTTTATCATTAAAATCAAAACTCAAATGCAGAGATCCATCTGAATCAGTAAGTTCTGAATAAATTTCTCCATCTCCTCTACTAATAAGTGACACTTTTGTATTATTAAGTAACTCATTATTTCTTGTAAAGTATATATTTTGAAGAAATTTATTATTAAGTTTATTAGTATCTAAATATACATTTCCAATTAAATAATTTTCATCAATTTTCAAATCTATATTTGTAATATATTCATCCATATCTTGATATTTTAAATAGAGAGTATAGTTTGTATTTAAAACATCTTTAAAAATTATATCTCCCTTATTAATTGTCCTATATGATTTTTTTTCATTAGTATAATTATTAATTAAATATGAATATTCTAGATTTTTATCTAAGTTCTCACTCATATTAAATTTCCCAATCCGTGTCTGCAAAATTGCATTCACTTCTTTAACATGTACTATACATTCATAACTATTATTACTATCAGTATTATTTTGTATATCAATATAATATTTATATAAATTCATTGAAAATATTACTATTAATATTGAAGATATGAGAATTATTATATAAGCAATTACTTTAGAAAATATATGTTTTTGATATAAAAAATATAAATATGCTAATATAATGCCTACAAATGAAAATATATAACTCAATAATGTAACATAATCCAAATTTAATCTCTCCTTTCTTCATAAATAAAAGATTAATACATAATTTAAATATGTATACATTCATTATCTATGATACCCCTTACAAATTTCAACATTTTTTACTTAACCGTTGCTATATTTCACTTAAACGCAAAAAAAGCTCCATAAAATAAGAATTCATCTTATTTTATGAAACTATGCTTTAATGCAAATTTAGTTGTTACATAATTATAATTTCTTGTACTAATAGGAATCGCTTTATCACAGCCTTTTAAAAAGGCATTATTTTTATTAATTCTCTCACAATAATGTATATTGATAACATATGATTTATGAACCTTAATCAGAGTAGAATTCTTTACAAAAATATCATCATAATTTTTCCAAATCTCTTTTTCCATTCCATATATATCATGAATAACAAAATGATGACTTTTAATATGTATATATAAAATATCACTAAATTGAATTTCCATTATCCTACCTTCATAATTAAACACAACACTTGTTAATGTATGATGGATCTTGCTTTGAAGTCTAACCAGTGCATGTTCAATTTCTTCATCAAATTTAGATTTACGAATATAATCAAAGATCTGTAAATGAACAGTTTCAAAGACATAATCTTTATGTTGAGAAACGACAATAACTGGTACACCTATCTCTCTATCTCTTATATCTTTTATTAAATCAATTGTATTTTTATCATTAATTTCAATATCAAAAAAACAAGCATGGATTCCCTTTAAATTCAAATATTTAGGAATGTCCTGATAAGTTTCAAAAACAACCTCAAACTCCTCTCTTTGAAAATACTCTTTTATGCTATCTATCATCTTATGCATAAATAACTGATCATCTTCAATACATATAAATCTCAATTCTCTCATTTCTCATCCACCTTATACAATATACACATATGATAAAAGACATTTCCATTAACTTCAATAACATCTTGTCCATTATACTTTTCTACAATATCTTTAATATTCTTCAAACCTATACCATGTTTACTCTTATCTTTCTTATTTGTGAGAAGTTGCTTAGATTTTGGCTTATCTACCACACAATTCTTCACCTCAATAACAAACCTATCTTCATAAAAAGATAAACATAGATTGATTTCATTTTCTTTAGCCTCTATAGTTGCCTCAATTGCATTATCCAATAAATTTCCAACTAAAATACTATAATCAACATCAGCTATAAACGTTACTGGTTTCCCTATAATCACACTACACAAGTCAATACCATGACTCTTTGCTAACTTTGTTTTGTTACTTAATATATAATTCAACACTAAATGATTCACATGTACATAATGTTCACCTTGATCAAAAGATATCTGTTCCATGTAATCCTTTGCCTCTTGAATATGTGAAGTATTAATCATTCTTTCTACTATATCAAAATGATTCTTCATATCATGTCTTAATTTATTATATTCTACTGTTCTTTCAGTAATAGCATCTATATATTTATCTTCATAATCATAAGCTTCTAATCTTAATGATTGTTCAAGATTCTTTTCATAGTATTTTCCATTTAATATACATAGGTATAATGTCATAAATAGCATAGCCATACAAAAGACCACTATAAAAAAGCAAAATCTCCATAAAATACTATGATTGATATATTCTAAGAAAGCAAACATAACAACCCCTAATGTAATTAGTGTATACATAACTAAAACAATACTTGCTTTCTTTGTAAAGTATACATTCTGCATATTTCTATGCTCTAAATAAAAATATTCTAGACCTAAAACTATTATACTTAAGAATGACATGAAAGCTAAATTACCATAATCATTTGCAAGTTGCATAAAATTTTGTTCACTAATTAAACATATCATTAAAATAATTAAACTTTTAACAATAGTTAAATTAATAAATATAGAAAGCACCAATATAAAATTTCTTAATTTTAATCCATTAGTTAAATAAATAGAATAAACAAATAATATTATTAATGGCAATATCAATTTTACTTCTTCAGATATCAAATAACGTGTCAAAAACAGAGCCTCTAATGCAAGTATTAATCCTACTATTAAAATTTCTTTAAAACATTTTTTTCGCAAACATAAAAATTGTAAAATACCTACCAAGAAAAAATTTTCTAAAATTACAATAATTAAATCACTAATTTCATTCATAATACACATCACCTTACCGCTTTTTTCCATATTATACCATTTAAGTGCAAAATTGTCGCTAAAAATGTCATTTTCTTTAATCACAATACTTAACAGTAATATCATAATATAATTCAAGTATGTTCATATTAAGGAGGGGTATATTTGCATAAAATGGCAAATCATTTAGCACTTATAATTGCTGGTGAAACCAAAATTAATGATAATGTTGAAATGATTAGTTATGGATTAGAAGCAATCCTTTCAACGACTATGACATCTTTAAGTGCTCTTATCATTTGTATATATTTCCATTGGGTTTATGAATATATAGTATTTAATATATGTTTTATCCCTATTAGAGCCATGCATAAAAGCTTTCATTTTAAAAAATTTTATCAATGTTATATCTCATCAACACTGATGATTACAGTTTCCAGTTTTCTTTTACATGAAACAGAATTTCAAATATATTATGCTTTCTTTTTTTTACCCTTAGTATTATTACATTATTATTTATCTTTAGAAAAAAATTTATTTATACACCTTATAATTGTAATTGTCTTCACATTATCTCTACTTTTTAATAATGTTTTTGCATATGCATTAGTTATTACACTTATTATTGAAATTATATTAATGTTAAGGAGGAAATATTAGTGGAAAAATTATTAGGTATGATTAGAAAAACTTTAGGTTCAATGTGTTTTAGTGTGGCAGGTATCTCTTCAGGATATCCATCTTGGTGGTTTATTTATGAACCAGAAAAACCAAATTTATTAAAAAATAAATAACATACATTTAGAGATAATGTGTATAAGTGGAAAAGGATATTTCAATTGAATATATCCTTTTATTATTAAATAAATTTAATTTCATACCTTATAATTTATCATACTGGGTAGATAGATGGTAATTATCATTTTGAGAAACTTATAACTTAATTAATAACATAAAGAGATATTTAAAATATTAAACACAACTTTATACAGATTTCCTAAAACCAGTTTTACAATAACTATTTTATAAAAGAAAAAACTCAATTCTTTTTAGAACTGAGCTTAACCACTACATAATCTCTTTCATTTCATCAATAATATTATCTACAACACCCATATTCCCCATATCTATTTGGATATGACATCTTTCACAAATATCGATTATTGCAGCATGAACATTAGGATTTCTAACATGGACTTTCTTTGGTATCCCTGTTTCTAAAATAAAAGGAATAAAGAAATTTAATACAACTTCTATTTCATCATCACCAGGTTTTAATAAATCTCCATGCATTATCACTTCTGTCTCTTCATCTACAACAATAAACATTAATGCATTTGCAGGTTTTTTAAAATCATCATCTTGAATGACTGTATTCAGATATAACAAATCAATATATAAGTTTTGATTAATTTGTTCTCTTTCTTCAAGTTCCTCATATAATCCAGAATCAGTTAACTCAATAGGCATGAACTTGTCTACATCATAGGGTACACTCATAGATTCATAAATCCATTGTTCATCTTTTTGATGTGCATATATCATTTCATTATCTTCGAACTGAACATCAATATGATTATGAATATACTCCTCTAAAATATCTAATAATCTTTCTAGAATCTGAACAAATCTTTCTGCTTCTTCTTCATTAATAGAATTAGGATAATATTGTGCCTCATAACTGATAAAATAAGGCCAATTCTGACTTCCTCTATACTTTAATCCTAAATTCTTAATTATAGCTCTTTGTTCAGCAGGCACTTCACTTCTATCACCCATATACCATGTCAAACAATTCTGTTCAAACATTAAATATTTTGTAACCTCAAGATCATCATATTCACGAGACAAACTACATAAATCAGCATAGCCTTCTTCCCCTTCATAAATAGAGAGCCCAATACAATCTCCATTTCTTCCCATAACAATACAATACACAACATCATCAGGTGCCAATTCGATACAAATATAATCACCACTCCAAATATATTCCCATGGCTTTAACTTCTGTAATTGATCTGACAACTTGTACAACTTTCTCCAAACCACTGTATTTCTTCCCATTTTTCTTCTCCTTGTATAGTGTTTTTACCAGTGTAATCAATATGAGATCTTTATATGATAATTATATCATCAAAATTGCTACAGGTAAATTCATATAACATATTAATAAATAACTTTTGACCTATAATTACAAAATCTCTCCCTTAGCAATAACCACTTCCTAACACTTGCCATTAACACTGTACCATTCTTTAAAATAACTTGCTGATTCTTGATTTCTTTTACATAATTCAGATTTACAATTTCACTCTTATTAATTCTAAAGAAATCTCCAAGTTGATTTAATTCATTACTTAAAGTATGCATAGACACACATTTACTATAAATACCACTAGACGTAAATATTGAAATTGTTCTTCCATTTAAACGACAATAAAAAATAGATTTATATGAAATTTTTTGATATCCATTTTGAGCAATAAGAGTCATATAAATATCCTCTTTATCTAAAATATCTAATACTTTTTGAACATTCTTTTTTAAGTTTAATGCTAATAAATGATTCTTTAATACAAAACCATATGGTCTATAAAGATAACCCTCCAGAATATGATCAAAAGATTCAGACATAAAAATAATTTTTTCATTTTTATTTATTGCATATATCTTCTTAGCCAAATCAAAACCATTCATTTTTGGCATATCAATATCTATAAATATAAAATCATATTCTTTTTCTTCTACAAGATACTCTAATGGATTTAAGTATCCTATTGTTATAAAATGCAAACCCAACTCTTTATCTAACTTCATAAACTCTTCTTTGATAAGATTAATACTTTTCATATCATCATCAATAACCGCTACATTATATTTCTTTAATATTTTCATCACCCCCATACTATAAAATGATTTCAAAAACACTCTTCCCATAATCTCATTATCTTGAATTTCATCTCATATCACAATTATTTTTACTTGAACGTAGTGATTTTTTACTTAAACGCAAAAAAAGACATAATTTTTTTAAAATTTGTCTTCTTATTCATAAAGATTCATCTTCAAAATCATTAATATCACTGATCTCAAACATTTCACTTGAGTATTCTCTATCATTGCCTATTTCCTAATATTAGGATCTATGTATTATCACTTCTCTACAAATATTTCACCTTGCTTTGCGAGTTCCCACTGCATTGCTTTCTTCATCATTTCCATGTTTAAGATTTGCTTGCTTTGTCTTGCCATAAGATAAGCTGTCATTACAATTTGTTCAATTCTAGCAAGTGAAAATGGATAGACTCTTGCCAACGTAGTATAATCCAAATCATGATTCACTTGAGAACACAACTCCTTAAACATAAGATAACGTGTTTCTTCAGTACTTTCCTCAAATTTTATAATCATACTTAATCTTCTTAAAAATGCATCATCAAAATTATGAATAAGATTGGTTGCTAAAATGATAATGCCATCAAAATTTTCAATCTTTTGTAACAAATATGCAGTTGAAACATTGGCATACTTATCATTAGCTTGTTGAACTTCAGTACGCTTTGTAAATAAAACATCTGCTTCATCAAAAAAAAGAATACAGTTATACCTTGCAGCTATGTAAAAAATATCATCCAGATGCTTTTCTGTTTCACCAATATATTTATCATTTATCTTAGAAAGATTGGCAACCAAAAGTCTTCTTCCTAATTCTCCTGCAATGGCTTTAGCAGCATAAGTTTTTCCAGTTCCACTTTTTCCATGAAACAAAGCACTTACTGACTTTTGTAAAAAATGGCCCTTATTTTGAAAATCACTCTTTACCTCATTTTGATATTGTATAAGGTAAAGGAAATAATTCAGTTTATCTTGAATAGATTCATCCCCAATCCAATAAGTCATATTCAAATGACTTTCAACCATTGTACAGTATTTTTGTTCAATTGGCTGCATATAGAAATATGAAATAATATCCTGATGAGTCAAAGATGTATTCAATTTAATGAAATATATCATATCGGCAATATTCAAGTGATAAACAGCAAGTTCTCTTTTAACATCATGTAAATACGGATACTTATCTATAATCATTTGTTTTTCCCCTTGTGATAAAAAATCAGGAATATGGTGATAATTTTCTAATATGTGAATATAATCTTCACTGATTAAAATATAAGGGATATCTGTATATGATATCATAGCGAGAAGGACTTTCAGTTTTAAAAGTGATGCTTCACTTATATGATCAAAACATGGTATGAAATGAAAAACTTGATATTGAAATATAATATATTTATGATAAATAAATAACATAAAACAGCTCTACAGATTGAGGTGGATAACGAATATTTTGCCCTTCATCTTTATAGTGATGTTGTAAGAAAGGCATTCCACTCATATCATACATCATAATTCCAATACGATAACCTTGATCTGATTCATAGGGAGCAGTTAAACACACATCTTCTTTAGAATGAATATACTTTGGATATAAAGCATTTTGTAAATACTCACAAAGTTTGAAACTTACTTCGTCCATAGATTATGACTTCCTTTCTGGGCTTTTTTCAATCAAAACATATTGGATTGTTCCAACATCAGCATAAACATAAGTATATCTGACATCTTCAATATCATACATATTCATTGATAATGATGTTTTTTGAACCGATGGAAAAGAATAAACATAACTGCCAAGTTGACTTGCATTAAGACTCTTTTTATCATAAAGACGTTCAACAAGTTCAATAAAGGTTGGATAATAGGTCTCAACATCTGTTTTCATATCTCCCAGATATTTATCAATTACTTTATCAACATCATCAATTGTCTTTGCTTCCTTTGTTTTAGGTAATAACTGACAATCCATTAATAAAATACTATCAATAAGAATATCTTTCTTATCTAATGATTTATCTAACTCAACTTCATCAATAAAAACATCTTGTCCATTGAAATCTTTCAATTGTTTTTTGATGAATAATGAATAGTCAATGGACTATGAGTGATAAACATAATATTCTCTTCTCGATAAACAAAGAGAGTCATATCTTTATAAATAAAAATTTCATAATGATGACGAAAACTATTCTCTAAAGTCTCTAAAGATTCTCCTAGAAATGCTGAATAATCAATACTCCCCTCATGCATTTTCCCTTGATAATATGTAAAACCAGTATTATCCAACAGTTTCCCTTGCCCTTCAGCAATCCCTTTGACAAATTCACCAGCATAATAAATACGATTATAATCTTCATCATATAAAACCCCAGATTTATCATAAAGACCATTAGAGAAATATCCAGTATATAAAATATTTCCATCTTCTTTATAAACTGTTCCTTCACCCTCTAACTGACCATTCATAAAACTTCCTTCTTGATAAAGATAATGTTCATCATGATAGAGCTGTCCTATCCCTTGGTACATATTCTCTCGAAATCCTCCCTGATATAAAACCTCTCCATCTTTATATAATGTTCCTAAATCACCCTCAAATTTATTATTTATAAAACTTCCTTCATACACAAGTTGACCATTTTGATCATATAATTTACCCTGACCTTGACAAACATCCTGTTCAACCTCTCCTTGATACCTTAAAACGCCTTGATCATCAACAACTTTCCTGATAAGGCAAAAGAATATAAAATAAATTTTGATCCATAAATTCATATCCATAATATTTTTGATTATTATCTTTATATATATAACAGTTAATTTCCTGGCCACTAAATAACAGTTGTTTCTTTTGCAACATAAACTCTATGTTCCTTTAACAACAACCATTGCATATGCAACATGTTGTGATTCATTTCCAATAGCATTAATCTTATAAATTCCTTTTGTAACTGGAGCCATATATTTTCCATCTTCATCTATCGTACCTCCTTGTGGTGTTTCCACAACAAACTGACATAACTCTTTATATTTTTCTTCAGCAAATTCCAATCGAAAGTATTGTGTTTGTCCTGGTTTTAAAATCACAAATTCTGGAGTCATTTTAAAGCGTGGAAGCAAAACGCTTTCTTCTTGTGAAAGATCAGATGTCTTTATAGCATACCAGCGCAGTTTCAATGTACTTTTAGGTGTTCCTTTTTTGGCACGTACAGCTATTTTAAAAGATTGCATGGATTCTTTCACACGACAACCAATTTCATAGTTATATTGTTCTAATTGTGGGAATAAGTAAGCATCTCCAAAATAATATTGATTCACTTTTGCATTGCGAAAATGTTCACGTTCTTCAATAGACCATACAATCATAATACTGCCTTCTAATTGATAAGGAATAGCTTTCGTAATAATGGGTAACTGATGACGCCCATATTCTGGAACTTCTATTTCTAATGTACCTGTTGAAATATAATCACTTAATGATATGGTTTGTGATATTTTAGGTTGCACAGTTTCAAGAATTTTAGGCTTTTCTTGTAAATGATAAGCATCTCGTATATTCTGTTCAATATGACGAATTCGCTCTGTCATAAAACGATGAACAAATGATTGATCTATTGATATTATTTGAACATCTTCTTTTGTTCTCATGATTTCAATACAACCAAGAACAACTCTTTGTTGTAAATGAGATTCAGTCAATGCATTCAATGATTGACATTGAAGTTTTTTTTGAAAATATGTTTTTATATTCTCAACAATATGCAATGAAGCTTCATATGTCACATTGAGTGAAAACTGCTGTCCATCCACCATAATCCATGCATTATTCTTCAACAAGGTCACGTGAGCATGTTGTGTCCCTCCACATGTCTTTTGAATAAAAATGGGATAAAACAAATGCTTTTCCTTTTCTAAATTTTGAACTTGACCATAAATATGAATATCTTTATAAGTTGTTTGATCCTTTATTTCCAAACTCTCAAGATTATATTCAAAAGATATACTATGTTTATGAAGACTATTATTTCTTAAAATAACTTCAATTTGAAACTGATCATCATAATTTAAATAGAGAGGTATCCTTTGAATAATACTTAATTCTTCATCTTGATATAAGATACACTCACTAAACAAAGTATCATTTTGATGATAATCATTTGACTCTAAAGATAAACGAAATGTTTCCTGAATAGAGTTATTCTCTAAATGATCTTCATGTTCACTCATTGATGCATATACTAAATCCTCATCCTTTTCATGATAATGAATATATAAATAGGTTCTAGAATCTAATAAAGTTTCATATCCTTCTATTTCTTCAATAGAAATATCTATATCATAAGGAACATAGATAAATTCACCTTGTTGATTTATACAAACACCATTACGAATAAGCAAACGCTGTTGATTAATTTTTTGAATATCTAAACCACAAACAATTCCTTCACCATAAAATAGAGCATTTTGCATATTCAATTTGTGAACATGATAATTCTGTTCACATTCAAAGTCTTCAGTACGTAGTAGTTTCCCTTTATAATAACGATTTTTTATAAAAGGATATGGTTTATCTTTCATCATAGACCTCCTTAAAATAAAAATAAGTGCATACAAAATTATTAATCATCTTGCCATACGCACTCTTTTGACTTACATATTTATTATTTTATAGAGGTATATGGCAGTCCTTAATCTTCTTATAACATATTTCGACAATAATAACTATCTCCCAATACCAATCAATTCACAAACGTGTATTTATCATTCATTATCGTTTTATAACTTCTGTTTATAAAAATAAACATAAAAAATCTCAGATATGAAATTCTTTTTAAGAAGTCTCCACATTTCCCAAATAATCTTTTCATTAAAAATAAAAATAACCCTTAGGTTATCCTTATTATTATAGTTATTATAATTTTATGCTTAAAAACTATTCTTCCTTTAATTCAACAATGTCCTCAATTTTACATTGAAGTAATTCACATAAATCTGATAAAGTTGAGACACGGATATCTAAGTCATGTCGCAATTTATGGATTAAACTACTTCTTACACCCATCTTATTGATGAGTATATATTGATTAAGTCCTTTGTCTTTAATTGTTTTCCAAAACGGATCATAACTAATTTTCATACAATTTCCTCCTATATATTACTATAAAAGGAATTTCAAATATTAATATTATCTTTATTGCGATAACACCCTATAAAAGAAAAGTCATCCTCCCCAAGGATAACTACCCATATATACACATTTTTACTAAAGATGAAGATAACATATGAACTACAAACCATCTATAATATTATACTTTTACATTATATATTGTTTTATTTATTTTTGGTATTGTCGTATTAATGACAATATTTAATGATTTTCTTATCTCATACCATTCATTTTTTTGTCAAAATTTGTCATACTAATATAGCAATATCATTAGGAGGATACAAAAATGAAATATAAACATGTAGAAAATTACTTAAATTATTGTCAATATCAAAAGAGATTGACTGGCAAAACACTAAAAGCCTATCGGATTGACCTTAACCAGTTTTACACCTATATGCAGTTTAAAAACTTAAAAAATAAAAAAGATATATCTGTATATATCCAACAACTTCATACAACATATAAACCAAGAACTGTGAAAAGGAAGATTGCTGCTATTAAAGCTTTTTATACTTATCTAGAAAAACAGGATTTCTTAAAAGAAAATCCATTTCATAAAATAGATTATCGCTTTAAAGAACCCATACGCTTACCAAAAACAATTACACTTCATGAATTAAACCATCTCTACCAGTCTCTTTATGCTTATTCCAAACAAACATCAAATCGTGTTATTACACGAGATATCGCTATTTTAGAATTGTTAATTTGTACAGGGATAAGAGTCAGTGAAGTTTCCCATCTTTTAAAATCAAATGTTTTTATTCGTGAGAATACCATCATTATTAATGGGAAAGGAAGTAAAGAGAGAATTATCTATATTGATAATCAAAATCTCATTCAATCTCTACTATCCTATCAAAGACTTTTCCAAGATGAAATTGAGAAAAGCCCTTACTTTTTTATTAATAGATTAGGGCATCATCTCTCTGAACAATCTATTCGTTTTATGATTGTTAAATACTGTCATCTGTTTCATATCGATTCACATATTACTCCACACATGTTTAGACATACATTTGCAACAATGATGTTAGAAGAAGATGTAGATATTCGATATATTCAGGAAATTCTTGGTCACAGTTCCATCACAACAACCCAGATTTATACTCATATGTCAGCACATAAACAAAAAGAAATTATGTCCCACAAAAATCCACGTAATAAAATTCATCATTACTTTTCATGACTCAGATTATCTGGGTCTTTTTCAAGAATTCTTGACTCATGTCGTTCTTCTATCATACGATCAAATTCTTCACGATAATGACGACTTGAAATTAATCTATCACCATTATCTAAGATCATTTGGCGACGACATCCTTTTTGTTTTTTATATTTTACAACATGCTTCACATTGACAAGTGTCCTCACATTAACCTGATAAAAACCATAAGATTCTACAGCTTCCTTTAAGGCAGCCATTGTTACACAATGAAGCCGAAAAACCTCATTTTCTGTATAAACAAACATTTTATGATCAACCATTTCAAAATAATAAACTGCTAATAATGATAAAGGATATTTATTTCTATATTCATCCAAAACTTCAATTTCTCCAAGCGTTTCTTTAAACTGTTTCGCTAGTAATTTTGCCAGTCTCCTATTCTTTGGATGAACAACTAACTGCATTTCATAGTGATTCATCTTTGAATCTTCACGATATGTGACTTTCATATAAATACCTCCCCTATATACGAAATACCCTTTTTCAAGCACTTTTGCAATATCTAGGCGCAAAACGACCTTTAAAATGACAAATAAAGCATTAATTTGTCTTTTATTCTACAATATTCGACATTCAAAAATTTGTAAATTCTTCACTTTTACCAATTTTATATACATTTTTACACTTTTCTATATTTATCTTTATTCTTTATTTATCTCCTGATATTTTTCACTCCTTTATTCAGGACTTTTTTGTATTTCACAAACTATATAGACTTCGTATTTTTATTCTCTGTAAAATACCTTTTCTATATCAATAAATATAAAAATATATTTTATCTGATAAAAACTTATTTGTTTCTCCTCCTCTTCTAGACGTCATTCCTTTCAACTATTCATTATAATAAAAAAGAATTGATAAGACTTTTTGTCCTCTCAATTCTTCATTTATATATATTATGATATTTCAAACAATGCTTTCATATCATCAATACTCATTGTAGAAATCATACCTTCATTTCCTTCCACAAAAGTATCAGCAAGATTCTTCTTTTGATTTTGCAAATCCATAATCTTTTCTTCAATACTATTCTTCATAATGAGTGAAAAGACTTGAACAGCTTCTTTTTGACCAATCCGATGAGCTCGATCAGTTGCTTGATTTTTGGCTGACATATTCCACCATGGATCAAAATGGATAACTGCCTGAGCACTTGTTAAATTCAAACCAGCTCCACCTGCCTTTAAAGATATCAAGAATAAAGTTGTTTCATCTTTTTGAAAAGCATCAACCATTTTCTTTCTTTTCTCTTTAGAGATACTTCCATCTAATAAATAATATGAAATATGTTCTTTATGACACTGTTCTTCGATCAAATGCAAGACACTTGTAAATGATGAAAACAATAAAATCTTCTTATGATTCTCTTTTAAAGAATGAATAAGTTCCATACATCCTTTGAGTTTAGAAGATGGTTCTTCAACTGTTTCATACAATAAACGTGAATCTTGACAGAGTTGCCTTAATCTTGTTAACATTGCTAAAATATCAATTCTTCCTAATTGATGAATATCTAATTTTTCCTGTAAAGATTTATTAACTTGAACAAGGTTCCCTAAATACAACTTTTCTTCTTCTTCATTAAATCGTAAATATAATGTTTGTTCAATTTTATCAGGTAATTCAGTTAAAACATCTTTTTTATTTCTTCTTAAAACAAATGGTGAAATCATCTCTTTAAGTTTTAACTGTTTATCCTCATCATGTTCTTTCACAATAGGTTTTTCAAAATTCTCTAAGAAATAAGCATAATGATATAGATAATATGGCATTAAGAAATCAAAAATAGACCATAACTCTGCTAATGAATTTTCAATAGGCGTTCCTGTTAAAGCAAAACGCTGTTTTGCTTTTAATCTTTTGACACATATCGCATTGCGTGTTTTAGGATTTTTGATATATTGTGCTTCATCAAGAACAATAGTATGTAGATTTTTATTTTCATACATATCAATATCTCTTCTTAAATAATCATATGAAGTAATAACAACGTCATATTGATCAAGCTTTTCAATCAATTCATCACGATGTGCCTTTTGTCCATATATACACAAAACACGTAATGAAGCAGAAAACTTTTCAATTTCATCCTGCCAATTCAAGAGTAAACTTGCTGGTGTAATCACCAAATGAGTATCTTGATCTTTCATGCTTTCAAGATAAACAATCATTTGCAGTGTTTTTCCCAATCCCATATCATCTGCCAAAATACCACCAAAACCATAATGTTCCATTAAACGTAGCCATTGATATCCTTCAACCTGATACTCTCTCAATATATTTTGATAAGGTGTAGGCACCTGATAATCTTGAGATGATGTCTCCAATCGCTTCATCCACTGATCAAATTCTTCTCCTCTTGTATAATCAATAACTGATTCATGATTCATCATTTGATCTAATTCAAATAAACGATATGTTGGAACTTCTATATTTCCATTCACAATATCTTGTGATTTAAGTTGCAAGGATGTTGTCAATTCATCCAATTCCTTAAACTCTTTATTTTCTAAAGAAACAATTTTTCCATTTTTTAATTTATAAAACTTACGTTTTTTCTTATATGCTTTTAAAATATCTATCAATTCATTTTTATCTACATCAACACTGTCAATATGGATTGATAGCAAGCCATGACTCATATTCACCCCTACTTGAATGTGCATGTCCTGACTCGTTGAAAAACCTTTTAAAGCATCAGTCACATATACCTGACAATAAGTTGAAAGATATGGCAGACTTTCTTTCATAAATTGATATGCAAACTCATGGTCATACTGTAAATAAATAACATGATCATCAATATCTTCTATATATGGCTTTAGATAGTTTTCAATTAAATCAGCTTCCTTTGATTTATGTTGATTATCCTCATCAAATCCGTACATGATGCCATCATCATAAATATATTCTAACTGAATACAGATCTGA
Source organism: Coprobacillus cateniformis (assembly GCF_009767585.1). Classification (NCBI taxonomy): domain Bacteria; kingdom Bacillati; phylum Bacillota; class Erysipelotrichia; order Erysipelotrichales; family Coprobacillaceae; genus Coprobacillus; species Coprobacillus cateniformis. The sequence goes on from NZ_WSNW01000001.1 coordinate 406,741, forward strand.
TCATCCTTACTCATATCACCATATAAATTAATCATATTCTCTTGACGATATTCATCAAATAGATGTGTATCTAAATCAATATCATCTAATAAATCAACCAATATGTATTTATAAAAATCAGTTAGCATCTCTTTTGAAATATAAAGTCCTCCCCGACTTTCTAATAATTTACGTAAAAATGCTATTAATTTCTCCGGTTCGTGAAAATCATATTTATACATTATATCATCTTCTAATGTATACATATACTTTGATGTCATCATCACCTGATTAAATTCCTGATAATCTTTTAAATCTAGTATATAACTTTCTTCTTTTGAAGATATTTCTATTGGAATACGATATTCTCTTTTATCAAAACCTATATCACAATATGATGAAGGAAGTGAACTCATAAGATCATAAAAAGCATCAATATGTTCATCACTGACAATCAGTGCTTTCATTAAACCTTTTTGTAAGAATTGATTCTTTAAAAAGCATTCTTTTATAAAATTTAATATTTCTAATGAATTATCATCAAAAGCACTTTCACTATGGATAAATTCAAATGTTTTGCCATATTTAATACTCTCATGATGAACAATTGCATTTAAAAAAGTTTCAATGTTTTTAACTACAAAACTTTGATTTTCATTAACAACTTTTAATGCAATAATTAGTTTTTCTTTTCTCCTTTGAACAAAAATCTTTAATTGATACTGCTGAGATGATAGTGGAATCAATGATTCTCTTAACAGTTGATCTTTATATAATTGTATTAAATCTAATGAATCATGCTGTTTCTTTGATAAAATACGTTCTTGTCTTTGTTGCTCTATCTGTTTTAACTTTAATACTTTATTATCCTCACCATTTTGTTCATAAAAATATGGAAAAGATGATATTGTTAATTTTCTTAAATAAAATAAAATCGCAGCCATATGCCGACAATGATTATGCGTCTGACATGAACATGAACTTTGAATAATTTCTCCATCGTGTGAAATTTTCATCGATATAATAATACGTTCATTATGATCATTCATTCTTGCATTAATACGATAACAGCCATTATCCTCATCTAAAGAAATTGTCATTCTTTCTAATTGAGATTGAATATCTATAAATCTCCCATAACGATATTCTTTTTCATCATGAATCACCCTTCTAATTTCTTTATCTTGAATATGCATTTTGTCCCCTCCAATCAATTATTTTATTATATCATAAATATTTTACATTGTAGAGTCGGTTTATTTTGTTTTTTATATTTTCGAAAAAAAATGTAGAAAAAAACAGCCCTTATGGCTGTACTAATCCCTTATAACTCTGACAATATCTTGAATTTCACAATCTAATATCATACATAAATCCACGATAGTATTTAAAGTCACACTTTTATTTTTACGCAATGCATCTAACGTTCCTCTACTAACATCATAATCATTAATTAATTGGTATTGTGATATGCCCTTTTTCTCTAAAGTTTCAAAAAATGGTTCAAAAGTAATCATGAAAACCACTCCTCTCTTTTCTTATTATAAAGTGATATTCTTCACAATAATATTGCCGAATATTCGGCAATATATTATAATAATGATAAGAGTTAGGTATACTATATCAAAAAGCGAGGTATACAAAATGGAAAAAGAAAAGACATTATTAGATGAAACCTTACAGCACTTATCACAAGCTATTGATATGATAGATATGATGTCTGTTGCTTGTACAACTTTGGATAAATCTGATATGATTGGTCCATTAGAAATTCTAAAAAGAGATTTACAATCCTTATATTTTAAAATTGATCAGCATATTTATCCACAATAAAAAGGAGTTTAATAAACTCCTTTTTAAATATCTAAACTTTTTAAAACCTGTTTTAATGCATGGGCACTCTCTAAGAGTTTTTGCTTTTCCTCGTTATCCAAATAAATATCAACAACCATTTCAACTCCCTTGTTCCCAACAACGGTTGGAATACTTAAACAAAGATCACTTAAACCAAATTCACCTTGCATCAAACTTGAAATAGGCAACACAGCATGTTCATTTTTAACAATTGCTTCAGCAATTCGTTTCACTGCTACAGCAACACCATAATATGTTGCACCTTTTCTTTCAATAATATGATAAGCACTATCACGTACTTCCTGATAAAGCCTATTCATAGCTTCCTGATGCTGAAAATGGCCTCGTAATTCACAAAAATGATTAATATGAATTCCTGCAACTTGTGCACCTGACCAAACTGCTAATTCACTGTCTCCATGCTCACCAATAACATAAGCATGAATATTACGACTGTCTACTTGAAGATGCTCACCTAATACATGTTTCAATCTAGCAGTATCAAGAACAGTTCCAGATCCGATCACACGATTTGCTGGAAATCCAGATAACTTTAATGTTACATATGTGAGAATATCTACTGGATTAGAAACAATTAATAAAATTCCTTCACAATTTCTTTCCTTAATTTCTGGAATAATACTTTTAAATATTGAAACATTTTTCTTCACCAAATCTAATCTTGTCTCATTTGGTTTTTGATTCGCACCTGCTGTAATGACAATTAACCCTGCATCAACAATATCATCATAATTTCCAGCATATATCTTAACTGGTGTTGAATAAGCACTTCCATGGCTTAAATCCATAGCTTCACCAACAGCTTTTTCATGATTTGCATCTATCAAAACCATTTCAGAAAATAATCCACTTTGTATTAAACTAAAAGCTGACGTTGCACCAACAAACCCACAACCAATGACTGCTACTTTTTGCATATTGACCATTGCAACATACCTCCTTTTTCTTAACAGTATAATAAGATATAGAAATCTTTCAAATCATATGCATTTTTATTTTTTGACTTCTCTTTGCAATGATTATTCTTATTCTTTCATCACTGTCTAGAATTGATTGGAAAAGATGTATTTCATCTATAATCGTCAATCTAGAAGAAAAAAATAATAAAATTTTTAAATTCTTTTTTTACTATAACAATATCTTTCAAGACAAACCATCAAAGTTCCCATCATACTCCCATAATGGACATTCAGATTGAGAGAATAACAAAATGTCATATTTTTAATAGCACAATATTTCATCACTCTTGTATGTATTTTTCCCTTCAATTTTTCTCATAAAGTTAACCAATCAAAAGAAATCATATCCTGTATATCATTATGAATATTTCAGTGATGATGAGTTCTATCATTAAAATTAATAGAGAAAACATCCAGTTTATTTTTTTCTCACTGGATGTCTAATGACTGTTTTTAAATTTTCTGGTTTGCAGCGCCTAGGATCACTCAAATAGATTTCATGATGATAACGATGATTATTGATATCACATATATAATTGTGCTCTTTCATATATTGATTCATTTTCGCCACACTTTCAGGTTCATCATCATATGAACCTTTATGCATGATTTGAACACATTGTCCTTCTTCATATACAAAATACTGAGCCAAACTAACATCAATTTCTGGTTTTTTAATAGCAACTTCTTTTTTGACTTGTTCAAAATATTCAGGTGTAACAAATTCAGGTAAGCGAATCATTGACTTCCAATAAAACTTATCTTTATCAACAATACGTTTACCATCAAAATATTCATCATCTCCCCACCATAAGCCTTCTAATGGTGGAACAACATAATCAAAATAACCAACTGGCTGATTCTTTCCCATTTTACTCATTTTTATTGCATATGAAATTGCATAAAGTATACCAACTGCTGCTTGATATTCTTTTGATGTATTTGGATTTCCTTTTCCCTCCACCATCACATAAGCTATTGGTGGAACATCAATAAATGTAGGTATGCCCTTAGGCATATATAAATCTTTATATTCTTTTTTATAATCTAATTTAACCATGAAGTTCACTCCAAGTCTTTTCAAATCTTTTTATTGATTGAACTTCTCTTGTCATAAATTTTTTATTAAAGAACAGGCTGTAAGTTGTTAATGGGGTAGGAGCGTTTTGCGCCTGTTCAAGAGTTTCTATATGTTTTAATTGAAGTGGAATATCTTGTTCTTTGCAATAGTCTTTAAGCATTTGAACATATTTAACACAAAATGGACATTGATGAGTATAATAAAGAACCAAACCATCATCAACCATTTCCGGTACTGCAAATATTGGTTCTTTCGCATCATCACTTAACGAACAGAACATCAATTCATAAATACCATTCCATGTTCCAACACTCTTAAATCCATGTTTCACTAAGAAATGATAATCCATAAGATAAGACAATTTCTTTTGTGAAGAAAGGATAACTAACCCTTTCTTACCTAATTCTATACTTTTCTGCTTACAACTGTTTAACAACTGTAAAGCATAACCTTGTCCCTGAAATTTACCCGCAACCCAAAGACAATCAATATACATAAGATTTTCACCTTGAATAGGAACCCATGCATATTCTAGTGGTAAATACTCAATAAAACATTTTCCTCTCACATTCATTTTCGTAAAGATTAAACCATTATTCATCTGTTCTTTTAACCAAGTTTTTTTAGAATGAACTTGTGGATCTTTCTCACTTGCAATGGCACAACAAATATGTTCCTTTTTAATATTTTCTGGTGTTAGTGTAATCATTTCCATACTATACCTTCTTTCTGCTTCCATCATAACATAACTAACCTGACAACATATGTCAGGTTAGTTATAAATATTAAGAATATCTTGTATTTCTTTCACATATTCTTGTTTTAATTCTAAAGGTTCAATAATCTCTATACCTTTGCCAAAAGATAATAGAAAAGATAAAAGCCATTGATGATTAGGTACACTTGTTTTTACCAAATAACCATTGTTATCTTCTGTTATATCATGATATGGGAATTCATCATAGACAAAACTACCTAGATACTTTTGAAATTTAAGAATAACATCTATTTTTTTAACATCTTCATGGTATTCTAAAACTTGAGGAATGTTAGTCAGTTTGTGTAAGTCAAAATAATCTTCATGTAAACAAATTTCATTCATTCGTGACAACTTATAAGTTCTATAAACATCTTTATCTGACTGATATGCCTGTAAATACCACGCATTGGCTTTAAAGAATATTTTAATAGGAAAAACTGTTCTATAACTCTTATCACCATGTGCATTGATATATTCAAAAGATATAATTTGATGTTTAAAAATCACTGTTTTCAAAAGATTGAATTTATCATTCATTTCTTTATTTTGATGCCATGATGTAAAATCCACCTCTATCCAATCATGACTCTCTTTTTGAAAGATATTTTTCATACGTTGAAATAAATCACTATATTCATCTAGTTGTAAAGAAGATAGACTTTGTAAAGCCAATAAGATTTGTTCTTGTTCATGATTGTCTAATAATGTTTTATCTAAAACATAGGATTTATCTAATGAAACGCCTCCTTTACTCCCTTGTTTTGTAATAATAGGAATTCCAGCAACCAGTAGGCGATCTAAATCACGATATATTGTACGTACAGAAACTTCAAAATACTCTGCTAATTCATTTGCAGTTGTTTCTTTTTTATCAATTAAATAATATAATATTTCAAATAATCTTCCTTTTGCCATGATTTCACCTTCTCTTTATTATCATAACAAAATAAAATGAGAATTGAAAATAAAAAAGACTTAATCATTCTTTTGAACAATTAAATCTTACTATTCTTTATTATTTTAAAATTTCATTTACTTTTGCCTGAATTGCATCATAATCATATCCAGCTTTAATCAGTTTATTTCTACGTTCTGTTCCATTTCCCCATTTTCCAGCTATAACCTCTTTTGCAAGTTCTGTTGTTGTTTTGGGATTAGATATTAATTTATTGACTTCTGATTGAACATCATGATAGTTATAACCTGCTTTTTCAAGTTTTTGCTTACGTTCTTGACCATTTCCCCATAGTCCAGCAATAATTTCTTTTGCAATTTCAAAAATTGATTTATGAGATTGAACTGGATTTTGGGAATAATCAATATATTTATCAAATAAGCCTTGTTTTGTCCATTTACGCTCTTTAAGTTTTCTGGTATTAGAATACCCACTTCCCTTAATAAATGTGCACTGGATACCATCTTCCCAAATAGGACTAGATTCAACACATACACCATTTCCTATATGAATTCCAATATGTCCTTCCATCCAAACTAGTGCTCCTAAAGGTAATTTATGAAAGTTTGTAGAAACCTTTGAACATTGCTTAATCATTGTATTTGCGTTGATATCTAGAACCTGATTGGAAGCATATTTCCCTTTCTCAGGATATCCCCATAAAATTCCTTTAATTAATCCTGAACAATCACAAAGTAAATAATTCCCATTATAACTATTCATAAACTTACCCCATCCATACAATGTAGGAACTTTCTCAACTTGTATAGCTTTTGTAATAAAATCTTGTACTTTCATTTTTACCATAATATTTTCCTCCTTAATTAAGATTAGTCATACATCGCATCTTATTTTTCAACTTCATTTAATTGCTGTAATGCATTTTTAAGTTTATCTGGAATAGGTAATCCCAAATGAGAAACATTTTCTAATAAAGAGATTCCTTCATTTGCTATGTAGAAATAACAAACTAAAGTTCGAAATACAGCAGTTCCTGAATTAATCATTCTGTCTAGTAAAACTGCAATAATAAGAACAACCAAAATCATGCACTTTTTTATCAAACCTCTGAATCCGATTTGTGAATTTAAAGTTTTTTGTATATAAGCCCACATCATGCCAGTTGCATAGTCAAGAACCATAAAGGCAACAAGTACAATTAAAGCTATATCCCATCCTCCAAACAAATAAGTAAAAAATGTAGCAATGACTGCTACAATGCTATTGAAAACTTTTTCCATTTTCTTCATTTTCCTCACCTTCAATTTTTTATATATAAAAAGCACTCTATGAGTGCATGAGAACTAATCAAACATATCAACATTAAATACACAGTTGTATCTATATCTATACCCTTCTGGATTACCTACAGCTGTGACTGCTCGCAAATCCCCGTTTTCCATAATTTCCAGATACATTGCTGTTGCTGCTCCATTGATGGATGTACATATCCCATCGTTTAATCGTACTGTTTTTTTGATTAAATGTTTAAGTTGCTCTGGAAATTTTCCAATAATATAATAATCGGCACCGTGATGACTATTATCCTGTAGAGCTAATGTTATTTGCATAAGCCCTAAATATTTATTGTAATATACAGTTCCATTATATGTTACAAATTTTACGGTATCTGGATTGATCAGATTGTATTTTTCCCATTTAAAACTTTCACTTGTTGGTACAATATACATTTTTTATATTGCTATCTAAAAGAAAAGAATTGCTATTATAGTGGAATTATAACCATACCAGCCAATTGAACTGTTGTGCTTGTTGCAGAAGCAGCAACCATTTCACCACTGCTCATAACTCTTATATCAACAATATTATTGTATGTATAGTTATTATTTATCTGATAATCAAACTGTGAATCTATTTCAAATGGTAAGAACCCTACAGTCTTCCATTTGTTTAATGAATCGAAAGAAAAATTAACATATACAAACCTTATATATAATATTCCATTTATAATTCTATAATAAATTCCACTCGAAATTGTTATCCATTTCGTATCTTCGTATTTTTGCATTTTTAGCATATGTTTTGCTTAATAGCATTTGTGATAAGTTATTTCCAGCGTCCTATTAAAAACCAATTTGCATCAGCAGACTGACCAGTGTTTAAGCCAACTCGATTGTTAAAATAAAACTTGCATCCAGATAATTCCCGAGAAGCGGTCGACCATATGTTGGCAGGAGAATAAGTGTAAATGTTTGTAACTCCAATATAATGAATTATCGATGGCGACATTGGATATTTTACGGTTGCAGACCCTGAATAAGTGTTGTTTTCAGTTACGTTGATTTTTACAGATCCACACATAATTAATGTTCCATCTGGAAACTTTATATATGCTCCATAGTCGTTTCTTCCACTTTCAAAACTGCCTTCTGTCAATAGGGCTAACATAACTTATCACAGTGAATGCTACATGCATCCACCTCTTCTCTTTTTGGAGTTGCTACCCCTAAGCGATAGCGTCCTCCTTTCTTGTAATAATGGGGATTTGTACCCCCCGAGTTTTCGGAGAGTAAATTTGAATTCTTTAAACATTGCCTTTTCCTCCTATTCTGTTGGCATAACTGGCTTTCCAGCCTCCAACCATTCCTGATAATTCCCTATTAAAATACATCCATTTCTTTCACCGCAGTAGAAACCAATACTGTTTAAGAGAACTTTTGTTCCTTTAATATTTATAACATCTTCATCTTTTCCTATTTCCAAATCATCTACAGATACATTGGATACTGGTGCAGTCTGTGATACTTTCTGTACATAAAATCCCATAAGTTTCCTCCTTTCTATGCTGTTTCACAGCTTAGAATAAGTTTATATCCATCTAATGTAAAATACCCAGCTGCGGATGTTGTTATTGTATAAATAAGTCTTTTACTATTTACTTCTATACTGACACTAGCTACATTTTGCCTTGTTCCAGCACTAATAATTACAAAAGTAGGTATCACATTCATCTCTATGCAAAAATTTATCGTTCCTTTTACTGGTGTTGATCCAGCAACGTACCCAGATTGATTAATCTCTATTTCTCTAGCGACCATTTGACACTCAATCAATGCTGTTGCATAATCTTTTCGATGTTGATACGCAATCTTTCCTTCGAATAGGTCTATATATTCCAGATTAATAGCTTTTCCTTTAAACAGATCAATACAAACAGCTCTTTTCTGTCTAGAACTTTCTAATGCAGTATAAATCCTAAATTTATCGTGGACATTTTCTTGATATCCAGTTGGCGTTGGCTTAAATGTAAAACTATAATGAACTCCATCTACCATATAGGATAATGTATAATATTTTTCATAATCTAGTTCTCCATCAAGAAATTGCCATAACTGATTGTTTTCATATTCGGTGTTATAGACCATCAATATCCCATTTTCAGGTTTTGGATAAGTGGCATAAGCGACATTTGTTACATATCCTCTTATTAAAAACCAGCCATCAAAGCATTTCTTCATTTCTCCACTATATGCAGTCTGACCTCTTTGATTAACCTGAAAACCATTATTGATTAACAATTGCTTAGATGGCTGGGGAACTATATCGAGCTTTTGATATCCAGTTGGAATATCTTTTTCATCACCTTCGACATAAACAATAGAACCATGTGGCAATGTATCTCCAACTGCAACACCGTTTGTTTCTAAACTCGTTACACGTCTCACAACGCTTTCAAACTCTTCAACTGACACATTGAGGTTGATTCCTTCTCCCCATGCTCCATCAGCCTTTTTAAAATAGAATAAACCATTTTCTATCTTATAATCTCCTAGATATCCATAGGCTGCTGCAACTTGTCTAAGAGCGTTCTGTATAGCTTGTGCACTGTCATTAAAAGTATTTTTTATTTCATTCATATCTTTAGCACGAATAAGAAATTCTTCATCTGCATTTGGGACTTGATAATCTTTTTTATCTTTAAATGTAATACGTGCTATTTCAGGATTCACAATCAATCACCTTCCTTGATTATTTTTTTTATTGCAATCATATCGTTTATTTGTACATCAATATCATTCAACAATGATAAAGGAACTTTATCAAATTCAATCTTTGTAACACCATCCATTAAATCAACATAATGTTCGTTTGTTATTTCTAATTTCTTTTTGCCATCTTCAACGTTTCCTTCATCTTCGATTATTTTGTTAATTTCTATTTTTAACATACTGCTTTTGTGTAGAAAATCATCTGCAACATTGGCAATATAAAATCTTTGTTTTGCTGTCTTAGAGCAATTGTAGATATTTGTTAATGCATTAGCAATATTTATAATTTCTATATTTTTAAATTCCATACATCCTCCTCAGCCGACTAAATCGGCAATTCTTTTCATAGATACTGATTGTCCTTTGCTGTTTCGAACATAGCATTGTCCAGTTATATTACATTCATTTAAATTTGTTGTCCCCAGAACTCTTAAATTTTGTTCTATATTGATATATGAGGCTGCTAGTTCTGATATTGAACAATCACCAATATCTGCCATTGCAGATGTAAAAAACATACTATTTATAGAACGACAATTCATGCCTGAATATGTTAAAGAACCAGTAAATTCATCAGCACTTTGATCATTTGTTTTAAGACTCCAATTCATAAAACTATCTTGAGCATTAGGATGAATATCCAATTGGAATGTACATGGTTTTTGATCAATATTTAAGTTTTCTTTATAAGATAATCCTTTATCATCAATTATAAATTTCCCTATCAATCCCGAACTTGTTTTCAAGTTATTAATTGTAATTTGATTACCAATCAAATTTCCATAAGTATCTGCATATAATACTTTTACTCCATTGTTGTTTGTAATGGAAATTGCTCCATTCTTAACATCAAGACCATCCTTATTAATTGTCACTTTCATTGATGTTAATTCACCATCAGTTCCAATCTTTTCATTAACCATCGCAGTAATTTCGGTTGGTGTTAATTTGAATTCAGTACTTTGTAATCTTGTTTCTACTGACGAGACATCACCTTGAATCGTTGTTATTTGTTCTTCCAGCGAAACAGCTTGAAGAGATAAACTTCCTACTTCCTGTTTCATTTCAGTATAATCTTTTTGGATTGTTTCGACGTTATCTCTTACATAAGTTACATCAAATTCAAACCCACTTGGATATGTTCCAAACTCAACTTTTGGATTAGCTATAACTGCTTTTTGTGCATTTAAAGCAATCATTATTTTCAAGTTTGAAACTGAAACAATTTCTTTATCTTCAATCTTGAAATGCGCCCATATACGTTCTTCATGGTCAATTGTACTTGTTTGAAGAAGATATTGTAAACTGTACTGCCCCAGATACCATCTTGTGCTATACAATTTTTTTGTACTGTCTGCATAGCCTATTTCAAACTCGGCTCCAATATAATTGCCAAGTTCTCCAACTCTTCCACCAATAACACAAATATCTACAGAAATACATATATCCTTGCCTTGCATATAATCCTTATTAATTCCTAAAATCATATCATCTTTATATTCAATATCAGTAGAAGTTATATCTTTATAAAGAAATTGATTACAATTCTCAAATATATTATGATGACCCGTTTCAAATTTATAAATAGCATTTGAGACTTTTTCGACTTGACTTTCAATACCATCAAGTGAAATTTTAAAATCATTAACAAGTTCTATACTTTCTTCACTTTGTTTAACAACACTTTCAATAACTTGTTTTTGCTTATCAACTGTTAAAATTGTTTGATAAAGCTTTTTCTTTTCCTTACTCGCTTTAGAATAATCAGTAACATTTGATTCAGGTAAAGAACAACTTATCGTTTCTTTTAAACCTGTTGTGACACTTATGACATCATTCAAAATGAGACATTTGTGTTCTTGCCCTAATCGGTCTTTGATAACGATAAGATCATAAGGTTGAAGATAACAAAAACCAAAACTTTCTAATTCAAAAGGATAGAATTCAAGACCGTTGATTTGATTAAATAAATCATCAATAAACTCTTCTCTATTCTTTTGCATCATTTGATTTTGAGAAATTCTAACTTCCGTCCTGCCATTTTCAGCAACTGATAATATATCTTCCTTATAAAAAGTATCATCTTGATAATCATCTGATAATACTAATGTATTTATAGGACCAAATTGATCACATATATTTAAACTCTTTAAATTATGCTCATCCAACACATAATCAGTTGTCCTAGGATAAACAATAGATAAGTCATCTCCATTTAATAAAATACCACCACCTGCAACACCTGCAATTTCATCTAAGATATCACGATATGTTACTTCATATTCATCAATGTATTTTTCCTCGTAAATCATTTTATCAGCATTGATAAAATCATATGTTACAAGATGATAATTTAATTTCTCACATATCTTTATCAAAAATTCTTTAACTGTCATAGGATAGACTAAATTCAAATCATATTTAATATGAGATTTATACAAGTTATCATAAGCAGTAAAACGAGTAGAATGAGTTTCAATAACTTTCTCTATACTTTCATTATCAACGATAAAAGTTCCCCATGATATATATTCAAATTTCTCATCTTCTTCTAGCTTCACTCCAAAAGAAACCACAACTTCTTTATCTTTTACATTATGAAATCCCTCTAATTCAATATCAATATATTGCATAATAGACTTAAACATATCGCCTTTGAAAGTCTTTGTGCACGAAATAACATTATGACGTTCTATCATAATATCATCATATTGTATTTGAATAGAAATCATTTTTCCATATTCATCTATCTTTTGTTTAAACATATTGTCACCTCTTTTTGATAGGTGTCAATTGAAATGAAAACGGATTATAAACCATTCTTTCAACATTCTTCAAATCAATTGTAACATCATCCAGCGAATATTCACCGCTTCTCATAACTTGATTTTCTGCATCATGCCATTCAATTTTTAATTTTGCTTTATTTGCTTGAGAAAGAAAAAGTGCCATCTCATCTGCTTGAAATGAACCTACTTCTACATTCAATTTTGGAAATAATCCTATTAAAGTTCCTTTTTTTTCACCACTCATATCTTGCCCAGTATCATCTGCCCAAACTTTGTTATAACTCACTGCATATTTAATAAGGTGTGGGACTTCCCATCCTTCAATAATTAATACTTGTTTAGCCATTAAGAACAATCCTTTCTTTTCTTTGCTTTTTGATAAACCACTGGTATAATTTTTCTCCATCTATATAAAGATTAATTGTTGATTCTTCATTATTGTTTTGACGATTCAAACTGATCATATCAGCAAGTTCTTTCATCCACTGGGTATTATTTTGTAAAGGTAAAACAGCTTCTCTACCTGCTTCTCCAATCATTGCCAAAGTTGGACGATTAACAATACCACCATGTGCTAATTTCGGAATTTGAGGAACACTAATTGTTCCAATCCAACTAAAGGGTTGAAAACCAAGTATATCTACGTTTCTAATTTGTCTCAATGCATAATTAATACCATCAAAAGGAACCTTAATGACCTTATTAATACCTCCAATAATTCCATTAATAACAGTTTTAAGACCATTTAAGATACCATCTTTAATACCATCAAATATTTTTCCACCACTTGAAAAAACATTCTTAACAGCCGTCCATGCTTCAGAAAAACGTTCTTTAAACCAGCTAACAACATTACCAAATGTACTTTTAATATTTTCCCACATCCCAGTAAAAAATGTTGATACAGAAGAAAATGCTTCCTTGACCTTATTATAAGCATTTGTAAACAATTCACCAAACCATTCTGCTACTCCAGTTAGACCTTCTTTTATTCCAGTTAATATTGATAAACCTATTTCAAAAAACTTAGACGACGCCCCATTAATTCCTAAAAACTCAAAAACCGTATCAACCATCTTTCCAAACAAATCTAAAACAACAGTTCCTAAAAATTGCAGACCTGCCATTAATCCTTCAATACATAATTGGCCAACAGATGTGAGTACAGACAACCAATCAATTCCCATAATAAATTCTATAATTGCGCCAATCCCATCACTTATCATCTGAGCAACATCTAATCCAAGCTGTACCCAATCGATAGATCCAATAAATTCAATAATATAATTAATGACATTTTGAAAAGTATCTGACAAAACTTGTCCTGCTCCACTAAAATCACCATTTAATAAACACTCTATAATTCCTTGTAATCCTTCATCAAAAATGCTTGTAATATCTGCCAAGGCTTGAGAAATGATCTCAACACCTGCTAGAATTGGTGTCCAATCAATCATGGAAACAAGTTGACCAATAAAGTTTAAAAGAGTTGTTATTATACTTAAGACATTATTAAATAGATTCCAAATATTCTGGATAATAGCTTCTCCAACACTAGCAGATTCCCAAGCAGTTTGGAAACCGCTAATGAGGACATTGACAATATCGCTTATAGCTGCTAGGATTCCTAGAATCAGATTGAACGTTTGTTCTCCAGTACCATTTTTCCATATATTAAGAAAACTTTGTCCTACCACTTGAATTAAGCTGTTGATTTGATCAAATGCTTTTGTCATTGTTTCGCTCATCACCTGACCAGCACTCGCCCAAGCTCCTTGTGCAACTCCAGCATTCACAAAAGAGTTGACCAACTGATTGGCTGAATCAACACACTTTTTAATTCCATTATTTAAAATATTTTCTATAGGTGAACTCATATCTCCAATCACATTTTTAATATTATTTATAAGCCCTATTATATCCTGATTAGCCCCTAAGTAACCTAATACTGATTTTGATAATGAAACCAACACATTTTTTGTACCTATCAAAACAGCAGAAATTCCTGAAACTGTATGGGAAATACTACTGTTTATAGTTGGACCAATTGTCGTAAAAACTTTTTGAATGTTCTTTGCACATTTATCAGCCATCTTTAATAAATTTTCAAATTTAACTTTTGATTCTTTTTCTTTCACTTCTACATCTATTATCATAATTTCATTTGCCAAAGCAATCACCTCCTAAATAAAAAGTGATTCAAATTCATCTACTGCCTTCTGATCTTCAGAAGATAACTTTGTAGATAATTCCACACCTTTTTGTGCTTCCATGACTTTTCTTTTGACCTTTTGATCCTTAATATCACTTAAATCATAATTTCGTAACTCACGAATTCTAGACATCATAGACTCTTCTGTAAATCCTTGTATAAAGTGAATAAATTGATACCAATGCATATGACTCTCTTGTATATCAATATGATAATCACTCATAAAGCTTGCAACAATATATTTCCAATCCTGTTGGAAATCCATATCTCTTTTTCTTTGTTTTTGAACTTCCTGTTGTTCTCCACAACCAAGATAATGACTAGCAATACGTATAAATTCATGCATATCCTGGTCTTCTGGAATCATTCCAAAGAGTTTATAAATGATTGCATAAGTTCTTTCACTATCACCAATAGACTCATCTTCAATAATCTGTAAGCATTCTAAAGCAACATGATAATCTGTATTGAGCTGATATTGTTTGTCATGAATGAATGCATATTTTGGATATTTCATCGGAGAATGTCATCTTGATCTTGAGTATATTTTTGTTGAATTTGTTTTTTAAATAATTCTGCATTCAATTTCATTTTTTCAAAATGTGGTTCTAACTGTTCAAAAAGATCATCATACATTGTTATATAATTACGATTACCAAAAATCTTCTGACATGCATTTTCTCCTAAAAAGTTATCCATGACTTTTCTCATATCCTGAAACATCTTTACTGCTAACTTAGCTAAAGATTTTTCATTTTGGGAAAGCATTCCTTCTGTTTTTTGATCCTGTTTTTTACGAATAACTAATTCCTGTGCTTTTGCATTTTGCTGAATACGTCTAATATCCTGATAAGTTTTATCAAGTTTTAACATAAGTTCTGGATCTTCTAAATTGAAAGAAATTGTATCTCCCTGCTCATTCACTTGAATAATATATTCATTTTTATTCTTTATTCTTATTGTATTAACTGTCTCCATACTATCCCCCTTTTATATAACAAAAAGAAGGTAACTTGTACCTTCTTGATAAATTATTATTCACTCACTTCTGGCTTTGTTGCTTCCTTAAAAATGACTTTTCCATTAGTAATTGTCACTGTTCCTTTAACTGGCTCACCACAGAAACCTGCATCATAAGAAATAGTCACTGCACCACCTGCTTCGCCACCAAATTCATTGATAGAAACAATAACTTCCTGTTTTTCTGCACAATATGAACCATCTGCTTCTTTATCATAAATATATACCATTAGCATATCTGTTTTTGCATCAGTTCCTACAGCACGTGCTTGTCTTAAACTATCAACATAATCAAAAACAGGGTCACCAGCGAAAGCAATTTGTTCACTTGCCATAGAAGGAGCATAACTATCTAATGATTTATTTGCTCCATCCTCACTAATATATAATTCATCATTCACGGTTGGATTATAAGCGACTGATGCAGAAGTAATTCCTTTACCCATACGTGCATAAGTTGCTGTATCTCCATTTGGTGTTGTATTTAAAAATGTAGCAAATTGGCTTCTTTTGACTCTTACACTATCCATTTTTCATTCTCCTTTTCATATTTAAATTGTAATTGAATTTGATATTTCATTATATCTTCAACTTGTTTAAGGTCTATAAAATATCCCGTTGTTAAAAGTTCTATTGAAAGAGGAAGAATTCCATCTCTCAATATTGGAAATATCCGAAGATTGTTGTTATCTTCAATCCATGATTGAAATAACTCATAGAATCCACTTTCTTCTATACTTATCTTTAAATCCTGACTTTTACTCAAAAGAATTGAAAAAGAGAATCTTAAGATTCTCTCGGTATTACCATCAACATAATGTTGAGAAATATTTTCTTTATGATTAGGTCCTTCTTCAAGAAACCAACTCTTGATATCATTCTCATAGGTAGTTATCAATTCGTCAAGATAGGGACATCCCATAATGTATTCTTTCATACTTTTAATAATTGCTTTATATTCCATAGTCTTTATATCCTTTCAGTAGTGATTTTTTTATTTTCAACTTCTACTGATTTTATTGAGTTTTTATACTCATCATGAGTATTAAGAAAATGATTTAATATAATCTCAAAATCATCGATATTATCTGTTAGTGATAAAATTTTATATGTTATAAAATCAATATACTTTATATCAACTCCTGCTTGTTTGGTCTTTTCTTTGCCATAATATATGATCAATTCATTCTTAATTTTTTGATTATCTATATTGAGTTTATTATTTTTTTCTCTCATCACTTTGACTAATATTTTGTAATCTTCTAAATCTTTCTCTTGTTTTCTTCTGATTTGAAAGACATGTTCAACCTCAGCATTGCTTTTATAATGTCTATGAAATTCTTTCTTAAAGTGCATAAGTTGTTCTTGAGACATGTGACATCCATGTCTTTTTAAAATATCTACAATATCCATTGATATCCTCCAGATTTTTAAATTATTTTCTTATAACAATTATACTTTTGTTAAAGTTATAATGAGTTTATTGTCTTCATAAGGACAAAATCATTTCTTTTAATTCTTGAATCTCTTTTTTAAGAGAATCTATTTCAGTTTGTTGTTTTTGAATCATATGAGTATTTAAAGCTATAAACTCTTCATATCTTAAAGAATAAATTTCTTTTATACCCTTATTTAATAAGATTCTTTCATCAGAATCTTCATCATAGATTTGACAATTCGATATTTTATCTATACATAAACCTGAAAACTTTTCATTATTTAATGAAGATTCTTTTAATGCTTTTTCAACATCTTGAGAAATAAATCCTAAATGCGTTCGTTTATGATGAGTTATATCATAAACAAAAGAAACCGGTTTTAGTTTTGAAAAAAACAATTCATAATCATTTAATGGGGTTATATTCTTTTTTAAATTTCTATCAGAAGTTATTGTCGCACCACTAGAACTTCCTAATTTACAAAAAGATCCTCGAATAATTGTACCATTATTATAATAGCCAACATATACATTATTATCATCACCACGAACGAGCATACCAACACTTGCTCCACTTGTTGTACGTCCACTAATAAAATTGACATTACCTAAAATCAGATTCGCATTGCACAATACGTCCGTTTTTGGCGAAAGAATAATATTCCCTGTTTCTGATAAAATATAGAATGAAGACGCAGTATGTTGTAAGTAACCACGTCTACTTCCCCCATATGCACTATAAAACCCCAACCAGTCTCCTCCACTTGCATATTGTGCTCCTAACCAAGTCGCATAAGCATGATTATGATTAGTTGGAGTATAACTCGTTGGCTTTCCAGACATATTATTCCATGTTAATAGATTTGTATCAGCACTTTTTTTCCATGGATACCAACTTCCATTATACTGACTACGATACCAAAATCCACTATTGCAATATGTATGATATGTTTGATAAATATAACCTCTTTTTATAACCGTTAATAAACCTGCCTCTGCTATTGGATAATTTAATGTGGTTGATGCGTTTGCATTTAAAGCTTGATGATAATATCCCTCCATTGTTAAACTATTGAGATTGACATTGTTTCCTAAATCATATTGATAACAAAGACTTTCACTTTTCTTAGGAACTTCTATTTCCGTATTTCCATA
Source organism: Coprobacillus cateniformis (assembly GCF_009767585.1). Lineage (NCBI taxonomy): Bacteria > Bacillati > Bacillota > Erysipelotrichia > Erysipelotrichales > Coprobacillaceae > Coprobacillus > Coprobacillus cateniformis. The sequence continues at coordinate 424,974 of NZ_WSNW01000001.1, forward strand.
TTTAAATTTATATGACATATTAATCTCCCCACTTTTTATATAAGTAGTGTCCTCAAGTACACTTTAAATAAATTTAATCCTTCATTTCATCAATTCTATCATTTTATTAACTTTTAATTTCAATTCATCAATTTCTTTTTGTTGTTCTTGAATTGTCGCAACCATAGGCGCAATAAATTCAATATAATTAAGATACCAATTCAATTTATCATCATCAGTACCATCTTCAAAATATTTTTCTTTAATACTTACATCTTCATTTTCACCACTTAAATCTTCTTTATCGACAATAACTGATGCACTCACAATTGACATGTCATTTATATCCAAATTTTGCAATGTTTTTGAAACATCTTGTGCAATAAATCCCATATGCTTTCGCTTTCCATGGCTTTCCCCATTTTTGAGTATATAAGTACATGGTTGAAGTGATAATATAAACTCCTTAGCTTTATGCAATTCTTGGATATTCTCCTTAGCTTTTCGGTCCGACATATTATTGTAAGACGCTGCATAAACAGCCCCACCAGCTGTTGTAGATTGTGTACCATTACAAAATTTCCAACCAGTTACCTTATTCCAACCTGTACGATAACCAAAATAAATATTAGCTGTTCCTGAATTAATATTAAATTCATTTGTATTTTGAGTATCCCACCAAGGTGAACTTATAGAACTCCCTGATGATATCCTATCACTACAATAAAATTGCTTATTATTGTAAACACGTACATAAGTTGAATCAGTCATATGAATTCCACCACCATACGTTTGTGAATACCATCCAGTTGTACCTGTGGAACGATACCAATTAGAAGCATAATAAGTATTAGCTGTGATTGATTGGTTTACAACAACATCATTATTTGGTAAAACCGTCTGATTGTTCGGATTCATATAAAGGATTTCTCTAGGATTGCCTCCAGTATCTAATACTCTTAACCCCTGATTGTTATTAGCTACAAAATAATAAGAATTAACTGTACTTGAAAACCACGCTTGAGAAAACTTCCAACTTGAGGTTCCAATATTACTACCACTTGTTGTCGTATTTGGAAGCAAACCATATTGAGGCGTTCTCAAATAGCCACCAGTGGCATTATCGATTCCTAAATATCCACCTTTTGAAGTCATATGAGCAATTGTATCTTTATCTGAACTTACACCTTTTTTCCAATCATACCAGATTCCATTATATTGACTACGATACCAAAATCCACTATTGCAGTATGTTTGATATGTTTGATAAATATAGCCTCTTTTGATAACTGTTAATAATCCTGCTTCTGCTGTAGGATAATTTAAACTTGTATTTGTGTTTGCATTAGATAACTGATGATAATAACCTTCTGCAGTTATATTATTAAGATTAACATTACCTCCTAGATCATATTGATAACAAAGACTCTCACTTTTCTTAGGAATTTCTATTTCTTGATTTCCATATTTAAATTTATATGACACTATAACCCCACCTTTCAATGATTATAAAATTATTTTTCGAATTCATAGACCATATGTTTTAGTTCTTCTATTTCTTTCTTTTGATTCTCTAACTCTTGAATTAATTCTTGTGTTGCTAACCAGTTAAGGGAAGATATTGAATAAATATCAACACCTTCACCATTTCCAGCTATAATTTCCTTTAGTGTTTCTCTTTCAATAATAAATCCATAATGTTTTTGATCAATATCATTGTCTAATTCATCTTTAAGATTATACTCATATATCTTTGAATTCTTTACAATGTTCCATGCATTTTTATATTCAACGATATTAGATTTATATAGCTCTTTTGACCGATTAATTAAACTAGGAACAGATACTGCTTGAGCAAACCAGAATGTAGATAAGGATGTTCGAAAGTTAAAACAGCCATCCGCTGCTGTTGAATATAAACGCAACTCTCCAGTGGAAGTCTCCATATAAATATTATTATCTGCTTCATTTGTTATATAAAGAGATGGCTTTCCATTATGCCAAATCCATCCTTTACGTGTTCCTCCATATTTATTGTAAAAACCTAGCCATTCTGTTCCACTTGCATACTGAGCACCTAACCAAGTTGCATAATTATGACTATGATTTGATGGATTATAGGGGCTAGGTTTTCAGTTAAACTATTAAAACTATGACTATGGCTGGAAGGAGTGAATGAACTTGGTTTATTTGTTATAGCATTCCATGAGTGAATATGATTATTTAATTCTTGTGTTGTTGGGACGAAAATATCGTTTCCTCTGTATCTAAATTTATAAACCATATTTTTAATATCTAAGCTACTCTTATCCACATATAAACAACCACATATGGTTGCAAATTCTGAGAATCTCCATTCCCACTATTACTTATTGATATACTATGATTATGTACACCATTAGCACTTATAGATAATGTGTGACTATGTGCTCCAGCACGATTTGTATAACTATTTAATCCATGTTCATTATCTGTTCCAATAGGTCCACCTGTGGTTTTGTAAAACGAGTTTTTATTACTATTATCTTTCCAGCGAAAATGCACTTTACTCTCTTCATGATTATGTTCTCCATTGCTAACTGCATTACCACTGTGAGTATGAGAACCTGCATTTCCGATAGTTGCACTATGGGTATGTCCCTGAAGATACTTATTTCCACCCATTTTTTGTATAGTATCAAATTCTGATTGTGATTTGTCAATACACACCACTGTCCTTCCGGGAGCAAATAACTCCCAAGTGCCACCATACCATTGTGCAGGATTTTGATTATTAACTGTGATAATCACATCCCCTACTCTATAAAATAATTTTCCATTTGTTGTTTGAAATGACATATTACATTTTACCTAAGCTATTCTTACCCATATATAAACAGCCATGAATGGTTGTAAATTTTGAGAATCTCCACTACCAGTATTATAAACCTCTATACTGTGTGTATGATTTCCAACACTAGTAACATGATTAACATCTGCTCTAAATCCGTAGTCATTTCCCCTTGCTGTTGGTAATTGTGTTCCAGCCCCAAGATCAGTTAAAAATGGATATCCGCCATTTGATTTATGATTGTGAGCTCCTGCTCCAGCACAAATAACAGAGTGTTTGTGACGTTGTATATATTTACTTCCACCAGTTTTTTTCACTGTATTAAAATCACTATCATTAGTATCTACACAAACCAATGTTCTACCAGGACATAATAATTGCCAAGTTCCACCAAAGAATGCTGATGGATTATCTGAATTTGTTGAAATCATTACATCTCCAACTCTATATAATAATTGTCCATTAGGACTTTTCCAAGTCATTAACCTGACCACCTTTCCTTACCCATTTATTTTAAACGAGATAATTGCTTAGATATAAACCTCCTTTCTTTTTTATTCTTCTATAAATATTAAAATATTATCTAAATCTATAGGTGTCTCACCAACATAGAGTTTAGAACCATGTGGAACTTCAATAATACTATCTTTATGTTCAAGTACTTTTTGAATCCCAATGCGACCAGTCTTGACATCAAAATCAAAACTTTTAAATGCTGTAGAAATATGTAATATTTCATAAGCAGAGTTATACCCAAAAACATCACCTACATAAACTCTAAAATCATAACTTTTGGCTTCGTTTAAACCTGTTATTGTTTTAGATAAATCAAAACTTAAAGATTCTGCTGATGCTTCTATTTGTGTATATGATGATGCATCAACTGATTTGTATTCAATCAAGTATCGAGAAAAATTCTTTTCAATACCATTAACAATTAAACTTGTTGATAAAAGATTAGCAGTGACAAGAGCACTTGTATCTGTGTTTCTTTCTACTCCAACACCATTAATTTTTGGATGAATATAAGGTAAAACATTGACTGATATAGATTTGGTTGCTGTTCTGCCTCTTGAATCTGTAATTGTTGCAGTAATTGTCTGGTTGCCACTTGTTGTCATAATACCTGTTGTACCACTAACAGCATTGATTGTTTGTCCAGCAACACTAATTTTATAGGTTGTAATAACTGACCCATAGGAACCAGTTGCTCCTATAATGGCTAATGATAAACGACTTTTATTTTGAACATATGCACCAATAAGATTATGAACATCGCTCATATATTCTGAACATGTAACTTGACTCAAAGTTGGTACAACTGAACTAGGAACATTCATTGTATAATAGTAATATTGATCACTTCCAATTTGCGTATTTCCATAATAAGTTCTTAAAATAATTGTCATACTTCCACTGGCTGCTTTAGGAATTTCATTGCACAAACTCATTGGTGGAGTAAAACTGCTACTTGTAGAAATACCATTCCCAATACCTTGCCATGTCTTGCTACCAAATGAGTACCAAAGAGAATGGGTAAACAATCCACTACTCCTTGATATGTTCATAGAAAAAAGACTACCTATTGTACTTCCACTGGTTGAACTCAATTTTGATGGACTATAACAATAAACTGTAAATGTTGTTGACTTTGTTCCAATATGTGTTCCTCCATTATATGTATAACAAGTCACTGTACATACCTGATTCGCATTAGGACTGTTATGAATCAAGGCAGCTGGAATTGTCCAAGCATATGAAGTAGCCACTCCTGTTGCAATTGTTCCACTACTTCCTCCACAACTATATGTCAGTGTATGTGTAAAACTTGAACTCGCACGTGTTATATTTACTGTAATACTCCCATTTGGATAAGCAGTACTTGCACTCATTGAAACAGATGATGCACGCGGAATTGTTGTCAATGACATGGAACCACTACCACTAATTGTTCCAATATAAGTACTTCCCCATGTAATCTCTAAACCACAACTTCCACTAAAAGAAAGAGATTTTGTTCCATCTTGATTATGGGAAATAGTTTGGGTTCCACTTAATAAGGTTTTATTCCCGCTACCACCAATGGTACCACTCCCACTATGAACAGTTCCATTAATTGTACATGACCACTTCTTTGTTGCACTAGAAGAAATAGCGCTTGGTCGATGTAAAACAAGTGAATAAGAAACTGTTGATGAGTTATTAGCAATATTTTGAGATGATTGTGTGACTGATAATGTACAATATGGACGAGATCCACTTGTACTTCCAATTGTAATACTAGCCATAATTACTGACCTCCCCATGTTATATCAAAACCATTCGCTTTTGTTGTGAATATCGCATCACCTAACTGAAAAACAGATAAAGCTTTGATACGTTCAATTGTTAAAAGATTCTGTTCTAATTTCATAACCTCTTCATCATTAAAAAGTATAGCAAAATAACTTGGTGCCATTAATGTTTTGACATTGGCTTCTAATTCACCAACCTCAATACCTTTGGCAGTTTTCCTAATATAAGTTGTAATAGTTTGAAGATCACTACCATTTTCATTAATAATTTCTTTTAATGTTTGATATTGTTCTTCAATAGATTCAGATGTCTGAATAACTGTTGTTAATTTCTTATTGATTTCCTCAATATTTCCATTATATTTTGTTTCCATATCTTCAACTTTACTTGTAATCGTTCCATTAACAGCATCTAAATCTTGAACAATCGAATGATATTGTTCACTTAACTGATTCATTTCACTCACAATGTGATTGACTTGTGTTGCTATATCACTTTCTTTTGTTAAAGCAATAGTATCATTAGCATCTTCAACATCACATTTTAATTTAAAAACAACTATATTTGTATAATCAAAACATACACAGTCATTAGAAATCATCAGTTCATTGGTTTCATTATGGAAAGTTATACCTTCAACATTTGTCTTTAAAATATGTGTATCATCTTCTAAAGTTAAAATAGGTTCAATATTGATATAACTTAAACCTAAATCTGTAGAATAACTCCAAATATCAAAATGGCAATTCAATGTATGTGGAATTAAAGTAATATTACCAGGACTATAATTATCTTGATCTTCAACAAACGAAGTTGCTGACGCCTCAATAGAACAAATTTCGCCATTGACTTTTGTGTCCTTTAAAACACTATAATTCATAGTTAAACTTGCAGTTGCATGCAATTCAACTTGATCAACTGTTAATACGGATGCATAAGCTTTGTATTCAACACTTTCTTCAAGATTTTGAGATATTGTTAAGAGTGACCCTTCAGCAATTTCATGTTCAAGTAAATCAACATATTCTTGATCAGTACGTCCTTTTCTTTTCCATGTAATTATTGCTTCACTCATGACATCTTGCAATGTATCTTTAACAATTGCAGTCAGTTTTAATGGCTGAACTGTATAATCTGGATAATAGTGATGAGGTTGTTCATCAAAAGTCTGCTGATTGACAAAGTTACTAGTGATAGAAACTGATATATTGTTTTTAATGGTATTCACTTCTTTTTTCAATTCTTTCATGGCTTCAATCGTTAGACCATTTTCTCTATCATAACTAAAGACAGGATGTGTAATTTGGCCATCTGAATCTCTTTCACCAATTAAAATCGTACCTGTTTCTAAATTCAGTTCAAATTCATCACCATTTAATTGACCTGTATTAATTGCATTTGCACTAAAATTTCCATCTAAATCAAAAGCAAAGTTTTCAAAAGTCTTTCCACCATCTTGACTATAACCAAAACCACCCATAGACATTTTCCATAGATGCGTATCATCTCTTAAAGTCGGTGTATTCATAATTGTCCATCCATTTGGATAACCATTATCATCTACATCAATAACATAATATCCACCATCATGTCCTAAAATCTTTTCAGTTGTTTGTTTATAAGATTCAATCAAAGTATTATAAAATTTCTTTAATTTGATTTCCGTAGGACTTTTAGACATGACGACTTCTTTCTCATTTTGACCATTGCTTTCTATAGTACTGCTCATACCACCATCAAAAGAAAGCGTATGCTCCATAATCAGAATTTGTGACATATCCTTGGTACTTTCCTGAACATGAAGAATATCACAGACTTCAAGGCTAGGATCTCCACGCCATTTTAATGTGGCTGGTGTATATGTAAAACCATTGATTTTTTCAAACAGAGATTCTAATCTTTCCTGAGTCATATATGGATTAGCAAATGTAATTCCATAGCCACTTCCAACACTCATCACATTCTCTTCATCACCACTTGTCAATGAAGAAATAGTCAAAGCTGAGTTTGTCTTTTTAAATCCCAATTGATATTGTGATTCTAATGGAATAACATATTGTCCACTTTCATACCAATAAAATTCTAGCTCAGAAAAACGATTCATTCTTGCATTCATTCCCATTAAAGAAGCCATATATCCAAGCATTTCTTTACATGTAACATCCATTGGATTCTCTATCATAATTTCTTCGAAAACCTGTTGTTTAAGAGTTAAACCACATTGATTTGTTATATCTAAAACAACAGTTTCAAGCATTGCTGGATACTCAATACGTGGCTTATATTCATCATTTAATAAAGAAATACCATCATATCCTTCAAGACTCACTTCATATTCATTATTTCTTGTTATTTCACTTATAAAAAAAGAACCCATCGGAACCCATTCAATATCAGAAGCGAGTTGAATCCCAATAAAAGCTTCAAGACTTCCTCCTTCAAAAGGAATATTTCCAGGATCAAACATATCAATTTTAATACTATTTGAACATATTCCTCCAATTGTTAATGTATCCAATCCATTACTCACTTCATGAATCGTAACATTCTTTAAATAATGGCCGTCAATTTCTTGACGACCATTAAATATTACCTTCATTTTCATCTCTCGATGATCACTTAAAATCTTATCTTTATATGCTTGTGTTGTTGTAATCATAAACTCACCTACTTCTCAATAAAATCAATAGACATGCCTTGCCATATCCACTGATTCATTGTTTTATCAAACATATACACTGGAACACTTCTATCGCTGACATAGACAGTCATCGTATGACGTCTACCAAGTTTAGGATCTGGATATTCCAATGCAAAAAACATTGGAGAAATCGCTTCTAATAATGAAGACATTTCTGTATCTCTCATTGGTGGAAATGAAACAGAAACCTTTCTTTTTATAGTAATACGATCTCTAAACATATCACCCAATTGATTACGACCTGTTCCTTCACTTGAATCCAAGTCTGACTCTTCCCACTGCAATGCAACAGGATTTTGAATAGCTTGACCATTAATTTTTAAAATATCCATAATTACCCTCCTAAATCATTAATGGTGTTGTTCCAGTACGTTTAACAACACCATTATGATATTTAATCACTTGTTTTCCGACAACTTCTCCATCCATGACAAATGTCGCATGAATGTTCATATTTCCATTACCACCATTACCTTGCATTGCACTTCTGACAGCATTATAAACCCCACTACTAATTCCGGTAACAATCTGATCATTATTTGCAACAGCAGTTTTACCATTAATCCGACCAACTAACTCTGGTCCTGCTTCTCTAGCTACGAATAATTGCCCTGTTTCTGGGAAACCACCTGTTGCATATGTACTAATAGAAATTGTTTCTCCTGATGATAATTTAAAACCTTTTGTACTTGATCTGAAACCTACTGATACTGTCGTTCCTTTCAAATTATTCACTTTTTGTTGGATATTATCTAGATTTTTCATTGCCGCTTCATTGTTAATATCTATTTTTGGCGTTTTTCCCTTGTCATCTAATTCTGAGGAGATTGAACTCAAATATTTTTGACCTTCTGCTGAACCTTTTTCTTGGGCTAATTTCAGACTACTAGCATATTGTTGCGCTTTTTTGCTATTAACATCAATATTGTATTTTGTGAGATAAGCTGATAATGATGAATATTGTCTAAGCATAATAGCACCTTCACTCTCATTATTGCTAACCATTAAGTTATATTGTTTACTCAGTTCTGTTCTTTCTTTTTCTGTCATTTTTTCATAAGCAGCACCCATGCTATTAACCATTTCACCATATGTCTGCGCCGAATTCACAGCTTTTTCTGCCATCATCTTAATAACAACATCTCTTGATTCTTGAGCGTTTGATTTTTCTTTGTCAGTCATCTGTTTAAATTTATCACCATGACCAGCTATAACTTCATTATAATCATTTAACTTTTGTGATAAAGTTCCCCAAGTCGCTGTTACTTCATTTCCTTTTCCTAATTGCTCATCATATTTTCCTGTGAGGGTAACATATGCTCCTACAAGTTTATCAATGCCTATCTTAGATTCTTTTGATAATGACATATATTGTATTTCCAAAGCTGATTGTTTATCCAGAGCAAATTGGTTTTCTACCATTGCAGAACTTGAATTTCTATATGCTTCAGAACATTCATCCATAGTTGTTTTCAAATCACTATTCCATATAGATGCTTGTGCATACGCATCACTATAGCTCATTCCTTTGTCAATATACTCTTGAACTTTTTCATTAAATAATTGTTGAACCTCTGCTAAATTTTGCTGAGATTCTGTCATATTTGACATAATTGCCCCATTGTTTAACAAAGCTTCTCCATATGCTTCTTCATTCGCTGTAATCATCGCTCTTAGCTGCATAGCTTCAACATTTCTTAATAATTCTTCCGTATTTCCTATCCAAGCTAATTTCCCATTTTCGATTTGTACAACAGTTTCCCCACAATAAGAATTTAATTCATCTACTTTTCCCTGTGCATTCGCAATTTCTTCAACATTTCCTTTTCCTAAATCAATCAACTCACTAACATATGACTTGATAACTTCATATTTTCCAAGTTGTGAATTCATTGAATCATTACTACTCTCATTTAATTGTTTTTGTGCATCTCTAAGACTTATTGATTCTTCACTTAATTCTTTACTTTTTTCAGTCAATTTCTGTAAATTTTCATCTTGTTTACCAAAAGCATCATTCAATGCCATAGTCGCTCCAGTTAAAAGTCCCAATCCTCCAATAAGAGCCACCATAGGATTAGACGCTAAAAATGTAAGCGCAGATGAGAATAGTCCAGTAGCAGATGTGGCTATAGATGCCCCCATTTCTGTTTCCTTAAAAAATTTAGAAATATAATCTTTTGTTTCACCAATTCTTTCTCCGAATTTTTCAACTCCTTTTAAACCATTCTCTAACTTAGCAATATTATTTATTGCACCCATAACATTATCAAAAGCTTTAAAAAACGTAAATATATTATTAGAGTCTAATTGTGATGTTGTATTCGATAAAGTTTTAAATGATTCATTTAATCCAATTAATTCTTCACTAAGTCTAGTAATTGATCGTACTGACAAGTCTAAATTCTTTAATGTTTCTGAAATTCTATCTAAAGTTAATACTATTTCATTTTCCATATAAACACCTCCTTATGTTTATTTGTTGTTATTTTTATTTAATGCGATTTAATATAAGTATAAATGAAAGTGAGGATTTAAATATGATTGATAAAGATTTAACTACTGAGGAATTTATTCATCTTATTGGATTAGAAACATTAGATGATAATGAATTAAATATGATAAAAAGTTTATTATTCTCTATCAATATAAGCACAAGAAAAAAGCATTTTTCAAAAGCCACTTATGAAGCACAATACGCTTCTATTGCTATGTAAAACCAAAATTATCTATTTTTAAAGCATATGTTAAATCTTGAAGAACAAAATAAGCAAATTATTGATTTACTTACACAAATTGTTAGGCAAAACCATTCGGTTTTAAAGGAAGATAATGATAATAATTCACAAAACATTACTGATATTACTTTAAATGAAATCAAAAAACTTGAAGAACTTATTAATCTAGGTATATTATCACAAGAAGAATTTGAGAAGAAAAAGAAAGAGTTATTAAGTTTATAAAAATAAATATATACCATCCTATCTATGAAAAGACAACAAAAAAGCACCATTTATAGTGGTGTTTTTTTATAAATATACATTATATCAATAATAACTTTACATCTTTTATTTAAAACCAAAATAATATATTAAAATTCTCGTATTTCTAACATTATTAATATATTTAATAACTTATCTACTCTGGCATGACTAAATCTTTAACACTGATTCCAATCCTTTTCATCTCTTTTTCAAATTCTTGTTTAATATATACTGCTTGGCTTGAATATAAAACTTCGCTCTTTTCATCTAAGCCTTTACTTTCACTAATTGTATTTTCATTAAAATCATATTTTAAAAATGTTGTTGCAGCCTTAACTGTTGCAGTATTTTCTCCCCAATAATATGAATATATTATCTTTGTAGATTTTTCATACTCTTGAATATAACTCTTATCTATAATATCCAAAGAAATATTAACATTTTTTCCATCTTCTTGTTTTGTTCTTGTCCATGTTGATGAGATTGTATTTTGCCCCTTTTTATCAATAGCAAATCCCGTTAACTCATACCCTGCTTTATCCAATTTTTGTCTAGCAGGATATTTTTCATCTAATTCTACTTTCTTTATTTCTTTTTTGTGATTGACCAATAAAGTATTTAATTCATATGACATATTGTTCATATTTGTATCATATTTTTTTAATATAGAAACAAGATTGATCAATGTTGGATTAGAATCATCTTTAATCTCGTTAGAATATATTAATTCACCATCTTTATCAATAAATTTAAGCCTATCCCATTCTTCGCCATCTATAGGTGTAATAATAAATTGACATTCATCTTTCACTAAAGCTACAGTACCTAATTTATCATCATACTGTAGTTGATATCCATCATCTTGCATTGCTTGAAAAGCATTCTTACTATTGGAAGTCATTTCAACTGACGTGACTAACTCTTTTTCTCCATCAGTAATTTTTGATTCAGAACCACATCCAATTAAAGTAATAAGTATTATCAATCCTAATAATAATTTCCCAAACTTTTTCATTTATCACACAAGCATAGCATTATTTTCTATGCAATCTCCTTTCTTGTTTAATTATACCATAATTAAGCTTTACTATAAAAGAGATTTATAAATTAAAATAGCTATAGTAATTTGGATTTATACACTATTTTAACTTCATTACAATGAATTGAATAAATAAAATAAAGACTTATTATATTTATAATGAAAACACTACAATTGTAGTATTTTACACTATTCATAACAATTGACAAGCATATTCATCCAAACTTTCGCTTTAGCTTGTTGCCTAGATTTTCGACAGAATACATTATATAGTGACGTTGAAATAGCATCATAAATATACATACCTTGTAGCCACATATGTGAGTTATGTCGATCTTCTTTTATTTCATAGACTTGTCTATAGCATTTAGCCAGTTCTACATCTTGGAAATAGAATTCATCATTAGTCATACCAATGAATAAATAAAAGGGAAGAACTTCTTTAAATATTAAAGTAAACGACTTTTTATCTGTTTCTGCTTCAAGTGTCATTTTTGCTTTTCTATCTACTGCAGCCTTATCTACTTTTTTCTTAACATCATTGAGATTTTTATCAGTTGGTTCATTAACATCAACCTGTGCTGTTGGATCAGCAGCCGCTGCTCGGGCTTCTATATCAGCCATAATTTCTTTTGTTTCATCTGTAATCTCTCCATTATTAGCTTCTAAACTTGCTGCAAGTTTATTACATAATTCAATACCACTTGCATCACCTTTTTCAGCAAATAATTTCACATTTTCAGATAATTTTGATTTGTCATTTTCATTCATCTTAGATAAAGCAGTTAGTTTCATTAATTTCAATGTATCTAACCCTTTGGCTTGAGCATTTTTAATATCCTCACTATTCATTTGCCACTGATTAAAACTTGTCTTTAACTGTTCCTTTTCAGTATCGTTTAACTGAACACCTTTTTCCTCTAATTGACTTATCATCTGATCATATGATAATCCCTGTGATAATGCTTTATTAACCATTTCTGCTTGGATTAAAGCCGATGTTGCCTGTACAGTGGCTAATTCATCACCTTGCGCTGTTGTAACTCTACTCTTACAATCTTCTGAAGCTGCTGCTAAACTATCCCATGTACTCGTTCCATTCTCATCAAGTTTTGTATATTCCTCAGCTTGTAATAAAGCAGAAGCAGTAACACTTCCATCTAATGCTCCAACTGCCTGATTATATAATTCAGCTCCCTTGGCATTTGCTTCATATGCACCCTTTGCTTTATCTAATTTTTCTGAGTATTGACCTAGCTTTTCATTTGATGCCTCTATCTGTTCACGATAATGTGTTAAACTTTCAGTTTCTTCTGGACTTAACCTTGCTTCTCTTGACTTCGCCATCAATTCATTATACTTAGCTTGATACTCTTGTTGTTTCTCAAGTTCAGTGTTGTAATTATTTTGAGCTAAAGTTAATTCACTTCGTAATTTAGTTTCATTTTTTAAACTCTCAACATATCCATCATAATATGCTTCTACTTTTGCCTTACGTTCTAATTGTTTAATGTTCTCATCTATTGCCTCAGCATTTTCTAACCATGTTAATTTTCCATCCTCAGTTAATTTAACTGTACCAGGCATTGCAGAATTAATTTGATCAACATAATATTGTGCTTGTTCAAAGTTCTTCACATAGCCATTTTCATCTGCTAGTCCTCTTAAATTTGATACAAATCCTTTCAATACTTCTGACTCTACCTGTGCTTCATTAAATAGTCTCGTTTGCTTTTCAGCTTCACTTTCACCATCACCAAATAGAGCTAATGCTCCAACCACTAATCCTAAACCTGCAATAACTGCTGTTACTGGAACTGGAATTGCTAATAATGTGGTAGATAAACCACCTACAGTAGCAACAAATTCACTCCAACCTACTCCAATTCCGACTATCCCTGATGCTATATCTGTAATATCTGCTATACCTCCAATAACATCTGAAAAATTCACCTAATTTATACTTTCCAAATTATTAACAAGTATTAAATAAGTTTCATTTAACGATTTCATTTGATTATTTATTGACGACAATGAATCTACTATTTTGTCAATATTATCTAAAGAACTAGATAACTTATTTATATTTTCATCCATAGAAACATCTCCTTGTTTTATATAGATTGATTTTATAATATGTTTCTTATATAATATTATTAATATATGTGAAAGGAAAAAATAAACAACAAATAAGATACACTTTTAAATGGAGAATAAATATGAAACCAAAATTAACTAAAGAAGAGTATTTTACTCAAAACGAAACTGCAATAAAAGAATTATTAAAGTATTTTGAATTAGAGAATCTTACTGATGAAGAAAAATGTTTACTTATCACTCCTTTAATAGATTCAACCTTAAAATCGTATTTTACCCCTCCTCTGTTAAAAATGCCAATAGATACTCCTTCTAATATTGAACAACATTATCATGGTAGAATTTTATTGATTTTATTAAAATATGTTCTAGAAACAAATGATAAATTAAATTATTTAAAAAAAATCAGTGATCAAAATGAACAACTCATTCAACAAAACCAAGAAATTATTACTTTGCTCAAGAGTCTCAATGAAACATAACCATTAAGACTATATCATTCATAAGAAAAAACAATGCAATAAAAAAACAAACATTGAACGAATAAAAAACAAATAATTCTCATGGCTATAATAATTTGATTTAATGAAAGCGAGTGAAAAAAATATGTTTAATAAAAATAAGCAAGAAACTATTGAACCTATCATAGAACTTGGATTAGAAAAATTAGATGAAAACAGCTTAGATATTATCAATAAAATGTTGCAATCACATTATTTGACATGCTGGAAATTCAAACCATCTGCAGGTGCAAGTTCTAATCCAGAGGCCACTACTGCTACCACTGCAATTTATAATCAAAATTATATAATCTTGAAACAACTTCTTAATTTGCAAGAACAAAACCAGCAAATCATTCAACAAAATCAACAAATTATTGAATTATTAACTGAGATAAAAAACAAGTAAGAAAACACCACAGATTGTGGTGTTTTACTCATTGATAACAATTAACCAAAGTACTCATCCAGACTTTCGCTTTAGCCTGTTCCTCTGCAACTGTTAATTGTTGATCTTCTTCTTTTTGTTCATTCGTCATTGGATATGGCTTTGATGGATATGACGATGCTTGTTGCCCAGATTTTCGACAAAATACATTATATAGTGACGTTGAAATAGCATCATAAATATACATACCTTGTAACCACATATGTGAGTTATGTCGATCTTCTTTTATTTCATAGGCTTGTCTATAGAATTTAGCCAGTTCTACATCTTGGAGATAGAATTCATCATAAGTCATACCAATGGATAAATAAAAGGGAAGAACTTCTTTAAATATTTCTGTATATGTTTTGTTGGAAAGAGAATCCTCAGTGTCTAAAAACTCGCCTTCCAACTTATTGCGTTTTTTGAGTTATCCTCTTCAAATAATGTATTTAATGTATCTGTTGCCATTTCTGATAACTTATTATACATATCATTTTTGTTTGTGAATAAGTGGAAGATATTATCAACTTCCGCTTTTTTAATGCGTTTATGATGTGCATAGAATGCATATTCAAAAAGCTTTGGTAAAATAGTCACAGGCTTTTTATTCATATCTGCTAATACGATACCATCAGCCTCCATTTTTTCTAATGTTTTTCTTGTGTATTCTAATGTGTAATCCACATCATTGTATGTAAATTGAATTGTTTTAGACATTGATTCATTCCTCCTATAAATTATTCAGCAGGTGCTACTGTTGATTTTGCTTGCCAAGTTGGTGCATTTGTTGGTGTAATATATAAGTTTGTTTCCAAAACAGCGTTAACTGCCATTGCTGGTAATCCCATAGCACTTGGTTGTCCTGTAAAATAAACTGATTTTTCTAAACCAGGATGTTTGATTTCAAACCAAACTGATTTTCCTTCTTCTTTAGCTGCTTTATAAGCATCTACTAATGCATTCCAAGCTGTTTCTAAATCTGTAGTAAAGTTTGCTAAAAAAGCTAATGCTCCTCCTAAATCTTTTAAACCTTCAACATATGTCTTGAATTCTGTTTGACTCAAATCAGTTGTTTCTAATGTTTCTGGAGATGGGTTCATCTCAGGAACACTTTTGATATTAGGAATTTGAATATATCCCATAGTTGGTCTTGTTCCAGCAGTTGCTTCAACTGCATAGTTCACTGTGACTCCAGCTGTACTCATAGCAATATTTGACATAATAATTTCCTCCTTATAATGCAGTTTGATACTGCATCAATCTTTTTAACTTTGTTTCTTTATCTTGTGTATCTAATCCACAGTATGTCCTTATATACCCAAGTTGTCGCATAGCATCATCAACACTTACCATAATTGCTTTGATTTCATCCATACCAGTTTGAGATTGAATTTCAATCTCATATTGCTCAACATTATTTGTTCCCAAATCATCGAATGAACGACTATCTTGCAAAACATAATTATCTGTTTGAATTAATGAAATCACTGGATATGTTGAATCATAAAATCTTAATTTCTGATCTGTTGTTTGAATAGTTTCAAACTTATCTTTTAATGCACTGCTGACAAGTGTATAAACTTGTTTCTCATGATCTATCATTGATTAGACACCTCCTTATATTCAATTGTTTTTAACATCTTTCTCTTTATGAGATGAATATTATAACCTAAGTTATCTTGTTTGATGTTTTCTTTATGAATCTGCTTGGCCAATTCGATTCTTATCAAGAAAGGTATCTCTCTGCCTTTTCTTGACAATATCATCTTAACACCCTTCTATTGGTTATAACTAGGTTCAAGATAAGTTCAAAAAGTATTCATTATTTAAATTTCACTTAAGAATTTACGATTAATTTCATCAATAGAAGGTAATGGACTTGTTATATATTGTGAAAGAGATAAACATATTTCAGGTAATTCTCTTTTATATGTACTTGTACTTATATAATATTTATCATTTAGAGTATCTATCATCTCTTTATATGTTAAAGTCGTAATATAAGTTTCTAAGATCTGTCTTTGTCTCGTTGGTAACAATAGTGTCTTGATCATAAAATTGTTAATAATATCACTTAATAATTGAATCTTTTTAGATAATAATTCTCTTTTAAAAGTATAATCATTCATTCGTGTGATCTGTGACAATGATGTTCCTTTTGTTTCTTCAAACGATGGTGAATGAGGTGCTGGTTCCTCATTAAATTCCTCTAATAAATATTCTCTTTCACGACTCAGTTCTCTCATACCTTTTAAATAAAGTTTCATGTTGTTAATTGTTTTTAATTGTTCCTCTGAATATCTCATATGCTCTCTCCTCTTTTCTAAGTTTTGGTAAATATTACCAATTGTAAGTTTATATTACTCTAAGATTTGTAGAATTTCAATACGATTTCTAAGAAACTTAGAGTTTTGATTGTTTTTTTAATATTAAAGGTATATAATCGGTTTTAAAGAGGTGATTGCTATGTCAGTCCTTGGAGACAATATCAAAAAAATGCGCGAGGAGCAACACTTAACTCAAGATGAGCTAGGTGAATTATTAGAGATTAGTGGCAAAACAATTTCTTCATGGGAGAAGGAAAGAAGTGAACCAAAGATTGAAATGATTGAAAAATTATCACATATTTTTCATTGTACAAGTTCTCAACTCTTAGGTGAAAATCATGATGATTTCTTTACATCACCAGAAGAAGCCTTGCAATTTATATTAAAACAAGATATGTTTGCTAAATTTGGCGGTTATGATTTAGATACAATGAGTCAAGATGAAATTATTGATATGGCAAATGATATTGCTCAATTTATTAAAATGATTGCAAAGAGGCATAAATAAAATGACTATTGAAGATTTTGTAACTCATGAAATCAGTGAGTATCAAACAGATAATGTTAGAGAGATTATTGACTATCATGATATTTCTATAGAATACAATGACCAACTCAACAAAGCATGTGACTCTTCTATATTCCTCTTTCATCAAACTGCCTATATTACTATAAAATCAGACTTAAATCCTTTATATGAAAATTTTCTTTTAGCTCATGAACTTGGACATTATCTTATGCATTATGATGAAAATATTTCTTTTCAGTTTTTATTAAAAACAAGAAAAAATTCATTAGAAAGAGAAGCTAATGAATTTGCTTGTCGTTTCTTATTACATGATATTGATCTTAAAGAAATTGAAAACATAGATTTTATTATTAAAGAAAGAGGTATTCCTATAAAAATATGGAGATCTGTTTGTGAATATATCATTATCTAAATTTCTAAACAATGTCAACCGACATTGTTTTTTTTATTACAAAGGCATTTGAGACATATAGACAAAATAACAAGATATACTCATAAAATCAAATACATTAACAAGCATTTACGAATAGGAAACATTGACTTTTCAAATAAGAATAACTACAATCAAAAAGAATGAAAATAAATAAATGAGGGGATGTTATTATGGATGAAGATCATGTAAAAAATGAGCATGTTGAAGAACAGGAAACAAAAACCAAAAGTCATAAATATATTCTTTTTATAAAAGAATATAAAACGAAATTTCTTATTGGTGGGGGAATTCTATTCATATGTATTTATGCATTTGGATGTATTTATTATCAAAATAGATTTATGTCACGAACAACTATTAATGGAATGAATGTGGCAGGAATAAATTATCAAAAAGCAACACAGAAAATTCAAGAACATATTGATAAACGAACAATGACATTGATATTTCTAGATGGAGAAAAGGAAATCTTAACACAAGAAAATATTGGTTTTACATTTAATCAAAACAATGATATAAAAAAGGAAATAAAAAAACAGAACGCTTTTTTATGGTTTACTCATTGGTTTTATCAAGATAATATGACAATCAATAATTTATTTATTGTTGATGAAAAAAAGTTAGAGACATCTCTATCTCAACTCAAGCACCTGCAAGATGACTATCAAGTAGCACCTGCTGATGCAAAAGTTCAATATAAAGATCATAATTTTTCAATTGCAAAAGAAACAATTGGAAGTAAGATCCAAAAAGATATTCTTATTCAAAAAATAACGACAGCATTTCAAAATGGAGAAACAGAGCTGAATGTAGAAGAAGTTGGTGGCTATGTGAAACCTAAGACAACATCTGAAGATGAAAGTTTAAAAAAATTACTGGAAGCAGCTAAAAAATATTGTGATGTTTCTATTACCTATAAAACAATAAATGAAGATGTTGTTTTAGATGGTAATACTTTAGTATCTTGGCTTTCTATAGATGAGAGTGGAAATTATTATAAAGATGATAATGAATTTAAAAAACAAGCAACAGAATTTGTAAAAAAACTATCTAAAAACATAAACATTATTGGGAAGAAAAAAACATTTACTGGTGCTCATGGCAGAAAGATAAATATATCAGGAGGGAATTACGGCTATAAACTTAAGCAAGAAAAAGAAGTAGAGGGACTTCTCAAAGATATTCAGGCTGGAAAAAAAGGAATGAGAACACCTGTAACAACTGGTATTCAAGCTTCATATGACAATGGTGGCCTTGGTCAGACATTTATAGAGATAGATATGACAAAACAACATTTTTGGTATCATAAAAATGGAAAAATTGTTTTAGAGTCAGATATTGTTTCTGGCTTACCTAGTGATCCTCATAAAAAAACACCAGCAGGTACTTATTACATTTATTTCATGCAATTAAATCGAACTCTACGTGGTGAAATTCAAGCAGATGGCAAACCTGAATATGAAACACCAGTAGCATACTGGATGGCTTTTAATGGGGGAATTGGTCTTCATGATGCGACTTGGCAATCTCGATTTGGTGGTGATGTCTACTATACTAGAGGATCACATGGCTGTATTAATCTACCACTTAAAGTTGCTGCTGAGTTATACGATATGGTTAAAGTAAACACACCAGTTGTTTGTTATTATTAAAATAAGTAATAAAAAAAGATAATGAGATCAGTGATGATTATCATTATCTTTTTTATGTATCAAGATTATAGAACAGCCACATTTAACAATCTTATTACTATTTCCAATAGACTTGAATGTAAAATCAATTTTATTAATAATGTAGCTGCTTTTTTATTAACAAAATCTAAAAAACACATAAAGAAATTAGACAAATCAACTCAAAAAATTGACTCGCTATAGCCTCTTAATGATTCATATTTCTAATCATTATGAAATGATTTTTTGTATGTATATAGAGCGCTCTTCTTCTGGTATATCAAAAAAGTTAAACGCTTCTTCCAATGTATACCCTTTTTTAGTCATCATTTTTTGGATTAATTGAATTGTTCGTTCAATTCTCCCCCTAGTTTCTCCTTCAATAATGCCTTCTTGCTTACCCTTTCTTTTGATCTCTTCCCAGATTTCACACATCTCTTTTCTCCCTCCTTCTGTCTCTTTAAAATAACTCACTCTTTTCCTTAAAAACTCATAATGCATATCACTTGTCTCACTACATAGAAAATCATGCATCAATCTCCCTAAGGCATTATCCTCCTGAATACTTGCATTGATATAGATGATCTCACTTCCATCATCAAATATCTGGTTATTCTCATCTATTGTTCTATGAACATGATAGATTGGTAACCCATATCCTAGGACATCCTCTTCTGTTATGAAGATGATAATCATATGAGGCAAGTCCTTCCATTCTTCTTTAGGATATGATGTACTGGCATCAATCAGACTTCCATGAAATCTTGCCCGTCTTGGATTGGCTCCAGTATAATCTCTTTGCACTTCAATATTGATATAATGATTTTCAGTTTTGACAAAGACATCAATACTGATAGACCTTCCAAGAATATTATTGATATCATACTGCACATGCCATTCAATGATTTCAATAGGCCTTTCTAAGATAATCTCAAGAAACTGAGTCAGACACTCCTTATCCTTGAAGACAATCCTCATGAAATCATCATCAATCACCTTGAGTCTGGAAATAGCATCCAGATATTCAGTATTCCTTTCACATACGAACACATCGTCAACCTCCTCTATTAAGATATAGAGAATCTTAAGCAGAGATAGTATCTATAAACAATATACCACAACAATTGCTTAAAGTAAACACTCAAAAAGATTCCCCTACTTATATATTCATCATTTCTTTGCTATTTTTCTTCTATTATTTATAAAAAAGTGAATTTTATTTAATTGACATGTGATTCTAGTTAAAACTAAAAAAAGACTGTAACAAAATCATTATTTCATTACAGCCATCGTATAACTCTTTATTTTATAACTTTGAATTCATTTGAACTTATCTTTTCAATATGACTATTAAAGAATTCCTCCATGACTTGAATCATGTAATAAGTATCTTTAATACCTGCAGTCTCATATGAAGAATGCATTGCTAGTTGTGGTAAACCAATATCAACACTATTCATTGAAACTTGTGCCATAGCAATATTTCCTAACGTGCTTCCCCCTAATACATCAGAACGATTTGAGAAGAATTGAACTGGAACATTTGCTTTTTCACATAACCCTTTAAATATTGCAATACTCACTGCATCACTTGTGTATTTTTGTCCAGCATGTGATTTAATCACAACACCTTCATTCATATATACACAATTTTGCACATCAGTTTTTTCAGGATGATTTGGATGAACCGCATGAGCATTATCAGCACTCAGCATAAAACTTGATGCCAGTGCACGATAGAAATCTTCATCTGTTTTTCCTAATGATTTATTCAAACGATAAAGTGTGTCATATAGGAATGTAGATCCTGCTCCTTGTTTTGTTCCAGAACCAACTTCTTCATTATCAAAACACGCTATAACATTAATGGATTTTTCATTATTTCCTTTTAAAAATCCTTGTAAAGATGTATATGCACATTGTAAGTCATCTAATTGTGGTGATGAAATAAACTCTTCATGAGCACCCCAAACAGAAGGCTGCATTCGATTATATAAATATAAATCACTTCCATAAATATCTTCAACCTTGACATTTAAATACTCAGCAATTAATTTCTTGAAATCACCTGCTTTTGTTTCACTGCCACCAAACAAAGGAAGCATATCAACTTGCTTATTGTATGTCACTCCATCATTTGCATTGCGATTCATATGAATTGCAACATTGGGAATTAAAACCAAATCTCTATCAATATTTATCAATTGACTCTTATAACAATCTTGATCACGTACCAAAACTCGTCCAGCTATAGATAATGGTCTATCTAACCATGTTGAACAAAGCATACCACCATAACCTTCAGTATTTAACTGTGTATATTTTCCTCTCACTTCTATTTCAGCATTTTCTTTCATTTTAAATGTTGGTGAATCACTATGAGAAGCAGCTACATTAAAACTATAACAATCTAAATCCTCACCTAAATGAAATGCCATCATACTAGATTGATTTCTTGTTATAAAATAGCGCCCCCCTGGTACAATAGACCAGCTCTCATTTTCTAATAATTCCTGATATCCATTGGCTTTTAATATTTGACTCATTTGTTCAATTGCATGAAATGCAGTTGGACTCTTTTTGATAAATGATACCAGTTCTTCAGATATTTCTTTATACATTCATTTCTACCTCCATATATATCTGTCATTATATCATATCTTATGTACCTTTGCGAAAAATATCAATCACTTTCTCATCCACTCACAAAAGTTAATTGCTTTTTTATATCATGATGTGTAGAATAGAACCATTGAAAGGATGATATAATGAAATCTCAAAAACAATTATTACCATATATACTCACCTTTATAATGGTTTGTCTAATGGTTGGAGTCTCTCAATGGTTAAATGAACCTGAAATCATTTTTCCAGAAATTACAGCTTTAACAATAGGTTCGTGGTTAGCACCCAAACAAGTCTGGAAAACTTCACCAATAAAACTTATTTTATTAATTCTGATTTATGCAATTCTTGGAGTACTCATGGTCAGATATATAGATATTTTTCTTGAACTGAAAATTATTGTTGCTTTTACTATATGCTCAGTTGGTCTGCTTATATCAAAAACAACATTTGCACCACTCATCTCAGCATGTATTCTCCCCATTCTCATGGGCACTGAGTCATGGATTTATCCTATTGCTGCAACATTTATGACAATAATTATTGTTATTGTTCAAAAATTTTTACAAGATTATGAGTATTCCCATATCTATCAATACCAACCTGTTGAGTTTGATTATCACCATGAATTATGGTTGTTTTTAAAAAGACTTCTTGTTGTTATTGGTCTTGCTGTTGTCGCTACACGTCTAGAAATCCGTTTATTAATTGCTCCTCCCCTTATTGTTGCCTTTTTTGAGCTCAGTGGAAATCATAAAAAATTACGTAGTCAAGCCCCTCGTCTCTATGGCTTAACAATATTTATCGCATTTATCAGTGCTTATGCAAGATACTTTTTCACACTCCAATATCAAATTCCTTTAATAATAACAGTTGCCCTTATAACTCTTATTTTACTTTTAATCATATATTCATTGAAAATCTTCTTTCCGCCTATAGGTGCAATTGCCATTTTACCAATGATTTTATCTCCTGATTTATTAATCATTTATCCATTCCTTATTGCTATGGGATTTGCATTACTTATTCTCTTTGCTTTTTTAATATCTAAAGAAAACAGTTCTATATATGAAAAGACATAGTTTTTATAGACTATGTCTTTTGTGTTTATTGGAGGTGCTTATAGTTTTATTCTGCTTTAACAATTGTTAAAATCATTGTTTTTCGATCAAACTTGTATTCTTTTTCAGCAAGCGGGACAAGTAAACTTGAATCCCATTGATCTGTTTCAAATTCGACCTCATCGGGTATTGCAGTATAATGAATGTTATATTTTCCTGCAGGAAGAGTAGCTAAAGTTGCAGCATCATCTTTCCCTTTACATCTTAATGAGCATTCAGTTCTTCCACCATGTGATTGAAACATATATTCATCATCAATAGAGAAATCAACATGATATCCTTCAGTTACTGAAATATTCTTGAGTAGATCTGGTATCTCACCTTCTACCATCGTTATATTTTGCAATCCAGTCATATGTGGGGCAGTTTCATAATAAGCTTTTGCAGCAGCCTTTTGACTAGCATTCTGTCCATAATATACGTAATCAATATCAAATTCTGTTCCTGCCAATCCAGTTCCTACGTCACCTGGCCAATTTCCACCCATTGCAAGATTCATTTGAATATATTGTGGTCTATTCAAAGCCTTTTGTGCAATTGGTAAATGACTATAATCTACAGACTGAACAATTTCATCATCAACATACCATTCAATCTTATTAGGTGACCAGTCTATTCCAAAAACATGATATTCATTATTAAAATTTTCACCAATTGTATATGCTGTTCCAGCTAATTTTGTTTCTGTAACACGATTATTATCAGTATGAGCAGTTTGATAAACTGTACGATTTCCATAACTATTATCACCTGCTTGTCCTATCAGTTCCATAATATCAATCTCACCACATCTTGCCCAACCATAACCTTGTTGAGAGTTAATATCACCATCTAAAACAAAATCAGAACCTAATGTCCAAAATGCTGGAAATACTCCCTGTCCTTTTGGTAATTTTGCTTTCATTTCAATTCTTCCATAAAGAAATTCTTTTTTTCCATGAGTTCTAACACTCCCTGAATTATAAATAACTTTACGGTTACCTCTTGGATTTATGTATTGATCTTCCACAGGTCTATCAGTTGCCTTTAAAACCAATTTCCCATTTTCTAAATAAACATTTTCCTTATCATTCACATAATGTTCTTGTTCAACACCACGGACACAGCCTAACTCATACCCCCACTGTGTTGTATCAAGCTCATGACCATTAAAATCATCAGCCCAGACAATATCATACTGTTGGGCAGCTGAAGGATTCTTTTCAACCAAAGACACATCATCTACATAGACCTGTCCTCGATAAATCGCATCACTCGTATTGTCTGTCCATTTCATAGCACATATTGCTATTTCTGAATAATTTCCAGTATTAAAGATTAACTCAATATCCTGATATTGCCATGCCTGTTCTGGTGTACATGTCACCACAACTTCAGCATTGTTAATCAGTGTTGAGACATCAGGGGTTTTCACATTGAAAAAAGCAGAAGCTTCAGATGATGCTAATAATATTTTTGCTTTGGCTACATATTCAGTATTTGGTTTGACCTGAATAACTTGATAGACACAGGCATTATTTGTATTGGCTGGTAATAATCCACACCATAATCCTGTAGCAGCACATTCTGGATAATCAGTAAAAGTCCCTTGTCCTGTTGTTTTCCAATGCTGTCGACCATTTTCAAATGAACTATCAATAATGAGATTTTGGTTTTTATCACGATTCAATTCAATTAAATCATACTCTGTATCAACACTTTGCGCATGAGCTGTTGTTGCTAAACCTATTCCCAAACTACAAACTAAAGCACCAACAAGACATGTTTTCAATACTTTTTGTTTTCCCATAATATTTATCCTTTCTTTTTTCTATTTATGAAACCGTTGAAATTGCACCTCCAAAATGTTAACGCTTTCACAAAAATATTATATATATCATTCATAACAACATTCAATCTCAACGCCAAAATATCTCTCATTATTCAACAAAACCATCAATACAACGTGTCGAATAAGCATAGAAAAAATCAAAAAAAGAACTATTATCGTTCTCTTTGTCGAATATCATCGATTTTTTAATATATTCATTGCTTCTTCTTGAGATAAGAAATATAGATCTCTCATTCCTAAATGATCTTCAGAAGAAACCAAATCATGAAACTGTAAATCTTCTAAAATATAAAATGCTTTTTCTTGACTATAGTGAAAATGATCAACCAATAAAGATGTTGAAGCATATCCCTCATCCAATAATAAATCAATAATATGCTGATAAGGATGTTCCTTCATCTTTTCATGATTTTTATGAAAAAAAGAACGAGTATTGGCTTTATGTTTCAACGAATTCAAATATTGACCATCCCATAACTCAACCTGATTCGTATGGGCCAAAGCAATAGCTTGAGCAGTAAAACGGTGATTCGTTACAACAACAGCACAATCACATTCATAATATTGACATCCTGAATAAGCTTGTTGAACAGCTGCAACACCAACAGGCTTTGCATATTTTTTACATTGAATAGCATAACTTTCTCCTTGATATTTACCCAAAATATCAACACCATAATCACCACTTCTTTTTGTTAATTCAAGTGATTTAAAACCATTGCGTTTGAGGATTTCTTTCACATACTCTTCAAATTCCTCACCACTCATTCTTTCATCAAAATCAGGAATCCAGCCAAAAATCCAACCAAACAGCATTTTAAGTATCCATTTTATAAAACATAAAATATATTTGATAAGTAAAAAAGGAATTTTAAGTATAAAAATAATACACTTTTTCATAACAATCCCTCCAATCTTACTTATTATATCATAATATCATATTTACAAAAGTCAAAGTCATGATAAAATAGAGAAAGTAAAGGAGAACGATTATGCTTATAACTGCTTCACATATAACGAAATATAATAATTTAAAATGTATTGTTGATGATGTTTCTTTCACTATCAATGAGCAAGATAAGATTGCTTTAATTGGTGTCAATGGCACAGGGAAATCTACGCTTCTTAAAATGATTTCTGATAGAGAGAATTATCAAGGTGATATCTTAAAAAAGAAAGATATTCAAATCAGTTATCTTTCACAAAATCCTCATTTTCAAGATGATTATTCTGTTTTAAAACAAGTCTATGAATATGTTGGTCATGATATTCCAGATTATGAAGTCAAAGCGATTCTCAATAAATTTGGTATTACAAATTATGAACAGCGTATAAAAGAATTATCTGGTGGTCAACAAAAAAGAGTTGCTCTTGCAATCACATTGCTGAAACCATGTGATTTACTCTTACTAGATGAACCAACCAATCATTTAGATAATGAAATGATTGAGTATTTAGAAAAATATTTAATGAAATTTCATAAAGCAATTTTTATGGTGACACATGATCGTTATTTCTTAGAAAGAATTACTAATAAGATATTTGAACTTGATCGTACAAAAATCTATGAATATGAAGCCAATTACTCACATTTCTTAGAACTCAAAGCCCAAAGAGAAGAAATTGCTTTATCAACGCAAAGAAAAAGAAAACTCTTTTTAAAGAAAGAATTAGAATGGGTTCGTGCTGGTGTCCAAGCACGTTCTACAAAAAGTAAAGATCGTTTGCAAAGATTTGAAGAATTAAATAATCAAAAGGATATAGAAAAAATTCAAAATGTTGAGATGCTAAGTGTCTCATCTCGACTAGGGAAAAAAACAATTGAATTAGAAGATGTTTCCATGTCTTATGATCATCTCTTATTTGAACCATTCTCTTATCACTTTAAAAGAAATGATCGGGTTGGTATATTAGGGAAAAATGGCTGTGGAAAATCTACGCTTCTCAATATCATTGCAGGTATTATTAAACCATCATATGGACAAGTTATTATTGGTGATACAATTAAGATTGGATATTTCAAGCAAGGTCATGGTGATATGGATCCATCTATGCGTGTCATTGATTATATCAAAGAGACAGCTAATGTTTTAAAGACAAGTGATGGTCAATTAAGCGCCAAACAAATGTGTGAAAAATTTCTTTTTGAATCTGACATGCAATATACACCCATAGAAAGATTATCGGGTGGTGAAAAGCGTCGTTTATATTTATTAAAGATCTTAATGAGTGCACCAAATGTTTTACTCTTAGATGAACCAACGAATGATTTAGATATTATGACATTACAGATATTAGAAGATTATTTAGATCATTTTAATGGTATTATATTAACTGTTTCACATGATCGCTACTTTTTAGATCGTATTTGTGATGAGCTCTTTGTCTTTAAAGATCAAAAGATAACTTATCATATAGGAGGCTATAGTGAATATATCGACTTAGAAAGTTCTTCCAAAAAAACCAAAGTCACAACTTCTCAAGCTCCTAGGGAAAGAAAAAAGAAAATTAAACTTTCTTATAAAGAAAAACAAGAATTAGATACACTTGAACAACTTGTCCCTCAATTAGAACAACAAATCAAAGATATTGATAAAAAAATGGATGGAGTGATCGAATTTGATATCATCCAAGCTATGCTCAAAGAACGTGATAGTCTCTCACTTCAGCTTGAAGAATCTGAAATGAGATGGATGGAACTTCTAGAAAAACAAGAACAGAATGAAAAATAACATGATCATACATGTTATTTTTTAATAATATTCAATTGACCAGGTTCAACAGTGCCCATTCTTGTATGAAAATCAACCTCTTTAAGAAATTGAAAACCACATTTTTCATTAACTCTTCTTGACTTATTATTTTTATTGAAATAGCCACATAAGAGATAATCATAATGAAGTTGCTTAAAACAGTATTGAATCACACATTGAACAGCTTCTGGCATAAGTCCTGCTCCCCAATAATCCTTGTTTAAAACATAACCGATTTCTCGTCCATATAATGATTGATACTCTGAATCATCTTTTAAACGATCTTCCTCTATGCCAAGACTTCCAATCACTTTATGATTATCCTTATATTCTATCGCAAATGTCTTTTTTTCCTTCATAAACATAGTTAAAATTTCACGAGATTCATCTATAGATTCATGTGCTTTCCAACCAGCCATTTCACCAACACCAGATTGAGAAGCATATTCATAAAAATCATCTAAATCATTCATTGTCCAAGGACGCAATATCAATCTTTCTGTTTCTAAAATAACATCTGTAACATCTATATGTGCATTCATTTTATTTTTCTTCCTTTTTCAAATCTTCAACATTTATTTTTATAATGGTCTTTTCATCAAGCTTAATATCTTTAACTGCATCATCAGCAGTTGCAAATAATGGTATATCAACTTTTGATGTATCAACATCCTGATTTTCTAATTTTACTTTTAAAGCCATCTTTATTCACCTCTTTTATCAAATATATGATTTAATAATGTGACTGATGCCATAGCATCTTCACTATAATAATCTGCCCCTATTTCATCAGCAATTTCTTGAGTTAAAACTGCTCCACCAACCCAAATTGGACATTGACAATTGACCATATGTAAAGCCTCAATTGTCTTTTTCATATTCACAACTGTTGTTGTCATCAAAGCACTAAGCCCAATCATTTTAGGTTGATACTTGTGATACGCCTCAACAACCTTTTCAACTTTAACATCTTTTCCTAAATCAATGACTTGATACCCATAACTTTCTAAAACAACTTTCACAATATTCTTACCAATATCATGAATATCACCTTCCACAGTACACATCATAATTGGGCCTTTTGATTGACTATCCACACGAAATGTTGATTTCACAACCTCAAAGGCTTTTTTTGTCGTTTCAGCAGACTGAATTAACTGAGGCAAGAAAATCTTATTCGTTTCATAATCTTTTCCAACACGATTTAAGGCTGGAATAATGACATTATTAATCACATCCATGGCTTCTCTTTCTTGTAAGAGTTCTTTTGTTTTTGCCTGAACTTCATCTTTTAATCCATGAATAATCATATCTTCTAAAGTGAATGAAGATGTGGTTAAAGGAGCAAGTGTTGTCACTTGTGATTGTTTTGAAATGTAACGTGATGAATCTTTATCGAAATGATACAAAACATTATAAGCATCAATTGTTCCCATTAATTCTTGATCTAGTGGATTAATAATTGGTAAATCTAAGCCTGATTGCATAGCTAATGCTAAAAAGGTTCTATTTAATAATGGTCTATTTGGTAATCCAAAAGAAACGTTAGAAACGCCTAAAACTGTATGCACACCAAGTTCTTCTTTGACTAAAGTTAAAGCTTTTAATGTCTCT
The DNA here is from genome assembly GCF_009767585.1 of Coprobacillus cateniformis. NCBI lineage: Bacteria > Bacillati > Bacillota > Erysipelotrichia > Erysipelotrichales > Coprobacillaceae > Coprobacillus > Coprobacillus cateniformis. The sequence continues at coordinate 454,732 of NZ_WSNW01000001.1, forward strand.
TGAACTTCTTTTTGTTGAGCTGAAGCTGTTAATGTTAAACAATCAATAATGATATCTTCTTTAGCAATGCCATATTCACTGGCTTTGTCAATGATCTTTTTTGCAATAGCTAAGCGTTCGTGTGCATATAATGGAATTCCATCTTCTAATGTCAAACCAATCACTACACCACCATATTTTTTAACAATTGGGAAAATCGCTTCCATCACTTCATCTTTTCCATTCACTGAATTGATTAATGGTTTTCCATTATAATAACGACAAGCCTTCTCAATGGCTTCTGGAGATGAGGAATCTATCTGTAATGGTAGATTAATAACTTCTTGTAAAAGCTTCATCACTTTCACCATTGTTGCTGGTTCATCTATTCCAGGTAATCCAACGTTCACATCTAAAACATCTGCTCCCGCTTGTTGTTGTTTGATTCCTTCAACAACACACTCATCATAACGCTCTTCTTTTAAAGCCGCTTTTAATTTTTTCTTTCCAGTTGGATTTAATCTTTCACCACAAACAACAACTTGTCCTTCAAATGTCACTGTTTGATTTTGACTAGAAACACGAGTCAAACGTTTGACATCTCTTGAAGTGACATTTTGTGGTGCTCTTTTTTTCAGTTCCGCAATAAAATCTGGTGTTGTCCCACAACATCCACCAACAATACTGACACCCCTTTGCATATAATCGATCATGGCTAAGGCATATTCATCACTTGTCACCTCATAACAAGTTTGACCATTATGTAAACATGGTAGTCCAGCATTAGGCTGAATCATGACAGGAATTGAAGAAACTTCTAGGATTTCATCAATAATAGGCTTTAATTCATTTGGTCCTAGTGAACAATTCACTCCTAATGCATCAACCCCTAAACCTTCCACAACATTTACAAATGTTAAAGGATCAGTTCCAGTTAAGGTACGCTTATTTTGTTCAAAGGTCATAGTCACAAAGACTGGTAAATCACTGTTTTCTTTTACAGCAAGTATTGCTGCCTTGACTTCATATAAATCAGTCATTGTCTCTAATAACACAACATCAACTTGATCTTTGACTATTAAAATTTGTGATGCAATCATTTCATATGCTTCATCAAATGTCAGTGTTCCAAGTGGCTCTAAGAGTTGACCAATAGGTCCAATATCTAAAGCAATATAAGCATTGGGATTCACTTTGTCTCTAGCTATCCTTGCATTCTTCACTGCTGCCTTTAATAAATCACAATAACAATAACCACTATCAGCCATCTTCAAAGGATTACATCCAAAAGTATTGGTTGTTATGAAATTGGCACCAGATTGTAAATAACGAGAATGAATATCTATTATAATCTCTGGATGTTCTATATTATAAACTTCAGGAATTTCACCTGCTTTGAGACCAGCCTCCTGAAGTTGAGTCCCCATAGCCCCATCAAAGATCAATAAATCTTTTCCTAATCTTTCACGTAACATCTTTGACCTCCCTTTCTTAATTCACAACTTTCTTTTCTTACACAAGACATACAAGATTTTTGTTGTGATTTTCCTATTCCAATGATTCCAAGCATTGACTTCATTGGGATAAATAAACCACTCTGACTCAATGTCACACCAATCTTTTTATGAACATTTAAAACTCTTGATAAAGTTTTATTTAATACTAAAGGCAAATCACCATAGCCTGGTGCAAAGCGAAAAGTATGCTCACCAAGATTTAATGTTTTTTCATATTCATCACAGCATTCTTCTAAATAACGACTGCTCACAGCATCAAAGACAATGGCTCTTGCCATATCAATATGTTCATAATATTTTATTTGACGATCGATTTGAATTCCTAATGTACAAGCAATGACAAGACATGTTTGACATTCTTTCATATAGAATTCTAAATCATTTGAACAAAATGATAAATCTAATTCTTGAATACCAATAGGTCCATGAGTTAATGAAAAATTCTGATGAACGACTTTAAAATGTGCATACTGCTGAACTTCTACTATACATTCATCAATAAGCTGATTTGTTTTTTCATCAACTTGACCAAAACAATTGAGATACTGCAAGATTGCTTTTTTATTCATGATTTAATTCTTTAAGGACCGTTGGAATATTGCGAAAGATGGCTTGCGCAATTTCTGGTCTGTTCATTGTATAAATATGAATGCCATCAACACCATTGGTAATTAAATCAATGATCTGATGTGTCGCATAATTGATGCCAATCTCTTTCATTGCTGATGGATAATTATAGTAAGATTCAATCATTGTAGACAACTGATAAGGAATTGAACAACCACACATTTTAGCAGTATGCAATAAAGATTTAGAATTTGTAATTGGCATAATTCCAGCCAAAATAGGAACAGTAATCCCTCTTTTTCTCGCTTCTTTCACCAATCTATAATAATAGTTATTATCAAAGAATATTTGTGTAATTAAATATTCAGCTCCGGCTTCAACCTTTTCTTTCAATGCCTTTAAATCATCTTCAAAACATGCAGCATCAGTATGAACTTCAGGATAACAAGCTCCTGACAAACAAAAATCATGAGGAAACTCATTTGTAATTAAAGTATTTAAATCTTTTGCATAATGAAATTCAAGTTTTTCTTTATCAAAAGAATCATCACGAGGATAATCACCTCTTAAAGATAATATATTTTCAATATTGTTATCTTTCAATTGTTGGCACATTGCCAAGACTTCCTCTTTTGTAGAAGAGATACAAGTTAAATGTGCAACAGATTCAATATGATAATCATTTTTAATCTTAGAAGCTATTTCTACAGTTTTTCCCTTTGTAGAACCTCCTGCCCCATATGTCACACTGATAAAATCTGGATTCAATTTTGCCAGTTCATCAATTGTTCTATAAATTGATGAAATATCCCCTTCTTTATTCTTTGGAGGAAAAACCTCAAAAGAAATTGTTGCTTTATTTTTCAAAATTTCCGAAATTTTCCATTTTGCTATATTTTAAAGCAAATAAAGAGAATAGTCAAAACTATTCTCTGATATTTTTATTTTCTAATCCATCTTTTCTTAATATTGAATAAATTGGCAGTAATGATAAAACAATCAAACTCAAGATAAACAAAAGAGATGGGAGAAGTTGTAACCAAAAATGTGTAGGTGTAAAATAGATATTATTCAATCCATAATTTAAATAAATATCAGCGAAATGATAATAGACTGCACAAACAAAACCAATCAAAGCAATCATACCTGATTTATAAACATATATTCTCCAAATTTCAAATTTTCTCATACCTAATAATTGATATGTTCCAATTGTCTCTCGCTGTTTCAATATTTCATAAGATAACTGATAAATATATATGATTCCAGTTCCCAACATGATACTGATTTCTATAAATGGAATATTTTGTGTATTTTCTTCAATATTCATATTCATATTCAATTGAGCGGTATAAAGACTGTCAACCCAGCTGTATTTACACTCAGAATTCTGTTGAACATATGCAACTAAACCTTTTGTTTTCTGATGAATATCATGAAAATATATTTTGACTTGCTGATAATGTTCTATATCTCCATAATTTTGAAAATCTTTTGCTGACATAATCATATAAGGTTTATCATCCGGTATCTGTGAAACAATCTGATAACTTTCTCCTGACATCACAATCTTTCCATTACCATTTATGTTCTCCAATTCCGTATCAAAATTTATTTCTTTAAATCTTTCACTGACGATAACCTCTCCTGGCAAAATATCCTCTTGAATCTGAAATTCAGCCTTTACATCTTCATCATAACAATAAATTTCTCCAAAATATCTTGCATCATTTTCATAATCTATAACATGAAAATATCGCATATCTTGAGCATAAGGCTTGTAAGCATCTAAATCTTTGGTTGTAATAAAAGTGACATCTTCTCTTGACGGAGCATAAGTTAAACTGATTTCCTCTTGTGTATGTGATTGATTAAGACTCTCCTTTTGACTTAACAAATTCAAAATTGAGATACGATCACCAATAATTTTCATCATCATTAATGAAGCAATAAATATTAAAAATATTTTCACAATCATTTGTTTCTTATGACTAACCAATTGACGCCATCCTAAATATAATGGTCGCATCCTGTGTAATTTTTTATAACGATAATAGAAATACTGGAACTCACTGCCTTGAAAAGAACCTGTTAAAGCACGATAGCATGCACTTCTCGCTGGCATAAAATAACTGATGAGAGTCATCAAGCATATAATCACAATAACGCCTAAAAAGTGTGAAAAGCGCAATTGAATGGGGACAACAGTCTCTATAATATAACTAAATACAAAGATCAACAAAGATGACACAGTCCAGGCAATCACTAATGAGCTCACAATAAATAAAAGAGATTGTATAAAAACAATAAAATATAGCTGACGCTTTGTCGCTCCTATTCCTCTTAAAAGAGCGTAATCATCTTTTCGATTTTCAAAAGCTGCAATTGTCATACCAAACAAAATCGTACAGCCAATGATAAAAAGAACAAACTGTAACATAACAACCAACACATTCAATGAAGCCATATCAATATATGCATTTTTATCTATTGTATTGACCAATCCATATTTTTCAGCATTATCCAATTTGTCTCCATCCTTCACATCTATATAAACTTGATAATTTTGATTTGAAGGAGGTTCCCCTATAACAATAGCTGTATCACCTGTTTGCTCTAGAAGTCCAACAATTTCCCATTCTCCAACCTGATTCTTTTCATCACCAATATAAGGAATTTGAACAATCTGATGCAACGTTTTGTCATAGCCAAAGCTTTCTAAAACAGTTTCTTGAATGGCAATCTCATGGTCATTGATAGGCATACGTCCTGATTTTAATTCAATCGCCATAATAGATTTATTACCATATATATAATCTATTGATCCATCAGTTACAACATAACCTTTATTCTGTATGCAACTGTAAAGTACATCTGCATCTTTAAGTTTTTGGACTTTACCATTAATACTTATTTTCATTTGATTTAGCTTTTCTAAAGATTCTAAATGATAAGAATAATAATCATATGTACCATGCTGAATGCGAAAATCTGCAATACTTTGATTGGCAAAGAGAGGTATAAAAGCAGTCATTAGTGTACAAATCAATGCAATAATAGTTAAAGTTATCAAGGCTATCAATGTATCTTTACGATGTGTTTTTAAATCTTCCAATGTAAAACGAAATAAAATATTATTTTTCATTTGTATCACTCACAATCTCGCCATCACTAATCGTAATTATACGCTCTGCTTGTGATGCAATCATTTCATCATGAGTCACCAGTATGAGAGTTTGTTTATATCGTCTTTGTGATAACTTTAAAAGAGTCACAACTTCTTGAGAACTCTTAGCATCTAGATTACCAGTAGGCTCATCAGCTAAAATAATTGCTGGCTTCATAGCTAACGCTCTTGCTATAGCAACTCTTTGTTGTTGACCACCAGAAAGTTCCCTTACAAATGCTGTCTCCTTTTCCTTTAAATCCAAGAACTCTAAAAGTTCATCAATATATTCTTTATCTTCCTTCAAATGATCTAGATGAATAGGAAGAACAATATTCTCAAGAACATTCAAACTAGAAATAAGATTATAAAATTGAAAAACAAAACCCATCCTTCTTCGACGATAACGTGATAATTGATCATCACTCATATCATAAAGAGAATTTCCTTCTAATAGGACAGTCCCTTGCTGTGGTTTGGTAAGTCCACCCATGACGTGTAGTAGAGTTGATTTGCCGCTCCCACTCTTACCAATAATAGCTACAAAACTGCCTTCATCAATTGTCAGATGAATATGATTGATTGCATTCACTTTATTTTCATCATAACCATAACTTTTCCTTACATCTTTCAGTTCTAAAAGTATCATATATCTCCCTCCTCACTTATAAGTATACAGATGTATTCTTACTCGTTCGTGACTGTATATTTGCTTTTTGTACTTTTATGTGGAAGTGTTATCAAAAATAATGCACCATGATGATTTATCGCATCAATGGTTCCATGATGAGCATCAATAACCCCCTTTGTAATAGATAAACCAATCCCAATACTCTTGTTGTTTTTTTGATATTGTTGATGAGAAAAGCGCTCAAAAATATATGGGAGTTCTTCTTCTACAAAACCTTTTCCATAATCCTGAATAGAAATTTGAAGATATGTATGATGATTTTGACAAGTGATTTCAACAGAGGAATGTTGTTTTTGTTCTATACAATTTTTAATGATATTTTCAAATGCTTCACTCATCCATTGGAAATCACAGTATATAATTTCATTTTGATGTAATTGAATATGAACATCATTTTCTTCTAACAAAGGTTGAAGATTTCTTTCAACTTCATGAACAATTTCATCAATTGTAAACTCCTGAAAATGATATATGATACTATGTGATTCTATTTGAGCCAAATGAAGCAATGATTCAATAAAATATTGAATCTTCTGAGTTTGGAAGATTAATTGTTCAATTAAACGATGTTCTTCACCATGAGTCATTTCAAGCAAAATATCTTCTTTTAAAAGCATTGCTGTTAATGGCGTTTTGATTTGATGAGAAATATCTTCAATATAATCCTTTAAATCTTCCTGTTCTTGTGAAAGTTTCTCCAACATTGATTTCATGCGAATATCAAGCATATGCAAATGATTTGATAAAACTGCAATATAACTTTCGCCATCTATCACTGGAATATTTTGGTTTGACTGATCAATAATTGTCTCACACATCTCTATCAAGGTTAAAAGTGATTTTTTTAAATGATTAATATAAACAGTATGTGTTATCAAACCTAAAAATGAAAATACAATAATAGCTAAGTAAAAATATAGACTCTGTAAATACCAGCCTAATAAACTTATGACAATGCATAGAAAAAAGAAAAGAAAAGCACTTAATGAATAAAGCGTTTGACTTTTTCTTAAATGTTTTTCCATCTATAACCAATCCCCCTCACTGTTTCAATATATTCCTGCTGCTGATATTGTCCAAGCTTTTCCCTTAATCTTTTCATATGTACAGAAACAGTATTATCTTCAATATAATTCCCAGTTTTTTCTTCAATGAATTCTATCATTCTCTCACGAGTAATCACCATTCCTTGATTTTGAACAATTAAAAATAAAATCTCATATCCTATAGCACTTAAAACAATTTCCTGATTATTTTTCATAACACGATATTTTCTTATATCAATACTTAAATCATTTGTCTGAATAATATCATGATTGTGTTCAATTCTTCTCATAATGCAATTCAACCTCGCAAGTAATTCATTTGCTCGAAACGGTTTTGTAATATAATCATCGCCACCAGCATTTAATGCTTCAACAATCGTTTGTTCATCATCTTTTGCTGTTAAAAAAAGAATTGGTATTTGTGATTGTTGTCTCATCTGTTGACATAAAGTAATCCCATTTCCATCTGGTAACTGAATATCTATAATCATAACATCTATATGACTCTTATCTAACAACAATGCTTCCTTCATATGATATGCCTGTTGAACTTGATATCCTTTCATGCATAATAACTCTTTTAATGTTTCTTGAATTGCTATATCATCTTCTACAATTAAAATCATTTTATCAACCCCATTCTTATTTATTGTATCATAAATTAAAAGACAAAGAAAAAAGCTTTTATAAAGCTTATTGATTCTTTCTTGATAAACATTGAAAAAGAATCTATTTAAGATTCTTTTTCATACATATACAAATATTATCACCTTTAAATACTCCATAATTTTCTACAAGATCATAACCACATTTTTGATACATTAAGATATTATCTTGCATATCTTTACCTGTTTCTAATTCCGCTATGACAAAACCTTCAGAAACAGCCTTCTTTTCTAATCTATTAAGAATCTTTGTTGCAATTCCCTGCCTGCGATATCTTTCATTAACATACATTCTTTTGATTTCAACAGTTTGATGATCTATAACTTTATAACATCCACATCCAACAGGTTTCTTATTATCATAACAAATGAGTGCATATGCCATTTGAGAAAGATTATGAAGTTCTTGATATCCCTCTGCAATTTGTTGACCCCATTTTCCCACAAAAAAAGCATCCAATTCCTTCACCAATTGAAGAAGGTCAGAATGATTTGTTGGAACCTCACGTATTTCCATAAACAATCACCTCTTGGATGCATTATAACATTTTAAAGACTATAAACCCATAGATTTCTAATCTGACTATAAAGTTCTTGAAAAGTATAACCTTTCTGACTTTTTATAGGACTATTGGGGTCATTGACATAAATAAGTCCATCTTTATACTCTCTTAAAACTATAAAATGTCCTTCACTTGTAAAAATACCTTTCCTTACACTACAAATAATTGGTTGTCCCTGTTTCAAAGCCTCTGCAATTGCATTTTCATCTAATGATAATTCTTGAACTTTCACACCAAAGTGACTAGCACCTTCATTCATCAAAGCCCAAGTAGTTCCAGCTTGAGAATAATAACCTTTTTGATAAGCATATTGAGCTATGTAATAAGGATTATATTGTGGATTTTGTTTTAAATAACTCACAACCATTGATAAACATGTTGGCCCACATCCATTAATCCCCATCATCTCATCACCATACATTTTATAACCCCATCTTTTATCCCATTGGAGTAATAATGGGATTTCTCGATCTTTCAAATCATTTTCAAGACTCATAGAAAGATTCTTTTGATGCTCTTGAGGATATGCAGAAACAAAAGGAATTGTTTCTTTATTGTGCATGGCTAATTTTAAAAGTGATGTTGGATAATCATCTTGGTTTTTTATAATATCCTGCCATTCCTGAGATTGATCATATTGAGCATCAACTTGAATGTGTTCATTAAGAACAAAATGATCAATAACTAATATGAGAATTGGTATCACAATAACGGCTATAAAAACAATAATCTTTTTTCTCATTATGATTCCTCCTCAATCAAAAGTATAGAGGAAAGAATGAGAGAATTGTTTAAAATAATCTTAAGATTTTCTTAAAGTGCCTTGGTATGTGGAATAAAAACTTCAAACGTTGTCACATGATCATAACTTTTAGCCTTAATAATTCCCTGATGCTGTTCAACAATTAATTTTGCAATAGAAAGTCCTAAACCTGAACCTCCTGTACTTGAAGAGCGGGCAGTATCCAAACGATAAAACTGCTCAAAAATAACATTAAGTTTATCTTTTGGAATTGTTTGCCCTATATTTCGAAATAAGATATGCGTATAAACATTATCTTCTGTTGCTTCAATAGTTATAGTTGTTTTCTCATCCCCATAATAAAAAGCATTCTTTAAAATATTATTAAAGACCCTTGCAATCTTTTGAGAGTCAGCATAAATTATCATATCTTCTGGAACTTGTATAACAATCTCCTGTTGTTTTTGACTCATAATAGGATAAAACTCCTCTTTCATTTGTTCCAATAAATAACTTAAGGATACTTCTTCCTTATGTAAAGGACTATAAGATTGATTCAATTTTGCTATATCAAAGAATTCATTAATTAGTTTTTCTAGACGATAAGCTTTCTCTAAAGTCATATGCGTATATTTATGACGTAATTCTTCTGGTAAATCTTCTGTTTCTTCTAATAAACATAAATATCCAATAACAGATGCTAGTGGCGTTTTGATATCATGGGCAAGATAAGCAATCATATCAACCTTATGTTGTGCTTCCTTAATAGCCTTCTTCTCATTTTCAATACTTTCTCTTTTTAACTCATTAAAATCATCTTCAAGTTCTTGTAAGGATTCATCCAACACAATTCTTTGATCATCTTTTTGAAACAAGATTTTCATCTGTGAAAAAACATGAGAAATCTTTTGAATAGAATAAACCTCAACAATTAAAGAATTCAATAACAAAACAACTAAAATTGTAATAAATACAAAAGCTGTTTGATTTCGTAATATAAATGATGCAAAATCCCAACCAAAAACATCTTGAATAAAATTAATAACTGCACCATTATAGAAATTATCTACAAAAAAATAAAACAATAACATAATAACAATAGATATCAAGGCAATCATGAAATGCTTTTTTAAAATTTCAGTTTGAAATCTTCTTGTATAATCTTTACCCAATTTTATAACCTACTCCCCATACAGTTTGAATATATTTAGGATTTTCTGCTGAATCATCCATCTTTTCTCTTAAATGACGAATATGTACCATAATAGAACTGCTAGAATTTGTATAATACTTTTCACCCCAAAGTTCCTGAAAAATCTGATCAACAGTTACAACTTTGCCTTTATGTTTACATAGTAACCAAAGAATTGAAAATTCTGTTGGTGTTAAAGAAAGTGTTTGATTATTTAAAATACATTGGTGATTATCTTGATCAATTGTTAAAGCACCAATTGTCACCATATTCTTTTCTTCTTTTGGAGTCATCGTTTTATAACGACGTAACTGTGCTTTTACACGTGCCATTAATTCCAAAGGACGAAATGGTTTTGTCACATAATCATCTGCCCCAATTGTTAAACCCGTAATCTTGTCAATCTCAGTTTCTTTAGCAGTCAGCATAATAATTGGAAAATTATAATTTTCTCTTATTGTCTGACAGATTTCTAATCCACTAATATCCGGTAACATAATATCTAAAATAGCCAAATCGATATCTTGTACATCAACACATTGCAATGCCTCATTTCCAGTATAGAACTTATAAACTTCAAAACCATCATTTTTTAAATATAATTCAACTAAATCAGCAATCTCTTTTTCATCGTCAACAACTAATACTTTCATGTATTCACCCCATTTTTCTACATTATACTACATTATTTATGTGAATTCTTTAAGAAACTCTTAAGAAAAAAAGGATTTGTTACATCAAATCCTTAAAAATAATATCTATAACTTCAGCAAAGCCATCATCTTCACAATCTGCAACAATCTGATAAGCTAAATTTTGAATTTCTAAATCGGCATTAGCAGGTGCAAAAGCATAAGGAAAATGTTGAAACATCGTTAAATCATTCATACCATCTCCTATGACAACAATTTCATCTTTTGATAAATTTTTAAGCTTAGCAACTTTTTCAAGAATAAGTCCTTTTTGAGCATTTTGATCTGTCACTTCAACATTATCAGAAAAAGATGATAAATATGAAATCATTGGGACAAATTGAAGTTTTTCTTTAGCAGGAGCAATTTCACTTGCATCCAATGAAAAGGCCTCAACTTTAATAATTTCAAAATCTTGTTTTAAAAAGTCATCAACATTTCCAATTGCCTGCAAAAAGTTACAAGTTGAATTTTCAAACTTACCACCCTTGTCATATTCACCATAAGGTTGATGAAAAAAATTGACGCATCTTTGAACAAATAAATCTCGCACTCTTTGTGGCTCTGTCGCATAAAAACCTTTTGTTGTAAAAACCATATAAGGGATTGATGCATCGTCAAATATTTTGACAACATCTTTATAAATTGTTTTCTGCATATAACATTCCATCAAGATATTGCCTTTTACATCCACATACTGTGCACCATTACCTAAGATAGCCTCACACTCAATTCCTAATTCATGAATAATTTGATAGACACCATTATAATCTCTACCTGATGCTATAGCAAACTCTATATTATGCTCAGATAATCTCTGTATTGCATTTCTATTAGGGATGCTGACCCCCTTTGATTTTCCAAGTAATGTTCCATCCATATCACTAACAACTAATTTAATCATTGTCTACCTCCTATTTTTATTAGCATATCATAATTTTTTAATCTCTTTAAAAATTTACTTAAATTGAAATTTTATTTTTTAGCACTCTTATATTGACAGTGCTAAAAATAGTGATATAATATAAGTGTAGTTAGGGAAGGTCCCTAATGAGGTAGTTAATTTCATTTTCAGTTATACTGAAATCTAATTGTTAAAGAAATAAAAAAAGAAAGAGGCGATGTTTTATGAAATTCCTACCTGCATTTAATGATATGTTTGATGATTTATTCCATGATCCATTTGATTATTCTTCAGTTGACAGTATGCGTACAGATATTGTTGAAAAGGATGATCAATATATGTTGAATATGGAACTTCCTGGTTATAAAAAGGAAGATATTCAACTTGAATTAAAAGATGGATATTTAATGATTAATGCAACAAAGAACTATAATAATGAAGAAAAAGATAATGATGGTCATGTCATTAGACGTGAACGTTATAGTGGAAGTTGCAGTCGTAATTTCTATGTTGGTGACAAGATTAAAGAAGAAGATATTCAAGCTTCATTTGATAATGGAGAATTGAAAATTGCTCTTCCAAAAGATACAACTCCACAAATTGAAGATAAAAAATTTATTCCTATTCAATAGGAGAAAAGGTCAGTTGACTTTGAAGTCAACTGGCTTTTTCATATATTTTTTTCTTGTTAGCTTCGTCATAATAAAATGAACCACCATTATTTATATATCCAAACAATGGGGTTCATTTCACAAAAATAGTTTTATTTTTGTCAAAAATATGAATAGAAGTTCAATTAATCAATTTTTTCAGATTGTTTATTTTGATATTTTTCATAAGCGATTAAGAATGGTGCATAAATGACAACACAAACGACAATAGCTATGAGTTGTGAGATAGCTCCCATGATATTTCCACCAGTTGCTAAAAATCCCATTAATAATGGTGGCATTGTCCAAGGAACTTCTAGAACAACTTTTGGACAGAATCCAACAACAGTTAAGAAATAACCAATTGTTAAAGATAGACATGGGGCTAAAATAAAGGGTATTCCTAAAATAGGATTTAAGACAATTGGCATACCAAATGTCACTGTTTCATTAATATTGAATAAACCTGGAACAACTGATAATGTCGCAATAGCACGATTATCTTCACGTTTACCAAAAATAAATATAGCAATAACAAGAGATAATGTTAATCCTGAGCCACCCCATTTTCCAAACATCTCTAACATTGTTAAATTGAGAATATTTGGAATATCTTGTTGCCCACTATATGTGGCAGAAGTATAAGCAGCAGTATTAGCATATAACAATGATCTAAAGATAGATTGATTAATCGCTTCTACCATGTTATTGCCATGAATACCAACTAACCAAAATAATGAAATAATTACAAATAACAACAAAACAGCAAGTAAATTATTCCCAATAATATTTCCAAGTGGATCCTGTACTAACTGAAAGATAACATCATTGACATAATGACCAGAAACACTTTGAATGATAAATCCTAAAGTTCCTACAATTGTGACTGTTAAAAATGCTGGTATTAAGATTTCAAAAGATTTAGCAACACCTGGTGGGACTTGATCCGGCATCTTAATTTTCAATGCATCCATTTTTCTTAAAAATCCAAAGATTTCTAATGCAATAATCCCAACAATTAAGGCCGTAAATAGACCAGTGGCGCCAGTATAACGAGATGAAATTCCACCAAAATCAGCAACAGTTGCCCCTTTTGGTAAAAAGTCTGAAACAACCTTTGTTGTTGAGTCTGCAAGCGTAACTGTTTGTCCAGCCATTCCATAAGTATTTGGAGTGACAACCATCCATGAAACAAATCCTAAAACGGCACTAAAGATTCCTGATTCTCCATTCATTTCACCAATTTCTTGTGCAACAAGAATAACAATACCAATTGAAATACAAGAGATTGTTGCAAATTGAATAGCAGAGAAAATAGCATTCAATGGTTCCAACACCATAATTCCTGAAATTAATCCCCCTAAACCTTGAGGTGCTCCATTTACAACTCTGTCATTAATAAGTACATTTGTCCACAAAACACCAATGGCTCCAGCAATAGTTGCTGGCATAAAATTTTGAAACGCATTTTTGATAGCAGACAAATATTTATTCTGTCCACACCATGCTCCAACACGTCCTAGCTTATCAGCAAAAGCATCCATATTCTTTCCTCCCTCTTTTGAATATACTTCTATTATATGTTTTTCGACAAATCTCTCAATATTATAAAGGACCTTAGGCACATTGTTCCCCAATTTATCATCTTCTTTTTTCAATATAAGAAACACTGTTCCATAAAAGAAAAAAATAGAAATCAAAGACTTCTATTTTGGTGCTTACCCACATTTGGGTGAAAAACAAAAAGGAAGAATTAATTTCATTGACAAATTCAATGATTTTAAAACTTCCTTATTTTTATATACCTAATATAGAGAAAGAATTTCTATTTCCCATCCTCTACTAATTCTCTAGCAACATCATCTTTAATAGTAACACCTGCTGCTTCTAATTCTGCAATCTTTGCTGCAAATTGTGGTAAGTATTTCTTATGTGCTAATAACAATTCATCTAAGACTTGTTTTGCTTTTTCTCCTGATGGAATTTGTGGATTTAAAATAAATGCCTGTAATGCCATTCCATAATCTCCTGTGACTGCTGCTGCTTCAACACAGTGTTCCATGTTCTTCATACATTGTAACCATCCTTTTTCAGCTGGTTGTAATTCTCCAAAAGCGATTGCTTTTGCCCCAGTTGCTCCAATGTATGCAGAGACTTCTACTGCACAGTCTGCTGGTAAATCTGGTACTGCTCCATTATTCTTTGTTGTGACAACAATGTGTCTATTGGCATTTGAATAGATTGATGCAATTGTTTCACATGCTGCATCTGAATAATGAGCTCCTCCACGTTTTGCTAATTGTTCTGGTTTATGATCTAAGTTTGGATCTTTATATAATTCAAACAATTCTGCTTCTGTTTGTTTCACTTGTTGTCCACGTGTTCCCACTTCTGGATCACTGTATTCTTCTAATCCATGTGCTAACATTTCTTGTTGACGATAGTAATATCTATGATATCCACAAGGTAACATTTTCATTGCATCTAGCTGTTCTTTAAAGAATGGAACTTTGTGAATATTAACAGGAATACCGCTATCTTTACCTTCATACATAGCATCAATAATATCCTGAGTCACTTCTTTTCCATTTTCATCATAAACTCTATGCCAGTGGAAATGATTTAATCCAGCAAATTTATAAGTTAATTGATCTAATGTTTTCCCAATTGTTTCTGGTTCTTTCATCATTGCACTTACTGGCACATTACATAATCCAATAACCTTATCCCATTTTCCATATTTCATAACTGCTTCTGTAACCATTCCACTTGGATTCGTGAAGTTGATTAACCATGCATCAGGACATAATTCTTTCATATCTTCAACAACACCTAAGATCACTGGAATTGTTCTAAAAGCCTTGAAGATTCCTCCAGCACCATTTGTTTCTTGTCCTAGCATTCCATAAGAGAAAGGAATTCTTTCATCTTTAATACGAGCATTCAATAAACCAACACGGAATTGAGTTGTAACGAAGTCAGCACCAGGTAATGCTTCTCTTCTGTCTAAAGTCATATGAACTTTGACATCATAAGGAGATGCATCCCACATACGTTGAGCCATAGCTCCAACGATTTCCATTTTTTCTTTACCGTCCTCAATATCTACTAACCAAATTTCTCTGATTGGAAGTTCATCATATCTTTTGATAAATCCCTCCATTAATTCTGGAGTATAACTACTTCCTCCACCAATTGTTACAATTTTAACACCTTTTGACATATCAATATTCCTTCTTTCCTTTTGATACCACTATTCTATAGTATCTCTTTAAATAAACAATATCTCTTACAATACTTTGAACAGAGTTCCTCAATTTCAACTCTTTAAAACAATAAAAAAAGAACAGTGTTTCACTATTCTCTATTTGAAATCGTATATAGAACTGCCCCTAAGAGATTGGCATCATTATGATACTGACAACTTTTAATCTTCGTTGTCACCAAAGATGCAAAACGTTTAGGAATGAGCTCTTGGTACATTTTTTGAATCTTTTGTATAAACCATTGTTCCTCAGAAATTCCCCCACCAATACAGATAACCTCAGGATTATAACAAAGTGTGATGGTATTCAAAACAAAGATGATATTTGTACACCATTGATTCATGGCCTTTAAAGCATTCTCTTCATTATTTAAATATCTTTCACATATTTCTGTTCCATATTGTAAAGGTTCATTAGCAATCTGATTATAAATAGTAATTAAAGCTGACATCGAGGCATAACGTGAAGCACTGACAATTTGACCATCTATCATTGCAAATGGTAAACAAGATAATTCTCCTGCAAGATAATCATGTCCCTGAATAGCACCATTTTCATCACAAAAACAACCACCGATTCCAGTTCCAATTAAAACATAAGCACTCGTTTTTGTATTTTGCCCTTGTCCCAATTTTAATTCACATAAACCAGCAGCCTTTGCATCATTAATAGTAGCTGTGGGTTTATGCAATCTTTTTTCTATTTCCTGATTAACATATGTCTTATACATAATTCTGACATTTTTAGCTGCTTCAGACATCACCTGAGAAGTTTCATCAATAACTCCTGGAGCACTGACACCTATCAATTCAATTTCATTAAGATTATAGATATCAGCACATAAATAATCATAAAAAGCTTCAACAGTTTCATATTTTTGTGTTTCTTTTTTCCATTTCTTAATAACTTTCATATTTTTATGAATTAAAGCATATTTGATAAAAGTTCCACCTATATCAATTCCCAAATAATACATAATAATTCTCCTTGTTTTTTCTTTATTATATATTTCCTATATTTTCAAACAAGATAACTCTAACAAAAAAGCACATTGTTTCTTAAAAAAGTTCTCTTAGCTAGGAACATATAAAACATTGTTTCATTCTTCTTTTAAAATAGGGTTATCAGAATGTCTACCACCAATACGTTCAGATTTCTCAAAGGCCAAAGAATTTTTAATCTTTTTATCTAAATTGTTTTCATAATCACTATTAAAACAATTGGAATATAAAACATCTAATAAATACATAATACAAATATTTAATCCAAATGTTCCTAAGTTTGAAACCAGTTTTTCTCTAGTAGAAACATATAAACAACAATCAATTAAAGAAGATAAAGTATTGTTTCCATATGATGTCATTGCTAGACCATCTATCCCTCTTTCTTTGATTTTTTTAGCAACTTTTAAAATTTTATCAGTTTCGCCAGAATAAGAAATCATTATAAAACAACTATCCTGTTCACAATAACACGCCTGATAGTAAATATCTTCAGCATGTGAATAAACCACAACACCTTTTCCTATTTTCATCATCTTCACCTTAAAAACTGAAGCTAACTCTACTTGAGCACCAGATGCACAAATATATATATGCTTTGCTTTATTTAGCATATTGATAGCCTGTTGCAGAGAATCATGATGAATAAGTGAAAGACAATCTTGAATTGTTTCTTCATAAAGAGTTGCTAGTTTATTGGCAACAACTGTATTTTTATCAGTTCTTTTAAAGGGAAAATTAGGATCAATATTCTTAAAATGTGATGATAAATATTTTAACTCTTTTAAATAATCATCTCTAAAATCATTATATCCTTCATATCCAAGTTTCTGACAGAATCGTATAATTGAAGATGGTGATACATAAGTTTCCTGAGCAATTCTTCTGACACTATCCTGTTTCAATTGATATTCACGCTCTAAAACATAATTAGCAATCGCAATATCTACTTCTGAAAATTCTTCTCTCATCATTAACTTTTCTTTTACCAACATTTATCCTCACCTCTTTAACATTATAACAACAGTCCACTTATTTGACAAACGCTTCCAATAAATGAAAAAGTCATTACATATAATTTGTAATGACCATAGCCAATCCTAAAACAGTTAAAACAACTCCTGTTGCTTGATTCAACCTCTTTGGCTCTGCTTTATTAGCAAATAAAGCTGCTATTCTTGCACCTACTAAAGTTGCAACTACACAAACAATCAAGGCTTCTATATTTGGCATACCACCAATTGCAAAATGTGAACATGCTCCAGTAAATGCCGTAAATGACATAATAAAGACGCTCGTTCCTACTGCTGTCTTTAATTCATATTGAAGAACAGATGTTAATATCAACAATAACATCATTCCTCCACCAGCACCAATAAACCCACAAATAAATCCAATGAAACAGCCACATATTAATGATTGAATATTTTTCTCTTTTTGTGTCTTCTCCGCTTGTGCTTCCTTTGTTGTCATGACTGGTCGAACAATAAATTTAATTCCTAATAATAATGTCATAAAAACCGAAAAACTACCCATTGTTCCACCTGGAACCAATGAAGCAATATAACTCCCAATCAGTGTAAAGACCAAAACACTCGCTAACATAACCAATCCATTTTTAATATCTAAGTTTTTATTTTTTCCATATGTATAAGCCGAAATAGCCGATGCCAAAACATCAGAGGCTAAAGAAATTCCCACTGCTTCATAAGGATCAAATCCCAAAAAAGTAATAAGCATGGGTGAAATAACAGCCGCAGCTGATAGACCTGCTAATCCCGTTCCAATTCCCGCTCCCATTCCTGCAATAATATAAATAAAATATGCAAACATTAAATCTCTTCCTTCCCATCTATAATATTATAACTCATTTGTCTTAAAATGTTTTCCCAACATTTTAATTCATCTTCACTAATTCCTTGAAAAAGAATATCATTAAAACGTTTTTGTGCTTTTAAACCGGCTTCAATAATTGGTTGACTTGAAGTTAAAAGATAAAGATGATAACGACGTTTATCTTTTTGATCTTGAACTGTCTTTAGATAACCCTTTTGTATGAGCTTCTCAATTCCCATTGAAGCATGTGATTTGACCAGCCCTCTTTTTTCTACAATGTCTTTAGCACTATCAAACTCAGGATTATTATGTAAGAATAATAAAATATCAAGTTCACTGCGTGTTAAGTGATATGCTTGCATAACATCCATACAGAGATGGTCATATAAAGATTTCATACTATGAATCATTTTTAGTAAATCTGTCATATTGCCTCCATATTAGTTCTATTTTGAACTATTATAGTATAGATAGTTCAAAGAGTCAATGAAACAGTTCTACTTTTTTCATATATTCCTAAATTCTGCTTATTTCTTGATGTCATTTTTCTACATTTTTTATCATTGGAATACTCGGAGTTCATTGACTTTGAAGACCTTTTGCCTTATAATCACAGTAGGTGAATTCCTTCACCTGGAGAATGGAAAATAAACTAAATTTTCCTTTATCCTTGCAGTAATCATTTTATAAAATGAAAGGAGTAAAAAAATGATTTATACACATGAAGTAGAAGAAATGCAATGCGTAACACGTGGTGCTAGTCATGGGTGTGCTCCAATTCCTGAAGAAGGAAAATGGGTATATTCAAAAGAAATTAAAGATATTTCTGGATTAACACATGGTATTGGTTGGTGTGCTCCTCAACAAGGTGCATGTAAATTATCTTTAAACGTTAAAGAAGGAATTATCGAAGAAGCATTAATTGAAACAATCGGATGCTCTGGTATGACTCACTCTGCAGCTATGGCTTCAGAAGCATTAGTTGGTAAAACTTTATTAGAAGGTTTAAATACTGACTTAGTTTGTGATGCAATTAACACTGCAATGAGAGAATTATTCTTACAAATTGTTTACGGTCGTACTCAATCAGCTTTCTCTGAAGGTGGACTTCCTGTAGGTGCTGGTCTTGAAGATTTAGGTAAAGGATTAAGAAGTATGGTTGGTACATCTTATTCAACTCAATTAAAAGGTCCTAGATACTTGGAATTAACTGAAGGTTATGTAAACAGACTTGCTTTAGATAGCAACAATGAAATCATCGGTTATGAATTCATTAGTCTTGGAAGAATGATGGATATGATTAAAGCTGGAAAAGATGCAAATGAAGCTTTAAAAGAAGCTACTGGTACTTATGGTAGATTTGCTGAAGCTGCTAAATACATCGATCCAAGAAAGGATTAATGAGGAGGTACGAAAATGGCATTATTTGAAAGTTATGAGAGAAGAATTGATCAAATTAACGCTGCATTAGCTAAATATGATATCAAATCAATCGAAGAAGCTAAAGCAATTTGTGATGAAAAAGGTATTGATGTATATGATATCGTCAAATCAACACAACCAATCTGTTTTGAAAATGCTTGCTGGGCTTACACTGTAGGTGCTGCAATGGCAATCAAAAATGGAGATACAAAAGCAGTTGATGCTGCAAAAACTATTGGTGTAGGTTTACAATCATTTTGTATTCCTGGATCAGTTGCTGATGATCGTAAAGTAGGTTTAGGTCATGGGAACTTAGGATCTATGTTATTAGATGAAAACACTGAATGTTTCTGTTTCTTAGCTGGACATGAATCATTCGCTGCTGCTGAAGGAGCAATTAAAATTGCTGAAAAAGCAAATAAAGTAAGAACAAAACCATTAAGAGTTATCTTAAATGGTTTAGGAAAAGATGCTGCTAAAATCATCTCAAGAATTAACGGATTCACTTATGTAGAAACTGAATTTGATTATTTCACTGGTGAAGTTAAAGAAGTATCTAGAACAGCTTACTCTGATGGAGCGAGAGCAAAAGTAAACTGCTATGGTTCTGATGATGTTCGTGAAGGTGTTGCAATTATGCATAAAGAAGGTGTAGATGTTTCTATTACTGGTAACTCTACTAACCCTACTCGTTTCCAACATCCAGTAGCTGGTACTTATAAAAAAGAATGTATCGAACAAGGTAAAAAATATTTCTCTGTTGCTTCAGGTGGAGGAACAGGACGTACATTACATCCTGATAATATGGCAGCTGGACCTGCTTCTTATGGTATGACTGATACTATGGGACGTATGCACAGTGATGCACAATTTGCTGGTTCTTCATCAGTTCCTGCTCACGTAGAAATGATGGGATTAATCGGTATGGGTAATAACCCTATGGTTGGTGCAACTGTAGCTGTTGCAGTAGCGATTGAAGAAGCTTGTAAATAATTATATTTTTTTAAAGTTTAAACTACTTAAAATTATATGAGTAAATTAAAACTGTACACGTTATTTAGATAAATTCTATGATGATGTGTGCAGTTTTTTTGTACGCAAGAAAGGTACAATTATGAAGAAGTTAACAATGAAAAAAGAAACAAATTTAACATTTGAGGAAGGATGTGAAGAATACTTATTATATTGTAAAGCTAGGAACTTGCGTGATGGAACAATAAAACATTATAAAGAGAGTATGAAATCAATTTATAGGTTTATTGTGCCTAATATAATACCCCTATCTCATCTTTTAATCAAGAGACTATGGATAATTTTATTCTAGATATGAAAGAAACACTTCAAGTGAAAGACACAACAATTTTTACATATGCTAGAGCCCTAAAAACACTTATGCGTATCTTTATGAAAAATGCTTATATGAAGAAATTTGATATTGCTCTTTGTGTAAGAATCATTCTGTTTTCCAGTTTGTTTCTGTTTTTACATATTTTTGTAATCTCGGTAAAAATAGTGACATGTCTAAGCATATATGAATTTATGGAATTCCTTTTCCTTGGTTTGTTTTTATTCTGAAGTGCAATATGATCCTCATCAGCAACGATATGAAGATTATCACAAGTGATGGGTTTATTAAGGTATGGCATAAAGACATCTGTTTTCAGCTTTTTGATTTGGTAATAGGCAAATGACTTAGATAATCCAAAGGGTTGTGTAGCTTTTCTGTAACTGTCATGATCACAAGAAACATTATGAAAGATTTGTGAGACAACCTGATTTGTGACTCTCTGATATTGAGATATGCCAAGCAGATAATCAATATAATGAAAAGAATTTCCAGTTGACCTATTTGTATAGCGTCTTCTTGTAAAAGTTATAGTGCCAAATAAAGTAACAAGAGTTCTAGGCTGCTTGTCTTTAGAGTAATAGGAATTCTTTCTTTCATCAGAATGAAAGAAGCATTCATCAATATTGCGAAGATAATCAATAAAAAGTTGTTGAATCAATTGAGAAGAGAAATTGAGATAATTAGATTCCCATAATAAGGGATTATGAGATGAATATATAGAGGAATCAAAAAAATGAAAAGGGGTTGAAATAGGTTGAAAGTGTGATAAAATAATAGACATAGAAATCCTCCTGATTTATGTGTGGTAACTTAAATTATACAGGATTTCTTTTTTTATTTCATCTCCCCAACAATTTTACACTATCGAATACAAGCATTAATTTGTAATGGTAACTGAAATGTGCTATTATAATTACCATAATTTGATTGTGTTAATGTCGTGATTTCCACAATCAAATCATACCAAAAAAGTGGTGTTTTCTCACCTAATTCTAGATGAAACTCATCACTTTTTTGTATTCAAGAAACTATTTATCTGTTACAGCCTCTTTTCTTTATGTGAACTGACCATTAGATCTATGGGCCTTTTCATCATAAAAATTCATGTTGTTTTCCATAGTCTAAGCATATTTCAAAAAAATCCTTTGATAATGAAGAGAGATATTTATTTTTATGATAAATAATATGATATGACCTTTTGATATTTAATTCAGAAACAAAAATTTCTTTTACTCTTTTTTCTTCTATTGCATCTTTTACCAACATAAATGGTAAAGTAGAAATTCCTAAACCTGCTTCAACACTTCTCACAATAGCTTGTGTACTGCTACTTTCCATTGCAAATTCAATAGAATACTGATGTGATACAAAAATACTATTGACAAGATTATAAACTGAACTTCCTTGTTCTCTCATTAAAAATGGATAATCAAGTAAATCAGCAAGTTGTAAATCGTTTTTGAATAAGAGTGGATGATTTAGACAGACTATAGTAGAAAGATAATCAGACATAAACGGAATCTGAATAATATTCTCATTTTGAAGATGAGTTTCAACAAGTGCAAAATCAATCTTATTTTCGATAATTAACTTTTCTAATGTTTCAGAATTATACACAAACATTTTAATCTTTAAGTTTGGATATTTTTTCTTTAATAATTGAACAACATGAGGTAAGACATAATGACCAATTGTCATACTGCTGCCAATCCTAATCATACCTTCCTCTTCCCAATTCTTTATACCTTTTTCCATTTCTGAAAACAATGAAATAATATGAACTGCATATTCATAGAATTGCTTTGCTGCAATTGTTGGAAAGATTTTTCTATTCATACGATCAAAAAATTGAACAGAATAATAATTTTCCATTTCTTTAATGGCTAAACTGATAGAAGGTTGAGCAATGTGCATCTTTTGTGCTGCTTTGGTAATACTTTGATTTTCATAGACTTGAATAAAAATAAGCAAATGGCGTAATGTCATAAAAGAACTCCTTTCAATACATAACAAAATTATTATATATATTATATAATAATAGTATTTTACTTATTTTTCAAGACAATGTATGATGTGACTATGGAGGTAGACATATGAACATAGAAAAATATAAATTAAGAAAGCTCTTTCTTTCAACTTTATATTTAAGTGCTTTTACTTTTGGTGGCGGTTATGTCATAGTGACATTAATGCGCAAAAAGTTTGTCAGTGAATATCATTGGATAGATGAGGATGAAATGTTAGATCTAATTGCTATTGCACAATCTGCACCAGGTGCAATTGCAGTGAATGGAGCCATTGTTGTAGGATATAAATTAGCAGGCATGCTAGGTGTGCTTGTTTCAGTGATTGCAACGATTATTCCTCCTTTTGTCATTATTTCTGCTATCTCAGTTTGTTATAATGCTTTTCGTACAAATTTACTTGTATCTTTGATGTTAGAAGGTATGCAGGCTGGAGTAGGAGCCGTGATTGCTTCCGTTGTTTTTGAAATGGGATCAGGTATTGTTAAAGAAAAAAATCCTTTTTCACTCATCATTATGACAGTGTCTTTTATTGTCACTTATTTTTTCAATGTCAATGTTGTTTATGTCATACTGGTATGTATTGCTCTAGGACTCATCAAGACATTTGTACAAAAAGGAAGTGAAATGATATGATTTATTTGCAATTGTTTTTAAGTTTTTTACAAATTGGTGCTTTTAGTTTTGGTGGTGGTTATGCTGCTATGCCACTCATTCAAAATCAAGTTGTTGATTTACACCATTGGTTAAGTTTATCAGAGTTTACAGATCTGGTAACTATTTCACAAATGACTCCTGGTCCTATTGCTGTCAATTCTGCAACATTTGTTGGTATCAAAATAGCTGGTATCCCTGGTGCCATTGTTGCAACATTAGGATGTATTTTACCCGCTTGTATCATTGTGACAATCATTGCATGGCTCTATTTAAAATATCGCAATATGAAATCATTACAAGTTGTTTTGAGTACACTACGTCCAGCCGTTGTTTCACTCATTGCAACAGCAGGCTTAACAATTATTATTTCAGCAATCTTTGGTGAACTTGGAATCAGTATCAATACAATAAAAATACAAATGGTTGTTATTTTTGGTATCTGTATGTTCTTATTAATGAAATGGAAAATGAATCCAATCTTTGTTATGGTATTGGCTGGAATTTTAAATGTTATTCAATATTTTGTTGTGGGAAATTTATTATGAAATTGAAAAGAAGATAATTCACTATTTAGTAGATAGTTTTTTATCTTCTTTTTGATTTAAACATAGAAATACATGATTTTCATTTATTTTATATGCTGTCATTATCTTTTTTCCACAACTTATATACAAATATCACTTCAATCAGAAATGTCACACTCATTCCAATCGTTACATCTGTTAAAAAATGAGCCCCCACAATAATTCTTGAAAAAGCAACTGTTAATGTAAATATAACACCAATAAAGAATAACAAATTTTCTTTTCCTTTCAATTTTTGGCAAATCACTGGTAGAACACCTAGCAAAAGAGCACATGCAGCATTACCAGTATGTCCAGAAGGAAATGATTTGAATTCTTCAGCAGCTATCCCCAATGCCATCAAATGGTCTTTCATATCACTTCCAATAACCCACCAAGGTTGAAACACTTGATTTTGTGCCGTTATCATACGCATTCTTGGACGAGCCCAAGGAATTTTAATAATATTGATAATAATCATTTCCAGAAACATAACACCAATAAAAAGAATGATGACCTTCTTAATTTGCTGACGATTTGCATCTTGTGTGAGTTTTAACATAATAAAATTAACAACTCCAACAAGTATAACTGCAATGATTAGACTTAAAACTATTGACATATGAGGAATATATAACATAGGATCCATTGTTATTCCAAGAATAGCAAAAGC
Source organism: Coprobacillus cateniformis (assembly GCF_009767585.1). NCBI lineage: Bacteria > Bacillati > Bacillota > Erysipelotrichia > Erysipelotrichales > Coprobacillaceae > Coprobacillus > Coprobacillus cateniformis. The sequence goes on from NZ_WSNW01000001.1 coordinate 479,896, forward strand.
ATTGAGCAAAATTCCAAATAAATAACTGAGAATAAGTAATACTTTCTTTTGATGATCAGCAATTTTAATGAGTAAAGTTCCAGCTGTACTTATACATAACATGGCTGGAAGTTGTCCATAACTTGCAAATAACATTCCAAATAAACTATCAGGATCAAATAATGCTGTAGAAATTTGAAAATCAAAAAATGAACCTACAATCATAAATACCAACAATAAAATACCAACAAAAAGACAATTTTTCTTTTCAAATACTTTCATATCTTAGCTCCTTTTTTATACAAAAACCCACATAAAGAAAGTGAAAATAAAGTTTTCTTTCATCATGTAGGTTTCGTTATTTCACCATAATCTATGAATAACTCCTATCAAGGATACATAGTCAAGAAATTATACAATGCTCCAATCATGTTAGAATCATTATAATAACAACAATTATCTATTTGAGCATGAGGAATGTCAAAAGGGATTTTTTCATAGATTTTATTTAATTCTTCTTGAATTTTTTCAATGAGAATAGGCTGTTGACTAATTCCACCACCAATAAGTATCTTTTGTGGATCTAAGATACATTGTAAATTATATATACCAATAGCTAAATTTTTCGCTAAAGTTTGCAAAGCAGCACAGGCTTCTTCATCTAATGCTTCAACCCATTGAAAGATACGATAACCATCTAGTTGACTTGCCTCTATGTTTTTACGACGTGCAACATCCATAATTAATGCTGTCGTACTGCCTTTAACCGCCCAAGCATTTTCCATAAAAGAAGTTCCTTCGCCTTGGAAAATATATGAGAATTCACCTGCAAAAAGATGTTGTCCTTTCCATAATTGACCATCTTTAATAATTCCACCACCAAGACCACTTCCTACTACAATCACAATCCCATCTTGACAATCTTTAAGATTTCCTTTCCATACTTCTGCTAAAGCTGCACTTTTCCCATCATTTTCAATTGTAATAGGAAGTTGTGTAAAACTACGCATTTTATCTACCAAATTGATATTTTCATTATAAGAAAGTCCACCAGGAGCATAGATTTGGCCACGTACTGAATCAATAGTTCCTGGTAAACTCAAGGCAATCCCATCAATTTGTGTTTGATATTTCTCATAGATTGACTTCAAGATTGTTAAAAAATGCTCAAAATTGTCATGTGGTGTGACTTCTTTACCCTTCTCATAAATATGTGCATCATTATCCATCAATGCATATTTAATGGCACTTGCACCAACATCAAAAATTAATTTTTTCATACTGTTCTCCTATTTACTATGTTTAATAATAAACTTTCCCATTTCCATTGCACAATCCTCACTCTGTGGATAAACACCAATATTATCACCATAAGCATGTCCCATTCCTTTATAAACAACCGTTGTCGTTTCTACGCCCGCTTTAACTAATTTTTTAGCATATGCCATGCATTCTATATAGAGAAAATCATGTTCACCGACAGTCACAAAAGTTGGTGGTAAGCCTGTTAAATCCATCATATATGGCGTTAAATAGCGATTCATAATATCTTGAGTTCCAAGAATATCGCCTAACATATTGGTCATACCATCATCACCACCCATCATTGATAATGATGCCTCTATCACTTTTTTATGTTTAGGATGTATATGATAACGCTCTATGCTCCAATGAGATTCATCATCATCTATACCACCCATATTAACCGTTGGATACAATAACAATTGCCCTTTGACCATATGACTTCCATCTTCCATGTCACGTGTTGTACAATATTGTGTTAAATTTCCACCTGCACTATCTCCAGCCACAAAAATATTCTTGTTATCCCCACCATAGTCTTGAATATGGTGATACACCCATTTTAATCCTTCATAACAATCCTGATGTCCCTTAGGATAAGGATTTTCTGGTGCTAAGCGATAATCAATTGAAACAGCAACAACATGAAACCTTTCAACAATCATTTTCACCAGTTGATCAACAACACCCATATGACCTGCAAAGAACCCACCACCATGAATATAATAAAGGACTGGTGTTTTCTCCTTTGTCTCAATTGGTAAGTAGATTTGAATAGGGATATCATTATTATCCATTCCATTCATGGTTTGTTGAATCACTTTGATTTTATCAGAAGCAATAGGTTCACTCTTGACTCCGTTAAACATTCCTCTTAAACGGTCAATAGATTTAGGAGAAGCATCAATCTTCATAAGACTTTTTGGCATAAATCTCATCATTGTAGCCATCTTCTTATTATCATGATATAAGCGCGGATCCATCATTCCATCTTCATCACAATCAGGAATAGGTTTCACAATAACATCTATTCCGTTCATACATACACACTTTTGTTTTTGCCGAATTTTATTCAATAACTCTTCACTGTATTTTTTACCCATAATTAATCCTCCTATTTATAATTATAAATAAAAATGCTTTCATAAAGTTGTATTTAATTGACAAAAAAATGTCAATTTCTTGACATTTTCTTACGATATTGAAGTGGTGTTTGATGATAGGTTTCATGAAATAATTTGATGAATGACTTGACATTACAAAAGCCATGAATACGTGCAATATCTTGTACAGTCATATCTGTATTGATAATATCTTCATATGCTTTATACAATCGATATGAAGCCAAATAATCTCTAAATGTTTTTCCAACATAAAGATGAAATTGTCTAGAGAAATGTTCTTTACTCATATAAAATGAAGCAGCCATATCATTTAAAGATAAAGGTTCCTGATAATGCTCATGTAAATAAGTTAATATTTCTTTCATCTGTTCATGATTCTTTGATGATTTTGTTTTGATATATTGTTTATCTATTTTATACTCTCTTAATAATAAAGCAAAGATATCAAATATACATGCTGTCATATCTAAATAAGAATATTCATCCTGATGAAGATACAAATTTTCTAAACGACGATATAAAACTCTTAAGTCATCATGATTGTCTTTAAGTGATAAATCAAAAGAAATATTATCAATATTCGAATAATATTGTTTCATAAAATCATAAGAAATTAAAACAATAAAACAATGTGGATTTTCTCTTATAGATTGAGCATGTAAAGAATGCAGAGTGCCACTATTCACACAGGTAAAATCATTATCAATAAAATATTCTTTTTCACCAATCTGTAAAACAACTTCTGCATTTTCTAATAAAGAAATTTCTAAACTGCGATGCCAATGCATTGGAATAAAAGCCCCATAAGGAAATTGTTTTTCAATTTCATCTTGATCAAGAACAGCTATCATTGCTGGAATTTGATGTTTTAATGTCACTCTTTCATGATAGTATTTATCCATTTTTCATCACCTCTTGTTTTTCATTATATCATAGCAAAAATTATAAAAATAGTGATACATCAATTGACATATCACATTTTTAAATAAGCAAACTCTATTCCACTATATTTTCACGTTCTTGTAAATCTGCCATAACTTGTGGATAAATATTATCTAATTTATAGAAAACTTTTAATAATATTGGCATACACACTGAAAAAGCAATAGGAATATAAATATATAAGACTTTCAGAACTTGATAAACAGATTCACTTTGAGTTGCTAATAAACCATTGTATCCGGTGGCTCCTAAAATAGCCATAGCAATTGCACCACCAACTCCCATACCAATTTTTGCACCAAATGTTGTACTTGAATATAACATTCCTTCTGTACGAACACCAGTTTTCCATTGTCCATATTCAATTGTATCAGCAACCATTGCAAAAATTGTTCCTGCCGTCGCAGATTGTCCAATTCCTTTGATGAGTGAACAAACGAGTAACCAGTTCATACTTGTTGGATTGAGTGCCATAAGAGACAAAGCCACTACAGAGATAATACCACCAATAATAGAAACCTTACACTTTCCTATCTTTCTGATGAGTGGAGGGAGAAGTGGCATAAAAATAACAACAGGAACAATAGAAATAGCCATTAAGAATCCAGCAAAATTCTCATTACCAAGAATGTATTTTGCATAATATGTTCCAACACTCATACTCATAGCCATTCCAAAAGCCATAATAACCCAATAAATAACCAAAACAAGCCACTGATCATTTTTTAAACAAAACTTAATTGATGTTATAAATGACATTTTTTGTTCTGCTTCCTTATTCTCATTGACTTTCACACGTTCCTTTGTCTTAAAGAAGCAAAGCAAAAATAATATTAAAGCAGCAATCCCATAAATAACTGAAGTTATGATCCAAGATTTTTGATCACCACTTCCTCCTAAAGAATTAACAATTGGTAAAGTAATAGCATTAATAATCAATGAACCTATTTGTGCCATCGTCATTCTAAAAATATTAATAACCATACGTTGATCCTGATCACGTGACATTAATGAAGTGAGTGCTCCATATGGAATATTAATAGCTGTGTACAAGATTGTTGTCACTAGATTATAAGTAATGGCTACATATACATACTTTCCAAAATCACCTGTTTGTGGAACTGTAAACATTAATATGAGAGAGACAGTAATCGGAATTGCTAACCATAATAACCACGGTCTTGCTTTTCCATGTTTAGATCTTGTCTTATCAACAATAAACCCCATAATGATATCACTTGTCCCATCAAGAAAACGTGAAACCATCATAATCATACCAATAATTGCAGCATTTAATCCCAATGCATCTGTATAGAAGAAAGTGACAAACGTACTTGATAAAACAAGAATAAGATTACTTGCCAAATCTCCTCCACCATAAGCAATCTTTTCAAAAAGTCCAATTTTTTCAGAAGTTATATTACTTTGATTTTTTTTCATATTCATATCCTTTCCATTTTTTAATGCTGTATAGCAGTGTTCATTAACATTTCTAACGAAAATTCAGGTAAAACTTGTTTTAACAACTTTAATAATTCATTATCAAAGTTTTCACGTACAACACAATCCTTATCAAAAATCATTGTGATTTCATGTTCTGGTTGACAAGCATCCCATTGTGGCAAGCCGTCATGATTAGGATTTCCAGTATAAGCAAATGCAATCACAGATTTAAACATCTGTTCTTGGAGTTTTTCACTGACACCTTCAATATTTGCAACCGGAACTTTATCAATATTATGGAAAACAAATGGAATATCAGAACAATGCCATGCAGGCTTTCCAAATTGACAAGGAAAATCTAAGGTAAATATATAATTATAAGTTGGCGCTTGCTGATACTTTGATTTTGCACTGATAAGTTGTTTAGACATTAGTCTAAATAATGTATCAATGTTCAAGAGATCAATTATCTTTTTATCAGGATAAGCTTTCAAAAAAGCTTCTATGATGTTTTGTGTTTGATCTTTGAAATGAGAATGAAGAATATCTATCATTTCTTGTTCACTGAGTTTCAATTTATTATATGTAACAGGAGCAAAACTCATTTCTCCAAATACTGTTCCAACCATAAGTGGTGTCTTTTTAGCTTGTTCAGTAAATAATGTCATCTGTGGTTCACCTAAGTAATAATCATTTATCATTGGGTTATTGCCAACATAAGCACCAGCCTTTTGTAGTGCTGGAGCAACTTTTAAATAAGCATTAGCTAACATAGAATAAGGAATTGTTTCCAATTTCTCTATTTCACTTAAAGACAAATTCAATTCTTCAAGTAATGCCTTAACAATAAGGGTTCCATCTCCTCCTTGACAAGGTGGCATAAAATCACCCGCAACACCACTCATAATCATTCCTTTATGAAACAATCCTTGAGCATCTGGAATCTGCATTAATGCACTTATTTTCATCCCACCGCCAGATTGACCAAACAATGTTATATTATCTGGATCACCACCAAATTGAGCAATATTATCTTTTATCCAATGTAAAGCTTCTACCAAATCTGCTAATCCTGCATTGGCTGAGTTTTTATATTTCTTACCAAATGGTGATAAATCCAAAAAGCCTAATATGTTTAAACGATGATTGAGTGAAACAACAACGACATCTCCATAATGACTCATATTGGCCCCATCATAAGCTAACTTTTCGATTGAAGACCCTGCAAAAAAACCACCACCATGTAACCAAACCATAACAGGTTTCTTTGCTTTTTCATCTATTTCCTGACTCCATATATTGACAGTTTGACAATGCTCATCTTGAGGCCAATACATGTGAGGAACTAACATTTCACCCTGTGGTTTTTCTGGATAAAGCAATGGACATACCATTCCATATGAAGTTGTATCTTTCACACCTTCCCAAGAGACTGGTGGAACTGGCATCTGAAAACGGTCTGCATAAGCATAAGGTATTCCCTTAAAAATATAAGTGCCTTCATAACGATAACCTTTTACATATCCAGCAGTTGTTTGAACAACAGGGATATTATCATATTCAAATTTCTTTAACATCTTTCTACTCCTTATTTTTGATTAGTCAAAACATTCTCCTATATAAAGCGCTTTCATTTATAAGTAAAAAAGAAATGCAATCAAGTCTCTCTCAATTACATTTTTCATTATACATGCTCAATTCTCATAAATGTTGTGCTTTATTGACTGAATAATAGTCATTAATTGATATTTTAAAAATATAAAATAAGAAAAGGCTAGGAAATCACTCCTCATGAGAAGCCATTTCACCAGCCCATTCAAAACCTTTTTTCGCCATAATAACTGCAATCAATTCATTAATCACTGCGGCAGCAGCAATTGTTCCTTGAATAATTTGTGCACTTTCTGGAGCTGGTCCAGATAAATTTGCAACTGCTATACCAGTAAAAACCAGAGAGACACCTGAGTGAGGTAATAAAGTCAACCCTAAATATTTTTGAACAGTTCGAGGGCAATGTGTAATTGTTGCTCCAAAGTAAGCTCCAAAATACTTGCCAATTGCTCTAGAAATAATATAGATTACAGTAAACAAACCTGCCCCTAAAATCAAATGATAATCTAAAGGTGAACCAAGATTTAAAATAACAATAATCATAGACACACTTAATATAGGATTAAATTGTTTCATTAAATCATCCAGTTCTTCTGTTTTTATCATATTTGCAAAAGCAGCTGAAAATGCCATACCTATCAACATAAAGTTTAAAATAGGTGTTGACAAGAAATGATAGTTGACAATCATTCCCACCAAAGAAGCAATCAGTATAAACCCAATTAAAACAAGAAATCGCTGCTTAGATGTTTTCACACGGTTCATCACTAATCCGCTTAACACACCTACAGATGCTCCAATCATTAATGGCAACAAAACAATAAATGCAATCATATAAATAGGCATATCTTGAGAAGACACCTGCCCACTGACAATCGCCATTGTTGTAAAGAAAATAACAACACCAACCATATCATCCAATGCTGCCATTGGAATAAGCGTTTTTGTGACTGGTCCATCTGTCTTAAACTCTCTGACAATAGATAATGCAGGGGCTGGGGCTGTTGCTAAAGCAATCCCACCAAATAAGAAGGCAAGATAAATGGGGAGCTTCATAAAGTAAAAAGTGATGCCAAAAACCAAACTCACAAAGAGAAAAGTCCCAAGTGACTGAGTCAAAGTTGTAATGATAATTTGTTTTCCGGCACTCTTGATTTTTTTCCAAACAAGTTCTGTCCCAATCATCAAACCTACTGAACATTCTAAAATATTAATAATTCTTCCATAAACCACTGAATCTAATAAAGATTGATTTATCAATCCAATAGCATGTGGACCTAAAATCATGCCCGCTAATAACCATCCTAATATAGCTGGTAATTTTAGTTTTGAAACCAATTTTCCTACTCCAATTGCAATCAAAAAAGCAATAAGAAATCTCATCATCATTATCAATTTTCCTCCCTCGCAATACCATAAAGCACTATATCAATCCAATTTTCCATTTCTTCTTCATGTTTTTCAACAATCTCATCAAACGGTTCACCATTTTCTATCTGAACACGAAAATAATCATTAAATGTATTTTGCATCATCTTATAATATTCTAATGCTCTTTCAAATGATACCCCAGTTCTTAATTTCTTACTTTGTAAATAGTGTTTTATAAAATCTTCATTTAACACATCAAAATCTGTCTTAATCATTTTCACTTCTTCTTTTAAATGAGATGGTGTTCTTAAAATTGTATGAAAGAAGAGCCCTCTTAATTGAGGATATTCTTCAAAAAACTGCATTCTTAACTGCATATAGATTTTCATACTTTCTTCCTGATTCATATCCAAAGGTAAATGATCTTGATAATATGTGACAATCGTTTCAAAACAGATTTTTATACATTCTAAATAGAGTTCATCTTTATCTTTGAAATAATGATAAATGATTCCCTTAGATATTTGACCAATTTGACAAATATGATTCATAGATGCTTTTTCATAACTTTTTTCATTAAATTCTTGAATAGCACTTTCAATAATCTTTGTATGCATAGCTTTATTCATGTCTTCTCTTTTCATAATCTCTCCAATCATTGACCATGCGGTCAATAAATAGTATATCACAAATAAAAAAAAGAAAAAGATAAAAATCACTTTTTCCTTTTATACAAGAATAAATTCTCTACATATTTTTCTTTCATCTCAATAATTAATTGAATTTATACATGAGAAAATTATATCTATTGCAACTATATAATATCTTAAGGGAGTCATATTCTATAGTTATTCTAAATTAGCATGTCTAGCTTTCATTGTTTCGTTTGTTTGATTTTTTAGACCCATTATATTTAAAACAATACTATCATACAAAATTAATGTATACTGTTCAAATAATGTTCCCATTGGTTGAATTGTTTCACCATTTGTATCTTTGGATTGAACTGGAATAAGTAAAACAATATCTGCTAACTTCGCTAAGGAAGAGATCGAACTTGTTGTAATGAGAGCAACCTTTAATCCATTTTGTTTAGCAATTTCAGCTTGACTTATTAAACTTTTTGTTTCACCAGAACCAGAACTAATCAATAACAAATCACCTGGATGGGTATGGGGTGAACTGATTTCACCGACAACACTTATATTATACCCTAAGTGGAGCAAGCGATTTGCAAATGAACGAATCATCAAACCAGATCTTCCTGCACCTGTTAAATAAATATGATTTGATATATCAATTAAATCAATAAGTTTGTAGATATCAGAAGTATTTAACTGATTATTAACTTCTGTTAATTCACTTAATATTTTAGAACCATTAATATTCATAATCTTCTTTAACCTTCTTCTAATTGTTCACAAACGTATTTAATCAATGAAATATTATCATATTGCATGCAATTTTGAATAAACATTTCATCTTGAAACAATCCCATTAACTTTCTAAGAACTGTAATATGTTTTCCACCTGTTGCAAGAGCAAGATTAAAAATCAATTGACATTTAACAGTTTGGTCTGGATCTTCCATACGTTTAAAAACAACAGGTGTCTGTGTTCTCACAATACTTATACTATCTTCTTTAACAAAACTTGATTCGCCATGTGGCATAGCAACAGCTTGACCTGATGGTAGTCCTAATCCCGTAGGATAAATTTTTTCTCTATCTGTACATGCAGTAATAAACTCAGGCATTACTCTTCCTTCTTGAACAAGAACAGATCCAGCGACTTCAATAGCTTCTAAATCAGAGGATACATTTTTTTCAGTAAAATAGATTTTCATTATTCTCTCCCCTAACCTACTAACACACCTTTAATGTCTTCTAAAACTTCTTCTTCACCAATTCCTGTTAATAATCCAATTCCAATAATAACTGGAATAGTCACTGCATCATTATTAATTTTTGTTGAAGAAACCAACAAATCATAACTATTAATCCTATCTGTAGTTGCATCCATTAAAGATGCTTTATCAATTTGTGCCTCAATTCCTTGTTCTTTCAAATAATCTTGTAATCCTGCAACCATAATAGATGATGATGCAATTCCATTTCCACAAACAACCAATACTTTTTTCATATTCTTATATGGATTTCTTTTTTTATTTGTACTATCCTAAAGTTTTACTACACATTCGCATCGTTACCAAAAAAGAGTCGAATCTATCCTCTAAACATTATTCACTTTTTCAAACTCTTCATTTATTCTTTAATAGAATATTTCCTTAGATTTCACAAAACAAGTTCTATCTAAATCCATATTGTATATGAGAAATATAGGGTTCTTCTAGATATTCTATTTCTTCTTGTGTCAAATAAATATTAAAAGCATCAACCGCTTCATCTAAATATTCGATTTTTGAAGCCCCTACTAAAGGTGCAGTGATATATGATTTTGATAATACCCATGCCAAAGCAATCTGACTTGTTGATTTCTGATACTTTTTTGATAATTCATAAACACGTTTGATAATCTCTTGATCATGTTCTAAGATATATTCGTTTTGTAACTTCCCACAGTTATCAATTCTAGGGGATCCTAACGGTTTATTAAAAACACCATGAGCAAGAGGAGAAAATGGCGTTAATGCAATGTTTTCATATTGACACATTGGAATCATTTCTTTTTCTTCTTCACGATATATTAAATTGATCATGTCCTGCATAGATACAAATTGTGTCCATCCATGTTCCTTTGCAACAGCATTGGCTTTGACAAATTGCCAGGCATACATTGCACTTGCACCTATATATCTCACTTTTCCCATTCTCACCAAATCATTAAGAGCTTCCATAGTTTCTTCAATAGGGGTTGTATAATCCCAGCGATGAATAATATATAAGTCAATATAATCTGTCTGTAATCTTTTTAAAGAATTTTCAACTTCTACAAAAATAGCTTTACGTGACAGTCCTTTCGCATTGGCACCATTATGCATTGGATAATATAATTTTGTAGCAATCACAACATCATCCCTAGAAGCATAATCTTTTAACGCCCTCCCTAAAATTTCTTCACATTCTCCTAATGAATAATAATTGGCTGTATCAAAAAAGTTAATCCCTAGATCCAATGCGTGTTTAATGATTTTTCTTGCCTCTTCTTCACCGACATTGGCTTGAATTCCGCCCTTATCACTACCAAATCCCATACATCCTAAACAGATACGCGAAACTTTTAAACCAGTACGTCCTAAATTGACATATTCCATTGTTTTCATCTCCTCAAATTATGGCTTCAATGGGCCATAGAAATATGAAGCTGTTGCTCCACCATCAATTAAAAAATCAGTTCCTGTAATAAATGCCCCTTTATGACTCATTAATAATTCAGCAACATTGGCAATTTCATCAGCTGTTGCAGGTCTTTTCGCAGGACAATTTGCAAACATATTTTTATAGAAATCTCCTCTTGGTCCATTAAACTCATCAATCGCTAGTGGTGTGACGACAATACCTGGAGAAATGGAATTAATACGTGCTCCTCTTTCTCCCCATTTTACAGACTCAGCCATAACTCTTTTTTCATTACATCGTTTTGCAATTTGATACGCATGTAAGCTATCTGATAAATTTTGTGGTTGAAGAACTTCTAAATTTAATAAATCTTCTGTTGGTGTCATTGCTAATAAACTATCCACTTTTGCATTCAGTGCAGGCATACGATGTCCAGACTGACTTGAAATCGTCACCCCAACACCACCTTCTTTGATAACTTTTCCAACTTCCTCTAATAAAACAGCCGTTCCATAAAGATCAACTTTTAAAATCATTTCAATTGATGCTTGGCTTGGTGAAACTCCTGCTCCATTCACTAACATTGTGATATCACCATACTTTTGTGCTTCTGCAATGAGTTCTAAAATAGATTCTTTTGATGCTAAATCCATTTGAAAAGGAATCACATCAAAACCAGCATCATTCATGATCTTTGCTATGTTTATAGCATTCTCAATGCTTTTATCCCCCATAACAATTTTCATTCCATAACCCATTCTTCTTGCAATTGCCATACTGATTTGTCCAGCTCCTGTAACAATCATAACATCTTTCATTTTAATGTCCTCCAAACACTTCAAAATCTGTTTCTTTTAATTGCGTATCAATACATTGAATTTCATCTTCTGTGAGTATAATATGACAAGATTCAAAATTTTCCAATAATCTTGCTTCTTTTCGACTGCCTGGAATAGGAATGATAAATGATTTTTTATTGATCATCCATGCTAATGATAATTGTGCCATTGTACAATTCTTCTCTTTTGCCATTTTATTTAATAAAGTTAATAAACAATTTGCTTTTTGATATCCTTCGCTTTGATATTGGGGCATATGATTTCTAAAATCTCCTTGAGGAAATTTTGTCTCTGCATTAAACTGACCAGATAATAAACCATTTGCCATAGGTGAGAAAGCAACATATGTCACTCCCAATTCTTCACATACTGGAAATAAATTTTCATGCCATGTTGCCATCATTGAATACCGATTTTCTATCGCCGTTACAGGACATACTGCATGAGCTCTTCTCAAATAGTCTTCATTAACTTCTGAAATTCCCCAAGCTTTTATTTTCCCTGATTTTATCAATTCTTTCATCACTCCAGCAACAATCTCTGGTTCAACTTTCGGATCAATACGATGCTGATAGTGTAAATCAATATAATCTGTTTGTACTTTTTTCAGACTTCCTTCAATTGATTTTCTAATTCTTTCTGGTGAACTATCCAATTCTAAATGGTCCCCTTTGTGTTCAACACCAAACTTTGTAGCAATCACAACTTGTTTTCTTACATCTTTAAGTGCAGTTCCTACTAATTCTTCATTATAAGAGATACTGCCATCAGCATTTTCTCCTGTATAACATTCAGCAGTATCAAAGAAATCATAACCCATATCAAAAGCTTTCCTAATGATTTGAATAGCTGTTTCTTTATCTTCAGCAACACCATATGCATGCGAGAATCCCATACATCCTAATCCTACTGGATTAACATACATATCTGTTTTCCCTAATCTTCTTTTTTGCATATTTTTATTCCTCCTACTCTATTGCTTCTTTCACACAATGCAATGCATTGAGACTTCTGGGATAACCAATAAATGGTAAACATTGTGAAATAACTTGAATCAAAAAATCTTTATCATTACCAATTCTAATATTCGCTGATGCATGAGAAATAAGTTGTGCTTCACAACCCCCTTGAGCAGCTAAAAAACAAAATGTAATCATTTCTCTTTGGTTATAATCCAAACCATTTCTAGTGTAATAATCACCAAAACAATTATCTGTTAGCCAATAATTAATATGTTGTGAATCTTTATCACCTGATTGATAAAAATTTTTCATATTTTCTCCAAAAATATCAACTTGTGCCTGAATTCCTTTTTCTAATCTATTAATAGGATTGGTTGTTGATTGCCCAGTTAATGGCAATGCAATATGATGATCAATACAAAAATCATTCACTGCATGAAGAAACGGAAAAACTCTTCCCATTCCTAAATAAGCAACTGCCTGATAGACAATCTCTTTCATCTCAATTGGTGTCACACCAAAATTGTATGAAGCATTTAACATAACTTTAAACTCATCTATACCCTGACATCCTATTAATGTCGCCAAGATTGCAATAAATCTTGTATGTTCATCCAAATCACACTGATTGACAACCTCATCAAATGCAAAGTTATCAAATAATACAATAAACTCTGGATCTGTTTTTAACAATTTTGATTCATACCCTGGAAACATTCTTTCATGATATTTTTGAGCATTTTCACTTATTACCATTATCATACCTCCTTTATCCATTCACTTATTTTCACATCTGACTGATGAACTTGACTCCCATATATATCTAAACCCTTTTGGATAAAACTATCTGGACATAATCTTTCAATATCATGGATACTCTTCCCTAAGCCACTTCCTTCATGAGTACAAAACGGATAAATATATTTCTCACTTAAATCATAACTCTCTAAAAAAGTCCATATACACATAGGCATCGTTCCCCACCAAGAGGGAAAACCCAAATATATATTCTGATATTCTCGTATATGGGGGACAACATTTAAAAGTTTAGGCCTCACTTTATGAATCAATTCTTGTTTTGCAATTTGAGTACATTCATCATAATCAAACGGATAATCATGAAGTGGTATCATTTCAAATAAATCAGCATCTAGCAGCTTTTGAAGTTTCTTAGCAATCACTTCAGTATTTCCAACCTTGAGTTCCTTAATTGTACCTGATACATAATTTTGTTTCTTATGTGAAAAATAAACAATTAAATTTTTTTTCATATTTTACCTCTTTTCTTAATCTAATTTTATGTCTTTTTATTTTCCAGAACAATCTCAATAACAAATCATTCTGATAAGTTTAACTTATATGAATTCCTATACTCTTCTACAAAATAACAAATATTTTTCTTAAATATTATGTTATTATAGAATATATTGTATTCATACACTATCATGTGTACAATGAAAGCAAAGAAAGAGGGGAATTGTATATGGATAAATACACAAAAGGATTTGTTATTCTTGCTGAGTCTGGTTCAGATTTACCTAAGGATATTGCTGAAAAATATGGTATTGAAATTGTACCAATGCATGTTATGTTTAATCATAAAAATTATGATGATGGGGAATTTCCAATTAAAGAGATTATTGATTATTACGACAAAACAAAAACTATTCCAACAACAAGTGCTACAAATGTTGGAGAATATATGAATGCATATCAAAAAATACATCAGGAACATCCTGATAAATTGATCTTACATTTATGTTATTCAGCAGTAACAACAGCAACATATCAAAATGCGAATATAGCAAGTGAAGGATTAGACTATGTTTGTCATATTGATACTCAATTCGTATCTGGTGGACAAGGCTTTCTCTTATATAAAGTTGCAAAATATTTAGAAAACTACCCTGATATTGAATTAAAGGCACTTAAATCTTATATTTATAAACTTATTGAAAAAACACACATGGTCTTCTTACCAAGTCAGTTAGACTTTCTCAAAGCTGGTGGAAGAGTTTCAAATGCCGCTTATTTAGGTGCCAATATTTTAGGACTTAAACCTATTATAGAAATTATTGATGGCAAACTTGTTGGAACGAAAAAGTATCGTGGACGTGATATGAAGAAAATATGTAAACGTATGATGAATGAATTTCTAACTGAATATGACTGTCATTTAGAAGATTTCTTCATGCTACATTCTTATGGATTGGATAAAACAATCATGAAAGAGACTGAAAATATAGCCAAAGAACATGGATTTCAAAATATTCGTTGGATTGAGACAGGTGGTGTTATTACAAGCCATAGTGGTCCAGGATGCTTTGGATTTATCTTTGAGGAAAATAAATAAAATGATAAAACGCAGGCTTAACAGTCTGCGTTTAATAATTGCCTTAAAAGTTCAGCAAATTCTTCAATATAATAATTGGTTCTTTCTTTTTTCCAAAATGCACAATAGTTACGTTGAAGCTGTTTATCTTTATGATATAAAGGGATACGTTTAATCCCCTGGACAGGTTCTGTTAAAGTTCCGATAGCTTCAATAGGAAGAAAACCTCGATTGGAAGCTATCATTAAGCGAGCTTCTTCTAATGTCTCAGCAAAGAGAAAAGGAGAAGAAAACCCCAAAGTATTTTGATAATAATCTTTTTCAGTATCTTGTTGTTCTTTAGTTGATATAAGTATACATGAGACTCTTTTTAAATCATTTAAAGTGAGAGTCTTTTTTTCACTTAAGGGATGATGAGTAGAGATTTCAACATAACAATCACTATATAGCAACTCATAATTAAAATAATCTTGATTAAAAGCACGCCTTTGATCACTTATGACCAAATCAACATCATGAAATCTTAACAAGTTATAAAGTTCTTCATGAGTTCCATTCATAATAGAAAGTGAAACCTCTGGATAAAGACTTGCGAATTGAGCAATAGCATGTTGGAGTTCCTGAGCCCCATAACAACGTAAATATCCTATTTTTAAAGTTAACTCTTCATCTGTTCCTCTTCTCTTTGTTTCATTTTTAAAATGTTCAATTTCATCAATGAGTTCTCTACCATGACGATAAAAATACTCTCCTGCTGGAGTCAAAGAAAACTGACGATTATTTCGCTTAATCAAATGAACACCAAATTCATTTTCTAAAGATTTGATTTGCTGTGATATAGCTGATTGGGATATATAACATTGCTCAGCAGCTTCAGTAAAACTATGATTATCTACAACACTCATAAAATATTTCATCTGTTTTAATAACATAAATATATCACCATCTTTCTTTTATATTATAAACCCTAGAGTTAACTCTAAGTCAAGTAGAAACTATCCCACTTTAAATATGTTATAAATTATTATAAAATATTTATATGGATCACAAAGGATTCAAACAACCTTTTCAATGAATTATATAATGTGATTATCATTTACATACAAATCAAAGTGATAATTTTTATTTGATAGAAAATTGGTACGTTTCATTTATGTAAAATTTTGATAACTCTTGTTTTTATTGTTTTCATTTTTTATAATAGAATTAACATAGAAAGGAAATTGACATGAATATATTTACAAAAATATCTCAACTCACAAAACTCACTGATAATGAAAAATTACTTGTTGACTTCATACTTTCTCACCCAGAAAAAGTGATGATGATGAATGCCAAAGAACTTGCTTTACAAACTTATGTTTCTCAAACAACAGTTTATCGTTTATGTAACAAACTGGAATTATCAAACTTTAGTGATTTAAAAGTCTTAATTGCTACTCAAAAAAAAGATTTTGAAAAAGAAAGTCAGGATATGGATTTTAATTATCCCTTCTTTCATAGACAGACACACCATGAAATAATACATAATATGGAAAGTCTATATCAACAGACGATTGTCGCAACTAAAAATTTACTTGATTTAGAAACTATTAAAGCTATTGTTCAAGAAATGTATAATGCGAAGAGTATTGCTATATACCCATCTGTTGGAAATATTTCAGTTGCTGAAAACTTCCGTCAAAATATGCAGGAAATTGGTCAGCCTATTGAAATTGCAACTTCAATGTATGACCAACATTGGTCTGCTTGTATCAAAGGACAAAATGATTTGGTCATTGTCATATCTTATATGGGAAGAACACCTAATATATTAGATCTTATGCATGAACTAAAAAAACGCAAAGCAAAAATAATATTAATATCTGCAACTTATGAAGAACAATTATCTCCACTTGCAAACTATCATCTCTATATGTGTTCTTATGAAAGTTTTCATGAAAAAATCAGTTCTTTTTCATCACGTATTTCTTTACAATATATACTTGATTGTTTATATTCGTGTTACTTTGAAAGGAATTTCTACGATTTCTTGAATTTTAAGATTGATAATTATATTGATTAAATGATTAATTTTTTTCATTGTTTTGATTGTTTTGTTTAAATATTTGCAAAAAAATTTCTTTATACAAGTTAGATATTTTCATAAATTCTCTTTGCAGTATAATGTGATTGTAGTGATAGATAAAAGAAGATGGTTAAAATGGTTTCCTGTCAATCTACATCTATTTATATCACAGTTATATAACCTTCGTTATTTTATCTATCATTCAGATTATAAATGAGGAGAGAAAAAATGAAAAAAATATTATTAGTATGTAATGCTGGTATGTCTACAAGTTTATTAGTTACAAATATGGAGAAATATGCAAAGAAAGAAAATATTGAAATCACAATTATGGCTGTTCCTCTTACACAAGTTGATTCAGTTGTAAAAGATTGGGATATTGTTATGCTTGGTCCACAGGTTAGACACTGCTTAAATCAAATCAAAAACATTGTAGATGGAAGAATTCCTGTAGAAATTATTGATATGAGGGACTATGGAATGATGAATGGGGAAAAGGTTTTAAAAAGAGCATTGGAGTTATTAGATAATGAAAAGGTGTAATGGCTAGATTTTCTAGCTTTTACACCTTATTTTATAAATGTCTAATGACTTTTTTTAATTCAAATTGTTCATTATATTCAAATATGAATATACAACAATTTGGGAAGCCTTTTTTAAGTTCTTCTGTAGGGTCTTGAATTGCTCTTAAGAAATTAAAGCAAGCGCCACTATGTGAAACAGCTAAAACAGATTCATGATCATCTTTTTCCATAATATCAGTTAAAGTTTGTAGCATTCTATCTTTGACATCATTTGAAGATTCTCCCCCAAAATACATATAGAATGTTTCACAATCCTGAGGTGTTTTCGCATTTAAATCTTCGCTTTCACCTTCTAAAAAGCCATAATACATTTCTTTTAAGGCCTTTAAACGAGTATAAGGCATATCAGTTATGATTTCTAATGTATCACAACATCTTTCAGAAGTTGAAGAATAAGCATGATCAAATGTAATATTATTGTCCTGGAAATAAGATTTAACAATTTGTGCTTGAGAAATACCTTCTTTGGTTAAAGGTGAATCACACCATCCTTGAATTTTGTGTCTCACATTAAAGAGTGTTTGTCCATGTCTCATCAAATAAAGTGTTTTCATCAGTTATTCATGCCCCATAATCTTATGAGGAATATAGCACTCTTCTAAATATTCAATATCTTCTTGAGACAAGCAGACATCAAGTGCTCCAATAAAGTCATCTAAATACTTTTCTTTAGTAATTCCAACAATTGGTGCAGTTACACCTTTTGACCATAGCCAAGCAACTGCAACTTGAGATCTTGTGACTTGATATTTTTGTGCAATTTCAGACACTCTTTCAACAATTTTTTGATCCGCTTCTTGAGTATTATCATATTTTCTTTTGGCCACTTCGTCTTCTTGTGCACGCTTTGAATCTGAATTCCAATCACGTGTTAAACGACCAGCTGCAAGTGGACTATAAGGAACTAAAGCAACACCCATATCTTGACATAATGGATTCATTTCTCTTTCTTCCTCACGATACAGCAGATTGTAATGTCCTTGCATCACTGAGAATTTTGTCCAGCCATGACTCTGTGCAACATATTGAGCTTTTTGGAATTGCCATGCATACATACTTGATGCACCAAGATAATGAACTTTTCCACTTCTTACAAGATCATTTAAAACACACATTGTTTCCTCAATCGGTGTTTTATAATCCCACCTATGAATATATAATAAATCTATATAATCTGTATCCAAACGTTTTAAACATTGCTCAACCTCATGCATAATGGATTTACGCGATAATCCCCCACCATTTGGTCCTTCATGCATTTGTCCACTGACCTTTGTAGCAATAACAACTTCTTCTCGAACTGCATAATCTTTAAGAGCTCTTCCTAAAATCTCTTCACTAACCCCTAAACCATATACATTAGCAGTATCAAAGAAATTAATTCCTAAATCTAAAGCTTTTTTAATAATTTTTCTTGAATCAGTCTCATTTAAAACCCAACTATGAATCCATTTTTGGGGATCACCAAAACTCATACACCCTAAACAAATACGTGAAACTTCTAATCCTGAATGCCCTAATTGAACATATTCCATATTCTTGCCTCCTTAACCTAATTGATTATATTCATTTTCATCTACTGCTTCTAACCATTCATTTGAAGAATCTTTAGCAGGGATTTCAACAGAAATATGTGTAAACCAGCTATCTTTAGCAGCTCCATGCCAATGCTTAACTTCAGGAGAAATGCATACAATATCACCTGGTTTTAATTCCTGAGCTGGCTTTCCCCATTCTTGATAATAACCTCTTCCCATGGTACAAAGTAAAATCTGTCCACTCTTATGATGAATATGCCAATGATTGCGACATCCAGGTTCAAATGTCACATTTGCCATAGGTCCACCAGTTTCCGTTAATCTGTTCAAATAGCTTTGTCCATCAAAGTATTGAGCATATGCATCATTAGGTTCACCTAATCCAAATAAAATTTCTTTCTTCTCCATTTTCTTTTCTCCTTATTTTTTTGTCACTTCGTTAATAATATTTAATGCATTTAATGTTCTTGGAAATCCAATATAAGGTTGACATTGCGTAATGGTTTCAATTAACAGTTCACGACTATTTCCTACTGTTATATTAGCACCAACATGACCTCTTAACTGATTTTCACATCCACCAAGAGTTGCTAACATCACAAATGTCATCAACTCACGTATTTTTAAGTCTAAACCATTCCTTGTATAGAAATCACCAAAACAATGTTCTGATAAATAATTTTGAATATGTTTTAATTCCTCTGGTGCCATAGCATGTCCTGATTGAATATGTTCTTTTCCAAACGCTGTACATTGGATAGTAAATCCTGCTTGAAACCTTGTTTCTTCATTCACTGTATGTTGAGATTCTAAAGGTAAAGGAATATGAAATTCCTTCATAACTTTATTAACAACTTCTAATGCTTCTTCTACCTTTCCAAAACCAATATAAGGTGTACACTGATAAATGACTTCTTTAATTTGAATAGGAGGAACATCCATCTTTATAGCAGCCTTTACATGTCTAGATAATACTGTTAAAGTGTGATTTGTTGTATTGACAACAATAAGTATTAACTCTCTTAATTGCTGACTTAAATTCCCATGTTGATAAATATCACCATAGATATAATTGACCATGATTTCTTTAAATTCAATATCTTCTTTAAGGATATCATTCGTATCATTTAGTTCATTATATAATACTTTCGCTTTTTGTAAGTCCCTCATAATTATCTTCTCCATTCTCTATAACTTTATATTTTGTTTTTATTGTTATTGTTAATGTCATCATACAAACTCCAATCATTATCAAGGCAATGATAAAAGCATACATGTATGATCCAAAGAAATCATAAATATATCCTACCATTGATAATGAAATAGCAGCTCCTAGATTAGAAGCAAATGATATCGTTGGGAATACAGTTGCATAATGTTCTACTCCAAAAAAAAGACTTTGTAAGCAATGGCAATGATACTGCACCTATAGAATAACAAGATCCAAATAAGAAAGCCCCTAATATTAATAACCATGATGATGAACCCATCATCAATAAAATAATTCCAATAACATTTGCTATAATCATTGTTATTGTTGCTTTGACTGCTCCAATAGCATCACTCAATACGCCTATAATTAATTTAGATACAATATTACCAATCATTCCTGCTGATAATAATGTTGCTCCCAATGAGACATTATAACCAATTGATTCCCCATAGCCAGGTAAATGTTGAGTTATACTTGTAATACAACTACATAGAAGTCCAAAGATAAAGAACGAAATAAATGCAGTTGTCATAAAATGAAACGATGATGTATGAGAAAGAGATACTGTTGCTTTCTTTTCCTCAAAACCATAAGGCAAAAGTCCATCTTTCTGTGGATTGATATGAAAAGGGTAGATAACAGCTGGAAGGCATAATGCCAATAGAATTGCAGCTTTTATCAAATATCCAGTTTGCCATCCCATTGTTTCAATACAACCAGATAAGATAGGCGAACAAATAGAGCCAGCCAAGCCACTAAAACCAAAAACAACACTTGTCGCAAGACCATGCTTTTTTTCAAACCAATTATTTACAATCATAGTGAGTGGAACAATTGAAAACATGCCTGTACTTAAGCCTCTCACTGCTCCTAAAATATAAAATACCGGTATCGTTCTTGCATAAGCCATAGCCCCAGTCGCAATCACAGCAATCCCAACACTAACACTCAATAATATTTTATATGGGACTTTTTTCATAATTCTTGGAATAAATAATGCACCCATTGCTGTCACAAGTGAAAATATTGTCATATGCATAGAAAATGTTCCACGCATAATACCCAAACTTTCAGAAACAGGAGTGTAAAAAACTCCAGACGAATTAATAGAGACTCCAATTGATGAGGCTGCCAAACCACAGCAAACTGCAAGAACAATCCAATGTTTTTTATTTTCCATATAATTAACTCCTTTCCTTATCCATTCACCTTATATAACAAACAATCCAAAGCATCTAATTCCTTTTGTGTATCATGAATATGATCTAAAAGTTGTTGTCTTTTTCTTTTCAATATTTTTATTCTTTGTAATTTTGTCTGATCGCCTAATAAATATAACTGCATATATATTTTGATGTCTTCATGAGCAAAATGCAGTTTTTGTAGCGAGAGAATGAAACTCAATTTCTCAATATCTTCTTCATCATACTCTTCTTGCTTTGTTAAATGTAAACTTTCATAATCATCTAATATTGAAAATGGAATACTGTATATTCGATTCACATCCTCTTTCTTCATGATAACCTCCTTAAATATATTTTTTTGACATCTTCATTTTATATTAGACATAGCACAATGTCTAATACCTATAATGAATGTACATTAATGCTCTGTAAGCATTATAAAAGAACTTATCTCAAAGAAATAAGTTCTTTTAATTCAATATAAATTTCACACCATTATTTGCATTTCTAATATGCGATACCCAACAGATTTCATCTGTTGAATAATACTTTCTTGTGGGACTTGTTGCTTTGTAAATAATAATGCTGATTCTGTATCCATATCTACTATCAAGAAATAACCTTCTATTTGATTAAATGTATTCTCAATACATTCTTTACATTTTGGAGATGTCATTCCTTCTATTTTTAACTTTATGCAAAACGGGTAATGCTTCTTATTTTTATCTTTTGATTGAAGAGTCACTGAACATTTCTCACAACTATAATTTTTTTGAGAAATCTTTTTCATATATGATTTGATACTATTTATACAAAACATAAGCAAAACAAGAAAAATAATAACTGTACCTATAATAATACCTCCATTCTTATTTATATTTTATATTTTCATTCATTATTCTCTATACACTAGGCAAGGTTAGTCATCACTAACCTTATCTATATATTATTCTGATTCATCATTATTGTCAAATGACTTTATAACATTTTTTTGTACAAAAAAGAACCTATTTGCATATAATAGGCTCATTACTTTATCTCTTCAACGAGAAGACTTCTCCAGGTGCAACAATATGAATACGTTCAGGATTGATAATTCTTCCTTCTAATGATTTAGGGTTCCCATTAAAAGCATCCATATCTGGTGCGTCAACTGTTCCCCAATGAATAAGTATTAAATCAGTATGAGGATATGTATTAGCAAGTTTAATAGCATTATCTAAGCCAATATGCCAAGAGTTATCAGAAAAATCAAATAACATAACATCTGGTTCTGGCATTTGAAGATGTTCATCAAGCAGTCTAGAATCCCCAACTAACCAAATACTCCCTTCAGGAGTATCTATCCAATATCCACAATAATCTTCAAAGCGATATTCTCTGATTTGACGATATTTTTCTTTTTCATTTTGCCATGCATGGTCTGCTGGTGTTAATGTTATTTTCATTGGTCCAATTTCAAATTGTTGACCAATATCATACCCATGACCTGGAAGTTTTTCCTCTGCGAATAACTGAGCCAAATAATGTGGACCATGATATGCAGAAGTGACAGCTGATAAATCAAGACAAGTCATTCGACTAAAATGATCATTATCACAATGTGTAATGAGTACACCATCTAAGTGAGGAACATCTTGAGGAATGATTGGCATATCAACTAACAATGGTAAATCAAAACCCTCAAGTAAAGGATCGATCATAATAACTGTTCCATGACTATTTATCATCATTCCTGCACCTGACAACCAATAAATATCTGTATGAGAAATAGGCTGAAATGCTTGATGTCTTATTGAAATTGTTTTTGGAGCAATGGCTTGTTTCATATATTTTCCACCTTTCTTTTCAATATAATTATAGGATAAGTGATATAAAATGTCTAATACCTATAATCTATATTCAATTATGCTTTTAAAGAATCTTTCAGTTTTTCAATAAAACGTGAAGTTGCTGGAGAAAAGATTTGATGCTTTTTCCAGACAACAACTGTTCCTGTTTCTAAACGTGGTGATAATGGAACAAAGCACACCTTTGACGATGAACTTGGGTTAATTAATTTTTCTAAACTTATTGCATAACCAATCCCATGTTCAACCATAATAGCAGCATTATAAATTAAATTATATGTGGCTATTATGTTTAAATGATCATAACTCTCTTTAAACCAGTTTGCTATTTCATTTTGAACAATTGAACGACTTGTTATCAAAAGTGGTAAATCAATTAAATCTTCTACCGTTACATATTCTTTTTGTGCAATAGGACTTTCAATTGGTGCAACAATCCCCCAAACTTCCTTATGATTCAATCTTATAAATTCATATTTTTCAATATCAACAGGTTCTGTTAATAATCCTATATCAATGAGTCCCTTATCTATTTTTTCTTTAACATCATCTGCATTCCCGCTATAGAGATGATATTGAACCTGTGGATACTCACACTTAAAATCCTGTATTACACTTGCCAGGATATGCATTGAATATGTCTCTCCACCACCAATAAAAATCTCACCAGTAATTAAATTATTCTGTTCTAAAAATTCTTTTTCAGTTTTATGAGCCAAATCAACAATTTCTTCTGCTCGTCTTCTTAGCAACATTCCTTCATCTGTTAATGTGATTCTATTTTTACCACGAATAAACAATTGTGCATTTAATTCATCTTCTAGCTGCATTAACTGTCGTGATAAGGTTGGTTGTGTAATATGTAAAAACTCTGCAGCTCGTGTAATATTCTCCTCTCTTGCAACCGCAAGAAAATACTTCAATACTCTTAACTCCATAGTCACACCTCTTTCTTTTATCATTATACTAGAAGGATTCCCTAAAATCGAGAACGAATCAAAAAAAGAAGACTGTTATTTAACAACCTTCCTTGTGTCTTGAACAATTTGTCCATCTTCAATCGTAATAATACGATCAGCAATACTCGCAATCAATTCATCATGAGTTACCATAATAACAGTTTCATGATATTTTCTTTGTGCTATTTTCAATAAATCAACCACTTCCTGTGAACTTTTCGCATCAAGGTTACCTGTTGGTTCATCAGCAAAGATAATTGCTGGTTTACTTGCAAGAGCACGTGCTATTGCCACTCTTTGTTGCTGTCCACCAGATAATTCATGAATAAAAGCATATTTTTTATCTTCTAGTCCTAATAATTGAATGACCTCTTCAATATAATCATTATCAACTTGTTCATTATCAAGATGAATAGGTAAAACAATATTCTCTAAAACATTTTGTGTAGATATAAGATTAAAAAACTGAAAAACAAATCCCATTCTGCGTCTTCTTAATCTTGTTAAAGTATCATCATTCATATTATATAGTGATTGTCCTTCTAAAAAAACTTCACCTGCATTAGGTTCTACCAAACCACCTAAAACATGTAACAATGTACTTTTACCACTACCACTTCTTCCAACAATGGCAACAAATGTTCCTTCTTCTATATCAATGGATAGATTTTTAATAGCGTCAACTTTGTTATCATCAAAACCATAAGTTTTTCTCAGATTTTTTCCTTCTAATATCATAATAAGTCCTCCTATTCAGTTTTAATTAAATTATCTAAAGGTTTTTTCTTCAATATTGTTAATAATGGGAAACTGTAAACAATAAAACAAACAATGAGAGTAATCATACTGACAATTATAAATTCAACATATGGAAATAGAAAATATCGTAAATAAAAACATTCTAATGCAATTAGTAAAAGATTAAAACATGTGATAATAATAAAAATAATAAATCCTTTCAATAATTGTTTTATTAATAAATCTTTCTTAGTCATCCCTATTAACTGCATCAATGCATAATCATTTTTCCTACTTACCATTTCGTTTTTATTCATAAAACTACAAAGGAAAATACAAATCACAAAAGATCCACAAAGAACATAAGAATTAAAAAATGTTTCAGGAGCCGAATTTAAATTACTAAAACCGAAAATGTAATGATCTTGTATTTCAATATTCCCTAATAACTCTGGATACAATTTTTCAATATTTTGTATATAAAGATTTCTTTCATTATCGTCTTCATAAAAAATATTAATATATTCGCTTTCATATCCATCTTTAATCTTTTGATAAAGTGGAGAACTGATATAAATCCCATAATCAATAGCTGTATAATATCCTTCATAATAATCATCCCCATACCATGTCCTTGTTTCGATAGTATCTGCTGGCTCAATGCTTCCGACAATTTCTATCTCTTGATTATTTAAGACAAGGGTATCACCTATGAGTAAGCGATCCATATTGGTATGTACTGTTTGTATTTCTCCTTCACTTACATTCTCTTCAAGATGATAAGGACTGATATCACCAACAATTAAGGCTTCATAATCATTCACAGGTTTTCTTCCTTTGATATCACTCTTTTCAATAATCTCTTGATCACAAGTAAAAACTTGATTTAAAAATACATCTTGATTTTCATATTGACAAGGAATATCACTTTTCACATATGTATAATATGTATTTGGAATATTAAGTGAACTCAAATCATATTCACCAAATATACTTAATCGCTTAGTTTTTTCATATTCAACTGTTGTATAATTTTCTAAACTTTCTTCTTGACTAAGCTCATTATAAGTAGTGATTATTGTATTTATAAGAAAAAGACCTGTATGAAAGCATAAAACTATAATAAGAAAGAAATGCATTTTTTTATTTGTTTTTAATTCACGCCAGGCCAATCGCCATTTGTTTTGATAATGGAGATTGCGATAACGAACTTGAATATACTGGAAAGTATAACTATCAAATGTCCCACTTAAGGCTCGTTTTGATGATTTGGATATTGGATACAACAATGTAATACTCATACAAATCAATATGATAACTCCATTCACAAACAATTGCTGAGATGAAAGAATGAAAGCAAAATAACCTAATAAAGAATCAACACCTAACATAATAATATATGAAATGAGTGGAGAGAGTAAAGTTCCAATCATAATGGCTATAATTAAGCATAATACATTTTCATAAAAACTCATCAGTATTAATTGCCTTGTTGTCATTCCAATGCCTCGCATTAAAGCAAATTCCTGTACTCGCTGCTTTAAGCTTGCAGAAGTAAATGTAATTAAGACAAAACTTGTAATTAATAAAACCTGTAATAAAATAAATAAATCTGTCTGCTTTTCTTGAAAATTAGCCATACTCTCATTATGATTATATCCATATGGATTATGTTCCCAATGATTATCAGTATCTAATTCTACATCGATTACCGTTCCACTATAATGTTCAGTAAAATGTGGTAACGAAATATCTAAAACATAATAATCACCCATATTCTCTTTTCTAACTGCCAAGTTACGATCACTAAAGATAGTTGTTGTTTCATATTTATCGGGTATATTTGTATATATATCAGAAAAATATCGTTCTTGTGAATTATGAACAATGCCAACAATTTTTAGTTCTCGTTCTTCAATTGAAGATGTCCTTATTTCAAGAATCTGGTTAAGCTGATAATCTTCCTTTAACTCTTCTGAAATCATGATTTCATCTTCATTCTGTGGAAATTGTCCTTCTACCAAACGTATTTGACAGAGTTCAAAGAATGACTGATCAGCATATGAAACACGCCACTCATTCTCAGTCTTTCCTTGATCAAAAAGATAAGCATATTCAAAACCATTTTTATCTTCATACTGATAGGCCACTTTATCAAATTTTTCTGGCTCAGCAATTTGTCCATAGAAATACCATGAACCATACTCCTGTTCATTCCATAATCTACTTACTTGAAAATAAGAAGTTTGAACAATCGAATATGTACTATAAAAAACTGATATAAAAATGATAATAAGCGAAACAAAAATATAGTGCTTTTTATATTTAACAATGTTTCGATATGCCAGACGATATAGTGTCTTATTCATAACTTTCCCCTCCTTTATTTTATAAGAATCACTTCAATAGATTTCCTAGTCAATTTTTCTTAAATTATCTAATGGCTTATGTTTTAATACAAAGTATAGTGGAGTCACATAAATCAATAGACAGATAACAAAAACGAATAAACTTAAAATGATAAACTCCATATAGGGAATTGTCCAATTCTCTAAATAAGTACATTCCATAATAACAAAAAATGTTTGTATACTGATAACAAGAACAAATATAATAATTCCTTTAGCTATTTGTTTATTCAATAAATCTCTTTTTGTCATTCCTATTAACTGGCATAAAGCATAGTCATTTCTTCTATTGAACATTTCATTTTTATTGATAAAATAACATAGGAAAATACAAATACTCATAGATGCATATAGAACATATGAATGAATGCTTGATTCAGCAAATGAACGCGCATTTGAACCAGAATATATTTCTATACTATTTTTATCCTCTATATTATTGAGGAGTTCAGGATACTGATTTAATATTTGACTTATCATAATATTTTT
Source organism: Coprobacillus cateniformis (assembly GCF_009767585.1). NCBI lineage: Bacteria > Bacillati > Bacillota > Erysipelotrichia > Erysipelotrichales > Coprobacillaceae > Coprobacillus > Coprobacillus cateniformis. Next base: position 508,131 of record NZ_WSNW01000001.1, read on the forward strand.
CTCTTTTTCTGTTTGATAATAGATATCTATATAATCCTGTTCATAAACTCCATTTATTGTTTGATATAGAGAGGGAGTTACATAAATTCCAGTATATGTAGATAAATAATATCTTTCAAAATTAAACAAACCATCTACAGGATCGTTATATTTTAGAATTTCAGCTGGTTGAACAATTCCTACAACTGTTACATCTTGACCATTGAGTTGAAATGAATCCCCAATAGACAATTGAATATCTAAAATTTCATGATAACCATTATTATATGTGAGATATAATTGAGGATTATTATGAATAAGAATTTCATAATCATTCATAGGAAATCTCCCCTCAATTCGACTTTTCTTTAACAAATCATCATCACATGTATAAACATCATCAACATAAGCTTCTGTATCTTTATATACAATATCCACTTCACTTTTGCTATGAGTATAATAAATATTATTAAGTTCAAGTGAATGAAAATGATAATCTGTAAGGATACTTAATTTTTTTGTTTTGTCTAAACCAATATATGTAATATCTTTCTTTTGATTATTATAATTCTGAGCCATCATATTCATAAGTATAAAACTTGTATGAAAGCAAAGTGCCACGATGAAAAGTATATGTATTTTTTTATTCACTTTCAATTCTCGCCATGCTAATCGCCATTTATTTTGATAATGCAGTCTGCGGTAACGGATTTGAATATATTGAAAACGATAACTGTCAAAAGTCCCACTCATAGCATGTCTTGAAGATTTTGATATTGGATATAGCAATGTCATAATTATACATATCAATACAACTGCTGCATTGATACATAACTGTAAAGGTGAAATGATAATGATAAAAATATCTTTAAAATATTTAATAACGAACATAATTCCATAAGAAACAAACAGTGCCATCAATGTGCCTAAAACTATGGATAGAAAGACACATATTGCGTATTCATATAAATTCATCAGCATCAATTGTTTGCTCGTCATCCCTAATCCTCTAAGCAAAGCAAATTCATGAGAACGTTGTTTCAAGCTTGCAGAAGCAAAAGCTATTAATACCAAACTCGTTATGACTAAGAGTTGTAATAAAACAGCTAAATCGAATTGTGCCTCTAAGTATTTTAACATGTACATTGAATGATCATAACCATACTTATTCACATCAACTTGTCCTTGATCATTATATAAAAGCTTGATTGGAATATGACTATAGAATTCCTCTCCTGATTCTATGCTTAGACTTCTATCACAAAACAGAGTAACTCTCTCATACTTTGAATTTATGTTTGTATATATATCTGCAAAATAATTTTCTTGAGAATTATGCACAACACCTACAATTTTATATTCTTGCATTTCTAACAAAGTCGTCATCATCTGAACAGTGTTTCCTAGTTGATATTTTTCTTCATTTAACAGTTCCTGAGAGACAACAATTTCATTTTTATGAGATGGAAAGTGTCCTTCAATAAGATCAACCTTACATAATTCATTAAACTCTTTATCTGCATATGCTACATTGTATCCATCTTCATTAACTCCCTGTAAATAAAGATATGTATATTGAAAGCCATTGTCTTCTTCATAATGATAAGCAACTTTATCAAATTTCTCTGGTTCAGCAATTTGTCCATAGAAGTACCATGAACCATATTCCTGTTCATTCCATAATCTATTCACTTGAAAATAAGAAGTTTGAACAATTGTATATGTACTATAAAAAATAGATATAAAAAGGATAATTAGTGAAACAAATATATAATGTTTTTTATATTTGATAATGTTTCGATATGCAAGACGATATAAAGTCTTATTCATATAATCCCCCCTTATTTTTATATTATCAAAGTAATCTTTAAATTCAGTGAATTTAAATTTTTTTCTTTGCTAATACTTGAGGAATTGAGATTTCAAATACCGCCCCATTATCATTTCTAGCAACGATAAATCCATGATGTTCTTCAATAATTCGTTTTGCTAAAGAAAGTCCAATACCTATTCCTTCACCTTGAGGGACCTTCCCTCTATAAAAACGTTCAAAAATATGTTGCAGTTCCTCTTCATCAAACCCTTGACCATAGTCTCTAATCATAATTTTTATGAATGATTCAAATTTATGTACAATAATATCAATACAACCATTCTGATTCTTTTCAATACAATTTTTAATAATATTTTCTAAAGCTTCTACAAACCATTTATAGTCACATAGAAGTGTTTCCTGTTGATGTTCAACCTGTAAAATCATATGATTTTGATTTAATAAATGCTCTAAGTTTTCTTCAACAGTATCAATAAGTGTTTCAATTGAATAATCATCAAACCGAAAAGAAATACTATGAGAATCTAACAATGCTAATGTCAGAAGATCATTAACCAAATGATTCATCTTTAATGTTTGTTGATAAATTTGATGTAATTTATCTCTTTGTTTATTATCCTCAATAACATCTAATAGCAATTCTTCATTTAATCTCATAGATGTAATTGGTGTCTTCAATTGATGAGAAATATCTTCAATATAACCTTTCAATTGGATTTGTTCTTGTTGCATGGTCTTCATAAGTTGGTTATAACGATGTGATAATGTATAAAGTTTATGAGATAACAAACTCATATCTCCCTCACCATCAATGACATTCACTTTCTTTTGTTCAATAATAGCATCTGCATGAGAAATAAGATGTTTCATTTGCTCATGATTATTCTTCCTTATCCAAACATAAAAAAGACCTAACAAACCTAAACATATCCCTAACATATAAAGATAAAGCTGGGTTTGAAAGATAATATACATCATAAAGCTTAATAAAGAAATAATATAGATTGTCTGAATACCCTTATATAAATAAGCATCCATTGATTTTATTGGCCCCATCTATATCCCACCCCTCTTAATGTCTCTATATAAGATTGACCATGATAAGTACCTAAAGTTTGGCGAATTCTTTTCATATGAACAGATAAAGTATTGTCTTCTATAAAATGCTGGGTTTGACTTTCCACTAAATCCAATAAATTTTGTCGTGTAATCACCATGCCATGGTGCTGAATCAAACATAACAAAATATGATAACAAACATTTGTTAAATCTAATAACTGACCATTCTTATAAACTTGATAGTTTTTTGTGTCAATCTTTAAATCAGCTGTATAAATAATATCCTGATTTACTGGAATTCTTCTTAATAATGATTGGATACGTGCATAGAGTTCCTGAATACCAAATGGTTTACATACATAATCATCTCCTCCAGCACTCAATCCTTCTACTATAGATTGTTCACTATTTTTACATGTTAAAAATAGTAAAGGGGTTCGATAATTCTCACGGATATGTTGGCATAAAGAAATTCCATTTCCATCAGGTAATTGAATATCCATAATGATTAAATCAATAGATGAATTCATTATTTCTAAAGTTTGTTTAACATTAAATGCCTGAATAACTTCATAGTCTTTTAACTCTAATGCCTCTTTTAATGACCTTTGTATCAATTGATCATCTTCTACAACAAGTATTTTTTGCATAATATCACCTGTATATATTGTATCATAGAAAAGTGTATTAAGAATGAAAATACTGAAAAAATAGTGCTTCATAGATTGAAACACTATTTCTTTATCTTATTAATTTGTCAATTAAGACATTTGAGAGAATTTTTGTTTTAACTGATTTATCTTTTGTTGTTCAGCCTGTTCAGTTGGATACCAACCTTTAGCAGCCATTTTCTTATAAATCTCATTTTGGATTGTTAAAGAATTACATAATGCTTGATCAAATGCAGAATGCACATGTTCTGTATTTGATTCAATAGTTCCATGTAAATATAAGTCACAAACTCCTTTAACACTCATTAATAGACTTTCCATTAAACATTTATCATCCATGATTTTCGATCTCCTTTCTTATTGTTTTTATAAAAGATTATAAAATTGTTGAAATAATTCATTATGTTTTGTTACTAACTGATTTACGTATTCCTTTAACTCAGCATCTTGAAGTTTAGAAGCGACTTCAGTACACTGTTTTTTCAAATACTCTTCATGACCTAATGCATCTTCAATATAAAGCAATTCTTTGGGACTCATACCTTCACCTCCATTTTTATTTTTCACAAAAAAATGAAAAAGATACATTTCTTTAAAAAAAAGACATTCTAAGATGTCTTCCCAAAAACTTTATTCATATCTTCAACAATTTGACTATCAATTTTATTTCCTACTGCCATACTTCTCATAATTTCAATACTTTTTTCATGAGACATTGCATCTTTATAAGGTCTATCTTCAGTTAAAGCCTGGTAAATATCACAACATGCCATCAAACGATCAATAAAATCCAATTCCTCGGCTTTTTTTCCAAATGGATAACCACTACCATCTAATTTTTCATGATGATAAGATGCCCAATGAACAATTTCACCCAACTGCATATCACTAAGAATCTTATATGAATAATATGCATGTGTCTGCATATACGTATATTCAGAGTCAGTTAATTGAGCAGGCTTTTCCAAAACATCACGGTCAATAACGAGTTTTCCAACATCATGCATCGCACCTGCAAAAAATAATTTTAACATCATTTCTTCATCATATTCATAATATAAAGCCATATAAGATGCCTTTGATGCAACACCTATTGAATGTGTTCGCGTATGTGGGGATTTGCTGTCAATGATTCTTGCAAACAATTGACAGATTGCTAACATTTGCGAATCTGTGAAATCTTGATAGATATTATGAATATTTTCTCTTAAATAATTTTCTAATTGATCGTTGTTAATGATTATCTTATCATATGTTAATGCAGCTAAATATGCATCAACAACTTTATCTGAAAATTCTTTATTTCTTAACTTATGAAGTTCTAATAATATATTCTGATACTCTTTTTCACTCATATCTTGAAGATTATAATTGACATCAATCCAATCAGCAATATGAATAAGTTGAGCATATAGTGGTATTTCATCAATCATCTTATGAAATGGTCCACTTCCATCAACTGCTTCATGATGATATAAAATGACATTATGAACATCTTCAAAAAAAGGAATATAATCTATATTCTCTTCACCAACCTCACAATGAATCTTTAAAAATTCAGCCTCTTGAGTATTATCACCTTGCTTATAATACTCAGTTAATCCATTGTCATGCAAAATTGCACAACCTACCAGATCACTTAATTGCTGATTATTTAATGCAAAATGTTCTCCTAACAATAAACATATATATGATACTCTTTTGCCATGATAACTCGTTGTTTTAAAATAATCTTTTTCAACACAATCAAGTGCATATGAAAAAGCCAATAACAAATGATTAAAACATAATTTCACAGAATCACCACCTTTACACATTATACATGATTTGAATGTCGAATAAAACAAAAAGAAATAGATGAGATTTATCTCATCTATTTAACAGGAATCACTGACCCTTTATAAGTTTCTTCAATAAATTTTTTAATATCATCAGATTTTAAAACTTCTACTAATGCTTTTATTTTTTCATCATTTTCATGCCCTTTTTGGCAAGCAACAATATTTACATATGGATTATCAGCATTTGCTGATTCTAAGATAACAGCATCTTTTGTTGGATTTAAGTTTGCTTGTAATGCATAATTTCCATTAATAGCAACCAAATCACCTTCACCATTATTAAAAGAAGTTGCTAATAATTCAGGCTTAATTTCAGTGAATTCTAAATTCTTAGGATTAGATGCAATATCTTTAACAGTTGCATCTAAAACTTTAACACCATCTTTAATCGTAATTAAACCAGCATCTGCTAAGATTGCTAAGATTCTTCCATGATCTGCAACTGAGTTAGAAATAATGACTTTAGCCCCATCTTTTATTTGATCTTTAGACTTTACTGTTTTTGAATAGAATCCAAATGGCTCTATATGAATAGCACCTGCCTCCGCTATTTTATAATTATTCTTCTCTACATCGCCATCAAAGAATGGTCTATGTTGGAAATAGTTAGCATCAACATCTCCAGTATCTAATGCCTTATTAAAGATATAATAATCATCTAAAACTTTAACCTCTAAGTCAATTCCATACTTCTCCTTTAACAACGGTTTTGCCTGTTCTAAGATTTTCGCATGTGGATCCAGTGTTGCTGATACTGTTAATGTTTTTTCATCACTAGAATCACTCTGACTTCCACACCCTACAATGCCTACTGTTAATAATAATGCTAATGCGATTTTTAATAATTTTTTCATTTTATTTTCCCCTTTCATCGCTTGTCAATTCTTTTGACAACATAATCTCCTATTCCCTGTATAATAAAGACAATAACTAATACAAAGAATGTTGCAGTATACATGACTACCATGTTTTGTCTTGCATATCCATACATGTAAGCCACATTTCCAAGTCCTCCAGCACCAATACATCCCGCCATTGCTGTATATCCAACGAGCGAAATTCCCATTACTGTGATACTTGATATTAAAGCTGGCTTGGCTTCTGGGATAAGAACTTTGGTAATAATTTGTAAATGGCTTGCTCCCATCGCCTTACTTGCTTCAATTGTTCCCTTATCTACTTCACTTAGTGCAATCATACACATTCGTGCATAGAAAGGAGCGCTTGATATGATAAGAGCGGGTAAAGCCGCTTTGGCTCCCAGCATTGTTCCAACCAAAAATATTGTGACTGGCAATAAGATAATGATCAAGATAATAAATGGAACTGCTCTTAGTAAGTTGACAATAAAGTCTAATATACGGTTAATTATTTTATTTGGATAAAGTCCATCATCTTTTGTAACATAAAGAATAATTCCTAGTCCAAATCCTAACACAACTGCAATCAACAGTGAAAAGAATGTCATAAACAATGTTTCCTGAATTGAAAGAATCATTGCATCCCAATCAATTTGTTCTAAAACTGTACTCATCTAGATCACCTCCACAATCACTTGATAATCCTTAAATTTTTGAATAACATTTTCATATTCCTGCTTGTCCCCACCTAAAACATTAACAATCAGGACTCCAAACGAACTATCAATTGTATTTGTTAAATTTCCTGAGACAATACTTAAATCTAAATCTATTTCTTTCATTACTTTTGAGACAATTGGAAGCCTAGAAATTTCTTCATCAAAAGTTAATCTTAATAAAATACCATCAGGATATATTTGCTTCAAATTATCATTCAATTTGCCATCATCAATTTTACTAGATAAATCTCTTACAAAACGTTTTGTAATTTCATGATGAGGATGTTCAAAAATATCTTTCACACTTGCTTCTTCAACAACTTTACCTTCACTCATTACAGCTATTCGATGACAGATTTTTTGAACAACTTCCATCTGATGTGTAATCATGACAATTGTAATTCCTAATTGTCTATTAATTTGAATTAATAAGTCTAGAATCTGTTCGGTTGTATCGGGGTCCAATGCACTTGTTGCTTCATCACAAAGTAAAATATGCGGATCATTAGCCAATGCTCTTGCAATCCCAACTCTTTGTTTTTGACCGCCTGAGAGCTCACTTGGATAAGCATTCTCTCTACCTGTTAAACCAACAAGTTCAATTAATTGTTTAGCCTTTTGTTGTCTTGTCTGTTTATCTACCCCTGCTATTTCTAAAGATAATTCAATATTCTTTTGAACTGTTCTTGACCAAAGTAGATTAAAGTGCTGAAAAATCATACCAATCTTTGTTCTTTTTTTTCTTAAACGTTCACCACTTAATTGAGATATGTCCTCTCCATCAATAATCACTTCACCACTCGTTTGTTTTTCCAATTGATTAATAATACGAACAAGAGTTGATTTCCCTGCTCCACTATATCCAATAACACCAAAGATTTCACCATCTTGAATTGTCAGATTGACATCTTGACAAGCACTAATATCACCCTTTTGTGTATGAAATATCTTTGTAATATGTTTAAGTTCAATCATAGTCTTTCCTCCCTTAAATATATAAAAACTCGTCCTACTGAAAGGACGAGCATCACCCGTGTTACCACCTTAATTTACTATAATCTCACAATTATAGCCTCTTCGAGTACCAACATACTCTAGTACTGTAACGGGTACATCCGTTATTGGCTCATTATTCACCAATAAAACTCCAAGACCATCTTCATTTATCTCCACTTGTTCTTTTCCACCACCCAAGAACTCTCTATGAAGCTTATAATAAACTACTCTTCTCTTCACTGTTGTTGATAATATATTATCTTGAATAAAAACAATTGTCAAACATTTTTTTCACTTTTAACAAATAAATGCATGATCAACTTGTATAACACAGAAATAAGAAGGATTCAACTCATAGACCTTTTCTTCGATCTTTCTTTTTAAATCAATATGTGCAATCTCATCATCTGCTGGAATCAATACATCAAAAATCAAATTCGTATGAGTTGGCCCACTGACAATTCTAAAATCATGAATACTATAACATTGATTAATATCATTCACAATAAATTTCACTTTTTCACGTAAATGATTTGTTAATTCATCATTCATATCAATCGGATCCATATGAATTGTTGTTAAAATATCAAACTTATGTAATAATTCTCTTTCAATAAGATCTATTTGATCATGGAGGACCATCACATCTTCACGACAATCAACTTCAGCATGAAATGTCATATATTGTCGTCCCGGTCCATAATCATGCATCATAAAATCATGAATACCAATCACCTTATCAAATGACATAACAAAATCATAGATTTGATTAATTAATTCCTTATCAGGAGCTTGCCCTAATAAAGGATCAACTGTATCTCTGAAAATATCTACACCAGACTTCAATACAAACAAAGACACAATAACACCTATAACCCCATCTACTGGTAAATCAGTGACAAGACTTAAACACAACGAAATTAAAGTTGCAAATGTTGTAATAACATCATTTAAACTATCCTGAGCTGCTGCCTTTAATGATGTTGAATGAATGAATTGACCCGCCTTTTTATTAAATGATGCCATCCAAAGTTTTGTAAGTATAGAAATAACCAAAACAATAACAGCTGTTAACTGAAAATTCAGTTCTTCTGGTTGAAGAATTTTCATGAAAGATTCTTTTAAAGAAGAAAATGCGACTAATAATATCAAAAAAGCAATAATCAGTCCTGTAATATATTCATATCTTCCATGACCATAAGGATGATCAGCATCTGGATGTTTGCCAGCCAATTTAAACCCAAACAGAGTGGCCAAATTACTTCCCATATCAGATAAGTTGTTAAATCCATCGGCTTGAATAGCAACTGACCTTGTTATAAATCCAAAAATCAATTTAAAGACAACCATAAAACCATTACAAATAATGGAAAGGATACTACATAGTGTTCCATATCTTTCTCTGACTTTTGGATGACTACTATCATCATAATTTTCTATGTACTTCTTTACAATCAATTGGAACATCATGAATCCCCCTTCTATCATAGTATAACTGAAAAGACATTGACATATTCATCAATATCCTTTCAGTTATTCTGGAATTTTCAATAGATATCTATCTATTTTATAACTCATTTCAATCTTTTGTTTATTTTTATAAATATCATTAAAGAAAATGTCTTTAGGCAATTCTATATAATAGAATATTCTACATTTTTCTCCTTGTTGAATAACAGTATTTTCATCTTCAACAAAATCTCGTTTATCTTTGGTTTGTTTGGCAATATGAAACAAATGAATATTCTGTCCACGAATACGTAAAGCAGGTAAATCCGCTAGTTTCATATCATGATGACTTTTATTCTCAAAATCACAACTGCCATATAAAAACAGATTCTTTTTATCTTCCAATTCAAAATAAAAATATTCACCACTTGTATCATCAGGAAGAACTTTATTCAAGATTCCTAAATCATCAAACTTCATAGACAATTCATTATTCATATCTAAAACCTGATTTAATTCAATAATTTGTTTTTGATTCTGATAATCTTTATAAATAAAATCAACAACATACTCCTGGTCTTCAATATAAAATGACAATCTTAAATTCTCTTCTCTTTGTTGAGAATCAATAGTTGCATTCATATGCAATAAAACAGTTTCATCTTTATCAATAGCAGCATCTTTTTGTAAACTTGTAAATTCTTTACTTTCAATATAACACTCCATCTTTATAACATCATTTTTAGTTTTTAATTTCACTCTAAAATCTGAATTTGCTTGCAAAGACTTGTAACTTTTATTGGTTAAACACATAACAATATCCAACATTTCATAATCAGTATTCTCATCAAAATGAACATAATCATATTTAGAATTTGTATTTGCAGGATAAATTTCTTTATCCACCAGCATATCAATCAACTCAAAAGTTATCCCTTGATGTTCATAAGATTGATGAAATGATATCTTAATACTTTCTTTCTGTGGAGTTTGAGAAGACTGAATCTCAGGAGATTGACACCCCATTAAAAATGATACAAGAAACATTATTATGAATAGCTTCCTCATCAATATAACTCCTTATTTTAAAATACATTACAAATTTTTTTGAGATAAATATCTCTACCAACTCTTTCAATCAAACCGTTGTCTTCCATTTCTAAAAGATATCCAGCAATTTTTTCTTGATCTACTTTTTTATGAGCTAAGTCTTTTAAAATTTCAATCACCTGTGGGTGGTCATCCTTAATAAAAGCCCTACCTTCTTTATCATATGATGGACCTTGTAATAAAACATTTAAACAAGCAACATAAGCCCATTTGACTTCTAAACGAATTAATTTATACTGCATCGTATCAAACAAAGCATTAGGCATATAATATTGACCTTCATGTTTTCTTAAATCCTCTACATCCTCTTTATGATAACATATCATATTTATTCCCTCCTTGCGACATATCCTTATTATAGCATAAAGGTTATCTAATCTCTAACCCTTTTTGTGAAAGTAGAGACATCTTGAAATCCAATATGTTGATATTCTTTGATAACATCTTCTACATGTTCTCCAACACGATCACTTGTATGTGAATCACTACCTATTGTGATTATACGACCACCTAAATCATAATACCTTTGAATTTGTTCAAAGTTGGGAAATCCACAAACCCCTCTTGTTTTATAACCTGATGTATTGACTTCTAGTCCTTTTCCCTTATGAATAAGTGTTTTAAAGATATCGTCAATAATGTCTTGATGAAGTGAATGTTCAACTTCTTTGTTAACATATGGACCATATCTACAAATATAATCTAAATGTCCTAAACAGTTAAAACAGTCAAAAGTCTGAACACATTCTAATGTATTCAAAAAGAACTCTCTATGAGCTTCCTCTTTTGTTTTATTAATAAAGAAAGCTGCTGGTTCATAAAATTCAGTTTGATGAATAACATGGATTGAGCCAATCACATAATCATAATCATGAGCATTCACAAAACGATTGATTTCATCAATATATTCAACATCTAAACCAATTTCCAATCCAATCTTAATCTTAATAAGTTGTTGAAACTGCCTCTGTAACTGTTTAAGTTCTTTGAAATAATTATCTGCATCTAATTCAAATGGACATTCAGGATAATGAAAATCTCGATGATCAGTAAAACAAATTTCATCTAGTCCTTTAGCAATTGCAGTATGAATATGAACTTTAGGATCAGCCTCACTATCGGCTGAAAAGTAAGTGTGCATATGGTAATCTATCTTTCTCATAATATCCTCCATTTCTCATTATTTTAACACCTTTTATTAAGAAAGAAAAGATTTATCATATTCTTTGATTTTCTTCATAATGATGCATATAATACTCATAAATAAGGAGGAAATAAATATGTCTATTTATCATAATTTTAACGAATTAGTTGGTCATACTCCAATACTAGAGTTACAAAACACAAAAGCAAAAGAACATTTAAAAGCAAACATTTTTGCCAAATTAGAATACTATAATCCTGCTGGCAGTATTAAAGATCGCGTTGCAAAACAAATGATCATGGATGCTATAGAAAATGGTCAATTAAAACCAGGTGCAACTATTATTGAACCCACAAGTGGCAATACTGGGATTGGTATTTGTGCTGTTGGAACATCATTAGGCTATAAAGTGATTATTGTCATGCCTGAAACAATGAGCGAAGAACGCAAGAAATTAATGAAAGCTTTTGGTGCTGAGCTTATTCTCACTCCTGGCAGTGAAGGAATGAGTGGTGCTGTTGCTAAGGCTAAAGAACTTGCACAAACTATTCCCAATAGTTTCATTGCTGGTCAATTTGTCAATCCAAGTAATCCCAAAGCACATCTTGTTTCAACAGGTCCAGAAATCGATGAACAGATGGAAGGAAAAGTAGATATGATTATTGCTGGAATTGGGACTGGTGGCACTATCACAGGACTAGGACAATATTTCAAAAGCAAATATCCCCATATTCAAATTATTGCAGTTGAACCTGCTGATTCCCCATTAATTTCTCAGGGAAAATCTGGTTCTCATAAAATCCAAGGAATTGGAGCTAACTTCATTCCTGAAATACTTGATACAAATATCTATGATAAGATTGTAACAATTACGACTGATGATGCATATGAATCTGTGAGAAAACTTGCTAATACTGAAGGGATTCTTGTAGGTATCTCTTCTGGAGCTGCTTTGCATGTCGCTAAACGCCTTGCTTTACTAGAGGAAAATAAGAATAAAAATATTGTCGTCATTCTACCAGATAGTGGTGAGCGTTACTTATCTACAGATTTGTTCTCATCCTTATGTAACAAGATTTATAAAAATAAATAGATTTCATCCCAAACTTCCAATAATGAGTATCTCATAATAATCAACTGATACTTATAAATTCTTAATGGGTAAACAAAATTCTTATCATCTTTTTATGTGATAAGAATTTTTTAGATTTTTTACCCAGAAAAAAAGAAAAATAGCAAAGAAATGATGAATATATAAGTAGGGGAATCTTTTTGTGTGTTTACTTTAAGCAATTGTTGTGGTATATTGTTTATAGATACTATCTCTGCTTAAGATTCTCTATATCTTAATAGAGGAGGTTGACGATGTGTTCGTATGTGAAAGGAATACTGAATATCTGGATGCGATTTCCAGACTCAAGGTGATTGATGATGATTTCATGAGGATTGTCTTCAAGGATAAGGAGTGCCTGACTCAGTTTCTTGAGATTATCTTAGAAAGGCCTATTGAAATCATTGAATGGCATGTGCAGTATGATATCAATAATATTCTTGGAAGGTCTATCAGTATTGATGTCTTTGTCAAAACTGAAAATCATTATATCAATATTGAAGTGCAAAGAGATTATACTGGAGCCAATCCAAGACGGGCAAGATTTCATGGAAGTCTGATTGATGCCAGTACATCATATCCTAAAGAAGAATGGAAGGACTTGCCTCATATGATTATCATCTTCATAACAGAAGAGGATGTCCTAGGATATGGGTTACCAATCTATCATGTTCATAGAACAATAGATGAGAATAACCAGATATTTGATGATGGAAGTGAGATCATCTATATCAATGCAAGTATTCAGGAGGATAATGCCTTAGGGAGATTGATGCATGATTTTCTATGTAGTGAGACAAGTGATATGCATTATGAGTTTTTAAGGAAAAGAGTGAGTTATTTTAAAGAGACAGAAGGAGGGAGAAAAGAGATGTGTGAAATCTGGGAAGAGATTAAGCAAAAAGGCATTATTGAAGGCGAGGCCATAGGAGAAATGAAAGGAATGGTAAAATCAATACAAAAGTTAATGAGTAAAAAAGGATATACATTGGAAGAAGCGTTTAACTTTTTTGATATACCAGAAGAAGAGCGTTCAATATATATACAAAGAATGATTTCATAAAGGGAGTATCAAAAAAGTGAGATAATCTTAAATATTTGACTTTTATATATTATTTTATGATATTTCAATTAGATGTTTTATTGAAGAATGAAATGACATGGTCAATTTTTGAACTTGTCATTTTTCATATTATTATATCAAAATTTAATAGTATATGTATTGCTTCTTCAATTTAAAGAGAGTATTTTAGGTAAATAAAAAAGATTTAAAGTATTTGTTTATATATCTCAACACTTTAGATCTTTTCATTAAATTAACTTTAACTTATGACGGTTTACTTTATTTCATAAATGGTGCATATTCTAAACGAATGAAATATCCTTGATCATGATCACAAACAGGACATTTTTCTGGAACTTGTGTCCCTTCAAAAATAAATCCACAATTAAGGCACATCCATTGAATTGAAGAAGTTGATGAATATAATTCATTGTTTTCAATCCATTTTGCTAATTGACCAAAACGATCACCATGTGTTTTTTCAATATCTGCAATATTCTTAAAATCTTGTGAAACTTTTAGGAAGCCTTCTTGCTTAGCAACTTCAGCAAAATTTTTATAAACATCTTCATATTCTTCATACTCATTATGTCTAGCATATTCTAATAATGTTTTGACATCGTTAGATAAATCAACTGGATAACCACCATCAATAAAAATAGTCTCACCTGCCATTGATTCTAAATGATTATAAAATATTTCGGCATGCTCTTTTTCTTGATTAGCTGTAAATAAGAATACATCTGCAATCATATGTTGTTTTTGTTTAACTGCTTCTCCAGCTGCAAATGTATAACGATTTCGAGCTTGTGATTCTCCTGCAAAGGCACGCATTAAATTCTCTTTCGTTTGACTTTCTTCAAATTTGATACTCATTTGTATCCCTCCTTCAATAAACTCAGTATAAACAATAATAAAAAGAATTATTCTGTATACATTACAAAATAATTCTCTTTTTGTATAAATCCATATTTCTCATAGAGTCTCATAACCTCTTTTGATGAATATAAACAAATCATTCCAACTTGATTTTGACCAATCAGTTCATCAATCATTTTTGTCGCAATACCTTGATGATGATAATGATGATCTACTCAAACATTTATCAATTGTCCTACTTTACCACTCAAATTTTAATGAGAAGGCACAATTGTGTATTGATAAAAGATTACTCCTGAGCATATCCTAGAAGGATCATAACTTGATGAGTAAGAAAACGTTCTAATTTCTTAAATTGTTTTCTCTTCAATTTTCTACTTAGAAAACATTTTTAAATCTTTGATTCTTAAATCAACAAGTTCATCTAAATCTTTAATTATTGGAAATTGTATCATAGTATTGTTTCTCTTTCTTATTTAATAACCAAACAACAATAAGAATACAAAGAACTGGTTCTACAATCATCAATAGAAATGTATTCATAAGATTACTACATATATAATCGATACAATAAATATCAATTAATGGCGCAATGGTTATAAAATGAATAAAAACACTTAAAATGAAAAACTCGATTAATAACATTGTATATTTAAGTGCAGTATTTTTCATTAATATTCGCCTCTTTGATGAAAATCTTTTTTATTTCC
Source organism: Coprobacillus cateniformis (assembly GCF_009767585.1). Taxonomy (NCBI): domain Bacteria; kingdom Bacillati; phylum Bacillota; class Erysipelotrichia; order Erysipelotrichales; family Coprobacillaceae; genus Coprobacillus; species Coprobacillus cateniformis. The sequence goes on from NZ_WSNW01000001.1 coordinate 523,556, forward strand.
TGTAATCTGATGTCTTTCTCCCAATTTTTTTTCTATATCTTCCACTGTAATATTTTGATTGGCCATAAGAACATAGACATGATAAAACAAATCACTAATCTCACCAATCAATTCCTCATTATCACTATTTTTAGCAGCAATAATTGTTTCACTTGCTTCTTCTCCAACCTTTTTACAAATCTTATCTATACCTTGTTCAAATAAATAATTTGTATAAGATTTCTCCACAGGATGCACTTTGCGATCTTCAATTAAATCATAGAGTTCATGAAAGATATCAAGATTCTGATATGGCATAATTTCATTAAAGAAACAAGAATATGTTCCTGTATGACATGCAGCTCCAATTTGTTCAACATAAATCAATAGTGTATCTTCATCACAATCCAAATACATTCCTTTAATATATTGAAAATGACCCGATGTTTCTCCTTTATGCCATAATTCATTCCTAGAACGAGAATAGTAATAAGTTTCTTTTGTCTTTAACATTCTTTCATATGCTTCTTCATTAACATAGGCAAGCATCAAAACCTCTTTTGTATGATAATCTTGTATAATGGCTGGTACTAAACCATTCCCCTTTTCAAAATCTGGTCTCATATATTTCTCCTTACTGGTATAGAATGTTTTGCACACTCTTCCTTAACTTGATCAATTGTTGCTTCACCATAATGAAATAAAGATGCTGCTAAAGCGCCATCACAATTTGTTTTTTTAAAAACATCAACAATATCCTGAATATCACCACAGCCACCACTTGCAATGACAGGAATTGAAACAGCATTCATCACAGTATTCAACATATCTATATCAAAACCGTCACGTGTTCCATCGCGATCCATAGAAGTCAAAAGGATTTCACCAGCACCTAAAGATTCACACTGTTTCACCCATTGAATCAAATCAAGTCCAGTATTTTGACGCCCTCCTGCAATATAGACATCATACCCACTCTTATCATCACGTTTTTTTGCATCAATAGCGACAACAACACACTGAACACCAAACTCATCAGAAGCTTGTTTAATGAGTTGAGGATTCTTAATGGCAGCTGAATTAATGGAAACTTTATCTGCACCGCTTGATAATATCATTCTAAAATCATCAATTGTACGAATACCGCCTCCAACTGTCAATGGAATAGATAATTCACTAGCCCCTCTTTGTATCAACTCTCTTATAATATCACGTTCTTCATAAGTTGCTGTAATATCTAAAAAAACAACCTCATCTGCACACTGTTCATCATAACGTTTAGCAATCTCAATAGGATCACCAACATCCTTTAAACCAACAAAGTTTACACCTTTAACAACCTTACCATCTTTAATATCTAAACAGGGGATGATTCTTTTCGCAAGCATGATATCACCTCCTCCAAATTAATTTTTCCTTCATAGTAAGCTTTCCCAACGATACATCCATAATAGCCTAGTTCATTCACTTTGTAAATATCCTGAGCATCTTTAATACCACCAGAAACGACAAACTGAAGATGACAATGTTGAGCAATATTCTTATACAAATCAAACGATGGACCACTTAGTGTTCCATCTTTAGAAATATCAGTGCAAACTATATATTCAACACCTAACTTCTCTAGTGCCTCTAAAAAATCTAAATAATGTGTTTGGGTATTAACGAGCCACCCAGATGTTGCAACAAACTCATCCTTAACATCAACCCCTACGACAATACGAGTTGGACCATATTTATCAAGAGCTTCTTTTAAAAATTCAGGATTTTCAATTGCAGCTGTTCCTAAAATAACCCTATCTATTCCAATCTGACTTAAATATAAATCAACCGTCTTCATATCTCTAATGCCACCACCCAATTCCACTGGAATCGATAATGATTCTTTAATCTTTTGTATCGTTTTGAGATTCGTTGTTTTACCATCTTTGGCACCATCTAAATCTACCACATGTAAATAATCTGCACCCATGTTTTCAAATTCTAAAGCAATATCAATAGGTGAAGTAGAATAAACCGTTTTTTGTTGATAATCCCCTTTATATAAACGGACTGCTTGTCCATCTTTTAAATCAATCGCTGGTATTAAAATCATTTGATCATCTCCTTAAATGCTAATAATATTTTTTTACCAACTTCACCACTTTTTTCTGGATGAAATTGACACCCCATAACATTCTCTTTTGCAACAATTGCTGTAATTTTCTCACCACCATACTCACAATAAGCAATGAGTTCCTGACTAGGTACATAAGCCATATAAGAATGAACAAAATAAACAAAATCTTTTTCTTTTATATTTTGAATAAGAGGATGATCTTGATGAAAACAAAGTTCATTCCATCCCATATGAGGAATTTTATCATCTACTTCCATCAACCGAATTTCTCCATCTAAAAATCCTAATCCTTTACATTCTTTAATTTCCATACCCTTTTCAAAAAGAATCTGCATGCCTAAACATATACCCAAAATAGGGATACCAGCATCTTTTCTTTCCTTTAATATTGTCATAAGATCAAACCTTTTCAAATTGTCCATAGCTACAGGAAAAGTACCAACACCTGGTAAAACAATTCCTTTTGCTTGCCGTATCACCGCATGATCACGACTCACGATTGTTTCTACACCAATACGTTCAAAAGCATTTTGCACACTTTTGAGATTCCCTACATTATAATCAATAATAACAACCATCTTTTATCCCCCTCCTGCATTTTACAAAAGACCTTTAGATGAAATAACCATATCCTTATTCTTTTCATCAATCATCACAGCAGTTTTTAAAGCACGTGCAAAACTCTTAAAAATAGCTTCAATAATATGATGTGTATTCTCACCATAAGCTTCATGAATATGCAATGTTATTAACGCCTGATCACTGACAGCTTTGAAAAATTCTTTTGTCATTTCTGTTTCATAGTTTCCCAAAACGAGCATTGGTAATGTCACTTGATAAACAAGATAAGGACGTCCACTTAAATCTAAAGTTGTTGTGACAAGAGCTTCATCCATTGGAATCGTCATTTGCCCATAACGAGTAATTCCTCTTTTATCTCCTAAAGCATTTTTCAAACATTGTCCCAAAACAATTCCTAAATCCTCAACTGTATGATGACTATCGACCTTTAAATCACCTTGACAACTGACCTTAATATCAAACCCACTGTGAAATGCAAGAAGTTCAAACATATGATCCATAAATCCAATACCAGTATCAATATTAGCTTGACCATTACCATCTATATTTAATTCCATACTTATTTTTGTTTCTTTTGTTTCTCTCATTATTGAACTTGTACGCATTTTATTCCTCCTCGAATCTCACTGCAACACTATTTGCATGAGCATCCAATCCTTCCAATTTTGCAAACTTTATAACATCATCTTGAAATGTCTCTAAAACTGCTTTGGGATAATAACTATAAGATGAATATTTTACAAAGTCATAAACTCCCAAAGCACTATAAAATTTTGCTGTGCCACCTGTTGGAAGAACATGGTTTGTTCCTGACATATAATCTCCCAAAGGCTCAGGAGTATATTCACCTAGGAATATAGATCCAGCATTTTGAATCAAAGGGAGTGTATTCATAGGATTTTCAACCAATACTTCTAAATGTTCAGGAGCTAAATAATTAGAAACCTCGAAAGCCTCCTTAAGACTCTCTACAATAATAGCTCCTCCATAATTTTCAATTGATTCCTTAATAATATCTGTTCTTGATAAATAACTTAATTGACGTATCAATTCTTGATTCACTTTTTCCACCAAAGAAGATGAAGTTGTAACAAGAATAGCACTTGCCAATTTATCGTGCTCTGCCTGACTCATCAAATCAGCAGCAATATATTTAGGATTAGCTTTTTCATCAGCCACAATTAATATTTCACTAGGTCCTGCAACCATATCAATATCAACCATTCCATAGCAATTCTTCTTTGCAGTTGCAACATAGATATTTCCTGGTCCAACAATTTTATCAACCTTAGGTAAAGTGTTTGTTCCCATTGCAACACCTGCTATGGCTTGAGCACCACCAACTTTATAAATTGTATCAATACCACAGACATAAGCTGCTGCTAGAATTGTTGGATTCACTTTCCCATCAGCTTTTACAGGGGTGATAATAATCAAATTTTTAACACCGGCTAGTTTCGCTGGAACAGCATTCATTAAAACAGTTGATGGATAAGTTGCTGTTCCACCAGGTACATATAAGGCGACTTTTTCAAGTCCACGTACAAGTTGTCCCATCATGACTCCATTACCCTTATACATTGACCATGATTTATCAACTTGATTTTTATGAAACTCTGTAATCTGTTGTTTTGTGCGTTCCAAAATACGCATAAAATCTTTACCAACTTCTGAAACCCCATCTAAAATCTCCTGCTTTGTCACAACAAAATCTTTAGGATTATCAATCATAAAGCCATCAAATTTACGACAATACTTCATTAAAGCTTTATCACCATTCTTCTTGACATCTTCAAGAATATCATTTACAGAATCATTCACCTGTTTCGAGATATCTGCTTTACGTGATGAAAATTTCACAGCAATATCATCAAAATTCCCCTTAAAATCTAATACTTTTAACATTCTCATCTTCTCCCTTCAATGCATCAATCAAATTAAATATTTGGTCTTTTTTAAATTTCAAACTTACTTTATTCACAATCATCTTTGTTGAAATATCACTAATCTTTTCTATCACTTCTAATCCATTAGCCTTAAGTGTTGAACCTGTTTCAACAATATCAACAATAGCATCACTTAATCCTACAACTGGTCCTAATTCAACAGATCCCTCAAGTTTAATAATTTCAACATCCTCTTGCTTAGATGTAAAATAATCTTTAGCAACTTTCGTATATTTAGAAGAAATTCTCTTCCTTCTTTTGAATTCTTTATTTCTATATTCTGGATAAGCAGCAACTGCAAAATAGCACTTCCCAATTGCTAAATCTAACATATCATAATAATCATGAAAATCACTATCATCTAAAGTATCTTGACCAACAAAACCTACATCAACAATACCGTGTTCTAAAAAAGTTAAAACATCATTGGCTTTAGCAAAAATCATTGATAATCCATCTTGAGTTTCAATTAATAATTCTCTGTCTTTGTGAAAAATAGGCTCCATATCAAAACCTTGCTTAGCTAACAATTGACAAACCTGTTTTTCGATACGCCCCTTTGTAATAGCAATCTTAAGCATTGTTTTCTTCCTCCTTTTCAAGTGCCTTTAAGATATGACTCAAATCATAACTAAATCCAATAGCTGGAACAACTTTATGAAAATGATCCATCAATTTATCATATCTACCACCATTTATAATTGTATCTGCACTATATGGAGAATAACCTTTAATGATAATACCTGTATAATATTTCATACTAGGAGTCATTGCTAAATCAAAACTAAAGAACTCTTTTTTCTCTAACTTGTCATAAAGATCTCTAAGTTCAAGTAAAGCATCTTTTAATTGTTGATCTTGTATCATCATAATCATTTGATTTAACATTGCTATATCTCCAAAGCATCTTGGCAACTGAATAAGCAAATCTTTAAGAGGACTTTGAATACCTTTTCTATCTATTAATATTTTCATAGAAGATAAATCTCTCTTCTTTAAAATATCAACAAAAGAAGTATCATCAACCAATTCGCATAGTCTTTTATAGAATTTAGCTGAACTCATTTCAATCTTTATATCTTTTAATCCTAAATAAGATAATGTCTCTTGAATAATATGCAAACATTCTATATCACCTGCAAATCCAGCTTGTCCTAATAACTCTATTCCAGCCTGAAAAAACTCACTGCTTCTTCCTTTATGACGTTTTTCTTTACGATAGACATTTCCAAAATAACAATATCTCTTAACTCCTATTTCTTTTTGACTACTATATAATCGTGCCAAAGGAATAGTGAAGTCAGTCCTTAAAGCAACTCTTTTTCCTTCAAAATTAATATATTGAAACATTTTTTCCTCTTCAATTCCACTATCTAAAGCATTATATAAATCAACATATTCAAAAGAAGGCATCAAGACTTCTAAATAATCATGCTCAACAAATACTCTTCTTAAATCATTTTCAATCTTACGTAATGTAGATACATTATTCATAATTGCATCTATACTTTCTTCTGGTATCAAATATTTATATTCTTCCATTTTTTATCCCCTCTCTTATAAAAAAATGACGAGTCTTAATGACTCGCCATATAAACCTCTAAGCCATCAGATACAACCAAATTTTATATACACAAAATGGGTTGTATCTATTCTTTTAGATATAACCCTAGTTGTTCCAATGATGGTGATGAAATTTTGAATATAAAATTGTGTTTTTCATAAATATCACCTCATTTTTTACTATTCTAACACATTTTATACAATAAAAAAAGAACTTTTTTGAAAAAGTTCCTATTCTTTTTTGAATATCTCTTGATATCTCAAAACTTTGTGTTTTTCTGTCTGCTCTTAAGACATACAAGTGATTTTTGTTTAACGCCAATATCCTTAGCAATGACATCACATTTCACCATCAACAAGAAATAAAGACTTTGTTTTAAATCTTCACTTAAACTTTCATAATTTGCCTGACCCTTGCATATGACTACATCAGCTTGATGATAAATCTGTTGAAATTCCAAACTCGTTCTTGGTAAAATTGTGCCTAAAGAATCATCACCATTACTGATAATATCTGCATATTTATCCATTCCTACAAAATAAGCATCTTCTTCTATAGAATCATTTACAACGGCTGATCCTCTGACCCCAAAATAAATATGAAGTTGAGGATTAAGCTCTTTTATCTTTTTAATAAGTAATAAATCCAAACAAATTTCACCACAGTTATCTCCTAAATATAATAACATTTTAGCTTTTTTTAAATCACATATACATTGTTCGCTATCATCAATAGTGAATTGATATGTATCTATCTTTTCAAACCACTTCATAATGTCTTCTACATTTTGATTATGCATAGGATTAAAATCTATAATATTGCCTATAATTGCATACTTCATTGCTTCTATCAAAGGATTATAAGAACTATCTATTTTTTGTTCAAAAAAACTCTGTTCTTTAAGAAACAATTGATTATAATACTGTCTCAATTGATTATAGGGATCATCATTACCAATATGTTCTTTCAATAAACGAAAAGTTGCACCAATAATTTCTGGATTTGACTCCGTAAAATCTAACTGACTCAAATATTGAAAAACTCTTTGATAAAGTCTATTTGTATGAGTTGCTTCTGTCATCTTAGCAACCCTAACAACCTGATTGACCAAACAAGGTAAACATTCATCATGCATTTTCATATTCTTTTCCTCCAATCAAAAGAAACTCTCAGTGAGAGTCATGATTTTTCAAAGATTTATATGTAGATATAAAAAGATCACTATTAAATACATAGATATGACTAATATGTGTATGTTTAATCACTACATGATGCTGTGATTTTTTTTCAACAAATTGGATATCTTTATATTCAATCATAGTTGGAAGCATGGCAGCCACTTTCCATTCATAAATCATCATAACATCATCAAATAATACCATCTTATATCTTAATAATAACAAAAATAACGCTATTAAAGATAACATAAGAGCTCCTATCATTTGTGTTCTATGGTCCTCTAACCCACAATAAACAGCAACACCTAAAAAAGCTATAAAAATAACGAAACAAACCAGAAACATTCTATATTCTTTAAATTTTTTATTCATTTTTATCACCATTCATAGTTTATCATATTTCTTCTTAAAACAAAATGATTATCTTATTTTATGGAATTCTAAAAAAAAATAATAATTTTTTATTAAAATGTTTGTTTTTTATTTATTTTTGTATATAATAGGAAAAAAGGAGGATTCATACTATGAAATATATTGAAAAAGTATTAGATGAAGTGAAAACTAAAAATGCAGATCAACCAGAGTTCATTCAAGCTGTTGAAGAAGTTCTTGAAAGCTTAGAACCTGTTATTCTTGCTCATCCTGAGTATGAAGATATGGCTATTCTTGAAAGACTCGTTGAACCAGAGAGAACTTTAATGTTTAAAGTCCCATGGCAGGATGATAAAGGAAAGGTGCAAGTCAATAGAGGTTACCGTGTACAATTCTCAAGTGCTATTGGACCTTATAAAGGCGGATTAAGATTACACCCATCTGTTAACTTAGGTATTATTAAATTCTTGGGGTTTGAACAAATTTTTAAAAACTCATTAACAACTTTACCAATTGGTGGTGGTAAAGGTGGTTCTGATTTTGATCCACAAGGAAAATCAGATGCAGAAATTATGCGTTTCTGTCAATCATTTATGACTGAATTATATCGTCATATTGGACCTGATGTTGATGTACCAGCTGGGGATATTGGTACTGGTGCTAGAGAAATTGGATATATGTATGGACAGTATAAACGAATCAGAGGAGCATTTGAAAATGGTGTTCTTACTGGAAAACCAATGCCTTATGGTGGTTCTTTAATTAGACCAGAAGCTACAGGATTTGGTGCTGTATATTATGGTAAAGAAGTATTAAGTCACTTTGATGACTCTTATGAAGGAAAAACAATTGCCTGTTCAGGTTATGGAAATGTTGCTTGGGGTGTTTGTTTAAAAGCAAGAGAGTATGGAGCAAAAGTTGTTTCTATTTCAGGTAGAGATGGTTACGTTTATGATCCTGATGGAATTGTAACTGATGAAAAAATTGAGTTCTTGGTTCAAATCAGAAGTCACAACAACGTCAAACTAAAAGATTATGCAGAGAAATTCGGATGCGAATTTCATGCTGGTGAAAAACCATGGGGATTAAAAGTTGATATGGCTTTCCCTTGTGCAACTCAAAATGAAATTGGACTTGACGAAGTGAAGCAATTGGTTGCTAATGGAGTCAAATATATTATTGAAGGAGCAAATATGCCAACAACTCCTGAAGCCATTGCTTATTTCCTTGAAAACAAAGGAATTTTAGGACCTGCAAAAGCAGCAAATGCTGGTGGGGTTGCTGTTTCAGCATTAGAAATGGCACAAAACTCAATGAGATATAGTTGGACAAAAGAAGAAGTAGATGCGAAATTACACCAAATCATGATTGATATTCATAATTCTTCTGTTGCGGCAGCTGAAAAATATGGTTTAGGATACGATTTAATCAAAGGCGCAAATATTGCTGGTTTTGAAAAAGTTGTTGCTGCCATGATTTCACAAGGTATTTATTAAAGAAGTTCACAAAAGTGAACTTTTTTATTTTGTAAACGAATGACTACAGATATGTTACAATAATGATATAGACAAAGATATGAACATGTTAGATAATAACAATGAAAGGAGATTTCTATAGAATTTGGAGAAAGATTAAAAATGTTAAGAAAAGAAAAAAATGTATCAATACTTTCATATGTCATATGAGGAATGATTACAAATCAAACATATTCAAAAGAAATCATATCCACCATATATATTCAGTCTCATTTTTAGTACTATCCTTCTTTTTGCCCAATATCACTCAAGACTTTGCAGGCTCTGCTATTATTATAACACCAGCTAGATTGTGCTTATTTTCATGCATTATTGGATTATTATTCTCATTCTTTCTCATTTATAGAAATCATCGGAAATAAGATATGAAAAAACATAAAATCATTTTCTATTCATTATTTTTATTCATGATTATTATTATGACTATTCAATGCATAAGTATATCTACAAGTTTTGGAAGCTTTCCTTGGTGGGTTGGTATTCTTTTTCCTACTTGTTTTATAAGTCTTCCTCTATTCTTCTATGCACTCTATTTAGCCATTATATATAAATACTACCAAGAATTTATATTCATATCAATTTTTATTACAATTCAAATTATCTGTATTTTTGCATAAAGAAAACTCTCATAATGAGAGTTTTTTATTCTTCAGCAGGAAGTTCTTTTAATTCAGTTTCACCTGTTACATATTTTAAAATTTCAATAGCAGCAGCTTTAGGACCTTCATGCTCATTTCCTTTAATTCCAAGTCTAGTACGTAATTGACCAACTTTAACACCTTGTTTAAACATTCTTTTAAAATAATCTTGTAAAATAGGCTCAGTTTGATCTCTTCTTTGAACAGGACCGAATGGATTTGCAAAATAACTTTCTACAATTCCCATTTCTGTTGTTGTTCCTTTTGCCATACGTGCACCAGCTCTAAAGACTTCTAAAGCATCATCAGCATTTTCAAAGAAACTTAATGCTTCATCTTTATCTTCATAGTTGTTAGCATATAAGAACATATCAACATCATGTTTAGCTACAACATCTTTATAGTCTGTAATAGGAATAACAATACGAGCATTCACTTTATCAGGATTCATAAATACAGATCTATCCAATTCCTTAAAGCTATATCCAGCATCTAAATCATCTAAACGAACAAAAGCCCCAATTTCTGTTCCAGATGTTTTTACTTGTCCTTTTTCATCTAATGAAAGAACTCCCATATCATCATAGATTGTCTTCAAATCAGTAATATATGCAGCCCCATAAACTTTAATCTGTTCAATAGTTTCACTCTTTCCAGCACCACTATCTCCCATAACAACAATATTCTTTGTTTCTCCATTATGGAGAGTCATTTTCACCATTGCTCCATGAATTGGTAATTCTCTATGATTGATTTTTTGGACATTATGCAAAGTTAAAACCATTTTTTTCATATAACCAAAATAATCAAAATCATCATTTGCTGATAATAAAGCAACAATCATATCATTTGTTTCATCTTGGTAGAATGCCTGATTATCCTTCCCATCCTCATAACCATAGACATAGATCAAATCTGGTTTTCTATTTCTATATTCAGATTCATCTGCTAAATCAAATAAATTACACAATGTAACACCTTGTGCCATAAATTTGACATTAAAATAAATAAAACATAATAAATCTCCAACCTTGGCAGGATAACAGAACCATGAATCTGAATCAAATTTCTTATCTTCTATTGGATTTGTTTTCATCTCAGGAAAAACACCATCTCTTTTATTACGTTTAGAATAAGCAATAAATGGTGGATGAATAACCACAGATTCAATAAATGGGATTTCATCTAAATTACGATATTCATATGGTAAAAATGGTCGCATATGTGTCACAGTTAATCCAGCATTCACCCCTGCTGTAATTTGACGCATAACTTTATCTTTTTTACCAAGTGCTCTTTCGATGGTACGATAGACTTCCAAAACCAATTCTTCAAATTCATTTTGGGCATCAGCAAATTGAACATTTTGATAACCAGCACGTTTCGTTTCATTAAAAACAACTGCATATCTTTGAAGACGTCTCCAGAATAAGTAAATATCTTCAACAAGTGCAATGAACATATCATTATCTTTAAAATATTTTTGAGCTTCTGGACGAATACTGCAAACTTCATCAACAGACATAACTAATAATAATTTAAAGATTCCTCTTAAGTTTTCTAACAAATCAACATCATCTTCTTGAATACTATGAAGATATACATAAATAGTTGTATCTTTTCTTTTTATATTCCTAATATATTTTTCTAAGACTTTTGCAAAAGATTCACTTTCTATCAATTGACAGCGACTTTGACAAAACTCTTCTGAGAAATTTAAAATAGCATTACCTCTTGTGACATTAAATTTATACGCCATAATTCCACCCTTCCTTTAGATATATCAATCTATATCCCTTTTGATTATCATACATTCTATCAAAAAAAGTTCTCCTTGACTACTAAAAACGTAAAATTTATTCAATGATAGCGTTTTTATTTTTAAAATTTATCTTTTTTTCATTTTTTAATACTATTTTTTCTATAAAATAGACAGATACATATACATTTTTATGAGAAATATAAATATCATGACTATTCTTTCTTAAATCTATACTATCATTATTGTATACAATCCTTCCTCGACCATAATCAAAATGATAGTCGCTGTCGCTCAATTGATATGTTAAAGTGTGCTTATTTTGATCAATATAGACACGAGCATTCTTATCCATAATCACAACCATATTATACATATCATTTAATGATGCATACCATATATCATCTTTTTGAAATGCTTTCAAATCAAAGGTATAGATTTTGTCATTCTGACGATAACTTGCAACATATGTTTCTATCTTTCCATTATATTCTTCATCATGAACTTTATGCGACATCAAATATATAAACAAGCCAATAATAATGCTGACAATAACTCCGACAGTTATCAAACGATCATATCTGATTTTCATTTTTTCTCCTCCAAAATAAAAAGGTCTTATCAAAAGACCTTAAAAAACACACGACCAACAACCTGATCATCAAAATCAATATATCCAATCATTCGTGAATCTATACTATTATTACGGTTATCTCCCATAACAAAGACTTTTCCTTCTGGTATATCATAGGCAAAATCTTCATTGCCTACCATCGCTTCCTTGATATAGTCTTCATTCAATAATTCTCCATTACGATAAAGTTTATTGTCTTTCATTTCAATATGATCACCTGGTAATCCTATAATTCTTTTAATAATTTGATCTTCTCCAGGACTCACATGATATGCCACAACAACAATATCATTATAAGAAGGCTGTCCTTTCTTATAAAAGACTTTATCTACAAGAATAATATTACCATTATGATAAGTTGGTTCCATTGAAGCACCAACAACACGAGAGATTTGTATAAAATAAAGGACTGCTAAAGTGAATACAACTGTTATAATAATCACTTTTATATATTCAAACAAGGATTTCTTGATATCTTCTTTTTCCATTTCTATCACCTTGATTTATTATATCACATTATCCTCCATCTTTTAAGCGTGTTCTCAATTTTGTCACAATTTTTTTCTCAAGTCGTGAAACCTGAACTTGTGAAATTCCCAATCTTTGAGCTATAGCTTCCTGATTATAATCTAATTGATAACGCATATAGATAATCATTTTCTCTTTCTCATCTAGTTTTTCCATTTCCATTTCCAAGGCAATTTTTTCAAACCACATATGATCACTCTTATCAATTAATCTATCTTCCATACTAATTGTTGAACCATCTTTTTCATATATTGGTTCACTTAATGAAGTTGGGTAGTAAGATGAGTCAATAGCTTCAACAACATCATGTACATCTACCTCCAAATAACGGGCAACTTCTTCAACAGTAGGTTCTTCATTATTTTCTGCCTGCAATATCTCTTTGGCTTTGGTGACCTTGATATTTAATTCTTTGAGTGAACGTGAAACTTTGATTGTTCCATCATCACGGAAATATCTTTTGATTTCTCCCATAATAATAGGAACAGCATATGTTGAAAATTGGACATTATATGATGGATCAAAATGATTAATAGCTTTCATTAATCCAATGCAACCAATTTGAAACAAATCTTCCTTATCATAATAGCTATTCTTGAATCTATGAACAATAGACCATACCAATCCAAGATTATCTTTGACCACCTGTTCTTTAGCTTGTTCATCCCCTGAACGCACCTTTACAAGTAAGTCTAATGTTTTTGAGCTAGCCATTATCTTTCAGTCTTTTTGTGATGATTAGTTTTGTTCCTATATTGACAACACTTTCTATCTCTAATGAGTCAGCAAGTGTTTCTATGATTGTCATTCCCATTCCTGCATGTTCTAAGTCTTTTGCGGTTGTATAAAAAGGTGTTTTCACCTGATCTAAGTTTTCAATGCCTTTTCCATAATCCTGTATAATGAGTTTGACTTGACGATCTTCTATTTGTACTTTCATAACAACCATACACTCTGGGTTATGATTATAGCCATGAATAATCGCATTGCTGACACCTTCTGCAACAATTGTCTTAAATTCAATAATCTCGTCGATTGTTGGATTTAAAGGTGTTAAAAAAGCACCTACTGTCGTACGAGCAAAGTTCTCATTATCAAGTGATGCACTAAAGCTAACTTCCATTTGATTCATAGTGTCCCCTCCTTTAAACTTTCAATTGTTTCATAATAAGGCATAATTTGAAATAATCCTGTTAATTCAAATAAACGATATGCTACCTGATTTAAACCTGTTAAAATAAGAGTTCTATGATCAAACTTGAGTTGGTTATAACGACCTAAAACCAAACCAATTCCTGAACTATCAATAAAAGATGTGCCTTTAAAATCAAAAACGACGTCTTCATTTGTTTCTTCTAGTAGATCACTTAATTGTTGACGATAAACAGGGGCATTAACACAATCTATTTCACCTTGAAAATGGACAATAATTAACTGATCTGTAATTTCTATATTCATACTGTTTTCCACATCAATTCCTCCTTCTTTGCTATCATATACCAATTCAATTTGAAAGAAAATCGATTCGCTAAAACTAGAACAAAACCTACAAAAGTAGAAAAAATCTGCACTTTTAAATTTTTACATTATTATAGATAAAAAGATCTTGATTAACTTAAAGAAATGTATTGATATAAAAATTTGATTAAGATAAAGTTTACAAATGAGGACAAGAAAAGAGAGGAATATAAATAACCATTAAGATAAGATAATGTATGAGGAGGAACTTGCATGGAATGGTTAATGAATTTAAATAAAGCCATAGAATATATTGAAAACAATTTGGATAAAGAAATATCTAATGATGAAGCAGCACGTATTGCCTGTTGTTCAACGTACTATTTTCAACGTATGTTTACCTATGTAACAGGTATTTCATTAGCGGAGTATATTCGTCGTCGCAGGATGTCGCAAGCGGCTTTTGAATTACAAAGAACAGAACAAAAGGTCATAGATATTGCATTGAAATATGGATATTCTTCCCCTACTTCTTTTAATAGAGCATTTCAAAATGTTCATGGTATGACTCCCACTGCTGCTAAAAACATGGGAAGTATATTAAATGCATATCCACCAATCAAATTTTCTGTTGAAGTTACAGGCGGTCATGTTATGTCATATCACATTGAGAAAAAAGATGCTATGCGTATTGTTGGCATCCGTACTCCATTAGTTGAAGACATGGGAGAAAATCACAAAAATATCCCCAACTTTTGGAAAGAAACAAGACAAGGAATGAATTTTCAAAAAATATGTTCTTTATCTACATTAGAACCTCGAGGAATTTTAGGAATCAGTGTTTATCAGAATCCTGAGAATATTTTTTACTATATTGCTGCAGCAAGTGATAAACCTATTTTAGAAGGAATGTACGAATATGAAATACCAGCAGCAACATGGGTTATCTTTAAAACTGATGGACATTTTCAAGAGAGTGTACAAAGTGTTTTTCAACGATTTTATAAAGAATGGCTATTATTCTCGGGCTATGAATATGCAGGACTTCCTGATATTGAGGTATATCCCATAGAAGAGGAAAAACCCATAAGTGGTTATTCTGAAGTGTGGATTGCCATAAAAAAGAAGGAGAATTAATTTATGAACTATCAAATTGTATTAAAAGATATTGAACCAATTCATGTCGCTTATATGAAGTATGTGGGAGTTGTTACTGAAGCCAATAAAGTTTTTCCTCATGTCTTTAAAGCGATTATGGGAAAGACAAATGGGGCGCCCTTATTCAACTATCTCTCACTTAATAAAGAAACGAAAATTGGAGAGATGGAACTTTGTGTTCCAACAAACGCAACACCTACTGGAAATGGTATAGAAACTAAGCAATTACCACGCATAAAAGCAATCTGCGTTACTCATATCGGTCCCTATGAAACACTTTCACTTGCATATGAATGTATTAATGATTTTGCCAAACAAAATAAATTTATCTTAGTTCCACCTTTTCGCGAAGTTTTCATAAAAGGTCCTGGCATGCTCTTAAAAGGGAATCCCAGCAAATACATTACAGAAATACAATTTCCAATTATGGAGGAATAAATATGTACGCTATTCAGACACAAAACACCGTTAAAAAATACAAGAATGGTGTACAGGCATTAAACGGAATTAATATTTCTGTAAAAACAGGTGAAATTTTCTCTCTACTAGGGCAAAATGGAGCAGGAAAATCTACACTTATTAAGATACTCACAACTTACTTAAAACCGACTTCTGGTAAAGTGATTATGTTTGATCAAGATATTCACAATCAGACTGATGTTGTACGTTCAACAATTGCATGTGTTGCCCAACAAACTTCTATTGATACACATTTATCCTTAGAAGAAAACATGATGTTTCAAAGCCGTCTTTATAAAATTCCTAAAGCTAAAGCAAAAGAAAAGATAGAGGAATTAATAAGAGATTTTGAACTAGAACAATATAGAAATTATCCTGTATCATCTTATTCTGGTGGAGTAAAAAGGCGCTTAGATATTGCATTGAACATGATGTCAAATCCAAAAATCTTATTTTTAGATGAACCAACTGTTGGAATGGATATCCAATCACGAATGAGGATGTGGGATATGTTGTTAAAAATACGTGATCATTTTGGTACAACAATATTTCTAACAACGCATTATTTAGAAGAAGCAGACCAACTCAGCGATACAATATGCATTATGAAAGATGGGAAAGATGTTATACAGGGAACACCTTTACAACTCCGTTCGCTTATTCATCAAGATAGTCTGCAAATACAATTTTTAACTCAAAATGAAGTTCAAGAATGCCTTCCTTTATTCCAACAACTTTTTGTAGGCAGATCAGTATTTGCAAGAAATAAATCAATAATTGTTAATATACAAAACAGCCATTCTGATATGGAAAAAGCAATGAATTTTCTATTAAAAAACCACATTCCTTGTCAAAGTATTCAAATCATACAACCAACTTTAGAGGATGTATTCTTACGCTTAACTACAAAAAAAGAACAGGAGGTGAAAAAAGAAAATGAATGTCTTGGCAATATTACACAGAAATATTAAATGGCGTTTTCACAATGCATTGACCATAATCATTACTATTCTACAACCAATGCTTTGGTTAGTCATGTATAGTTCAGTAGCTGGAAGCACTATGCAAAATACAGGAATTAAGAATTATACTGCCTTTATTCTACCTGGACTCATAGTGTTGGTGAGTTTTGGTGTTTGTAGCAGTGGTGGAATTATGAATTACTTAATGAAAAATGATGGCAGTTTTTATCGTATTCTGATTGCCCCTATTCATCGCAGTTCTATTGTTTTAGGACAACTTTTGGAAGCTGTATTATGTTCGTTTTTTGAAGTGACAATTATGGTTATAGTTAGTCTATTCTTTTCTGTTAGAATTCCTTTAAATATTTCCATCATATTATATATAATTATTTTGATATTCTTAATGTCATTTTTTATGGCAGGAATTTGTTATGCTATAAGTCTTATACTTCCAAATGAAGTTATGTATGAAACAGTTATGAATGCAATTGTTCTTCCCATTTTCTTTCTTAGCACTGCATTATTTCCTGCTAACAATATTCATGGTGCTTTAGCAATTGCTATTCATATCAATCCATTTACTCATGTTATTAATATATTACGCTCATTTATTCTCTATGAAAGATTAGATATTGGACAGATGATTTTTGTAATGATTCTTTTTATGATACTTGGGTGTATCAGCTTCTTATGGGCACATCACAAATTAAAAAAGGAAACCAATTTATAAACCTAATATTTTCTATAGAGAAACAATAGAATAACCATAAGCAAATAATCTCATGATGATTTTATATATTTATGAAATCATCTTTTTTGATAAATTAAGTTATTTTTTATACACATGAGAAGTATTGTTATTTAAAATATAAAAATACCCTATATATGATACGACTTTATTTCGTATTCATTCTATAGAGTATAACAATCTCATTGAACTATATCTTATTTTATACGAATGCTTTAAAATAATTGTACATTTTTTCAGGTAAAGTTAAAGCTTCAATATCATCTTTACTTACAACTTCAAACGAAGCAATATTAACATCACTACGCATTAATAATATATGTCCAATTGTTTCACCTTTTTTTATAGGTGGAACTAGATTTGTATAATTCATTTCATATGTGACTTCATCTTGAGCACTCTTATCTTTAACATAGACAACATCTTCTTTACAAACAACCTCTACTGATTTTTGTCTTGCATTTTCAATAGGAATCTTTTCAATGATATCATCTTTTTTAAAGAGAATCACATTTTCATAAAGTGAAAAACCATAATCTAACAATTGAGAAACTTCTTGATTTCTCACTTTTGGTTCACTTTCTTTCATGACGACTGCTATAAGTCTTAAACCATTTCTTTTTGCTGTTGAAACAATACAATAACCTGCTTCTTTTGTATACCCTGTTTTTAATCCATCTGCTCCTTCATAAGATTTTAGTAACTTATTGGTGTTGACTAACCAAAATTTTTGAGCAGAATTTTCTCTAATATAACTGTCATAAAGAGAAGTTGTTGCAAATAAACGATCACCACCTATTTGAATTAAATAGGAAGCCATTAATCCTAAATCTAAAGCACAAGTATAGTGGTTATCATCATGAAGTCCTGTTGGATTCATGAAATGTGTATTGGTTAAATTCAATTCTTTAGCCTTTTCATTCATCATTTTCACAAATCCATCATTTGTCCCTGCAATTCTTTCTCCCACCATAACACAGGCATCATTAGCTGATGCAATACTAATTCCTTTAAATAAGTCTGAAACGCTCATCTGTTCGCCTTCTTCAAGATAGATTTGACTTCCACCCATACTTGCAGCATAAGCACTACATGTTAAAACATCATCCCATTTCAATGTTCCTTTATTAATTGCTTCAAACATAAGAATCATTGTCATAATTTTTGTTGTGGATGCTGGGAATAACTTGTCTGTTTCATGTGATGAATAAAGGACTTGCTTAGTAGATGCTTCCATCAATACAGATGAAGCAGCATTCGGCGCCAATTTTAAATCCTCAGCATAAACAACTTTAGGAAACATACACAATAACATTACAAATAAACATATAAGTATTTTTTTAATCATGGAAACACCTCAAGTCATTATATGTGATAAAAAGAAAAAAATGTAAAAAAGCAACAAATCATTGTCGCTTATTTTTATTATTAAATATCTTTTTCATAATAACATAGCTTCGATTTCATCTTCACCATCCTAATTTCCTACTTTTAAACTTAGAAACTCTTTTATAGAATCAACTTTCTTGATATCACCACGATACAATTCTTCACCAAATATCATGCCTAAAAATTACATTTTCACTTGATAAGCAATATCTAGTGCTTGTTTTAAATCTTCAATAAGAATTTCAGTTTCTTCAAGACCAATATACATTCTTAATTGTCCCAAAGCCAAACCACGCGCTTCTAATTCATCTTGATTATTGCCCTTAAATACTGGTAAAATCAAGCTCTCAAAACCACCCCAACTATAAGCCAATGTAAAATGATGTAAAGCATCTACAAAACTTTCAATAATGGTTGGATTTGCATCTTTTAAAACAACTCCTAATAAACTTCCATACCCCTTTAAATAACGATTAGCCAAATCTTTCTGCATTTCACCATTACAAGTTGGATGAAAAATTCTCTCTATTCTTGGATCATTCCTTAAAAAATCTATCACATCTAAAACAGATTTTTCTTGTGCTTTCAAACGAACTGGTAAAGTTCTCAGTCCACGTACAGCTAACCAGGCATTCATAGGAGACATAGTTGCTCCTAAAAAATATGTGCGAAATCATCTATGTATTTCATTATCTCTTGACGACATAAAACAATACCTCCAACAATATCACTATGTCCTCCAATATATTTTGAACAAGAATGAATGACAACATCTATACCATATTTTAATGGATTCTGTAACAATGGAGTTGCCCAAGTATTGTCAATGACTGTATAAATATTTTTTTCTTTAGCAACATTTGCTATCATTTCTAAATCTAACATTTCAAATCTTTGCGAAGAAGGACTTTCAAAATAAATCATCTTCGTCTCTGGTTCAATATATTCAAAAATCTCTTTTGTCTCTTGAACATCTATTTTTGTACTTTCCACTCCAAACTTTTGAAGCTGTTGAATCAATTTAACACTTGAGCCATAAACAGTGTTAACGATAATGATATGATCACCTTTTTTCACTAAACTTAAGATTGTTCCAGAAATAGCTCCCATACCTGAAGCAAAACTTCTTCCACACTCCGCTCCTTCTAAATGAGCGATTTTCTTTTCTAGTATTTCAAGTGTTGGATTATCACCTCTTGTATACGTATATGCAAACTCATGATCTGTATTAACATGAACATAGTGTGCAAAATTCTGAAATTGAAATGATGATGTTTGAACAATTTCTGGAGCAACAGACTGATACTTTCCATCAAAATCATGTTCAACTGATAAACAAATATTTTCTAAATCTTTCATTCTTTTAACCTCTTTTCTCAATTTCATAACCTTGTCAATGTTTTCCTATCAATTGATGAATAATTATTATACTACTTATCTCTTATACAATTGATAAGAAAACACCAGACTTAATAATTTATTGTGTCAAAAATCCCATAACTATATACCAATTTAATTATATTTCATCAAACAAATCTCATCAGAGAATATTATACTTTTCAATACAAAGAATAATATTTTAAACTTCCTGTTATCTTGCTTATACTTCTTCACATCTCTTTTTCCTGAATTTATTATATGGACTTATTTTCTATGAATTTCTCATTAGCAAAACATGGTATCTTATCTTTGTTTCGTTTTGATGTTGAATATGACTCGCACTTACTTTCCTTGAGCATACCTTAATCTATTGTTTATTTATACAGATAATCCATTGGCTGCTTTTTTTTACTGCATTTATATCTCAATTATGCATTGAATGACATTGTGGACAAGGCAAACACAGCCAAAGGTCTTTTTGTGTATTAGTTTCAAAAAGACATCATGAATAACTTACAGACATCCCTCAAAGTTTCGGTATTTATGCTCATTTCTATAAATCAAATGAGAGTTGTCTTTCTATATAACTTTCTTGCTTGGCTAATCTTATCACATCGTCAGAATGAATATGACCAATGAGTAATGGTGACGATGGATCGTGTCTTTTATATTTCTCTTGTACCAACTGTTTGTCTTCATTAGCATAGCAATAGATGCAGCCATGTAAACATGTATCATACTCACCAATATCACGACTTGGATAACAATGACATCCCTGCCTTAAAGGTTGCGATTTCAACTCTTTTAATGGATATCCTGTCACATCTTTTAGTATTTGACGGGTAATGCACCCTTCATGAGTGATTCCATATTCACTTAAATCTAATTTTTCAGCACATGTCTTGATATGAATTCCCCTTTGAGCAGCAATTTTTGCAAAGGCTTCTGCTAAATATTGCTGTTCATTCAATGAGACTTCCTGAATACCAGGAAAATTCTTTTTTGTTTTTTCATAAAGGTCAATAAAACTTATAACACATTCATGTGTATATCCCTCTAGTTGTTTTGTGATAATATCAAAAGTTTGAATATGCTTTTCTATCGTATAATATTGATTTATGAAAATAGGATCATAACGAAAACTTACACTATGGCTTCCTAAGCTTAAAGAGAGTTCTTGAATATCATAAATAACATCTTGAAAAGATGGAACATGAGGTTCAATCTCTTTTTCATAAGGGGTTATTGTTACAAAGAAATAAGGGTGATAATCTTTTAACAATTTTAATCTGGATAACATTGGATGTGGATTTTTGGTACAAAAAACAATACTATCTACAACTTCAGGATTAAGTATATATTTGGTAATTTGGTTTGGATAATAAGGATTCCTCACATAGACATATCCAGCTTTAAGACGTTGGAAAAACCAATCACTAAAGTAAGCTGGTATATCTGTTCTTGAACTTGCATTTATAATCATAAATCAAAAGAAAGTCATACAATGTATGACTTATTTTCCAGATGGGAAGAATTGAGCAAGACTACCCGCAATTGCAGAGATTGGCATTGTCTGTAAAACAACATGTCCTGGACCTGTCACGACTGTATTAAAGAATCCTTCTCCACCAAACATCTTATTTTTTAATCCTGGAACTGATTGTGTAGTCATGGTACAAGTGGCATCCATCACAGCTACATATCCTGTATCTACAACAATCTTTTGTCCAGGTGCCAAATCATATTCAACTGTTGCACCATCGATTTCAACAAAAACGGTTCCTTTTCCAGAAAGTTTATTCATAATAAAACCTTCTCCTCCAAAAATACCTGTCATGGCTTTTTTATTAAAGAAGATTGTTCTTTCAACAGTTGGTTCACTCGCTAAGTATGAAGATTTTTGAATAACAATTTCTTTACCTGGTTCAATATCATATTTTCTAATTTCACCTGGGAAAGATGATGAAAAAGCAATTTTACCATCTGCATTAGCAGTATATGAATTCAAAAACATTGTTTCGCCAGAAAACATTCTCCCAAAAGCTTTTCCAATTCCACCATTGCTTGTTGTTCCCATTTCCATACATGGATCCATCCAAGCCATAGCACCACTATCACTTAGCATAACATCACCCTTTTTTAGATAACAAATAACGACTGGAAGGGGAACTCCCTTAATTTCATATTCCATATTTTATTCCTCCTATACTTTCATTTTACATGATATTCAAATAAATGAGAATTATTTTTGATTATTTATTTCAAGATTCCTTTTAATAATAATTCTCCTGCTTCTTTATTAGAAGCTAATGGAACATTGTGAACATCACATAGTCTCATTAGTGCACTTACATCTGGTTCATGTGGTTGAGCAGTTAAAGGATCTCTAAAGAAAATAACAAGATTGATTTTCCCCTCAGCGACATATGCTCCAATCTGTTGATCTCCACCATAAGGTCCAGATAAAAAACGATGGACTTTTAATTGCGTATTTTCCATAATACGCAATCCTGTTGTTCCAGTTGTATAAAGCAGATGTTCTTTTAGGATATCTTCATGTTTCTTTGCGAACTCAATCATTTCTGATTTCTTTTCATCATGTGCAATTAATGCTATATTCATTATAAATCACCTCATTAAACATTATATAAGAAAAAAAGCTCTAATGAAATCATTAAAGCTATAAAATATATTTTTCAATAAATTTACCAATACCATCATGATTATTATCATCCGTGATATAATCAGCAACACTTTTGGTTTTTTCGCTGCCGTTAGCCATGACAACACCAACTCCAGCATTCAATGTCATATCGTAATCATTATCTGCATCACCAAATATACATAATTCTTTCATTGAAAATCCATGCATCGCCATGACTTCTTCTAAACCATGGGTCTTTGTCACTCTTGGATCCATGTATTCATAAAGGACGCTGGCAGTTTTTAAAGACGATGATTTGTATTGATCATTTGAGAAAGTTTCACTTCTCTCAATCACTTTATCCATGTATTCAGGATCACAAATAATAATCAATTTTGGTTTAGGTTCTTTTAGGAACTCTTGAAAATCAACAACCTGATAAGGAACTTTATCAGCAGTTGCTAACATCTGAATATGACGGTCATCTCGAGGAGCAAATAATATACCTTCATAAGGAATCGCAAAATTCACATCCATATCTTCAAAATGTTTAATAATATCTTGAATAAGTGCTCCTGCTAAAGGATAACTTGACTTTTCTACATTCATTACATAATCATAGATTTCAGCACCACCTGTTCCCACAATAGAATCAACCAAACCATCTATTCCCCATGTTTTTAGTAATGTTTGTACACTATTAACATCTCTTCCTGTTGATAATCCAAACAAAATCCCTTTTTCTCTGACTCTTTTAATCATTTCTATAGTGAATGGTGAAACCACACCATCATCTGTTAATAATGTACCATCCACATCACACATAATTGCTTTTATATTTTTCATATACTACTCCTAAATATAATATTTTTGATAATAATAAATTCTTAAAATATCAAACAACAGCATAATTTGATAATTAAACTGAATACCATCAAATTTACCTGGAACTTGAATAACATAATCTGCACATATATTTTCAAAATTTCGATACTTCACATTTTGTGTCATCAATACAATATTTGCATCACAAATATTCAAATCTTTATTTTCCTTTATATAAGCATCCAAAGTTCTACCTGTCGCACTTATAAACATAACAAGATCTTCTTCTTGAAAACGAAAATCTTTATCAAAATGATGAAATTCAATAACTTCTTTACCAAAAGTAATAAAATCTGTCTGAAAATCAACTGCAATACTCATTGGATATAAAGCCCCAATAATAATGACACGACGATGTTTAAAAATATATTCACAAATTGTTTCTAGAGTTTGCACCAGTTCATCGCGTGAATAAGATATATCTAACTGCTCTAACATCTGTTCTGCTGATGTTCCAAGCATTCTTGCACGAATTTGTGAGATACGTAACATATAATCGGCCAATAATTGTTCTTGGAAATCTTCATATGTATGAAAACCTAAGTGGACACAAAAGTCTAAAACCTCTGCTTCACTAAATTGACCTTCTTTCATTAACCGCTCTAAAGAATAATCTTCCATATCAACATAATGACGAACAATGAACAAACCAATTTGATACATATGGTCATTATCTAAACAACCATTTAAATATTTAAGTATTCTAGAAATAACAATATCCATAGTCTTCCTCCCTATCCCAATGTCTCCTGTATCATAATTAAAGCCTGTTGATAATTACTTGTTGCAAAAACAGAAGCATCTATACTCATAATATAACATTCCTTATGGCAGATTGCTTTTATTTTAGGCTCTAAATATGATGTTTGTGGTGCTAATATAATCATATCATATTTTGAGTAAACTTGCTCTATAGAATAGATGGGAACGACTTCAAAAGAATATGGCAGATGTAACATCTGACTTAATTCTTGAATTCTTTCTACAAAGACTGAAGATGTAATGCCACAACTACAACTCATCCCAATACGTTTAGGTTGCTGACTATACATTAATTGATTTATAAAATCTTGTATAAATTTCTTTGTTGATGCAAGATTAATAATTCTAAAATGAAGATAAAACGTAATATCACCATCTTTATTAACAATCGTTTCTTCAATAATATGATGATTTGTCCAAAAATAAATATCCCCTTTCAATTCATCACTGATAAAAACAAGCTTATTAGGATCATTTTGATCAATATGAAAGTGAATACCACTTTTTTTATAGGTATTCTGATTCATAACAATCCATTGATAAACAATACTCTCATAAATCTCAATAAAGAATTGATCCATAAAAAAGCCCCCTCTATTCAAGAATAAACTTTTCAATTAACTCTGCTACGACACCTTCATTATGATTCGCTTGAGTTGTATAATCACAAACAGCTTTAATATCATCAATTGCATTTCCTGCAGCAACTGATAAACCAGCAACTTTCAACATATCTAAATCATTATAATGATCACCAACTGCAATTGTTGCTTCAATAGGTATTTGAAGAATCTCTGCTAAATCAATAAGTCCTTGACCTTTGTTAACACCAATTTTATTCATTTCTAGATAACGTCCTGATGAATAACTCGCAGATATTTGTTTATCAAATATAGCAATCATTTGTTTTTCTAATGCTTCTAAATATGGAATATCCGTTGATTGATAAAGCACTTTGATAATATGAAAATCTTTCATAAAATCTATGTTATCTTCTTCTAGAACTGTATATTTGAATTTTTGACCATCTACTCTTTTCCTTTCATCATCATTTAAATGATAAAGATAAACGCCTTCTAATGTATGCATTTGTATACAGACATCTTTATCCACTCCAAATTCAAAAAGTTCCTTTGCCTTTTGAAAAGTAAGTTTCTCACATTTGAGTAATCGATGATTCTTATTTTCTGAAATAATCCCACCATTTGCAGACAATACATATTCATCTGTCTGATTTGCTAAACCTAGCATCTCTAAAACATCTTCAACAGCAGTATATAATCTTCCTGTTGCAGGAACAAACTTAACCCCTATCTCTTTTGCTTTTTGAATAAGATCTATGTTCCTTTGACAGATTGTATGTTGACTATTTAATAAAGTTTCATCTAAATCACATGCGATTAATTGATATTTCATAAATTTCCTCCTATATGTTTTCATTATATTCTTTTTTAAGAATGACACCTTGTTTTTTTCTCAATTAGATATTTATTTTCTCATTATAAAACTTTATAAATCTATTATATCTTATTTATACTAAACCATATAGTCATTCATCTCATCTGACAAGTATTTTTCAATATATATTTATATATTTCATTTTTATTGACAAAAAAATAACAAAGAGTTTATTCTTAGATAAGAACAAACTCTTTTTATACTCCTTTTAAAAAAATTTCTTTTTCTTAAACCAAAAAACAAGTGATACAACAACTATTATACTTACACCTATAACTGTAATATATCCATATGGTGCCCTAAGTTCTGGCATATTGGTAAAATTCATTCCATACCAGCCAGCAATGAGAGTTAAAGGCATAAATATAGTCGTGACCACAGTAAAAAACTGCATTGTCTTATTGAGCTTATAATCTAATTTAGATTGATGAGCTTCATTTGCCTGATTTAATAATTCTCTTAACATTTGAACATTATCAGCAAAACGTTCTATTCGCCTTGTAAAGATTTCAAAATAACGCATATCATCTTCTTCAAAAACATGGTGATGATTCATTTGCAATTCTTCACCTATAATAACAAGATTATCATAATAAGTGCGAAGCAATAACAATTCTTTATTTAATTGTCTTAAACTGTTTGTAAATGTTAAAGACTTTTCTTCATCATCTTGGCTTTCCAACTCTTCTATTTCTTCTTGTAATTCTTCAATATATTCATAATCTTTAGAAATCAATTCACTTAAAAAATAATAAACCAATCGCGTAATAGAAACACCACGCTCTAAAACATAGTCACTTGATGATTGAAAAACTTCGCTAATATGTTTATCTTCATCATCTAAAACAACAACTAAAAAAAGATTTTTAAATATGAAAAACGCTAGTGAATCTTTTTTAACAAAAACATCTCTCGCATTAATTAAATTAATTAATCCATAATAATAAGTATTATGTGGAATAATAATATTTTGATTTAATGATGATGTTTCCTCACATCTCCTAATAGATCTTTGAGAAATTCCAAAATAATGATGACAATCCTTTAATTCATCTAATGTCATCATTCCTATATACATATGTTCATTCTCAATGTTTTGAATAGATACCGCTTGTTTTTCATGGTCTACTTGATAAATCATATACTCCCTCCTAAACAAAAATAGAGGATACACTATCCCCTATTTCTTAGAATCAATTAAATCTAAAAGATCTTGCACTGTTGAAATTTTCAACAACTCTTCATCTTGAAATTCAACGCCAATTTCTTCTTCCAATTCAAAAACCAAGTCAACTAAATCTAAAGAATCAATTCCTAATTCTTTAAATGAAGATTCCTTCATTAATTCTTTCCCTTTTAATTTACTACTTAGTCTATCCTTAATCTTGTCAAAATAATCCATTCATATTCACCTCTTGTCCATATTATATCTATTTTCTTCACAAATAACAACATTTACATGAATGCTTCTTTATTTATTAAAACATATTTTAAATTTAATGCTGATATATCATCATTATACTCATAAAACTGATTATCCAGTTCATCAAATAACCATGTCACTTCAGAATAATCAAGACTCCCTAATTCTTCAATTCTAGATTCTCTATCCTCAGGAACAACGCCTTCTTTAAAGAGACCGTTTCCTTTATCTAAAATCAATGCAGTGTGGGTCGCTCCAATTGCAGTTAATGCTTCAACTGTTTCATTAGCAAAGTTTCCAGCATTGTTTTCATAATAATGGTGAATTCCACCATTATTCATTTCAAGACTAAATGTTTGACAAAGATAAAAAACTCTTTCAATACCATTAAGCTCATTTATGAAATCACCATTTTCACACTTTTCACAAATGACATTATACAAATCTTCAACAAGATTAACAGTATTTTTACGGGCAACAATCTTACTTGCCTGCAATGTCACATTATCTAAAGCATCTTCATAAGTAGCCATTCTATCGTCCCCATTTCTTATTACTATTTTACACTTTCTCATCACAAATGTATAGTTTATCTTTTGTTTTATAAATATGAATAAAGATTATTAGAAAGCTGGATTTGTAATTTCATATACAGGATATGCTCTATCAAAATGATAATCTAATTTTTCAGCAAGAGCCAATGATATTTTATTATGAGTATCTCAACTTGGATACAAATTTCTATTTTAATTCCATCATTATAATATGTGTAAGAAGATGCCCTTGCAATCACTTCTCCATGATCAAGAGTGACGACACCTCATCCGTGTTTTAAATAATCTTCATCACTCTCAAATTGTGAACATAAATCATGAAAAGGATGATAAAATTTGTTGACATAAATTTGCATCTATATTTTTTATTTCATATGATTGATTCAATTGTTGAACAATATATTCCAAATACTCCCTATCAAATATGTTTCCCTCTTTTAACAAAACATATCTATTTTTTAATGGCTTGATTCCCGTAAACTTCTTTAATTAAGCTTGACCATTCTTCAGTTTGTGGTACAGCAATGCTGAAATCACAATGAATGTTTCAAACCAATTCTATATTTAGAATACTAGCATAATAAACAAAATCAGCAACTACAATTTGGACAGACTTGGGATTATCATTTTCATTCACATAACACTCTCCCATACATCCCTGTAAATAAGAATAAATAAGTGTTGCTCGCCATCGAGCAAATAATAACGAAACATTTTCAGGACTCTGACATAACTCCATAATTCTACCACCCTTCTTTGCTTTATTAAATAACATTTAAAAAGTTATCTCTAATTGAATAGAAATACTTTCTTTTCTATTGTATAGAACAACTTAATTTTACATTAAGTCATTGATATGTATTTTCTCTGATAACAATGGTTATAAAGTCGTCATTGATGTGATTGTTCTTTAAAATCATAAGATTATTCGTTATAATAAAGACATGGAAAATCAAATATTAAAAATACTAACAAATCATCAAGGTCATTACATTTCCGGACAAGACATCAGTGAAAAACTTCATGTCTCACGGATGACAATATCTACCTATATAAAAGGTTTAAAAGAGAAAGGCTATCAAATAGAAACATCTACAAAAAAAGGATATTGCTTAACACAAAATAATGACATTATATTTATTGATGATATCAAAAAACAACTTCATCCTTTTTATCAAAACATTGACTATTTTGATGAAATTGAGTCAACAAATCAGCATATGAAATCACATGCTTATCAGCAAGGAGACATCATTATTGCTGATTCTCAAACAAATGGAAAAGGAAGAAATGGAAGATCATTTTACTCACCAAAGCAAAAAGGTATTTATCTTTCCTTTATGCTAAAACCTACTCTTTCTATTTATGATTCTTTAAAAATCACTGCCTGTTGTGCAGTTGCAGCAATAAAAGCTATTCAAAAAAACTATCCATTATCACCACAGATCAAATGGGTTAATGATATTATGATCAATGATTTCAAAGTTGCAGGTATACTATGTGAGGCAACAATAGATATGAATACCGCACAAATAGAAACTATGATTGTAGGTATTGGCATCAATGTTCATCATGACCCTATGCCTGCTGATTTACAGCATATTGCAGGATGTTTAGAAGATTTCTGTGACAAACAAGCGCAGCGACAAAAAATCATCATAGATTTTTTAAATATCTTCTATGATGATTATACAAAACTTTCTTATTTATCTTTTTTAGATGACTATCGTCGATACTCATATGTTCTTCATCAGGACATAACTGTTTATGAAAATAATACATCTTATCCTGCTTATGTCTCATCAATTAATGATGATGCAAGTTTAACATTGCTTGTTGATGGCAAACAAAAGATTTTAAAATCTGGTGAAGTAAGTATTCGTAAAACTAATCACCAACAGCACACATAATTTCACCAACAACAGCAATTTGATCCTCAACCTTGGCTTCAATGGCGGCAAAATAGATTCCGCCTTTTTCTTTTGTTAAAGTTACTTTCATAGTTAAGACATCACCTGGAATGACTTGCTTTTTAAATCTTGCTTTATTGATACCAGCAAAATATCCAATCTTCCCTTTATTTTCTGCTTTAGAAAGAAGCAGTACACATCCAGTTTGAGCAAGTGCTTCAATAATAAGTACTCCTGGCATGACATGTTTATCTGGAAAATGTCCTAAAAACTGCATTTCGTTAGCTGTTACACATTTTCTGCCAATAATTGTTTTCCCATCCTCACTGATACTCTCAATACAATCAACTAACAAAAATGGGTAACGATGAGGAATGATCTGTTGAATTTCATTAGAATTATATAACATCTTTTATTCCTCCCACTTCTTAAAAATTAATGAAGCATTATGACCACCAAATCCAAGTGAATTATTCATAGCATAATGAATATCTTTGACTTTAGCATCATTCGCAATAATATCTAAATCACATTCTTCATCTTTTTCTTGATAATGAATTGTAGCTGGTAAATATCCATCCTGTAATGCTTTTATACAAATAACTGACTCTAATGCCCCACTTGCACCCAACAAATGTCCAGTATACGATTTTGTAGAAGATATACTCACATTTTGAGCACTTTCTAAAAAAGCATATTTAACTGCTGCTGTTTCTGTTTTATCATTTAATGGTGTACTTGTTCCATGGGCATTAATATAGTCAATATCTTTAGGTTTTAAAGATGCATCACGCATAGCTGCAAGCATTGCTTTTCCACCACCGCTACCATCATCTAATGGAGCTGTGATGTGATGAGCGTCACAAGTTGCTCCATAGCCAACAACTTCACCATAAATTTTGGCTCCACGTTTTTTGGCATGTTCTAAATCTTCTAAGACAAGAACTGCTGCACCTTCCCCCATAACAAAGCCACTTCTGTCTTTATCAAAAGGAATAGAGGCACGATTTTTATCTTCACCTGTATGCAGGGCTTTCATAGAAGCAAATCCTGCAACAGCTAATGGTGTAATTGAAGCTTCACTTCCGCCAGCTATCATCACATCTTCATAACCATCTCTAATTTTATGAAACGCTTCTCCAATCGCATTTGTCCCAGCTGCACAAGCAGTCACAACTGAAGAAACATGTCCTTTTGCCCCTAAATCAATCGCAACACTACCCGCTGCCAGATTAATAAGAGTCATAGGAATGAAATAGGGAGACACCTTAGAGGGTCCTCTATTCATTAAAGATTGTTCAGCTTTTTCAATTGACTCAACACCACCAATACCTGAACCAATAATCACACCAAAACGATCTTGATTAATATTTTCTAAATTCAAATGAGCATCTTCAATAGCCTGCTTGGCAACAATTCTAGCAAATTGTGTAAATCGATCATTAAACTTCAACTCTCTTTTGGTAAAATACAGTTCCATATCTAATTCTTTCACTTCACCAGCAAGTTTGACCTTATAATCTGTTGTATCAAAATGAGTAATCGTATCAATTCCACAAACTTGATCTTGAATACTTTTCCATGTTTGTTCTACTGTATTTCCAATTGGTGAAACAGCACCCATTCCAGTGATAACAACTCTTCTTTTTTCCATCATGAACTCCTCCTTACATCACCATACCGCCATCAACATTGATGACTTGGCCAGTAATATATTTCGCATCTGAACTGGCTAAAAAGTAAGCCAGATTTGCAACATCTTCTGCTTCTCCCATTGCTTGTAATGGAATATTTTTTAAGATATTTTCTTTCATTGTTTCATTTAAAACATCTGTCATATCAGTCTCAATAAAACCTGGTGCAATCGCATTGACACGTATATGTCTTGGTGCCAACTCTTTTGCAACTGTTTTTGTGAGAGCTATCACACCTGCTTTACTTGCTGCATAATTGGCTTGACCAGGATTTCCAATTAACCCTATAACACTTGCCATATTAATGATAACACCTGATCTTTGTTTCATCATAATACGCGATACAGCTTTTATTGAATGAAAAGTCCCTTTTAAATTCACATCAATAACATCCATGAACGTTTCAGTATTCATCTTTAATAAAAGGTTATCTTTTGTAATCCCTGAATTATTCACAAGAACATCAATCCGTCCATAATTCTCATTGACAGCTTTCATCATAGCATCCATTTCTTCAAAATGAGAGACATCAGCCTGATAAAGCATAGCATCAACTCCTAGTGCCATACATTCCTGTCTCACTTTATTCGCTTTTTCTTCATTTCCACGATAATTAATCACAACACGATACCCTTCTTTAGCAAACTTCAAAGCAATAGCTTTCCCAATACCACGACTTGCACCCGTAATTACTGCAACTTTATTCATCTTTTAACGCTCCTAACATTTTGTTTAAGCTTTCTATACTATCAACACTATAAACTGGAATATTTCTATCTGTCTTTTTCACAAATGCACTTAATGCTTTTCCAGGACCTATTTCAATAAAAGCTTCTACACCTTGTCCAATCATATATTGTAATGATTGATAGAAATAAACACTTGATTTGATTTGTTTTGTTAATATATCAATAAGATTCCCATTTTCTTCTTGTCCAGAAATATTATAAACAACTGGTATTTCAGGTACATTTAAATCATATTTCCCTAATTCTATTTTTAATTTTTGTGAAGCTGCTTCCAATAGCGGTGAATGAAATGCCCCTGATACCTTTAATGGAATCACTCGCTTTGCTCCAGCCTCTTTTAATTTTTCAGAAGCGACTTCAATAGCTTCTTTATAACCTGTAATCGCAATTTGGCCTGGACAATTATAATTGGCAATTGTCACCCCATCAATATCTTCAATCACTTCTTGAATCTTTTTGGCTTCCATAGCTAAAACAGCAGCCATAGATGTTGTTTTAGCTGGTAAAGCTTCACTCATAATTTGACCTCTAGCTCTAACAATTTTAACGGCATCACTTATACTCATTGCATTTGCATAAGCTAAGGCTGAATATTCCCCCAAAGATAATCCAGCAACATAATCTGGTTTGATCCCATGTGCTTCTACAACTTTAGCAATTGCAAGTGATGTTGTCAGTATACATGGCTGCGCATAAGATGTTTCATTTAAAATATCTTCTGGTCCTTCAAAGCATACCTTCTTGACATCAATATCAATATATGCCTGATCATAAACAGCTTTGGCTTCTGGGAAATGATCATAAAGTTCTTTTCCCATTCCAACATACTGAGCCCCTTGACCAGCAAATATAAATCCTATTTTCATAAATTGTCCTCCATTTCCTGCATCAACTCTTGAATCAATTCATGAACATGTTTCATGCAATGAATATCAGCCGCCTGTGTTCCAACAAAGACCAAACCATTATTGACATTTCCTGAAACACTTTGAATTAAAGCTTCACTAATACAATAAGGTGTATCACTTGGATTGCAAGGAATCATACAATCCAAACAGCTTTTCATACAAACATTTCCACGATTTCTTGTTTTCTTAACAAATTCATTGACAATGGCACGACCAGGAAAGCCAGTTGGACTTTTCACAAGTTCAATATCTTCTTTCGTTGCATTGATAACCATATCTTTAAATTCTTGAGATGCATCACATTCATAAGTGGCAATAAATGGTGTTGCAATTTGAACACCGCTTGCTCCTCTTTTGATAAACTCAGCTATTTTCTTTCCACAATCAATTCCACCAGCAACAAAGATAGGTATTGATTTTTTAAATTTTTCTTGAAAAGGAGCGAGTTCTTTTTTGACATCTTCTAAAATATCTTCAAGTTTTTGACAAGTTCCAGCTAATAAATCTTCTTTTTTAAAGCCAAGATGTCCACCTGCTTTACTTCCTTCAATAACCACAAAATCCGGTGTATACTGATAACGTTTTTCCCATACTTTCGCAATCAATCTGGCCGCCTTTCCACTTGAAACAATGGGAGCAAGCAAGGCTTTTCCTTTTGCGTACTTTGGTAAATCTAATGGCAGTCCTGCACCGGAGATAATCGCATCACAGCCACCTTCAACAGATGCTTTGACCAATTCTTCATAGCCATTTCCTGCAACCATAATATTGACCCCAATCAGTCCCTTACCTTCAGCAATCTCCTTAGCACGTTGAATATGATACTTGATAGCACGACAACTCGTTGCTGTTGGGTCTTTTCTAAAACCTTCAAAATTATAACCTGGATGAGCAGCACTGATGACACCCATACCACCACATTTGGCAACATTTCCTGCCAATGAAGAAAGCGATACACCAACCCCCATACCACCTTGGATAAGAGGAATATTTAAAAATTTATCTTGTATTTGAATCATTTAGATTTCCTCCATCACTTTTGATAATGATTGATAAACTGCTTCTGTTGATTCCATCATTTCATTTAAAATTTGCTGCATAGGTTTCTTCTCTTGAATCATTCCAGCAATCTGTCCCATCATGACTGAGCCTGTTTTCACATCACCATCATGAACAGCTTTTCTCAAACCACCTAATGTCAATTTTTCTAATTCTTCACGACTTTCAATATGACTTTCTAATTTCAGATATTCTCTTGTCATTTGATTTTTAAGACTACGGACAGGTGTATTGACACTTTTTCCAGTCACAACTGTATCTGTATCTTTTGCTTTTATGACTGCTTCTTTATAATTCTCGTGAATTGGACATTCATCAGCAACCAATAAACATGTTCCTACCTGAACACCACAAGCGCCTAATGCAAATGCTGCAATCATCCCACGACCATCTGCAATACCACCTGCTGCAATGACTGGAATATTCACAGCATCAACAACTTGAGGAACCAAAGCCATTGTTGTCATTTCACCAACATGACCGCCTGATTCGCCACCTTCAACAATCAAAGCATCGGCTCCAGCACGTTCCATTCTCTTCGCAAGTCCAACACTTGGCACAACTGGAAAGACTTTAATTCCTGCTTCTTTAAATTTCGCCATATATGCTCCTGGATTTCCTGCACCTGTTGTGACAACTGGAACCCCTTCTTCAATAATGACATCAACAATTTCACTTGCATATGGATTCATCAACATAATATTAACTCCAAATGGTTGATTTGTTAATTGCTTACACTTTTGAATTTCAATACGTGTTTGTTCTGCTGACAAAGATCCAGTCGCAATAATACCTAAACCACCACACTGAGAAACACAAGCTGCAAACTCAGCTGTTGCAATATTTGCCATAGCCCCTTGAATAATGGGATATTTAATATTTAATAATTTATTTAACACAATCTTCTCCTCCTACTTGATCAATCAATGTTGCTCCATAAGTTAAACCAGATCCAAATCCTACCAAGATAACTCGCTTACAATCTTTCATCAATCCTTTTTCACAGGCTTCTGCATAAGCAATAGGAATACTTGCTGCTGATGTATTTCCATAATCTTGTAAATTCATATAGAATTTAGAAATATCAATCTTCATTCTTTTTGCAACATGATTAATAATACGATAATTGGCT
Organism: Coprobacillus cateniformis; assembly: GCF_009767585.1. Lineage (NCBI taxonomy): Bacteria > Bacillati > Bacillota > Erysipelotrichia > Erysipelotrichales > Coprobacillaceae > Coprobacillus > Coprobacillus cateniformis. Next base: position 559,122 of record NZ_WSNW01000001.1, read on the forward strand.
TGATGAGGAATAATCAAGTCTATATCTTCAATTGTTAAATGTGCTTGCTCAAGGACATTTTCAATGGACTCTTTTAAAACTCTCACAGCAAATCTAAAAACATCATTTCCTTGCATTGTTAAAAAACCAACCGTTGGTAACTGATTTTGTAAATGATGAACCAGAGGAAGACCCTCAGTTTTTAAAACACCATCTAAATCTCCTTCACTATTGGCATAATGATATAATTGTGACTGTCCTTTCGTCACAATCATTGCACCAGCTCCATCTCCAAATAAAACACAAGTACTACGATCATCCCAATTGATAATCTTACTTAAAGTTTCACTTCCAATCACCAAAATATGCTCATAACGATTTAACAAATCGCAAGCTAATTGAAAAGCATATAAGAAACCACTGCATGCTGCATTCAAGTCAAATGCCAATATTGGATAATCATTTAAACCTAGTTTTGCTTGAACCAAACAAGCTGTTGATGGTGTCATACTATCAGGTGTCATTGTTGCAACAATAATGACTTGGATATCTTCTTTTTGAAGACCAGCATTCTCAATAGCATGCAATGATGCACGGACAGCTAAATCACTGGTATTTTCAGTTTCACTTATATAACGACTTGTTATTCCTGTTCTTTGAACAATCCATTCATCGTTTGTTTCGACTCTTTTTTCTAAATCAAAGTTTGTTACTTTCTGACTCCCTCTAGCCAAACCACTTCCTAATATTTTGATACGATTCATGACATTCTTCCCATCTGACGAAATTTCTCATAACGTTTTTCTAACATATCTTTTTCTTTCATCGTTTTTAATCTTTTGAATTCATCCCATAAATAGCGATCTAAATCATGGAGAACAAGTTTGAGATCATTTTGCATTCCACCAGTTGGCTCTTTCACTAAATAATCAACAATACCTTTATGATATAAGTCATAAGATGTTAATTTCATGACTTCAGCAGCTTCTTGAGAACGCGTTTCATCTTTCCATAAGATACTGGCAAAACCTTCTGGTGAGAGAACAGAATAAACTGCATTTTCTAACATACAAATGCGATCAGCAACACTGAGTGCCAATGCTCCTCCACTGCCACCTTCTGAAAGCACAACACAAATAACTGGTGTTTTTATATCAGAAAAAGTATATAAACATTCTGCAATGGCTTGCGCCTGTCCACGCTCTTCCGCTTCAATTCCTGGATAGGCTCCTGCTGTATCAACAAAAGTAATAATAGGTCGATGAAATTTTTCTGCCTGTTTTGCTAAACGTAAAGCTTTACGATATCCTTCTGGATTACACATCCCAAAATTTCTATCTAAATTTTCTTGTAAAGTTTTACCTTTAGCTTGAGCAATAACAGTTACAGGCATATCATGGAAATAACCGATACCACCAATAATAGCCTGATCATCTCCATAATAACGATCACCATGCAACTCATAAAAATCATGGAACAGTCCTTCAATAAAATCACTCGCTTTTGGTCGTGAGGGATGTCTTGCAAGACAAACACGATCCCAAGCTGTGAGATTATCATAAGTTGCTTTTATCAATTCATCAATTTCATTTGTAAGTAAATCATATTCTTCTCCAGCCTCTAATGTGATTAAATGAGCTTGGAGTTCTTTTATTTTTCTTTCGTTATCTATGAGGCTCATAACTTCCCTCCATGCATTCTCAACAAGTCAGAGAATACTTTCTTTAAATCTTTTCTTTCAACAATCATATCTAAAAAACCTTTTTCTAACAGAAACTCTGCAGTTTGGAATCCTTCAGGCAATTCTTGTTTTAAAGTATCTTGAATCACACGTTTTCCTGCAAAACCAATTAAAGCATTTGGCTCTGAAATAATAATATCTCCAAGCATTGCAAAACTCGCACTCACGCCACCTGTTGTCGGATGGGTTAACAAAGTGATATAAAAACCTCCGAGATTTGAAAATCGTTTTAATGCACTGCTGACTTTTGCCATTTGCATCAATGAATCTATACCTTCTTGCATACGTGCTCCACCGCTTGTACAACTAATAATCAGTGGTAATTTTTTTCTAGCTGCCAATTCAACACCTTTACAAATCTTTTCACCAACAACTTTGCCCATGCTCCCCATCATAAAATGAGAATCCATGATACATAGGACAACTTTTTGACTGTCTATTTGACCAATCCCTACAATAACAGCTTCATTCATACCCGTTGTCATCTTTGCTTTATGCAGTTTTTGATCATAGCCAGGAAAATTTTCTATATTGGATGATGTGTCTTTTTCAAAATATTCTCGCCAACTTCCATCATCTACTAGGTCTCTAATTCTTTGTCTTGCACTAATTTTCATATGATGACCACATTTTGGACAAACATAATCATTCTCTACTAGTGAGAAATAAGGAAGTGATTCATGACAGGCATCACATTGTTTAAAGATATTATCTGGGACCTCTTTTTTCTCTTTGGGTTTGTGTCTCTTTAACCAAGCTGAAAATTCTTTTAATTCTTGGTTTCTCTTTTTAAACAATTGATCCATTATCTTTCAACTCCTTTATAAACTTTTCACAGAATCCCGTATCATAACTTCCATCAATAAAATCCTTAGAATGTAAAACATAATAATGAAACTCTGTATTTGTTGAAATACCATCTATAATCACTTCACTTAATGCTGCTCGCATTTTCTTAATACATTCAAGACGAGTAGGTGCAAAAGTAATCAATTTGAGAATCATTGAATCATAATATGGTGAAATTTCACATCCATTATACATGGCACTATCCACACGTACTCCTCTCCCTCCAGGTAAATGCATAAAAGATATCTTACCAGGTGTAGGTGCAAAATCTCTTTTCATATCTTCAGCATTAATACGACATTCCAATGCATAGCCATTTTGTTGAATATCCTCTTGTTGGTAAGGCATCTTTAACCCTTCTGCCATCTTTAACTGTAATTTGATTAAATCTATACCACAAATCATTTCAGTAATGGGATGTTCAACTTGAATTCTTGTATTCATTTCCATGAAATAATAATTTCCATGTTTATCTAAAAGAAATTCAATCGTTCCAACACTGTTATAACCAACATGATGACAAGCCTTCAATGCATCTTCAAATAATTTTTCTCTTACATTTTTCTTAAGTATATGACATGGGGCTTCTTCAATCATTTTTTGATGACGTCTTTGAAATGAGCAATCACGTTCAAATAAATGAATCACATGTCCATATTGATCTCCAACCACTTGAACTTCAATATGTTTCGGATTTTCAATATATTTTTCTAGATAAACTTCATCATCTCCAAAACATGCTTTTGCTTCTGATTTGGCATTCTGATATTGTTTTTCAAACTCTTCCTTATTTTGAATAATACGCATACCACGACCACCACCGCCATTACTAGCTTTAATCATAACAGGATAACCTAAATCCACAGCAATATTTTGACCATGTTCGACAGAATCAATAATTTCCTTAGACCCTGGAATAACTGGAACACCTGCTTCTTTCATGAGTTTTCTCGCTTCTGCTTTATTCCCAAGCATATCAATAATCTCTGGCGATGGTCCAACCCAAATGAGTCCACATTGGATAATCAATCTTGCAAACTGACTATTTTCACTCAAGAATCCAAACCCAGGATGAATTGCATCACACCCTGTATTACATGCTGCCTGAATAATCGCATTCATATTTAAATAGGAATCATTGGCTAATGGTCCACCAATACAAACAGCTTCATCTGCTAATTGAACATGTAATGATGATTTATCTGCTGTTGAATAGACTGCTACAGTTTGAATTCCCATTTCCTTACATGTTCTGATAATACGAACAGCAATTTCACCACGATTCGCAATTAATAATTTTTCAATCATGAACTCACCTTACCCTATCATCATTAAAACTTGATCATATTCAACAGTTTCCCCATCATTGACATTAATAGATAAAACAGTTCCACCAGTTGTTGCTTTAATTTCATTCATAACTTTCATGGCTTCAATAATACAAATTGTATCACCTACATTCACATGATCACCAACTTTAACAAATGGACTTTGATTGCTACCGCTTGCTTGATAGTATGTTCCTACTAAAGGACTTTTCATTGGTGTTCCTTGCATTTGCGGTTCTTTGGTTTCAGTTTCATGATAGATAGGTGCTGTTTTGACTTTTCTCACAACTTCTACAGGTTCCATTTCTTTTTCTAATGTAATATGCATGTCTCCATCAGTAAGATCCATTTTAGATATTTGACTTTCTTCAAACATCTTTATGATTGATTTTATTTTTTCAGTATCCATATATAACTTTCCTCCTTAGAAAAATAAGCTAAGATAACTTAGCTTATTGTTTAGATTCAATTAATTTCACAATATCTTCAACACTGACTAAAGCAGCTAATTCCTCATCAGAAATTTCTACATCAAATTCTGTTTCTAAATCTAAAGATAATTCAACAGCAGCTAATGAATCAATTCCTAAATCATCTTTTAGATTAGACTCTAATTTAATGTCTCCTCCATCAATATTTAATGATTCTACTAATGCATCCTTCACTTGTTCAAACATTTATATTTCCTCCTATATTTTTATTTACTTAAAACTTTTTAATTTATTACTTCAACTTTTTGAAGTAATGCCAGTATATACCTCTTTTCTATGTTTGTAAATACTTTTTGCGAAATTTATTTAAAAAATTTTATATATATTTTTTTAAGTATTAATCACAATTGTTTAAGCATACAGACATATTTTATCGTCTCTCCTTTATGTAGTATTCATTACTAAATTATATATGCATTATAAACTTATTACATATTTTGTCAATACAAAATAAAAGATGGATATACTCCATCTTCCTATAATTATTTAATTAAGTATAGTTTTTATCAATTCTATCACAATATCTTTATCTTCTGGCCTTGAAGAAGCCACCAGAATTGTTAATGTTGCAAGAGCATCATTATTTATCCTTTCTTGTCCCATTTTATATAACGCTCTGTTTTTAGATAAGAAATATAAGAATATCGTAGCTCCAATTCTTTTGTTTCCATCAATAAAACTGTGATTCTTAACAATAAAATAGAGTAATGCACTTGCCTTATCTTCTAGAGTTGGATATAAATCTTCACCACCAAAACTTTGATAGATAGTTGCAATGCTAGAACGAAATGATTCATCTTTCTCAATCGCAAATTGATCTCCTTTATCAGTAAACATAGTTTCATGAATAAGATTTATACACTCATCATAATCAATGATATATAAATCTTTTTCACCCTTTGGAGAAATCAATGTGTGATGATCATAATCATCCAATATTTGAAAACCCCGTTGATATGCCTTTAAGAACTCTAATAGAGAATGGCTAGATGGCAATCTTCCGCCCACTTTATGATAGTCATCTAAAATTTTTGTCACATAATCAATATCCTGGAAATGTTTATTATTTAATACATAACCTTTTAACAAATAATTATTTAAGACTTTATTTGCCCATCTTCTAAATAAAATACCTCTTTTTGACTTAACACGATAACCAACTGAAATAATAACATCTAAATTATAATATTCCATAGTTCTATCTTTCAAGACTTGTTCTTTCCCAGTTCTATAATCAACTATAGATGACTGAGACGCAAAATTTGCGACTGAGTCATTTCTATCTAATTCTCCTTCATTAAAAACATTCACAATATGTTTCCCAATAGTTTTCACATCTCGCCCAAACAATTCAGCTATTTGTTGTCGATTTAACCAAACTGTTTCTTCCTGTGGCGACACATTCACATCCAAAACAAACTCATTATCTTTAAATTGCAAAACTTCATTTTTTTCTAAAACATCCATATTATATTCCTCCTACCTACTCATATGAATAGAGATTAGCCCCAAAATCTATATTCAATGAAGCTATTCATAGAAATACGTTATCATATTTTCTATAAGCAAATTATACCATAAAGGTTGCTTGTAGTAAATGTAATTCACAAAAAAAACACATAACCATACTCATGATTATGTATTTGATTGCATAATATATTGTGGTAGTGAATATTCAATACGTTTATAAATAACAATACTTAATAGAATAGATAATAAATCTCCTGGTAAATAGACCAAACATAAACTTGTGAAAATCCAACTTATTGAAAAAACTTGTCCATAATAAACATATTGTATAAATATAAAATATAACATTCCAATTATATAAATCATAGCAAGTCCAATACAGCTCCTTAAGAATAAGGATATATGATTTGTATTTTGATATCTTCCTACAAACCAACTACTTATAATAAATCCAATTAAATAACCAAATGATGGAATGAGAACATATGATATTCCTCCTCCACTTGTAAATACCGGTAATCCAATCAATCCCATACAAACATATAACAAAACACTATATATAGCTTTTTGTCTTAAAATAAGTGAAGCCAATATAACGAACAATGTTTGCAGGGTTATTGGCACAATAGAGACTGGAACCTTGATAAAAGCTCCTATTCCTATGAGTACTGCAAACAATGCACATAAACACATATCTTTTATTTTCATTACACTCACTCCTTGAGTGTTTATCATACAAGACTCATTATGAATTGTAAAGTATTATTTCGTTTTTACTTTACATTCATTTTGATGTGAAAACAATCATAATGAAATAGATTTTGATTTTGCATGAGGTATATGACGTTGCTTTATATGTTTAAATATCAAACAGATTCAAAAAAAACGCAAGCAAATCAATACCATGATACATCTACCCTTTTTTATCAAACACTACAAGATTTCTATCATCAATTAAATGAAGTAAAGAAAATGAATTATTCATTACATATCTATAAATGTATACACTATATTGATGCTCATCTTTATGATAAAGTTTCTCTTCATCATTTAGCTAAATTTACGGGTTTATCGGCCAGTTATCTATCCCTTGCTTTTAAACAGGAAATGAATGAAACAGTCACATCTTATATACAAAGAAAAAAGTCATATTGATATCAGTTGTTTATTAAACTTTAGTTCACAAAGTAATTTTATTCAAGTCTTTAAAAAATATAAACATATGACTCCTAAGCAATATCAAGATTCACATCTCAAAAATCAATGATTATCTCATCAAAGATTGATGAACTTCTTTTAAACATAATATAAAATGTTCATATCATTAAAAAGAGACGATTTATCTCGATAATTAAAAAATACAAAAAAGAGATTTATGAACTATTCAATAGTTTTGAAAATCTCTTATTTATATAATACTTATCGCACAATATTCTTTATAGTTTGCATATTTTTGAATATTCTTGTGCAATTAAACTGGCTACAAACTGCAATTGATAAGGATGACCTGCCTGATCTTGTAATGACTCAAATGAGATCACTTCATCAACAAAGGAAGGATAATTTTTCTTATCACCAGATATCATCCATATTTTAGGAGCATTTAATTTTTTCTTCAATGCTCTCAAATTTTGATAATCAAAATATGATCCCGTATAAGAGAAAATAATAATTAAATCATTTTCATCAGCTGTGATAATATATTGCATTTGTTGTGTATAAGATATATGCGTATAAACTTGCTTACCAAGCATTAATAAATCTCCTTGAAGATTAATCGCTACTGATCCTGCCTTTAATAATCCAAATATACCCACTCTTTGATATTTTTTGATATCATCACATAGTTTTATCAATTGATGACCATCAATTGTATTTTTAACCATTTGAATACTTTCATGAATTTTATAACTATAATCCTCAATTCTTTGATTGAAAGATTGAGAATGAGATTGTTCTTCAAAATAGAAATCTATTGATGACAATAATTCCTTTAACTCAACAAAATCTCTTAATCCTATTTCTTTACAAAAACGTGAAATAGAACTCACTGCAACATTACATTTTTTAGCAATTTCTTTAATCCCTATATCTTGCATTTCATCTAAATGTTCCAAAATATAAGTTGCGATAACACAATTTGTTGATCCATTTTTTTCACTCGCAATGGTACTTAAAAACACAACAGGCAATTTTCCATAAATCATCCTTAATCACTCACTCTCTATTTTCCACCAGCAAAATTATACATCAGTCTTTCTTTCATTTCAGTCACATCTTGTTGGAAGACTTCCATAATCTTAAACGCAAAGGGATAAGGGGTTGCTGGTCCTTGACTCGTCACAATATTTTGATCAAAGACAACGACATCATCTACAAATTCTCCATCCACTAGTTTTTCAGCATATCCTGTATATCCAGTCACCTTTTTACCTGTAATGACTTGGGCTTCTGCTAAAGCAATCGTTCCTGAGCACATTGCTGCAATATATTTATGATGCTCATTAAAATACTGAAGCAAAGCAATAACGTCAGGATTGTTCCTAAGATTTGCTCCACCTGGACGCCCCCCTGGTAAAACAATCATATCATACTCTTGAACCTCTTTACCAAACATTTTATCAGCTTGAACATACATATTATGCATTCCTTTTACAAATTCATTATCAAAACTGAATGTGTGACACTCAATTCCTGCCCTTCTTAATAAATCTACAATTGTTAGTGTTTCCCCTTCTTCATATCCTTCAGCCATTAATACTGCAACACGAGCCATTCTATTCATCCTCCTTGACATCAAATGCATTGAAATAAACCATTCTTTTCTTAACTGCCAATGAATCACCGCCTAATAAATCAACTAACTTATATGCAAAGGCATAAGCTGTTGCTGGTCCACGACTTGTCATAAGGTTTCCATCAATAACCACTTTATCTTCTAAATAATGTCCTTGCTTTATTTTTTGATCATATCCCTTGTATGCTGTATAATGCCTATTCACTAATAAATTTGCTTTTTCTAAAACAATAGGAGCTGCACACATGGCACAAATATATTTTCCTTTTTCATTCATAGAATGAAGAATGGAAATCACTTCTTCGCTATCTCTCATATTCGCTGCCCCCTCATATCCACCAGGTAAAACAACCATATCATAATGAATCACTTCATCATTTAAAATTTTATCACATTGCACACATATTCCATGCCCACCCTCAACAACTTTATCAAATCCAAACATATCACATTGGAAATGAGCTCTGCGAATAATATCTACAATCGTTAATGTTTCACCCTCTTCAAATCCAGGTGCAACAATGACTGCTACTTTTTTCATCTTATTGACCTCCTCTTTTCATATATCATTTTAATAAGATTTAATAATTTATCAATTGATTTCCTGATTTAGGAAATCAATATAAATCTTCACCATTTGTAGCAATTACTTTCTTATACCAATCAAATGATTTTTTCTTGAATCGTCTATTGGTTCCTTGTCCATAATCATCTCTATCCACATAGACAAAACCATATCTTTTTGACATTTGACCAGTCGAGGCAGCCACCAAATCAATACAACCCCATGTTAAATATCCTATGACTTCTACACCATCTTTCATGGCCTCCTTCATAGCCTTAATATGTTCTCTTAAATAATCAATACGATAATCATCTTCCACTGTTCCATTAATAAGTTCATCTTTGGCACCTAATCCATTTTCAACAATAAATAAGGGTTTTTGATAACGATCATATAAAGTATTTAATGTTATTCTTAATCCTAAAGGATCAATTTGCCATCCCCATTCACTAGATGGAATATAGGGATTCTTAATTGATTTCATAACATTTGCTTCACTTTCATCCTTTTGTTTTTGCATTGAAGCACAACGAGAAGTATAATAACTCAATGCAATAAAATCGACTGTATGATCTTTCATAATTTCTAAATCATTATCATACATAGACAATTGAATATTTTTTTCTTTAAATAGTCTATCTATATAACTTGGATAGATTCCTTTTGATTGAATATCAATAAAGAAATAACTCTCTCTATTCCTGTTCATTGCCAACAAAACATCTTCGGGGTGACAAGTGTATGGGTAATAATCTCCTGCTGCCAACATGCATCCAACTTGATTATAAGGATTGATTTGATGCGCTATTTTGACTGCAAGTGCACTTGCGACCAATTCATGGTGAGCTGCCTGATATTTTATTTGTTCGAGATTCTCATCGTCTGTCAAAATAAGACCAGCACCAGAAAATGAATTATGTAAAATAACATTAATTTCATTAAAAGTGATCCAATATTTAACCAAACCATTGAATTCCTCAAATAATGTCTTCGCATATTTGATATAGAAATCTATCATCTTTCTATTTCTCCATGAACCATATGTTTCTACCAGATACATTGGTACATCAAAATGACTAATCGTTACAAGGGGTTCTATTCCATATTTATGACATTCCTGAAATAAATCTCGATAATATTGTAGCCCTAACGAATGAGGTTTTTCTTCAATTCCAGTAGGATAAATTCTTGTCCAGGCAATACTGGTACGAAAACACTTGAATCCCATTTCTGCTAGCATTCGGATATCCTCTTTATATGTATGATAAAAATCAATAGCTTGATGGGTAGGGAAATAGTCATCTTTTTGACATTGCAGATAAGACATTTTTCCTTGTTTGATAAATTGTCTCTTTTGATTCATTGGAACGACATCCATTGTTGACAATCCTTTCCCATCTTCAGCATAAGCCCCCTCTGCCTGATTGGCTGCAATAGCACCACCCCATAAAAAATCATCTTTGATTTTCATATCATGACTCCACAACCAACATGAAACGATTATTGTTCTGGTTGAATTCAATATTCTGATACTGATTTGAATTGGTAACAATAACTGGAGTTGTCATATCATATCCCAATTTTTTAACACTTTCTATATCTACGGTTATTAATAAATCACCTACTTTGATTTCTTGATCTACACTGACATGACTTTCAAAATATTGACCATTTAATCCAACTGTGTCTAATCCAATATGGATCAGAACTTCAGCACCTGTATCACTTACCAATCCAATCGCATGTTTTGTGGGAAAAATCATTTTAACTCTTCCATTGAATGGTGCATAATAATGCCCATCTTCAGGAATAACAGCAAAACCTTGCCCCAATAATCCTTTTGAAAAAGTATCATCATTGACTTGTGATAATTCAATAATCGTTCCTTGAACCGGTGAACAAATTTCTTCTTGACCGTTTTGATTTTGCACACTATCCACCAAATCACTTTCTTCATAAATTCCTAATATCAAAGTTGCAATAAATGCCCCAGTTATACTGATAATAACTGCAATAATCACATGAATATAATGATCAGCAATATATGTTGGTAAAGCTAAAATTCCAGGTAAAATAACTGCTGTTGCTCCGCCACCAAAGTAATTCATATAGGCTGCCCCAATTCCACCTGCTAACATCGCACAAATCATAGGCTTCTTATATTTTAAATTAAAACCAAACATGGCAGGTTCTGTAATCCCAAAGACTGCTGTTAATCCACTTGTGAATGCACCACTCTTTCGCTCTTTGTTTTTCAATAATACAAAGACTGCTAAACATGCTCCAGCCTGTGCTAAGTTTCCCGTTAAATTGGCTGGAGAAATAACAGAATAGCCATATTCTGCAATTAATTGAGTATTGATAGGTGTAATCGCATAATGCATTCCCAGTATAATGAGCAAAGGTCTAAATGTACCAAATAAGAAAGCTCCTAATACTCCATTTATTCCATATAACCATGTCACAAATGCTGCAACACCTTTACCGATATAAGTACCGAATGGACCAATGACAATCAATTCTAAAGGAACCATAATAAATAAAACAATCATTGGTACAAACAAAACTTTAAATGTATCTGGAATCAATTTATTCACATATCTATATACATAAGACATCATCCATACCGTTATAATGATTGGAATAATCGTTGATTTATAATTCACAAACAACGCTGGTAATCCTAAAAAACGAAGTGAAGTTATACCCGTTTCAGCGGCATGAATTGCCCCATTTTGAATGGTTGGATACATCAATGCTCCAGCAAGTGCTAAAGCTAAAAATTCATTTGTTTTAAATTTTTTTGCAGCACTAACAGCTAAAAAGAAAGGAAAGAAATAAAACAGTAAATCACCAATCATACTTAATATTTGATATTCACCACTCGTTGTTGTTATCATGTTAAATGTTGTTAATATAGACAATACTGATTTTACCATACCACATCCAATTAAAACTGGAATAACCGGACTGAAGCATCCTGCAATCGTTTCAACAACATTAGAAACTATGTTTTTCTTTTTTGTACTTTTTTCTACTATAGTATCATCTGATAAATTAACCATATTCATTAATTCATCAAACACACCTTCTACTTTTGCACCAATGACAACTTGTAATTGACCATTTTTAAATTGTGCTGTTATAACGCCTTCAATTTGACTCAATTTGTTTAAATCAATACTGTTTTCATCTTTAACATTCAATCTGAGTCTTGTTGCACAATGCGTTAAATAAGTGATGTTATCTTCTTTGACAAGATCAAGAATCTTCTTTGCTATATCTTTGTTTTTCATAATATCCTCCATATTGTTTTTCGATTTGTTCTTCCGGATTAACAATCTACATCAACGATTATAAAGAATATCACCTATAGTCACTATTGATTTCCAGTTTTAAGAAATAATACCCATTTCAGGAAAAGAAATGATTTGTATCTCAATTCAAAATATGTTGTCAATAAAATTCTAATCACTTAAAAATATAAATAATAAAAAGAAGTAAAGTTCTCAATTCTTTACTCCTTATTATAATGATTTTTATTTTTTACTCTTTTTCAAGATAATCAACGCATAACTCTGTAATCCCACTCAACATATAAGAAATAGGTTCCTTAATATAATAGAATTCTGGTAGAAATTCTTCTGAAATAAATGATTTCAGCTTATTCTTCACTTCATTCATATCAGGCGTCATAGGTGCATATAAAGCCACTGCTTCAGGTCCAATAACTGTCAAAGATGGCAACAGCGATTTCGTGATTAACTCTAATGTCCCCTGTTGTGTCCATGCCAGTTTATGAACATCATCAGAAAGCTGCATACGTCTTAAAAAATACTTCACTTCACCAGCAACACCATTTTTTCCTCTAATGACTTTCCCATTAGCAACGATTCCTTGACCACCCACACCAAATCCAAATGGTTGAGAATGATAAATAACATTTTGATATTCAGGATGTTCTAATACAAATCCAACAGCTGCTGCATCAGCATTATTATAAACAAATATCTGAATATTATATTTCTCTTCAAAATCATTTTTCATATCAATAATTTTACCATCATTAGGTTCTTTAAAGACCTTATCATCTTCAACAATACCTGGTGTCGCAATACCAATCACATCAATATAGGAATGCTTTAATAAAACAGTATCAATAATATCATATAAATCATAAATATTCATTGATGGTTTCATAATCACATGACTATCAATAATTTCACATTTATCATATAAACGATAAGAAATACGTGTTTGTTCTCCATTAATCATAATGGCAATAGATAATATTCTCTTTTCATATTGTGTACAACAAACACAACATTCTGCTGCTTTTTCTTCTTGTTGTTTTTCAATATTTTTAAATTCCTGTTGAATAAACTGAATAGCTCCTAAAGCATCATATGAAGCAAATAGAGATGTAGGAATTTGTAAGACCAGCTTATCAGGTAAACTTTCTTTCAAACGATTATACATATAGCCAATTTGTGGAGCAATAAAAACAATATCATAATTTTGAACTTCTTCATAAAGACTCAAATAAGAAACAGCATCGAAATGATAGTCAAGCCCTAGCATTTCAGCAACAGAATTCAAATTTTCAGCAAACATAGACGTCGTCAAACCAGCAGAACATGATAATAAAACTTTTAATGTTTTTTGATCTTTTAATCCAATCAGTGTTTCAACCATTTCATCATATAATTGTTTTGCATGATTTTCATCATTTAATTCAAAATGAAGATAAAATTTAACAGAATGATCTTTATCAAATGTTATTTTAAATTCAACAATTGTATTTTCCTCTATCTCTGTAAATTGAATAGATGCTTCACCATAATCAGTTCTTAACATAATCAACTGATCATTTTCTAAAGTCATCCGATATTCATCATTTGAATGTTTTAAAATCCATGCTTTAAAATCAAATGTTTCATTTGCCATAGGTTTTCTCCTTAGATTTTCATATTTACAAATCCTTTTTCTTATTTTATCATTCAGAAAACCTATTATCAAACAAAACTCAACTCTTATCGAATAAAGTTTGTTCTTGTAAACTCTTCCTTTTCTGGTATTCCATATTTCTCTTTACCATCATGAATACTCTTTAACAAAAAAGTCATATTTCTAGCAAGGACTCTCATTGTTTGTAAACCTTCTTCATCTTGCATAGCTTCTCCCTGTTCTCTACCATGAATAGCATTCCAATATTGCGTTGATGCTATAGGCATTCCTGAAATCGCAAAGAATTTATTGATTTCATCATAAGTTGCTGAAATGCCCCCACGTCTTGCAACAACAACACTTGCCCCTACTTTCATTGTTTTATCAAAAGGTACACTATAAAACAAACGCGTTAAAAACGATATTAATGTTGAATTGGCTGATCCAAAGTAAACGGGTGTTCCAACAACCAAGCCATCACATTCTTCAAACTTTCTGGCAACTTCATTAACTATATCATCAAAAATACATTTTCCATTTTTCTTGCATGACATACATGCGATACATCCTCTAATATCTTTGTTTCCAATATGAATGATCTCAGTATCAATATTTTGTTGATCAAATATTTTTATCATTTCATTCAAGGCAGTTTGTGTATTCCCTTTTGGATGAGGGCTGCCATTAATCATTAGTACTTTCATCTTATTCTCCTTATTGTTTATTTGACTTGACAATTTCTTTTAAACTCACTTGTGGATGACGATATCGTGCATCTGGATTTTTATCTGTAATCAAATGAATTGCTTTAAATGGACAATGATGAACACATGCTAAACAGAATTCACAAGTCTTATTGAGTCTTTTGGCTTTCCCATCAATAACTTTTATATTACCTATTGGGCAAACTTGCTCACAAATCTTACATCCTGCACATTGATTGGTCATGATAATAGCCTCTCCATTATTTAATTCAGGGTGCTTTGCAAATCTTTTTGAAGCCATAGCATATAAATCTTTAGCAGCCTGATCTGGTTCAGGAATAAATTTCATTCTTTTTTCAATATTCTCTTTTGCAATTTGAATTTGTGCATCTGTTTTTTTATCAATTAATATCTCTTCTTCCATATCAAATGAAGGGAGATAGTTATCAACCATTAGAATAGATTGTGCATAATCTAAGTGTATATGATTTTTTTGACAAAATGCTTCACTCCAAATAGTAGCAACACTGTCAGATTTTCCATATGTTAATATCATATAAAAATAATCCGTATCAAAATGTGCCTGTTCTATAAACTTTCTGACTATTTGAGGTAATTCACCTGCATAGACAGGAGTCACAATTCCAATCTTTTCATCCTTATAATGAAGATTCTCTTTCTTTAATTCTTGAGGAATACTCAAAATCTGGTTTTCAAGTTTTCTAGCTACATAAAGGCAATTGCCTGTAGCTGTGAAATAAAATAGCATATTTTCTCTCCTCTCTACTTTTCATCTAAGAAGAATGTCCTCCAAAGATATCAAAGTCAATACTATCTAATAATGCATCTATCTTTTCAATCTCATAATTGATTAATTTGACATCTTGTGCTTCAAAATTCTCAGTGAGTCTGTTTACTTTTCGACTTCCTGGAATAGGAACAATAAAATCTTCTTTACATAGCATCCAAGCTAATGATAATTGTGCCATCGTACAGTTTTTCTTTTTTGCCAAATCTTTTAATAAACTTAATAGTTTTTCTGCCTTTTGATATCCTTCTTTCTGATATTGAGGCATATTATTTCTAAAATCCCCTTTTTCAAAAGCAGATTGTGGTGTAAATTGTCCTGATAAGATACCATTAGCCATAGGTGAAAAAGCAACATATGTGATACCTAATTCAGCACATACTGGGAATAGATTTTCATGCCATCTTGCCATCATGGAATATCTATTTTGGATCGCTGTTACTGGACAAACCGCATGAGCCCTTCGTAAATAATTTTCATCGGTTTCCGAAATACCCCATGCTTTGATTTTTCCTTCTTCTATAAGTTCCTTCATAACTTGTGCAACGGCTTCTGGTTCAACATTTGGATCAATTCTATGCTGATAATATAAATCAATATAATTGGTTTGTAGTTTCTTAAGACTACCTTCTATTGATTCACGTATTTTCTTAGGAGAACTATCTAATTCTAAATGATCACCTTTATGTTCAACGCCAAACTTTGTTACAATTATGACTTGATTTCTGACGTCTTTTAATGCAGTACCAACAAGTTCTTCGTTATAAGAAATACTTCCATCAGCATTTTCACCAGTATAGCACTCTGCTGTATCAAAAAAGTTATATCCCATTTCATAAGCTTGCCTTATCGTTTGAATTGCCGTTTCCTTATCTTGTGCCAATCCATAAGCATGTGAAAAGCCCATACATCCAAGCCCCACAGGGCGAACATACATATCTGTTTTCCTAATCGTCTTTTTTCCATAACTATATCCTATTTTGTAATCATACCTTTGTAGTTCATACCATACAATGATGCAAAACGTTTCATTGTATACTCACCAGCTTCTAATTGTTGTAGAGTCGGTGCATATCCCTGAAAGATAAAATACATGTCCTTTCCTTTTAATAAACTCTCACTCACATGATTATAAAATCTATCTAATAAATTACGAATAGCACCAGACATACTATGCCAGTATAATGGTGAACCAATGATTATTGTATCAGCCTGACTCATTTTTAAAACAACTTCATCAAACTGATCATCCTCAAAATTCTGTCCATAACTATAAATCTTATAATCAACAAGATCTAATGTCTCATAATCTTTATCTTTTAAAAAACTTTCTGCTAATTTCACTGTATTCCCATTTTTATGAGGACTACCATTAATAAATAAGACACTCATTTTTCTCTCCTTAATCATGTATTTTCTTGTTAAGAACCATTCTCACAAAATCAGGTTCAAAATGTTTCGCTCTTGTTCCTGAATAACCCATATCTAATGCAGATATCTTATTCATTTCTTCTTCATTTAACACAAAATCAAAAACATCAATATTTTCAATCATTCTTTCAATATGGGTTGTTTTAGGAATCACAACAACACCTCTTTGAATATTCCATCTTAAGAGTACCTGTCCAACTGTTTTCTGATATTTATTAGCAATTGATATTAACATCTCATCCTCAAAAGGATTATATCTGCCACCACCAAGTGGTGCCCAAGCTTCAGCAATCACTCCATAATAATTCATTGTTTCAAGTGCCTGCTCCTGTGTGAAATAAGGATGCAATTCAACTTGATTGACCATTGGTTTGATGTCTACAATTTCACAGAAATTTGTTAAGATATTAGGATAAAAATTAGAAACACCAATTGCCTTTAACTTACCTTCACGAAAAGCATCTTCCATCGCACGCCACGCTGCAAAATAATCACCTATAGCTTGATGAAGCAAGTATAAATCAAAATATTCCAATCCACTCTTTTGTAATGAATTGTCTATTCCCTGCTTCGCATCTTCGTAAGTACGCATATCCTGTACCCAAAGTTTAGATGTAATAAATAATTCTTCTCTTGTACAAATACCATCCTTTATTGCCTGTTTGACTGCTAATCCAACAGCATCTTCATTCATATAAGAAGCTGCTGTATCAATTAAGCGATAACCAGCTTTGATTGCCTGATAAACACTTTCCTGACATTCTTTTTTATCTGGTACTTGAAATACCCCTAATCCTAAAATCGGCATTTTTAATTGATGACTTAAAGTCACATATTCCATAAATATTTTCTCCTTGTTCTTTTATCTTTTTAAACCACAAATCATTTCAACTGTTGCTGGATCATAATGTGAAAAGAATGAACTTGTATCTTTATTCATATCAGAAATAAGCTGCATATCTTCATCAGTTAATTCAAAATCAAAGATATCAATATTTTCTAACATTCTTTCTTTTCTCACTGTTTTTGCAAGTGGAATTATTCCTCTTTGAACTAACCATCTTAAAATCACCTGTCCAACTGATTTATTGTATTTTTGACCAATTCCACTTAATGTTTCATTATTAAAAACACCATTCTTTCCTTCAGCAAAAGGTGCCCATGCTTCTAATTGTACACCATATTTTTGATTATATTGAAGTGCTTTTTCTTGCTGGTGAAATGGATTCACTTCTACTTGATTCACTGCTGGAATCACTTCTGTATCTAAACATAAATCAACAAGTCGATCAGGGTAGAAATTAGAAACACCAATAGCTTTGATTTTCCCTTCTTTGTATAAATCAATCAATGCTTTATAGGCACCATGATAATTTTTAAAAGGCTGATGTAATAAAACCAAGTCAAGATAATCTAACTGCATTTTCTTTAAAGAATCTTCTACTGATGCCTTCGCATTTTCATAACCATAATTTGTAATCCATACTTTTGTTGTAATAAATAATTCTTCTCTAGGCACATTTGTTTTTTGAATTGCTTCTCCGACTGCTTCTTCATTACCATAGGATTGAGCTGTATCAATTAAACGATAGCCTGACTCAATTGCATCTAAAACAACTCTTACACATTCATCTTTCTCTTTAATCTGGAAAACTCCAAATCCAACAGCTGGCATCTTGATACCATTATTCAATGTTACATACTCCATTCTCTTATCCTCCTATTAATCATGTATTTTTAATCCCATTAATCTTGTTTCATTGACTGGATCTTCAGGATTGTGTGTTGCTTTTCCAGTATCCAATGCTTCCATAGCTTTCATTTCATCATCTGTTAATTCAAAATCAAAGATTTCAATATTACCTTTCATTCTTTCTGGATTGGTTGATTTAGGTAATGAAATAACACCTTCCTGATAAATCCATCTTAATATAATCTGTCCAGCATTTTTATGATATTTCTTTGTTAAAAATATGATTGTATCATTTTCTAGTAAATCTTTATTCCCATGTCCTAATGGATACCAAGCTTCTAATAAAATATTGTTTTCAGCCATGACTTTTCTTAATTCTTTTTGTTGAGTAAAGGGATTAAATTCTACTTGATTCACAACTGGCATCATCTTCATTCCATCTTTAAACTTATTCCATAAATTCACAGTGATGTTTGAAATACCAATAGATTTAATCTTTCCAGCTATTAATGCTTCTTCTAACGCTTTCCAAGCTCCTAAATAGTCTCCATAAGGCTGATGTAATAAATACAAATCAATATAATCAACATTTAATGCTTTTAAAGAGTTTTCTATTCCTTTCTTCGCATTTTCATAACCATAATCCTGTAACCATAATTTAGATGTAATATAAATGTCTTTTCTATCAATACCACTCTCTTTAATGGCTTTTCCCACATCACTTTCATTCATATAACCAGCCGCTGTATCAATATGACGATAACCAGCTTTTAATGCTGCTAATGTTGCTTCATAAGTTGGTCCATTATTAGGAATTTGAAAAACACCAAATCCTACTGCTGGTATCAATTCTCCATTATTCAGTTGAAATGTTTTCATAATCTGTTCTCCTTTTTTTCTACACTTTTATTTTATCTTTGTCCTTATGAAAAGTACAATAACAATACTGCAATCTGCTATAACAAAAACAGATAGTCAGATTTTCTATCCATAAAATGATATCTTATGGCATACACAAACGAATACTTCATGCTGTTGATTTTGACTATAATTATGCATAAGCTTTGTCAATAAATTGATCTGATAGTCGTATAATTCCAATAAAAGAATGACTTGATTTTCATTATCAAATTCTATTGGATGATAGTTATTGACTTTGAGAATATGAAAGATATCATCCTTTTGTAACGTTTGACAATTGATTAATACTTTTTGCATCATTCACACCTCCTCTCATTCTTTGCTTTTTGAATATTTGAATAGTAACAACCACTCCCACAATCAAAGCCAAGATCATAAATCCAATTCCATCTACATAAAAGATACCTCTTAAACCTTCTGTCCATGATAATTTTTGAATCAGCATACTGCCATAAGGTGCAAAAGCACTTCCCAAATTATAAGCTACCAAGAGTAGTGAAGTTGCTAGTGTAGGATTTTTTAAATGTGAGCTATTCACAATATGCGTTAGAGTTGGCATCATAACCCTAAATCCAAATCCGACCAAAAATCCTCCTAATACACTCATCCAAACTGTATGAGATAAACCAATTATTATCATCGCTATCGCTGTGATGATAAATCCTACTGATAAAATATAATTTTTTAAAATCTTATAGAGTTTTCCAAACAAGAATCCTGAGATCATTGATCCTAAACTCAGCAACATAATGACCATACTTGCATCACTTGCATATCCATACCCTTCTTCTACCATTAAACTAGAAACTTTAATTCCCATTGTCATATTAAGAGTTGCACCTATTACTATTAAAATCATAAAAACAAAAACTTTTGAAAAACGACCATATTGATGAGTGGTATCTTTTTGAACATTGCTTTCAAATTTCTGCAAGATATCTTTTGTTTCTACCTGTGGTATGACCTTTAAAAAGAAGAAAAAGACAGGAATAGCTATAGCATAAGCAAGAAAAGGTGCTTGCCAATTCACATTCATGAATCGACCCGCAATGTATGTAATCATCATACCTCCTAAACCACCTAACGCTTCATGATACCCAATAAGAGTTGTTCTTTCATCACCATCATAGAAATAGCTGATTAATGTAATAAGCAACGAATTAAATAATCCAATACCGAATCCTAAACATGCCCTCGATAGAAGCACGATATAAAAATGATTCACAAACACAGGAACAATTCCTGATACAGCAACAATACCAATCCCCAACATAATTGTCTGCTTATATCCGAACTTTTTCGCAATTATCCCACTTGTCAAAACAGATATCATTAAAAACAATGATGGAACTGTTGTAATCATTTCGACCAATGAAAGTGATATATCAGAAAACGCCTCTTTCATCATTGGAATATTAGCATTGATTGCCGGTGCAATTGTAACCAGCATTGACACTGATAACAATGCCATTTTTAATAATTTATTTTTCATTTGTATTCCTCCTTACATCTACAGTATATAAAAAACAGAGAATTTTGAGAATTCTCTGTTTTTTCATAGGTATGAACCTTTAGGTTATAACTCTCATTGTTCAATAGCATCTATAAACAATTGAACTTCATGACTCGGATGAGGTGAATACATAATACCAAAAGGAATCACATAATCCCACTCAATAGGAATGATTTTTAACATAGGATGGATATTTTTCCATTCTGGCATTGCCAACATGAGCTTACTTTCATTCACACAACGATTAAAGACGTCCATATTAAAAAAGGATATATCTTCTATTTGAATGGCAGAATGGTTTTTAAGCAAATCTGCTCTGATGATATCAAAATCATCAAAATAATGATGCTGTAGTAAAAATATTGTTTCATGATATAAATCTTTCATTGTTAATTTTTCTTTATAAGCTAAAGGGTGATTTCTAGGGACAGCACAACATACTGGAGTATGATAGAGAAGCATAGCAGCACATCTTCTTTCTTCTAATAAATTTGAACTGTAAATACCTGCCACCATATCAATATTCACTCCAAAGTTTTTCATGATTTCTCTTGCATTATCTGGTGTATTTTCAAAAGAAATTAATTCAAATTTTAACTGTGGATATATTTTTTGAACTTTATCCCATAATGAGATGAGATATTCAACAGGTGTTGTAAAAGAAACACCAATTCTTAAAGTTTTTTGGGGATTAAAGTGCTTTGCTCTTGCAATTGCATCTTTAGAATATTGAATGATATACAAGGCATCGTGATAGAGTGACTGACCAGCTGGTGTTAATTGAAGTCCTCTATGTGTCCGTTCAAACAAATGCAAACCTAAGTTTGATTCTAGTAAATTCATTTGTTTCATCACTGCATTGGGTGATACATAAAGTTTCTCTGATGCTTTATTAAAACTACCAGCATCTGCAACTGCAATAAATGTATCTAGTTGTGGATTATACATACTGACATGCTCCTTCCTAAATAAAAACAACTCCATATGAATATTCATCATATGGAGAACTCAAAAATATAATGAAATTACTCAGTTTTGACTCCCTTGATATATGGATTATGATAATATGAATACACAAGCTGTATGCACATAATACACCAGATAGCTGGTTCACAGAATATAACTGCCATATACTGAAATTGAGGAATGAATACAAAAACAAAGATAATCTTTCCAATGAACTCAATTACACTTGATATAAGTGGTAATAATTTTTGTCCAATTCCTTGAAGGGCATAACGTGTTTGCATCAAAATTCCTAACACAGCATAAAATGGTCCCACAATTTGCAAATATAATGTTCCATTATCTAAAACAATAGCTTCACTTGATCCAGAAATGAGTTGTACTAACGAACTACCAAAAAGTCATTCGGTAAAATGTCAAGAAAATAAATAAAATCTTTTTTAGATAAATCAAAAACCATCATCTAAAAAAGAGTACACTAAAAAGAAGTATGAAAAAATTTATGAAATTGACAAATTACTCAATGACTGTGTCATGAGACACAGAAACGTATAATTTACTGTCACGTAGCAAGACATAAATTAAACGAACTAGTTTTCTTGATGTAAGGACGAGTGCTCTACGATGCTTGTGTGTAGAGGCT
Source organism: Coprobacillus cateniformis (assembly GCF_009767585.1). Lineage (NCBI taxonomy): Bacteria > Bacillati > Bacillota > Erysipelotrichia > Erysipelotrichales > Coprobacillaceae > Coprobacillus > Coprobacillus cateniformis. The sequence continues at coordinate 581,968 of NZ_WSNW01000001.1, forward strand.
TCGTTATACTTCTTACGATAAAAAGAAGTCGTATAATCAAAGCCATGCATCACTGACATCTGTGTGGATTGAGTTATGTAATATTTTAAATATTTATTACATGAATTCGCTGAATGTTTTTCATCAGCAATAAAATTGCCCGAGTCATTCTTCTTCCAATGGAAACCGGCATATTTAGCCAATGAAGCATCACTTTTGAAATAGGAAATATCACCAATTTCAGAAAGTATACCTGCTGCAAAGACAGGTCCGATACCTGTTATAGACATCAGAGATTGATATCCGTTAGGATAAAGACCTTTCATTTCCTTCTCAATGGCCTTATCAACCATCTTGATTTGAGATTCAATGCATTGAATCAGGTTGATAGAAGCAGTAATTGAGATAGTTATAGGGTCATATGCAGTTTTATCAAGTCTATAGGAAGAACGAATCGCTTTATCAAAAAGAGAAGCAATTTTACCATAATCATCACATCTGTTTTGAGAAGCAGATTTGAAATATTCAATGATTTCATCCAAAGGTTTTTCAGCCAAATCAAAAGGGGAAGCATAATCAGTTAAAAATTTCGTGTTGGAAGCAGAAAAATTATCACTGAAAGGCAAATCCTTATGAGGAAGGGTCATAAGACCAGAAACCTTTAAATAGATATTGTTGAGAACGTAATTCTTTTCTCTAATAAGCTGCTCAGCTAAATGATAACGTTCACGAGTGAGACGTTTAAGAGCGATATGTTGAGCAGCTTTAAAGGGACGAAGCTTTTTACAGCGACCAACACGAGCAAAATCTGCAATCAAAAAAGCATCACCCAGATCAGTTTTTTCCATTTCAATATAAGACTTCTTATAATTGGCAATGGATTTGGCATTAACAGAATATATGATGACAGAAGTGCCGACAATCGAAAGCTGAGATGAAAGATAAGCACAAATATGATAGTCATATATAGAAGTTGATTCAGTAACGATGATGATGGAATCGAACTTTTCTTTATCAACAAAAGCCAAGACAGATGTAATGAGAAGATCACATCCATCAGGGTTATTTGGAAAAGAGAGATTAAAGAAAACATCCTGATTAAAGTTAACAGCACAGACTTGATTATTTTTGGTTGAAACATCAATACCTACAAAGAGAGTGTTCATGGGATCACCACCTTTCAAAAAAGATAAAACTAGAAACAAAATATTGGAAAGACCTCCGTTCTTTAGACATGATGCGACCTCGCCATAAGAATAGAACAATACAGATCAAAGGCTACGTATCACAAAAGTATTGAACAAACAACATTCGGTAAGCAGAGACATTCTAAAGTTGAGAAACAGACTTTCTATAGAAGATATCATGAAGATACTTCAAGGAGAATTAGAATAAATTCCAATAATAGAGTGACTAGTAACTCTATTATAACTTAGGAAAATCCAATATTGAAATAAACTTGTAAAGATGACTAGTCATCTTTACAAAATATATTATACGAGGAGAATAATCACAGTAACCACAATAGCAGCAATCACATCATAAATATAAGCATATTTCAAAGCTTTTTTAATACGTTCTTTTTGATTTGCACCTTTATTTTGAGAAACAAAAGTAGAAATCCCTAATGCCATTGCAATAAAAGGCATATTAAAGAACATGTATAACTTTCTCGCAGCTGTGTGTCCAGCAATAATTAAATAACCTAAGTTATTGATTCCATATTGTAATATCACTGAACCCGCTGAAACAATACAGCTCATCAATCCCATTGAAAAACCTTGTCCTAATAGTTCTCTATAGAGATCTTTATCCATTTGAAAATGTTTCTTTTCAGGTAATAAAACACGTGTTTTTTTGATGATATAAATGATGCATAAAATAACTGATATTCCTTGTGAAATAACCGTAGCAACTGCTGCTCCTCTAATCCCCATTTGAAATTGAGTAATAAAAAGAATATCTAAACCTACATTTAATACTGATGAAATAATCAAAAATATAAGTGGCATCATACTATTCCCAATAGCTCTTAATAACCCAGCACATAAGTTATAAGCAAACATTACAATAATAAACAAAACAATAAAGAAAATATAACTGTACGCTTCATCAATAATTTCAATTGGTGTATTCAATATATTCAATAATGGTCTTAAAAAAACAAGACCAATAAGCGTTAAAACAACAGAAACAATAATACCTATCACAATCGAACTAGCAACTGATTTCTTTAATAATGTTTCATCTTTCGATCCATAACTTCGTGCAGTCACAATTGATAACCCATTGCCAATTCCTAATGCAAAACCAACCAGTAAATCATAAATTGCTGCACATGAACCAATTGCTGCCAAAGACACATCGCCTAAGTATTGCCCAACGATCATTGTATCAACAGTGTTATATAATTGTTGAAAAATATTAGATATCAATAATGGGATAGCAAAGATAACCAATGATTTAAATATGGGGCCATGAATTAAATCAACATCAAAATTCACAAATTTCTTTTTTTGAATATCCATCATCCATCTATTCCGTTACATTCTTGTTATAGAGTTCTACTAATGTGAAGATCCCATTTTCATATTCAAACTTTAAAATACAGCAATTATAAAATCTTTCTTTTTTAAGAACCTTAGCATACTGTTCAAATGCACGATAAAACTGCGCACATGCAGCTCCATGAGAAACAGCTAAAACAACTTTATGATCATCTTGATTCATAATATCAGTTAATGTTTTCACCATTCTTTCTCTTAATTCCATCTCACTATCACCACCAAATTGTTTAAAGAAATCACCATAAGGTAGTTTTGGATTTAAACATTCATCTTTTCCTTCAAATGCTCCAAAGTTCCATTCCTTTAAACCTTTGACTCTTGTATAAGGCATTTTCCCATCTGTGACAATTTCTAAAGTATCGCAGGCTCTTTCTGAAGTTGATGAATAAGCGTGATCAAAAGTAATCTGATTATCTTTAAAGTATTCACTTGCAATCTTTGCTTGTTTGATACCAAGTTGTGTTAATGGGGCATCACACCATCCTTGAATTTTATGCTGTAAATTAAATAATGTCTGTCCATGTCTCATTAAATATAATGTTTTTTTCATAATTATTATTCTCCTTTACACATCCATTTTACTCAATTATATTAAAAAAGTACAATATTAATATTGAAATCTGCTATAATGAAATAGAATAGTGAAAGGAGAAATATATGATTGAATTTGAACAACTTATCCATCTTATTGCTTTTGATGAATACAAAACATTATCTCGGGCTGCTAAAGAATTACATATCTCTCAACCTGTTTTGACACGTTCTATGCAAAAGCTAGAAGAAACACTAGATTTAACACTATTTGAACGTACAAAAAATAGAATGTATTTAAACGCAACTGGATTACTTGCGGTAGAACTTGCCAAAAGAATTATCAGTGATACAAAAAGCATGAAAACACAGTTAAGAGAATTTAATAGAAAGCAGCATACTATCTCGATAGGAACATGTGCTCCAGCTCCACAAATCTATCTCAATCAAAAAGTATCAAGATTTTATCCTGATAAAACGGTTTCTAATGAAATTAAAGATATCAATATACTCATAGATGGTCTCAAAGATCATACATACACCTTTATTATTATGCCTTATGAAATTGAAGATGATGATATTGAAAGCATTATGTTCATGGAAGAACAGCTTTACTTCTCACTCCCTCATGATCATCATTTGGCACATCAAAAAGCCATTTCCTTAAAAGAAATGGATGGAGAAAAAATGTTATTGATGTCTAATATTGGTTTTTGGAATCAAATGCATAATGAAACAATGCCAAATACCAAATTTCTCATTCAACAAGATCGAAGTGTTTTTTATGATCTCATCGAATTATCATCTTTACCTTCTTTTACATCAGATTTTAGCATGAAATATGATGGTATCCCACCAAATAGAGTTATTATTCCCATTACTGATAAAGAAGCTCATGCAACATTTTACTGTTGTTATTTAAAAGAAAATGAATCTCAATTGAAAGCATTTCTTTATACATTAAATAAGTAGATCTATTTAATGAAAAGTTCATGATGTACAGAAAAGATCACAGTCCATATCAATAGACTATGATCTTTTTTAATAGAATGACTTATAACAAAGTCATATATATTCTTTTTATTCTTCTTTACTTGATTCAAATTGTGACTGATATAAATCAGCATAGAATCCACCCTTAGCAAGCAATGATTCATGATTCCCAAGTTCCACAATATCGCCATCTTTCATGACAATAATTGTACTTGCATCTTTAATGGTAGATAAACGGTGAGCAATAATAAAACTTGTTCTTCCTTCCATTAACTTATCCATACCTTTTTGAATTAAAACTTCTGTTCTTGTGTCAACTGAAGAAGTCGCTTCATCAAGAATTAATATTTTAGGATCAGCTAAGAATGCTCTGGCAATTGTTAATAATTGTTTTTGCCCTTGAGAAATGTTGCTTGATTCCTCATTAATAATTGTTTCATAACCATCTTCTAGTGTATTAATAAAATGATCAGCATAAGCCAGTTCACAAGCTTTTATCATTTCTTCATCAGTTGCATCCAGTTTTCCATATTTTAAGTTTTCTTTAATTGTTCCACCAAATAACCAAGTATCTTGTAAAACCATTCCAAACAAACTTCTTAAATCACTTCTTGAGAAATCTTTAATATCATGACCATCAATCAAAATAGATCCACTATTTAATTCATAGAAACGCATTAATAATTTAACAATCGTTGTTTTTCCTGCACCAGTTGGTCCAACAATTGCAACACTTTGACCAGCATGGACATGCATTGAGAAATCATTAATAATTGTCTTATCAGGATTATAACCAAAGTTGACATTATTGAATGTGACACTTCCATCTATTTTTTGAATATCTTCGTGTTCTACAACTGGTGTTTCTTTAGACAACTCTTCTTCATCTAAAAATTCAAATACACGTTCAGCAGCTGCTGCAGTTGATTGAAGCTGATTCATAATTTGAGCAAGTTGTGTAATTGGTTGATTAAATTGTCTTACATATTGAATAAATGCCTGAATATCTCCAATTGAAATAGATCCTCCTGTTGCCAAGAAGCCCCCTAATAAACACACACCAACATAACCAATGTTTCCAACAAAAGTTGTTAATGGCTGTAATAAACCAGAAAAGAATTGAGATTTCCATGCAGACTCATACAAATCATCATTGTAAACAACAAATTTCTCTACTGATTCTTCTTCACCATTAAATGCCTTCACAACCTGATGAGCACCATACATTTCTTCAATATGACCATTCACATTTCCTAAACTCTCTTGTTGTTTAAAGAAATATTTCTGTGTTCTCTTCATAATGATTCCCATTAAAGCCATTGATACTGGTAATACACATAATGCCATTAAAGTCATTGGAATACTAATCGTTAACATCATAATTAATATACCTATTACAGTAACAACTGAAGTGACAATCTGTGTCATACTTTGATTTAATGACTGGGCAATCAAATCAACATCATTTGTAACACGAGATAATGTATCACCACTTGAATGCTTATCAAAATAACTTAATGGCAAGCGATCCATTTTTTCAGAAATGGCTTTTCTAAAATCATAAGCAACTCTTTGTGAAATACCAGAAGTTAAGAACCCTTGAATATAATTCAGTAATGCACTTAACAAATAAATACAACCTAAGAAAATCAATATCTCTGCAATAGCACCAAAATCAATACCACCAGTATTTGAGATTTTCGAAATAATACCTTCACTTAATTTATCAGTTGCCTTAGCTAAAATCTTTGGTCCAAAGATAGCAAAGACAGTTGATCCAGTCGCAAAAATAATAATAAATATAAATTTAACATAATAAGGTTTTAAGTAAGCAAATAATTTTTTTAGTGTTCCTTTAAAGTCCTTAGCTTTTTCTGTGGCATGTCCACCATGTCCCATTGGTCCTCTAGGCATCTGCTAATTCCTCCTTTGAAAGTTGAGAATAAGCAATCTCTTGATAAACTTGACAATCTTTCATAAGTTCTTCATGAGTTCCTTTTCCAACTATTTTTCCTTTATCCAAAACAATGATCTGATCAGCATCCATAATAGATGCAATTCTTTGACCAACAATTAAAATTGTGTTTTGTGTTTTTTCTGTTAGCTTACTTAATTCTTTTCTTAAAATAGCATCAGTTTTAAAATCTAATGCCGAGAAACTATCATCAAAAATTAATATCTCAGGATTTTTTGCCAAAGCTCTTGCAATAGCTAAACGTTGTTTTTGTCCTCCTGAAACATTTGTTCCACCTTGTGAAATCTCTTCACTTAAACCTTTTGGTTTATCATCAACAAACTCGCTCGCCTGGGCAATACGAATAACTTCATTTAAATCTTCATCACTTGCATCACGTGCACCATATTGAAGATTAGAGCGAATTGTACCTGAGAAAAGAACACCTTTTTGTGGAACAACACCAATTAATTCTCGTAAATCATGTTGTTTCACTTTTCTAACATCAACTCCATCAACGAGAATTTCACCTTCTGTAACATCATAGAAACGAGGAATCAAATTAATTAATGTTGATTTTCCTGATCCTGTTGAACCAATAAAAGCAGTTGTTTGACCAGGTTTAGCTGTAAAGTTAATATCACTTAAAACAGCTTCATGGGCACCAGGGTATTGGAAAGTTACATTTTTGAATTCCACTAAACCTTTTTTGCTTGCATAGAAATCTTCTGCAACATCAGGATCTTTAATTTTTAATTCTGTTGATAAAACATCATAAACTCTACCTGCTGCAACACTGGCACGTGGAATCATGATGAAAATCATTGCAATAAATAAGAATGACATAATGATATTCATTGTATATTGAATAAAAGCCATCATTTCACCAATTGCAATATTTCCTAAATCCATTTGCTTTGCTCCAACCCAAACAACAAGAACAGCTGCAATATTCATAATAAACATCATAATTGGCATTAAGGTTGCCATAGCACGATTCACAAATAAATTAACTTTTGTTAAATCATCATTTGCACCATCAAAACGTTCCTCACTATGTTTTTCATTACCAAATGCTCGAATAACAAGAACTCCTGTTAAATTCTCTCTCATTGTTAAGTTCAATCTATCAATTAAGGATTGAATAACTTTGAATTTAGGCATAACCACTTTGATTAAGATGAATAAGACAACACTAATCACAATCAAAATCATAAAGATAATCCATGTCATTGATGTTGAATGTGTTAAAGCTTTGTATAAAGCTCCAATTCCCATCATAGGTGCAAATAATACAATTCTAAGTAACATAATCACGAGCATTTGAACTTGCGTTATATCATTTGTTGTACGCGTAATTAATGAAGCTGTTGAAAACTTATTAAATTCTGTATTTGAAAAACTCTCTACTTTCTTGAAAACAGCCTTCCTTAAATCTCTAGCAACACCGGCCCCAACACGAGATGATAGGAATGCTGAACTCATCGCTGCAATAGAACCAATTAAGGCAATACCTAACATAATTAAACCAGATTTAAGTATATAATCTGATTGAATTTTATCGACATCAGCGCCCAATCCAATATACTCTGTTTTCACACCATTACCAGCAGCAATTAACATTGTTGTTTCACCCATGGCATCCATTTGTTCATCAATACTTTTTGTCATTTCTTTTTTTGCTTCTTCATCCATCATTGAAAAGACTTTATAAAGATCAGTACCTGCTGGTAAATTACCAAATCTTTCTTTGTATTCATCAGAATTTGGATCCATTGAATCAATAGAAGATACCATTAACATTGGTTTCACTAAAGCACTTTCTAATTGTTCATTTTGTTCTTTAGAAAGATCTTTTAATAAATAGGCATCTTTCAATTTTGGAAATGTTTCTTTGATATCATCATCTAAATCATTATAACTTGTGAATGTATAACTAGATTTAATGACTTCTTGTTGAGCATCATCAGCAAAAATCAAAAGATGTTGTAATGTTTCATCACTTAAAACATCAGCAACTGGGCTATCAAATCCACCTGCTTGAATTCCATTTGTAACTATCTTGCTCATATAATCAGGCAACGCTAACTCTGATTGAGATTGAATAAAGACAAACCCAATACAAAGAATAATTGGTAACCAAAATTTATAAGCAAATTTTCGCAACTTGATCATTCAATTTCCTCCTTTATATTTTTTTGAATTTTATGAATAACTTTTAATACAGATTCATATTCCTCATTTGTAATACCTTTACAAATAACCTCTTGATAATGATGAATTGCATTCTCCATATCATTCATAAGTTTTTCCCCTTTTTTTGATAAAACAATAGAATAAACTCTCTTATCATTTCTATCAACTTCTCTTTCAACCAACCCCGAATCAACCAAACGTTTTATTCTTACTGAAAGAGTCGCCTCTGTAATATGAAGATGTTTTGCAATTTCTTTTTGATTCATCTTTTCATTTCTAATAAGATATAATAACTTCCCTTGTTCTGGAGTAATATCCTGACAATGTCCAGACATCATTTTGTTATGCAATTTATGGACCATTCGTAATTCTTCCATAATTATACTCAGTTTTTCATATTTCATGCTTCTTCACCCCTTATTACTTAGCGCACTAACTATTATAGTTAGTCGACTAAGTAATGTCAATACAAATATAAAAAAGAAACTTCTTTTTATGAAATTTCTTCTTTAACCATATATTTTTCTAATAATCTAACAACTTCCTCAATGAGCTCATCACAAGTTTGTCGATTAACTTTTTTATCAGTTTCTCTTAACCCTAAAAGTTCACCACAAATGACTGAACCATGACTTTCTTCAAATTCTTTGCATAGTGAAGCAACTTTCTTATTAACAAATTGTTTTTGTTTCACATCCGCAGCTTCTTTTCCAAACTTTTGACCTAAGACCATGGCTCCACCTGTCAATGTGCCACAGATTTCACGGGTCATTCCTAACCCACCACCAAAACCATAAGCAGTTTTCATGGCATCTTCTTTTGAAATATCTAATAAATCTAAATAGGCTGCAAAAACAGCTTGAGCACAATTATATCCTTCATGATGTGTTTCATAAGCAACTCTGACTCTTTCTTCTATATTCATTCTTACTCCCTTATTTGTCCTTGTCCATAAATTCGATATTGAAATGATGTCATTTCTAAAAGTGCAAGTGGACCTCTTGCATGCAATTTTTGTGTACTGATACCGAGTTCTGCACCAAAACCAAATTCTCCACCGTCACTAAAACGAGTTGATGCATTATGATAAACACAGGCTGAGTCCAAAGAGTTTAAGAAAAGTGTCGCTGCTTCTTGATTCTCAGTCACAATACATTCAGAATGCTTTGTTGAATATTTATAAATATGATCAATGACCTCATCAATGGAATCAACAATTTTCACTGCTACAATATAATCATCATATTCAGTAGCATAATCTTCCTGTGTTGCTTTTTGACATGAAATCATACCACATACACGCTCATCACCACGAATCTCTACCTTTCCATCAAAAGCCTTTACCATTGCTACAAGATACTCTTTAGCAATATCTTTATGAACTAGAATTGTTTCAATGGCATTACAGACTGATGGTCTTTGTATTTTAGCATTCACTGAAATAGCAATAGCTTTGTGCATATTAGCATCTTTATCAATATACAAATGACAATTCCCTGCACCTGTTTCTATGACAGGAACTGTTGCGTTATGGATGACATGCTCTATCAGTCCTTTACCTCCTCTTGGCACCACAACATCTACATACTCATTGGCAGTAATTAATTGTGAAACCATTGAACGATCAGTATTTTCAATAAGAGTAATCGTTCCTACTGGAAGAATATGACGTGTTGCTTCTTGCATAATACGTGTTAATATTTGATTAGAACATAATGCTTCCTTGCCGCCTTTTAAAACACAGACATTACCAGATTTAATGCATAAACATGCAATATCCACTGTGACATTTGGTCTTGATTCATAAATAATACCAAAAACACCTATTGGCACTCTCACCTGTTTAATAAGCAAGCCATTAGGTCGATGAATCTCTCGAATAACTTGACCAACTGGGTCACTTAATGTTGTTAATTTTAAAACATCTTCAGCAATGTTTTCAATTCTCTGCTGTGTTAACAAAAGACGATCAACCATAGCAGATGACATCCCATTTGCTTTAGCATTATCAATATCAATCTGATTTGCTGCAATAATTTCATCAACATGCTTTTTTAATGCATATGAAATTGATGTTAAAGCTTGATTTTTTTGTTCAGTACTTATCTTTAACATTGTACGGCTTGCCTTTTTAGCAAGTTCCAACTGGATCTGTAAAACACTATCCATAGCAATCCCCTCCTATAATAACCATATTATTTGCATGAACAACAACATCATAATCTTTATAATGTAATATAGATTCAATTTCACAACTTTGATGACCCATAATCAATTTAATTTCTTCACTTGAATAATTGCTTATACCCTTAGCAATCTTTTCACCACGAACATTCATAATATCTACAACCTGCCCCCTCATAAAATGCTCTTGCACATTGACAATTCCCTTCGGCAACAAACTTTTACGATGAACCTGCAAAGCTTCAGCAGCACCTTCATCAACAACTATGCATCCTTTTGAACTTGTTCGATAAGTAAGCCAATGAACTTTGGCATTCATATTCACACCACTTTTCCCATTAAACCAAGTTCCACTTTCATGTTCATCAAAAATATGCAAAATACTATTTTCCTGTTGACCATTAACAATCACCAGATGACTCCCATAATCATTCACAATCTTAGCTGCTCTGATCTTTGTTGCCATGCCACCAGTTCCTAATCCCGAAGATGTATCACCTGCCATATGACGTATATCATCATCAACATAATCTACAAATTTAATCAGTTGTGCATCTTTATCAACATGTGGATTCGCTGTATAAAGACCATCAATATCACTAACAAGGATTAACATATCGGCTTCTACAACAGGAACAATTAAAGCGGCTAGTGTATCATTATCACCAACTTTAATTTCATCAACTGCCAATGCATCATTTTCATTCACAATCGGAATCACACCATAGTGCATCAAAGAATGCATTGTATTGGTAAGATTAATCAATCTTTTTCGATCATCAAAATCACCATGATTTAATAGAACCTGTGCACATTCAATATCAAACAATTGAAATATTTCTTCATAGATTTGCATTAATTTTGCTTGTCCAATAGCTGCTAAAGCTTGCTTCTCTGGTATCGTTTGTGGTTTTTCCTTCAATCCTAAAGCCCCCATACCAGCAGCAATTGCTCCTGAAGAAACTAAAACAATAGAATAATCTAATTCTATCAATTTTGATATTTGTAAAATTAAATATAAAATCTTTTCTTTTTCAATTTGTCCTTTCTGATTACAAAGTGAAGAAGAACCAACTTTAATAACAATCTTCTTAATTCCCTGTAAATCTCTCATCATAATCCCCTCTTATCTCTTTATAAAATAAATATTTAGCAATCTCAAATCTTCCTTTAAATACCCCAATATAGAAAAACAAAGATGTAACCATACAAAATAACATTAATATTTCATTTATTGTCCCCACAAACAATAAAACAAGACCTGTCACACTCCAATACAATGCATGCCTCAATATATAACCAATATAAAGCTGAATAAATTTAAACATATTTCCTTTCATCAATTGAATTGAATATTGAATACATTCACTCCAAGAAAATTCTTCTAGTTCCATAACATATGGTACAGGCATAAATAAGCCTGTCAAACCTAAATAAACAAGAAGACACACAATAAAATTAAGAACTATAAATGCATTCTCTGCAATCAAAGCAATTTCTTGAAAATCAGGAACAAAAAACTCTGTTTGAATAAAAGCATTTCCTAAAGAAGAAAACCATTCTATTGATAGTTCTGGAATGAAGTGATGAAATGAAAATATTGTTGGTAAAGCCACAACTACTGTCAGAAATAAAATAATAGCTTTTCTCATCAAGTAAGCAGGAGCAACACGTGGGAATTCCATAATTCCAACCATTGATTGATGATAATCAATACGTGCATGATCTTCATCTGTTAGTTTCATGACACACTTTACATAACCATGAGCAATTGGTGATAAAAAGAGTGAAACAAAAAAGGAGAATAACCCGCTTTGCAAGTATTGTGCGAGTAATCCAACATAACCAACATAGAAAAACTCTGGTATAATCTGTTGACGATATTTTAAATATATATGATTTGCCTGTTGCTTTATTCCCCTTATATTCATACTATGTCCTCTCTTGTTTTACTATTATACACAACTTCATCATAAAAGTAAAAGAAAAGCCACAAACTCTAAAATTCGTGACTTTCATCCATTATTTTACTTTATCTAAAGAATATAAGATATTTCCTTCTTTACCATCTCTTCTACCTTGACCATTAGTTTTAGTTTCATGACAAGCATACAATTGTATACCATGAAATAATATTGGAAAATGAGCATCTTGTCTGGTTAAAATCAAATCACAACATTCAATAACATTATCTAACAATTCTTTATGAGATGTAAATGTTCCGTGATTTCGATATATAATATCATAATCATTTTCATATTCCTTCAAACAAATTAAACTTTTTTGATAATCTAAAACAGATGATGAAAATTCATCAAATAAGAGAACACCAACCCCACATGCATCTCCAAAAATAATAGTGCGTTCTTCTTTAATAAGTGGACACATCATTCCTGGTGTATGTCCCTTCACTAATATCATCTGAATAGTTATACCACCTAAATCAAAACAATCATTATCTTGAATATCTTGTATATCTCCTTGATATGTAGGTATAAATATCTCTGCATCTATCTGCATAGGAGAATGAGCATTTGTATCTTCAATTCGGAACTGCATATCACCATGTTTATGAAATACTGGCATATCATCATGATTCATATACACTTCATCAAACAAACCAGCTCCACCCATGTGATCAAGATGCCCATGAGTTAAAATAACAATAATTGGGAGGTCTGTCATCTGCTCCACATACGTTTTAATATTTCCTATCCCATTACAAGTGTCTAATAAACATGCCCTGTCATCTCCAATCACCAAATAACAACAAACACCTGTTATATCTATAATTCGATAAATACGTTCACTTAATTTTTCGTGTTTAAAATATACCATATATCACCCTACACTAAACTTTCATCTAATTTCATAAACCACATCACTACAAACCCAATAACAACAGAAACAACCATTGATATTCCTAATAAAATATAATTTGAATTTGGTCCACCTAAAAATGCTGGTAAAATATATAATCCATTTGATGGGCTTAAAACATATGCTTTTAAACCTAATAATCCTGTCACAACACCTGCTATAAAACCTGATATAATTCCTGCATATAACGGTGTTTTATAAGGAATATTCAAGCCATATAACATAGGTTCACCAACCCCACCAAACAACCATGTAATAAAGTAACCTAAAGTCAATTGTTTTTTCTTTTTATCTTTAAACTTAATAACACAAGCCAACGTCACTCCTGCTCCAGCATAACTACAAGCAAAAATAGCAGGTATAATAAAAGCATCATATCCAACCATTGGGAATGTCATAAATAAGAAAGCCATCAAAACAGTATGCATTCCTGTTAAAACCAATAGTCCAAAAGTAGCACCAACGACTCCTACTGCCAATGGCCCAGCAACATCATACAAACAAATAATACCTTGACAAATATATTGTCCTGCAAATGATCCCAAAGGACCAAACAAACATAATTCTAATGGTAACATAATCAACAATGTTCCTAAGGGAATTCCAAAAACTTTTAGTACATCTGGTGTATACTTCTTAAAGAAACGTTCTACATAAGAAGCAACCCAAATTGTAAGTATGATTGGAATGATTGATGATGTATAATTTTGTGCTACAGCAGGTATGCCGTAAACATCGAATTTCGTTCCATCAGCTGCTAATTGAATTAAAGTTGGATGAATAAGAATAGCTCCTAAAAACATCCCCATTAACTCATTAAATCCAAATTTTTTAGATGCTGTATAACCTACATAAATAGGTATAAAATACAATCCTGCATCACCTACAAACTGAAAAAGAACATACAAACTATCTTTTTCAGTGAAAACGCCTAACAATTGAGGACCCAATACAGCTACGATTGCTTTACAAATTCCCATACATAATAAAATGGGAATTAATGGTGTCATACATCCAGCTAAAGCACCCATAATGTTATTTATATAAGACTTGATATCTTTTTTAATAGGTTCTTTAATTTTACAGTGTTCTTCTTGTAGCTTATCTTGATTTGGTAATAATTGCATGACTTCATCGTATAAATTTGTCACTTGTGGTCCAATAATCAATTGAAATTGTCCACCTTTATAAACAACACCCATAATTTCATTCATTGCCTTTAATTCATCTTGATTTGCTTTTTCAATATCATTTAAGCTAAATCTTAATCTTGTCATACAGTGAGTCACTGATTTGACATTTTCCTTGCCACCAACTTTTTCTAAAATTGTTGATGCTAAAACTTGATTCGTCATTTTTTTATCCTCCACTTTAATTAGATATATTAAAATAAAGGTTTAGCCAGCCTGACTGTCACTATCCAGTTTGAGAAAATCTTCACCTCCCTTAGTTAAAGTTATATTTAATGTTCAGTTAATTTAATAACGTGAACTAATAAATATAAGATTTCTCCCTCTAAGGCTTCATCATATTTCATTGAAACATAATCTAATATTTTTAAAACGCATTGATATTGTTTTAAATATTCATTTTGTAATGTCTTTAAAAGAGTTTGACTTTTTTCAGAGTGAATATTTTGTTGATTAATAATTCTTTCAAAAAATACTCTTAAATGCATTATAAATCTTGTATACTCTAATCCATCTTTATCAATGTTCAAATCAAAACAAGATTCTACTATATCATACACATCATCAATCATAGTTGTAATTTCAATAACTTCTTTAAATTCTGTATTCATCTGGGCATTGACTATATGTAAAGCAATAAAGCAAGCTTCATCATCTTCTATCTTAATATCAAACAATTCTCTAATCATTTCTACAACCAATAATCCCGCTTGATATTCCTCTCGATATAATCTTTTCACATCCCACAATAGAGCATTATCAAAAACTATTCCCATCTTTACTCTTTCTAACAAATTAAAAATATGATCTGTCAATGTTACATAAATTTTATCACTTAACTCTTTATGAATATTTGCCTTAATGACATCTATCATATCTTCACAAGCATTAATACAATCATATGGAATATGAACAAGAATTTCTTGATATCTTCGATTTATTTCCTGATTTTTAATAACAAATATTTTATCAATTTTATTTTGATTGATTTCATCACCACTCTTCTTTTGAAATGCAATCCCTTTTCCCTTCACAATAATATCTTCACCAGACTCATCAACACTCATAACAGCGTTATTATTTAAAATCCTCTTAATTATCATAAAACACCTATTGAATATCTAAAATAACATCTTGAATTGTTAATTCATCTGCCTCGGTTTTATGAATTAATGAATATTGAGATAATTGAGTGATGATAACCATAACATCGGTTTCATATCCTGCATTTTTAATCTTTTCAACATCAAACTCTATTAACAAGGTTCCCTCTTCTACCACATCTCCAACATGCACATAACTTTTAAAACCTTCACCATCCATTTCAACTGTATCAATACCAATATGGATTAAGACTTCTACACCGTCTGTTAATATTAATCCAATAGCATGATAAGTTGGAAATAACATACTCACTCTACCACTTGCGGGGGCATATACTTTTCCCACACTTGGTACAACAGCAATGCCATCTCCCATCATCTTTTGAGAAAATGCTTCATCGTTTACTTCTTCTAAATACTTCTTTTTTCCATCTACAACACTCATTAATTTCATAACTTTTCCTCCTTATACAAAAAGACCTGAATGCATAATTAAAAAATTATGTAAACAGGTCTTGCTTAACTTAATAATGACAATACTGAACTACATTTATTAAAATAACATAATTCAACAAAATTGTAAAGGCTTTCTTTATATTTTGTTTTATTAGTATGATTGTAATAAAACAAATATATCATGTTCATCTTTAATTGATACAATTTCAACTGCTAGTTTTTCTAATTGTTCCCTTGAACTGTTCTCTATCATAGTAACGACTTCTGATGATAAATATCCTACCTTTTTGTTTAATTGTTTCAGTATTGTTAAACACATTCCTTCCTGTACTGCCTTCTTTCTAAAGTTATCAATCGATTCGCACATATCAATTTCCTCCTTCTCTTCTTTCCTGACTATCTTCAATAACTCTTCTCCCTTATCTACCAGTGATGCCAATACAATCGCTGTATCTCTTGACATCTTTCTTTCCTTAAAAAACTCTAGATCTCCTTGCCACTTATAAAACATCTGTAACCCCTCTATGAGATCTCGATTATCCTTATCTGTTAACAAACTTGCATCCAATTCCTTGACGTCTATAATATGAGTATTCCAGTCATTCATTATTCCTTTCATTTCTTCTGGTAATTCCATCATATCCAGCAATGTCCTTGGCCCACTCCATTTTCTTTCTCCATAATAGAGAACAACTGTAATAATGGGAATAAGTTTCAACTTAGCTTCTTTATTCCACTTCTTTTCATCTAGATAATCTTGATATTGTTTCTTATAGCTGCTCGCATCATAGACAAATGTTCTGACTGGAATATGATAGTCAATAGCCTTCTGATTTTCAATCGCAATGAGGGCATAGATACCACCAACACTCACTTTCACAAGAGTATCCCGATAAGCATTGAAGCTGATTGGATGCTCATCAAAATCAAAAACAGTAGACATATCTGTATCCTCATTAGACAGTGAGTTTCTTGAAAGGATAGGCTGACCATCAAAGCAGACAAGATTGATGATATCAGCAAAGCGACTCTTGTAGTGAAAGAAATTCTTTAAGGTTGCATCAGGCTTTAAGAGAGGTGTAGCAAGACGCATAATATAAGACCTCCATTTCTATAGGAGTTCATAGAAACATTATAGCACATTATTTGCTTAATGAAAACATATGAACAATAAAAAAACATTCCTATACTTATATATTCACTAGAAAGGATTGAATTTTCTTCAAAGAAATGAAATATGTGAATAACTTTTGATTTTGAGAAAAACAAAAGAGATTTCCCTATCTTTGTAGTTAAATCTCCTTCTCTATCTTATGCATCTTCTTGGAATTGAGCATTATATAATTGTTCATAGAAGCCTTTTTTCATAATAAGTTCTTCATGTTTACCTTGTTCAACAATACGCCCATCTTTCACTACGAGTATCAAGTCAGCACTCTTAATTGTTGAAAGACGATGTGCAATGACAAAACTTGTACGCCCTTTCATAACATTATGCATAGCCTCTTGTAACATTTTTTCTAAACGAGTATCTACTGAAGATGTAGCTTCATCTAATATTAAAATCTGAGGATTTTTTAAAATAGCACGTGCAATTGTTAATAGCTGTTTTTCACCCTGAGAAATATTGTTTGCTTCCTCATTAATAATCATGTTATAGCCTTCAGGTTGTGTACGAATGAAATGATGAACATTTGCTTGTTTTGCAGCTTCTATAATTTCATCCTTTCGTGCATTTTGACGACCATAACGCAAGTTATCATAAACTGTTCCATGAAATAACCAGGTATCTTGTAAAACCATTCCAAATAAGGCATGCAAATCTTCACGACGCATATCTTTGATATCAATGCCATCAATGCGGATACTGCCAGATGTTACATCATAAAAACGCATCAATAAACTAATCAAAGTTGTTTTTCCAGAGCCAGTTGGTCCCACAATAGCAACCATCTGTCCACTTTCAATTTCAACATTAAAATCATGAATAACTTCTTTAT